>NZ_JBYCZP010000025.1:0-79678 GCF_057586295.1 Rhizobium sp. SRI_017 | reverse complement strand
GTTATAACGTTACGGTACATTCTATTTCCAAGTGCGACATGCCAGTAATTTCAATGGCTTCACTTTGGAGATTTGGCATGTCCCGATGCTATACTCAGATCACCCTCGCCGACCGCCGACGCCTGCATCACCTGGTGGCAGCGAAAGCTCCGGTAAACGAGATGGCCCGCCAGCTTGGCCGTCATCGTTCGACGATTTACCGCGAGATCAAACGCAACACGTTTCGTGATCGTGAACTGCCGGACTACGACGGCTACTACAGCACGGTCGCGAACGACATTGCGCAGGACCGACGTCGTCGGCTGAAAAAGCTGCGGCGTCACCCTAATTTGCGAACAGAGATCATCAATCAGTTGGAGGCCCACTGGTCTCCCGAACAGATTGCCGGGCGGCTGCTGTCGGATGATCTCAGTCGTGTTCGGGTTTGCAAGGAGACAATCTATCGCTTCATCTACAGCAAGGAAGATTATGGGCTTGGTCTTTATCAGTATCTACCGGAAGCACGCCGCAAACGTCGTCCACTGCGCTCAAGGAAGCCGCGGGACGGTGCGTTTCCAGCCACGCACCGTATATCCCAACGGCCTGATTTTATTGGAGATAGATCGCAGTTTGAGCATTGGGAGGGCGACCTCCTGATCTTCGAACGTCCACTTGGCCATGCGAACGTCACCTCCCTCGTCGAGCGCAAGAGCCGCTATACCGTTCTCATCAAGAATCCGAGCCGGCACTCGCGGCCGATCATGGACAAGATCATCAGAGCGTTTTCTCCTTTACCGGCGTTTGCGCGTCAAAGCTTCACCTTTGATCGCGGTACGGAGTTTGCCGGGTTCAGGGCTTTGGAAGAAGGGATCGGCGCGCGTAGCTGGTTCTGCGACCCGAGTGCACCGTGGCAAAAAGGAACCGTCGAGAACACCAACAAGCGCATTCGACGTTTCCTGCCAGGCACCACAGACTTGGCAGTTGTGTCGCAGCACGACCTTCTCCACCTCACGCGCCATATCAACGATCAACCGCGAAAGTGCCTCGGATACAAGACGCCGACTGAGGTGTTTGCGGCTCATTTGCGCGAAAGTGGTAGATCACCTACCTTGATAACCGGCATGACGCACTTGGGTTAGCTTCTCCATACGCTAGTGAGAACATCGTCCACGCTATACCCTCGCGCTTTATCCATCCGCCAGCTATTCTGCCCCATTGATATTCACGGCCGACTTGTCAGCGGGATAGAAACCGCTTCAAGTTCCAACCGGCTAACAAAATGTAAGGCGGTATGGCAAGTGAATAGTGGCCACAGTTTAATTGTAAGATGTTTGGCTTAGCTCCGGCGTCCTTCAGTCTCTGCATGAACCTCGCCGACAGCTCTGGCAGGACCACCTTGTCTCTCTTAGCCAACACAACGTGAAGATCGAGATCAGGCCGTGCAAAACGATGCACGTAGTTCTCCATGTTAAGCGGACCCCAAGCCCTCCTCAGGTCGCTCAGTTCAATTTCAGGCTCAAGGCTGTCGCGTATAAACCGTGTCGCGCGGCCAGTCCAAACCATGTCCGCTAGACTCCCCGCCGTGAGAAACAACGAGGCTTTGGATACAGCCGGATCGTGAGCCGCAATGGCCCCCGCAACCCAGGAACCCAAGCTCATACCGAGAACCGAAATCTTTCGATAGCCTTCGCTTTTCAACCAACGTATGAGTTTTCGCCCATCCCATACTCCCTGCCTTACAGATTGAATCGTTCGACCGAGGTTCGCACTGAGCATATAGTCGGCGTGTAAGGAGTTCGGACGTCGGCGCTCGAAATGATAAGGCATAACAATCTCAACAACCGCGATGCTACGCCGTGATAAAAACTTGGCAATCTGACGATTTCGCGCGGTTGCATTCCAGTGGTGAAAAACCACGATCACCTGATCGAACGAGGCGCTTTCTGTGATCTTCGCCCAGACGACATTATTCTGTTCAACATCAGTGGAAATACCCGATGGAAATTTGAGCCACCCATCTTGCCTTTGAAAACCTTGATCGCTTGGACTCGGTTCATCGAAGAAGGCTGGATCAGCGACAGCCTGGTCCGCAAGGCGACAAAACTCGTCGAGACTTGTAGGCTCCTTCGCGTCTGGAAAGGCGCGTTCCGCGTCAAGGACGAAATCCGTGGTTGCCTTCCCTTCGTCCCCGCGCCGCGCCCGCCGCTCGTCCCAACGATCAAGCCAATTATAATACATTCTGATGATTTCCTAATTCGCTCGCTCGCCATTGCCCAAACCCTGGATCAAACAGACTGTATGTCGCAAGCAGCACTCCAACGCCCAGAAGGATCGAAAAGCCAGCGAACGCGTCGATCAGCAGGTAGCTAGCAAAGAGTAGGGCCACGGTCGCCGACATCCTCCACAATGGGAAATGACGCCGATGTCCGACACCTAGACGGATGGAGCCGTATAAAAAAACAAAACAGGTCGACATAGCGATAAGCAGGCTGCTGTAATGTGTCGGCACTATATAGCGAGACCCGTCGCTCACAGCGTTGCGTGTTTGGAAGCCTGAGAACATATCGCCGACCAACCAAGCCCCAATATTCGTTCCATTCGACGTTAGGTAAGCACTTTGGGCCTTCATGCAGATGGCGATCAGGATCCCCAAGATAGTGCAGCGAAAAATTCCGCGCATGACCCGTAGGCCGACCTCATTGACTTCGCACTTAGACTCCACGCTCTGGTGGCTCTTCGAGAGCTCTCCGATTTTCCAAAGGTCATGCACCATCGTATGAAGCAAAATGAGACCTACGAAGAACAGATAGAAGCACAAGCACATGTACACGTAAGCTAGCCATGTGAACACAATCGACGTTGGCACTGATATGGCTTCAGGGCGCTCAAGTGCTAATTTGCTCCAATCGATCGCATAGTTGCCACCGCCGTTGATCAACGGGATCAGGCACATGCCGATCCACTGAAAAAGACCAGCGAACAACACACAAATAAAAAAGACTGCCCAATATGTATAGGACGAAGCCTCGACGCTGCGCAGCCAAGCGATGTCGCTTTCCATCCGGCCCTGCGAGACAAGCTTCAATCGTCCTTCCCGTTTCCAGAACACGAGCAGTTCTGCCACGAGCGCAAAAAACAGTGGGAGAAGCACCATGAAGAGGATTGTCCAATTTGGCGCCCACAGGAATCCAACCTGCTTAACAAGGCCATCCGAGCGGTCATAGGTAGCGTTGTGAATCCCCGCAATATAAGACAAGAACCCAAGAGCTGTGGCGCCCGCAAACACTGTTGCCGGTAGGTTCAAGGGAGATCCATGACTGAAAAGCGCTTCCGACCTCCTCGCCAGACTAAAATGCCGACGCGGCTCCTGGGCGTCCATATCCTGTGTCAGGCCCGCCTGATGCCCTGTCTCATTGGCCGTCGCAGTACGCTCCAAATCTGGAGCGACGAGCGCTTCGCTGTTTTCCCCCTTCTTTGAATCTCGCCTCTTAGCGGTCAACCGAGATTGCGCCACACTAAGCTCTATTTGCCATTCGCTTGTGGCCGCCGGATCGTCGCACCCAAAAATCCTTGCCAGCCAACGAATGTTGGCGGTGCTAATCCCTTTGTCGTTTTCTTGAAACCAAAGTTGCACTGTTCGCAGTTCAACCCCCGTCCGGTTGGAATCGATTTGCGAAATCGCCTCTGCAAGAAGCTCGGGCGTCCATGGGCCAGCAGGGAACCCGTCACTGGCCAATGGACGGCCCGCTCCCGCCGCAGCTAATTGTTTGAATAGCTCTTTGAAATCACTCCCGTCTTTCGACGGAGGAAGAAAAAACTTTCCGTTCTTCATCAACGGCTTACAGGCCCTCGCTTCGTTTCGCTTCGCTGGATTTCGTGCCTTATGGTGCTTCGGTCTTCAATTAACGGCTTAATTAGATCGATGCAATTGAATAGCGCCGCGAGATCAAGGTGGTTGGACCACTCTATCGGCACCCCATGTGGCTGGTGCGTGTCCCCTACCAACCAGTGCCAGCGTGATTCGAGTTTTCACAGGGTGGCGGCCACCGTTGCCGGCTCCTGCCAGGTTTTCAGATCATGGAGGTGTCCAATGTACGAACACGTCGCCGAAGCATTCGTCGCGGTCCCGTGTGCGGAATGCGTCTTGGAGCGGGTGTGCGCACGATCAGGCGAGTATTGCCGCTCGGTCGTCGCCATGGGCACCGACAAGGTTCTCGATTTTGGCGAAGCGCGGGCGATCCTGACGCCGACCAAAGAAGGTCTGCACTTCTGGGTCGAGGCCCAGGACTCGATCACCTTTTATGGGGTACGGACGCTATTACAAGGAAGCCTTTCAGTCGTCACGCCATTCCCTGGCAAATCCGTTAAATGGTATCCACCCGACCATGCGTCACTTAGCGTGCTGCCGAGACATCCCTGAAACGGACATACCGGGCCGGGAGTGAAATAGCCTGGCCGGCCCTGTCGGGTCCCATTTCTCGCTCAGCGGCGAATATGCAACTGGTTGTCTCGTGTGCGTTCGCGGTTCTGGCGAAGCGTCGTCTCGTGCAAAATCTTGGCGCCCTCCTGGATCTTTCGCAACGATGCGCCCTGCCCCGCGCCGATGCCGAGGGACGAGGCCACCCGGGCGATATTTCCTTCGTTCAGGACCGCTTTCTCGGCTGGAGAGAGGCGTTTGTTGATCGCGAGGGAGAGGGTTTCAAGCTCGCGGCGTAGCCCTGGTTCGGCGTTCAGCCGTCGGACCTGTTCGGTTCTCTCGGCCACGAGGGCTTCCGATAGCCGCGCCGACGGGCGGGGAATTTCCACCCGCTGCCTCGCCTGTTCCTCGCCATGCTGTGTCACGATTCGGTGTCGTTCGAACTCGATGGCGAGGCCATAGTCGGCCAATGCCGCCGCGAGACGGGGTGCGTGGGCCTCCGCCGCCTGCCGCTCTGGGTTCGACCCGCGAAGCCATCGTCTCCCCTCGCCGGCCATCTCGCCAAGCCGCCCCTCACGCACGTCGTTGCCGGCGGCCGCACCGCTGCGTCCATCGCTGACGCGTTGTACCGATACTGCCTCACCATTGCCGAAGACCAGTCGCGACAGATTCTGGATCTCGGCGCGCTTGTCCGCCAGCCGCGCGGAGCCTTGCATCCGCTCGCCGATTTCAGATTCCGTGAGGTCCGGCAAATACCTGGCCGGGACGAGCGCTGTGCCAAGTGCAGGAGCGCGATCCCGACCCAACCGATGGTCCACCCCAAGGGCGAGTTTCCGCTCGTTTTCGGCAAGACCGCTCGCGAAAGCATCCGCAGTTCGGCGCTGCGCCGGATCAAGACGACCATGCCGCGCGGCCTCTTCCAGGGCTGCCTCCATCATCGACTTGGCGCGCGCGCGGTTCTCGATATCTAGGGTCCGAAGTCGCAGTTCGTCCCGCATCGTGCGAAGCGGTTCCCCCTTCACATCGAAGATGATGGTCGCCATGGCCGCACGTTCGGCAAGCGCCATATTGCGCTCAAGCCGGCGCTGAGCCATCGCGATCGCCGCGGCGTATCCTGGCTCGACGATCTTCGACATAGCTTGGTCGGCGGACAAGCGGCCATTGGCTACGCCGTTTGCCGCCCGAACAAGGGTTTTGCGCATGCCGGCCGCCTCTGTCCATGAATCCGCGACGTTGGCGAGACGCGCCATCCGATCGGTCGGGCTGAACACGTCACGGTCGATCGTCGCTCGATTGAGCTCCACGCCGAAATGCTCTGTCAGTCGTCGGCGCATCCCATCCGCCATTTCGACAGCGAGATCCGCCGGTATCCGATGTGCCGCCGGAAACTCGGGAGCTCCACGCTTGTCCTGCACCGTCGCCCGCGTCGCGACGATCGTCCCATCCTCCGGCAGCAAACCGAGGTCGCGCGCCACCTCGACCAGTCGCAGTGCCATGTAACTCTGGGCGAGACGGCCGATCGCGTGCGCCTCGACATTGCCGATCGGCCGGCGCTCGGCGTCACGCACCGCGTTGTCGTAGAGTTCGACGAAGAGCCGATGACCCTCGGCGGGCTCTTGAAGGATTGTCCGTCCACGGCGCTGGTTCTCCGCTCCATCTGTCTCGTGACGCTGCGCGAGCAGGTAGCGCACATCGTCTGCGGCGCGCGTCTTGACATCGGCGATGCGGTCGTCGGGCGCCCGCCGTTCTTCCATGCGGGCCAGCACATGGTTCCAGTCGTCCGCGAAACGTTGCAACTCGCCCCGCGTCATCGGCCGGGTCTGCTCGCGTTCCAGGGCCTGTCTGCTGCCGGGAGCAAAGGACCATTGTCCGTCGCGGTGTTCATTGTCATAGATAATCGCACCACTTCGAGCCCGCAGCTGTACCCGATCGACCAGATTTTCGCCCTCGAGCTTTTCCAGACTGACGCGAAGCCCGTCGACGGCCGCGTCGTGAACGTGCTGTGGCGGAATGCGTGGCCCCTGTCCGGCATGCAGCATTTCCTCGAAGCGATGATGGGCGCCCTGCCAGCTCAGGCGCGGATTGACGGCGACAGCGCGCACCTCCACCGCGTATCCCGCATCGCGCGCTGTGCCGATTACGCGGGTGACATTCTCCGGCGTGCGCATCGTCGTCTCGAAGACGACATTGACCTGCCGCTCCGCAGCTGCCGCCACAAGCTTCTCGGTCCAGAGCCCCGCATCCATCTGCGTGTGGCCGGAGGCAGTCTCTGGATCCTGCCGCTGGAAGGCGAGGTACTCTGGGTGATAGGAGCGTAGATCGTCGCCGACGATGCGGATGGTTGGCCCGGACTGAGCAAGCTCGTTCTGGCTTGCCGTAAGCACCGCCGTCTTGCCCGCACCTGGCTGCCCGCCGAGCAGGATGAGGCGCGGTCGATCCGCCCGACGCATGCTGTCAGGCAGATAGTCGCGCAAAATGTCGTTTCGGAAAATGCTCTCGTTCCTTTCCGGTGAGAGCGGGCCGGGCGCTACGTCCGCCATGGTCAGAACTCCGCCCAAAAGCGGACTTCGTCCCTGACGCGCGGTCCCCAGACCGCGATCACCTCCTCAACCGCATCGGGTGCATCGACCCCGAGACGCTCCTGGAGATCGAGAAGGCCACGGCGGCGCCCACGCAACTGTTCCGCGGCTGCAGGGTCCTGCACTTCAAGTTCATAGACGCGCGCCGTGACAATCGCCCGGGCTTCGTTGAGGATTTTGATGGCGACCTCGGTCCGGATGATCGCGTCGTATGGGATTTCCTGTTCGGGCATGATCTCTTCCTTTCGCTTCTTCAGAACTCTCAATAGATGACGCCGCGCGCGCGGTTGATGATGCGCTGTTGACGCTCCGATATGATTTGCTGGCTTGCCTGCATGCGGACGGTCTGCTGCAAGACCTTCAGCGGCTCGTGCATTGCCTCGAAGGCACGACGCTGCACCGGCGGCACGCGATTGACGACGTCCTTCTCGCCGCGCAGGATGGCGTTGCGGCCGAAACGTTCGTCGAGTGCCCGGCTGACCGCAGCGAATTCCTGGCCGATGCGCGGATCGATCGAACCGGCGGCAACGGCGAGCTTGCTGCCTTTCTTTTTCATCTCGGCTGCCAACTTGCCTAGCGCGTCTTCGGCGGCTTGCGACAATCCGGGAATGGCAACCGCCATACGGCGGCGTTCTTCAATAACGGATTGGCGCTCGGCATCGAAGGCGCTGACATAAGCCACGCCGAGCGAGCGTAGTCGGGCGGATGCTTCCGGCACGGCGTGCAGCGCATCCTTGCGCTCTCGGCCAACAGCGAGCATCCGATCCATCACGCGGTCGGAGCCGCGCAGCGCCCCGTAAGCGGCGGGGTCGTTCGCGATGGCCGCCGCAATCCGCTCGGCCGCAAAACCTTTGACGATCAGGTCCTCTATTCTGTCGACGGCGCCGGACGGATCGCGCCAGATGCGCGTGGCGGTCTCGGCGAGAGCAGCACGATTGTAGCGATAGTGCTGGGAGGTGAGCGCCCTTGGACGCACTTCATCATCAACCGGCGTCCTGAACTCCGTCACCGCAGCGAGCATCGGCAACAGGGCGCTAGGCTCCTTGCCGGCTTCGATGCTGGCGCCGGCGACGATCTTCGACCGGTCCTTGCGCTCGGCAAGATGCTGCTCCTCGCTGAAACGCCTGATAACCTCGAAGAGCCGCGTCAGCTTTCCCCGCCGTTCATCCGTGAGATCCTCCGGCATGCGCTCGAACATGTTTCGCTCGGCGATAGCATCCGCCTTCTTGGTGAAGGCGCTCCACCCGAAGCGCGCCGTCAAAGCATCGCTCACGCCCTTCACCTCCTGCACGAGTGAGCGATCCTCAGTGGCGAAGGCGAAGGCAGTTTTCCAAGCGTCGTCACCACCTCGGCTGCGCACTGCTTCAATTTCGACAAGACGTTGCATGGCCTGTTTCGAAATCGCCGGGATCGACAAGGACATATAGCCACGGCGCGTCTGCTCACGTTCGCGGAACCGGTCGGCATTCCGGCGAAACTCGGTCGCGTGCGCACGGATCAAGGGCAGCAATTCCTTGAAAGCCACTGTCGCAACACTACGCTCGTCGCGCGCTCCCCGCCCCTCGGCGATGTTGTCGGACCCGCGCAAGCGACCGAGCCGATCCGGCGCATTGGCGAGATCGCCGGCGAGCGTGCGGGGTTTGATCCTGGCGTCCGAGGCGAGCGCGTTCAGGTGGGTGAGCGCGACATCCGGATCGCGATAGATTTTTGCGAGCAGCGGCCGAATGATTTCCTCCCGCTCCTTCCACCGTGGCGAGGAAAGCTGCGCGCGGTGTGCGTCCTCGTCGACGGTTCGGACGAAGTCGCTGGTGGGCGGAATCAGATAGCGTCCGCCCGTTGGGATCTCTGCGGAGGGTGATTCCGCCCGGTCCTCGCTGTAGGAAACGCGCCGCTCGCGTTCGATCGCAAAACCGAGTGCCACGCTCGCGCGCTGCCAGAGCTCCGCCACCTGCTCTTTTTTCTCAGCAAGCCACGCCAGCCGCCGGGAAACTCCCTCCTCCATCCCGGCCGCGGCCGAGGCGAGCGTGTCGATGCCGCGCCGCCGCGCGAAATCTTGTGCATGCGCCTGGTAACCGGCGCTGCTCTCGAAATCGAGCGTGGTGGTTTTCGCACCGGATCGTCCGAGGCGCTCAACAAGCTGTTTGAACAATTCCGGCCGATGGCTGTCGCGCTCGATCCGCTGCTGGCGGGCCTCGGCGGCTTCGGCCTGTTTCGCCGTCCAGACATTGCGCTCGACTTCCCGTTCCTCAAATCGCTTCTGCCTGGTTTGCTCGTCAATAATCGGAATCTGGACCTTGACCTTCTCGACGCCGTCCTTGCGCAGCGTGACCGTGTCGCCGTCCGCGACGCCGGCAGCCTCGATCGCCTTCGGCAGGCTGACGCCCCAGAGACGATGGACCCTTCCGTCGTCCGTCTTGACGTCAGCATAGGGGCTGTCGTCGGCATCCTCAGCATTGGGCCGGAACTTGGCGAATCCGGTTTCCACCAGCGCGCCGGTAACGCCGGCCGCGTGATCGATGCGCGGCTTGCGACCCCATTCGGTCTTTGTCTCGAAGTCCTCCTTCGCCGCATAGAGATCGGCGCGATCTCGATGCCGGGTCATCGCCACATAGGCCAGGTGCTGGTCCATCATGCCGGTGGCGAGCACGAAAGTCCGGTCGACGGTCGACCCCTGCGATTTGTGTATCGTTGCGGCATAGCCGTGATCGACATTGCGATAGCTGGCCTCGCTGATGACGACGTCGCGGCCATTGTCGAGACGCACCGACAACAACGCATCGCCCCGCTGGTCACCGGTGGAGATGACGGTACCAAGCATGCCGTTCTTCACATATTGCGGACCGAGACGGCGGGCGCGCGGTTCCAGAAAACGAGCGTTTTCCAGAAAGATCATCCGATCGCCGACGGCAAACTCTCGCGCCCCCCGCGCTGTCTGGAAAGTACGTTTGTGGCTTAACGCGCCGTCATCCGTCATGACCTGGCGCAGCGCCTCGTTCAGCTTGCGGACGTCGTCATTTGTGTGCGCAAGGACCAGGAGCTCGTCGCCGCGAAGCCGGCCTTCGTTTCCGTGGGCGACGGACTTCGCGCTCACCTCTTTGCGGGCATCGGTCCAATCGGAAACGATGCGATCGATAATCTCCTGGCGCGTTTGCGCCTCGACCAGATGGCCTTTCGCGGCATAGACGTCGAGCGCCTCCTCCACCTTGCCGCGGGCGACAAGCCGCGAGGCCTCTCGCGCCCAGGCATCGCGCTGACGCCGGACTCCCGCGAGTTCCGCAAAGCCGACCCGCTCCGAAATCGCCCGGAAGGCAGCACCGGCCTGGATCGGCTGAAGCTGCATGGCGTCGCCGACCAGCACGGCTTTCGCGCCTGCGTCTTCCACGGCCTTAAGGACACGGGCCATCTGCTGCGAGGACACCATGCCCGCTTCATCGACGACAAGGACATCGCCGCGCTGGAGCGTCTCGCGCCCGCTCGCCCATGCCAATTCCCAGGACGCCAGCGTGCGCGACCTGATGCCGGAACTGTCCTCCAACCCTTCGGCTGCCTTGCCCGCCAGTGCTGCGCCGATCACCCGCCGGCCTTCGCGTTCCCAGGCGACGCGCGCGGCGGCAAGCAGCGTCGACTTGCCGGCGCCGGCTAGACCGACAACGACAGCGATCGCGTTGTCACCGATGACATGACTGACAGCATCGACTTGTTCGGTATCGAGCTTGAAAGGTATTGCCGGATCGGCCGTTTCGACGTTTTTGACAGCTGCCGCGACTTGGGCACCGGAAACACCAAAGCCGTTGCGCTCTGATAGAATCTCCGCCGATCGCGCCATGTCATATTCAATGCGCAGGATTTCTCGCGTGGTGAACACAGCCGGTTCCGACGCCTTGCCGGTCTCAGCGTCGAGCTGCTGCGGCCTGAGTGTGACCAGGTCGTCCGATGCCATCAGCCGCGCGCGAATATTGGCAAAATCGACGGGATCGTCGACATAGCGATGCAGTGACCTGGCTATATCCTTCTCGTCGAACGTAGAGCGCTCGTTGCCGAGCTGCTTTAAGAGAAGCTCCGGCTCTCCCAGCAGCCGGTCGGCCATCTCTTGCCTGCGGGCGAGGTCGGCCGGCGCGAAATACATCTCGACGCCCTTGCGGGCGAGCGCCGCCTTTCCCGGCCCCAGATGTTTTTGCGCGATCCCATCGAGACCCTGTTCCGCATAGGTGCGGCCGTCGAGGCGGATCTCATGGCCGGCGAGCGCCAGATGCTGGTTTGCGGTTTCTGCCCAGGCGATCTTCCATGCCTTCATGGTTTCCTTGTCGCCGGCCCAGAGCTTGTAGACGATCTTGCCGTTCGGCCGATCCGGCGTAACAACGCGCAGCGGCTCGCCGTCCTCACCAAGCACAGGGACCTTCTTTAGTCCGAACCCCTCCTCGGTCAGCGGACGCAGCGTCGTCATCAGATGGATGTGCGGATTGCCGTCCTTGTCGTGATAGACCCAATCGGCCACCATCCCCTTCGACGTAAAATTGTCTCGGACGAACGCGCGGACAAGCGCGATGTTCTCCGCCCGCGTCAACTCTTCCGGCAGTGCGATAATCAGCTCGCGAGCCAGCTGCGCATCGACCCGCGTCTCGAAGGCATCGAGTGCATTCCAGAGCGCCTCGCTTGCCTTGGCGACGGATTGGCCGTCGATCGCCGTCTTCAGCCAGGCCGGAACCTGGTCGGGTAACGCCAGCTCCTCATGCACCAGTTCCCGTGATCCACCACGAAAGCTGAAGGACGTTCCAGCCTGATCGTCCATCATCCGGGCACGATGACGATAGGCGGCGGCCGAGACGATGCTGCGTCCCGCTCCCCTGCTGATCACCTGCGCTCTGACGAACATGATCGCCACTATGGTCTCCTGATATTCCAAGCACGTCGCGCCAGCGACGTATATTGCGCCCTCAAACCGATCGGACCGCAGGGCCGATGCCGCTTTTCCGGAACACGGCCACAGCTAAGAATTCCGGCGCGAGATTTTCGGGTGAGTGCAACATAGCCTATTTTACTATCAGAAAATAGATAGTATGATCGAAATCGTTGAGATTGTCCCAACAGGAAAGGACGCCGGAATGGCTGCAAAATCATCGATCACCGACATAGATTCCCAGATCGAGAGGCTGCGCGAGCGCAGACGCGCGGTGATCTCCAAGTCCGCCGAGCGATTTGCCCGGGCCGCCACGAAGTCGGGGCTGGCCGAAATGGAGATCGACGACGAAGAAGTCGAGCGCCTCGTGGAGGAGATCGCCGCGCGATTTCGCAAAGGGGAGAAAAAGGGGGCGTCCGGCCCAACTGCTACGCAGCGTCGACCGCCAACTGGCGGGGTTGGAACGACGGCGGAGGTTTCTCATGACGGCTGATCGCAAGGACGAGGCACGGGAGAAGTTTTTGCTCGGCGGCATCGTCGTCAGAGCGGGTCTTAGCAAGGCCGACCGGGCATTCCTGCTCGGTGGCTTTCTCGAACTGGCAAGGATCGCTCCGGGGTCATCGGAGTATCGGCGCATGCGCGATATCGGCGAGGAGGCGTTCAAGATACCCATCGTCGATGGCGGATTCCTGCGCATACCGGAGGCCGTCGAATGAGCGGGCCGGCAAAACCGCATCCGAGCCTGTTGCTCATTCTGGTGCCGCTCACTGCCACTGCTTTTGCCGCCTACGTGGTTGGCTGGCGGTGGAACGAATTGGCAGCTGGCATGACAGGCACGACGGCCTATTGGTTCCTGCGAGCAGCACCCGTGCCGGCGCTTTTGTTCGGGCCGCTCGCAGGGTTATTCAGTGTATGGGCTTTGCCGTTGCACCGGCGAAGGCCGGTGGCGATGGCCAGTCTTGGCTGCTTTCTGGCTGTGGCCGGCTTCTACGCGCTACGCGAATTCGACAGGCTCGCCCCGTCCGTGGAGAGCGGCGTGGTCACATGGAACCAGGCGCTTTCCTATCTCGATTTCGTTGCCGTCATCGGCGCGCTCATGGGCTTCATGGCGGTGGCGGTGGCAGCGCGCATCTCGACCGTCGTGCCTGAACCGGTGACGCGCGCCAAGCGCGGAACCTTCGGGGACGCAGACTGGCTTTCGATGTCTGCTGCCGGAAAGCTGTTTCCGTCGGATGGCGAAATCGCCGTCGGCGAGCGCTACCGGGTCGACAAGGAAATCGTCCACCAACTGCCCTTCGATCCAAACGATCCGGCGACCTGGGGGCAAGGCGGCAAGGCGCCATTGCTCACCTACAAACAGGACTTCGATTCCACGCATATGCTCTTTTTTGCGGGGTCGGGTGGATACAAGACCACGAGCAACGTCGTGCCGACAGCGCTACGCTATAGCGGGCCGCTGATCTGCCTTGATCCCTCCACCGAGGTCGCGCCGATGGTGGTCGAACACCGAACCCGCGCCCTTGGGCGCGAGGTCATGGTGCTCGATCCCATCAACCCGATCATGGGCTTCAACGTGCTCGACGGGATCGAGACGTCGAAGCAAAAGGAAGAGGACATCGTTGGCATCGCCCATATGCTGCTGTCGGAGAGCCTACGTTTCGAAAGCTCGACCGGCTCCTACTTCCAGAACCAGGCCCACAATCTCCTGACCGGTCTTCTTGCCCATGTGATGCTCTCGCCGGAATACGAGGGACGGCGGACCTTGCGCAGTCTCCGCCAGATCGTCTCGGAGCCCGAGCCCTCGGTGCTCGCAATGCTCCGCGACATTCAGGAGCATTCCGCCTCGGCCTTCATCCGAGAAACCCTTGGCGTCTTCACCAACATGACCGAGCAGACGTTCAGCGGCGTCTATTCGACCGCATCGAAGGATACGCAGTGGCTGTCGCTTGAAAGTTACGCGGCGCTCGTCTGCGGTAATGCGTTCAAATCGCGTGACATCGTCTCGGGGAAGAAAGACGTCTTCCTCAACATCCCGGCATCGATCCTGCGCTCCTATCCGGGGATCGGGCGCGTCATCATCGGCTCGTTGATCAACGCCATGGTGCAGGCGGATGGTGCGTTTCATCGCCGGGCGTTGTTCATGCTCGATGAGGTTGATCTTCTCGGCTACATGCGGGTGCTCGAGGAGGCGCGTGACCGTGGCCGCAAATACGGCATCTCCATGATGCTGATGTACCAGTCGGTCGGGCAACTGGAACGGCATTTCGGGAAGGATGGCGCGACGTCGTGGATCGATGGCTGCGCATTCGCCTCCTATGCCGCCATCAAGGCGCTGGACACAGCGCGCAACGTCTCTGCGCAATGCGGCGAGATGACGGTGGAGGTGAAGGGAAGCTCTCGCAACATCGGCTGGGATACGAAGAACAACGCGTCGCGAAAATCCGAGACCGTCAACTTCCAGCGCCGGCCGCTGATCATGCCACACGAAATCACCCAGTCGATGCGCAAGGACGAGCAGATCATCATCGTCCAGGGCCATAGCCCTATCCGCTGCGGCCGGGCGATCTACTTCCGGCGGAAGGACATGAAGAAAGAGGCGAAGACGAACCGCTTCGTCAAGGCTATTCCGTGAGGGCGTCACAGACCTCGCGTCGGGAAATGTCTCCTACCGATCGGACCGGCGATAGCGGGCGAACGGGTCCTCCGCGCCGGGCGGCGTGAACCAATCGAGGAAAATCGTATAGCTGATCGCGAAGGCAACGAGCCCGATCGCCATCAGACCGAACGCGAGAGATGGCATCCCGTTGGCCGCATCGGGATGGGCGTAGGCGACGATCGCCATCGGCACCATGACGATCGCCGTCAGCATCATGAGGCCGGTGAACGGACGGAACATGCAGAGGACAAAGAAGGCAAGATACCACGCGCTGTAGACCGCCGCTCTGACGATGCCGAAGGCGATCACAAAGGGAAGCCGGACGATGAACCGGAGCGCGCGGGAAGCGCCGCTTCGGCTCCTCGCGCCGGTATCGGGCCCACCACTTTGATGCTCTTTCGACATCACGGGCTCCCTGGGGCAAGTGACTATCAGATTCATGATAGTCTAGCCGCAAGCCCAGATCAAAGCAAGAACCTGCTCGTGCCGTTGACGTAACCGGCGGGAGAGCGAGGGGTATCGCATCGCAATGTCGCGGCCGGCCAATCGGGACGCAGCTTGGTGCGAGAGGGGGCGTGACCGAAGGCGGAGACCGTTTGCGGGCTCCGTGAGCGAAGCGAATAGCACCCGGCCGGGCATCGGCCGGCTCGCCCAAGTCCACGAACCTCAGATCGACGATCGACCACAAAAATGAATCAGAACGGGCCAACCGATTCATAAGTCTCGTTGGACGGAAAAGCTCGAACGCGAGATTCTTTCGCCATGCTCAGTCAGCCCTACCAGCTTTACATCGAACGCACGGACGCGACAAAAAATATGGCGCGTTTCTACGCGCTCGCGATCGAACCGACGCTGTTCGGCACGCCGTGTCTGACGCGGCGATGGGGACGCATAGGAACAAGCGGACAGGCCATGGTGCATCACTTCGACAAAGAAGAGGATGCTGTCCGCTTGTTCCTCGATCTGCTACGGACGAAACGATCTCGCGGTTACAGACCGAACGCACATGTCCGGCGTGAGCGCACGGCCTGATGTGGGAAGCGGAGCTTCGGGCCGGTGCGCCGGTCGATCTGGCGTGCCGACCCAGGTGAGATGGCGAACGCCGCCCTCAGATGGGCGGCGCGGCGTCGATGGTGCCGTCTTGCTCGGCGATCGCTGCCGCCAGTTCGGCTTGTGCCAGCTCCAGCTCCGCTTCGATCTGGCGGCGTTCGGCCGGATCGGCATTCCTGAGTTCGGCGCGCAGTTCTTCAACCTGAATTTCGAGTGCAATCGTCATCGTCGTCATCTCCTGATGGTGTGAAAGATGACGCCCGGGGTCGTGAGGATCGGGCCGGGTCAAGGAGCGCGTCAGCGACCGGCGGAGCCGGCGAGCGGAGGAACCGATTTTCTGACGGTGCCCTTCGGGGCATCGGCTGAAAATTGGAGGGGCCGCGAAGTCCTTGAGGCGGCACGAGCCTCACGGCACACTCGCGTATCTGAGCAGACAGTCCTTGGTCTCGTGTGGGCACCGGCAAGAGAAGTAAAAGCGGGCTCGATGCCCGCTTTTACTTCCGGTTCAGCGCGCAACAAACCGCAAGGCGAAGTCGGCCCCGATCACTCGGGGCCACTCGCTCGTCGTTCAGTTTGGGTTGTTCCAGAGGATCACCTTCTTGTTCGGTTCGCCACCGGGCGCCGGCGCGAGGTTGCCGAAGATCACGCCGATCTCGGGGGCTTCCAGCTTCACCGAGAGGTATTCCTCGCCGGTCTGGCGGGCGATGCGGTTCCAGCCCGCGCCGATCTCGAAGCCGGTCTTGCGGTGGATGACGCGGTAGTCGGGGGCTTCTTCGCTCGCCTTGCTTGCATTCGGGATGATGGCGATCGGTGCGTTGACCCGGATGGTGGCGAAGACGCCTTCGAGGATGCCGTCGGTCTTCTGCGTCAGGGTTGCGATCGTGGTGGCCATTGTGCTGTCTCCTTCGGTTGCATCGGGAACCATTCCCGATGGCGCCAAAGAAGGCGGCCCTCGGCCGCGGTCACCGAGCCTTCGGGCGAGGGCGAACCCCTTCAGGGGTTGACCGCATAGGTCCGGGGGTTGCCTACAAAGGCGACATGGACAGGGGATGGCTCTCGATGTAACCGAAGGTCGGGGACGCACATCGATCGGCCGCCCGGTTGCTGCCCGTGCCCAGATGCTGGCTCAGCCCGGCCATGTCCCCCGATCGGCGTCAACCCCTCGCGCGACCGGCGCGGAAGCCAGCGGAAATGAGAAGGTTCCAGCGGATCAGGCTCCATACCCGCACAATCGGTATCGGCCTGGCTTGCTGCCGCCGCGCTGGTGCACGTCGGGATCACCGGGCTGCATTGCGAACTGGCAACCCGCGCGCTGCCGGCGATTGGCCGCTACGTCGCTCCAGCTCCTGGCGACCAGTCTTGCCTGCAGGAGACTGGGTTCGCTATGCGTACCGACCAGACGCCGCCGCCTGCCAGCCGTCCGGCATTCGCCGCAACGCGCGTTCTCTGGCTGCCGGTTTCTCAAGACCCTATTGAACAATGTCGCGTCAACTGTCATATATGGAACGACAGATGACGTAGGAGAGTTACGGTGGCAATTGCAATGGAAAAAGGCTTCCCGGATGCAGCCGGCGGAGAATTGCAGAAGGTGGCAGCGCTTCTCGGCGGGACGCGTGTCCTGTCGCGCAGTCTGACGAGTGCGCTCGATGCGCATGAACTCCTGCTGCATGGCTTGCCAGCGTCTGCGATCGATCACCTCGTCGGATGCCTGGTCTTCATCGGCAAGACCGAATCCCTTGAAAAGGCCGTCGGTATGAGCCTCAGGACATGGCAGCGGCGCAAGGATGCGCCGTCCAAGCCACTGAGCCAAGAGCAAAGCGGCCGGGCATGGAAATTTGCCGAAATCCTGGCCAAGGCGACGGATGTCCTGGGAACGCAGGCGGAAGCCGAGCAATGGCTGGAGCGTCCGGCAATCGGGCTCGACCAGCGCCGCCCGATCGACCTCCTGGGAACGCCTGCCGGCGTTGAACTGGTCGAGGACTATCTCCAACGGCTCGAATACGGCGTCTATGCATGACGCCTCTGCCGATTGCGCTCGGCGGTTCCGAGCTGATCGCCTGGCGGCTCGACCAAGCCGCCTATGCCCCGACATGGGATAGCGGTGAAGGCGCCTATCGTGTCGGCGGCCGCTGGAATAGCAAGGGCGTGCGAGCGGTCTACTGCTCGATCGACCCGTCGACCGCGATCCTCGAAGTCGCGGTTCACAAGGGGTTTCGCGCGCTGGATACTGTTCCGCACATCCTGACCGCGGCCGTCGTCGCCGATATCTCCGCGGTACATGTCGTCGACCCATCGACCATTCCCAATCCCAACTGGCTGCGCCCCGGAATTCCGAGCGCCGGCCAGCAGGCGTTCGGCGACGAACTGCTGCGAAAGCATGCCTTTGTCGCGATCCCGAGCGCGGTGTCGACGCACAGTTGGAACCTCCTCTTTGTGGCGAGTGCCGCGACAGGCGCCTATTCGCTGAAGTTTCAGGAGGCTTTCGCTCTCGACACAAGGCTGCACCCACCATCGGCATGACACAGGCATAACCGGGCACGAGAAGCACCCGATTACACCATACGCTTCCGTCGTCGCGCTCACGCGCCGTCTCCCTGGACCTGCCAGACCGGGATGCCGAGTTGTCGGGCCTTGTCGACGAGATTGCCGGTGATGCCGGAGCCGGGAAAGGCGACGACGCCTGATGGCATGACCGAGAGCATATCGTCGTTGCGGCGGAAGGGTGCTGCCTTGGCGTGCTTCGTCCAGTTCGGCTTGAAGGCGATCTGCGTCACCTTGCGGGTTTCCGCCCAGCAGGCGGCGATGCGTTCGGCGCCTTTCGGCGATCCGCCGTGCAGCAGCACCATGTCGGGATATTTGGCGAGAGCCTGATCGAGTTTCGCCCAGATCCGGTCGTGATCGTTGTAGTCGGTGCCGCCGCCGAAGGCAATCTTGGTACCGGCCGGGATCAGCACCTCGGTCTCGGCATGCCGGCGGGCAGAGAGGAAATCCCGGGAGTCGATCATCGCCGCGGTCATGTTGGCGTGATTGACCTTCGAGCCGGTGCGCGGCCGCCAGGGCGTTCCGGTCTGCGCCTCGAAGAGATCGGCTGCGTAGTCGCGCATGTACTCGAAGGCGTTGCGGCGCTCCAGAAGCGAGATGCCTTCGACGATGTGTCGCTCGAGCTCGACCGACTTCACCTCGGAGCCGTCCTGGTCACGCTGGCCGTTGCGCTGTGCGTCCTCGTTGCGCTGAAGCTCGCGCTGGATACGCTCGCCGGCGCGGTGGAAGAGATTGACCGTCGACCAGAGAAGATCTTCGAGATCGGGCTCCAGCCGCGTGTCGCCGAGCATCTCAAACATTGCGGAGAACATCGCGGTCAGCGCCGACTGGACGACCGGCTCCTCGGGCAGCGGACGCGGATCCGGCTCGTCCTGAAACGGGCGGTAGCCAAAGACTTGCATCTCGTAGATGAAGCGGTCCGTCGGGGAAGACGCGTGGTGCGGCTCGAAGGCGTCGGCGATGGGAAGGGTCAGGTTCATGATGGTCTCCGTCGGGTTGGGCCGCGCCTCTCGCGGCCTGACGGCGATCCCTGTTCAGGCGGCGGGCGGGGCCGGAACCGCGAGCGCAGCGAAGCGGCCCAGCGCAGCGCCGGGCGGTTGAGGGAGGGTTTCTTGGCCCGCGAGGAGCGCCGGCTGCCGCATCGGCCCGAAAAGTGGGAACCGGTTTTCGGACCGGCCGATGCGGACTAAAAAGCCGGCGCGGGGAAGAAACCTGACTGACCCGCAGAAGGCTCGCCCGCCGTCTGGTAAGGCTCGCCTCTCGCCAGGCCCGCAGGCGCGCGCCATCCGGACGGCGACTGGCAGAGCCCCCCTTCTCTACGCCGCCGCGCCAGCCCCTCGCGTTCCTCAAGGCCAAATCAGGCGGGCAGAAAGACTTGAGCGTCCTCCTGTGCGAGCTGTGCCCGAAGATTTGCGATGAGCCGCTCCGGTCCAAGCCGGCGCAGATCCTCGTTGAAGTCGCCGAGCTCAGGGGTGAGCACAAGCGGCAGGATGCCAAACGCCTGCGTTCGGCGGCTCAATCCCTCGATGCCATGCCGGCCAGCGGCATCCGCGTCAGCGGCGACGTAGAGGCGCAGGCACCCGGTTGGCGGCCGGAACGTGGCAAGGTGATTGGCCGTCAGCGCCGAGACGATCGGCATATCGGGCATCACATGCGAGAGCGACAACATGCTCTCGAGCCCCTCGCCCGCCGCCACGACAGGCACGAGGCCATCGACAGGAAAGCGGAACCGCACGGCGTTGCCGAGCAGCCCGCCAAGCGCACGGCGGGGATCATCGACCCTCGCCTTGCCGCCACCGTCCGGATCCAGCCAGGTGCGATGCACGCCGGTGATCGCGCCGGCTTGATCGGTCACGGCTGCGATCAGCGCTGGATAACTGCTCGTCCTGCCGCTGACGAGATCACGATAGTAGCAGGACGGGTGGAAGCGGAGCGAGGGATGCAACGACGCGCGCAGGATGCCACGCTGGCGCAGGTAGCTGTCAGCAAGCGTGCCGGAGAGCGGCTGCGTCATACGGAACAGGCGTGTTGCACGTTCCCCAGCCGGCCTTTCGACCGGCAGGCTGTCGAGGGACTCCTCCCTGCGGGACGAAACCGGTCTGGACTGAGGTTCGTTCAGGAAACGCCGCGCCTCATCGGCAACGTCGCGGAAATCGACCAGTCCACAGGATTCGCGCACGAGATCGAGCAGGTCACCATACTGGGTGGTCGCCGCGTCCGCCCACCTGCCCTTGCGGGGTCCGCAGAGATGAACGTAAAGCGACTTCCCCTTGCTGTTGGCGACGTCGCCGACGACCCAGTAATTGCCGGCCCGATGGCCGGCGGAGAGATAATAACGGCAGACCGCCTCGGCATCGCGCGCCAGACGATCCGCCAATTGCGAGGCGGAGAGCATGGTGTATGGCCTCCATCACGTCCGGCCGGCGACATCGACGACGCGATGGCGCTCGATAAGCCGTGAAAGGATCGCGGGGCCCTCGTCCGTGGTCGGGACAAAGAACCTCACCTTCCAGGTGATCATTTCGGAGAACAGGCCGAGGGATCTCAGCCTGTCGCGCATCCCATCGGTGAAGCCGGAGAGCTCAATGCGATAGTCGTTCATCACTCGAACGCGCCGCAGCGTCATGTTGCCGGCGAGTGCGACGACTGCCCACCCGCCGAGCAGCGATCGCCAGACCTGGGCGGCAGTGATGACTTCCGTCTGGTCGAGCCCGAAATTCCGGCAAAGCCGGGAGAGCCCCTCCGCCGATATCAAGCGGCCGACGATACGTTCGCCCTCGTCGGTCTCAAGGCGATAGACCCGGCAATAATCCTGCGGCAGCAGTTTCCAGATCGGCAACAGGAGGCCGGAGACGACATGCATGGTCGATACGGAGAACTCCGGAAGATCGCCAACTTCCGCGTTCCAGGCGGCGGAAAAGCTCTGCTCGTCCGCTTCCTCCCAGTTCGTTTCGGCGAGCTGGCGCACCTCGAAGCGGTTTTCGTCCATCGGTCGGATGAGCGCCACGCGCGGCTGGATCGAGCCGTCATCGAGCATGACCGACCGTGTTGGTATCTGCACGGCCGCACGGCCCGACTTGCCGTTGAGCATCAACATGGCACGGGGATCTCGCGCAGCGAGTCCCAAGGCGTCACCAAGCGGCATCGGCTCGTTGCGGTCCATGCGTTCGATCGTCAGGAGATGCGACTGCGCTCCGGTGACGGGATGGGTGTACACCAGTTGTCTGGCCGTCACCGTCATCCGGTCCGCTGTCAGTGTCTCCAGCCCCTTGTCGTAGACTCCCGCTGCGATCGCGCCCTCGATGCGGGCGGCCAATAATTGCTCGAAGGCGTCGAAGAGCAAGTTCTGCATGGCGATGGTGAGCGCCAGCATGCGGTTGAGGAAGGTATGGATCGGCGGCAACTCGTCCTTGAGGCCGCCTTCTTCCGCGCTCAGCGACAGGCCGGTGATGGTCTCGAATTTTTCCAGCGAACATCCTGCGACCCCGCCGCCGTGGATCAGCTTATAGAACTGCCGGAGCGCATCGCGGGCATATTGGGATTCGAGATTATCCTCCGAGCGGAACATCCCCTGCCCGCCTGTCTGCCGTTGCCCACGGGTGATGGCGCCGAGCGTGTCGAGGCGTCGGGCGATGGTCGACAGGAAGCGTCGCTCGGCCTTGACGTTGGTGGCGATCATCCGGAAGCGCGGTGGCTGCGCCTGGTTGGTGCGATGGCTGCGCCCGAGCCCCTGGATTGCCACGTCGGCTCGCCAGCCGGCTTCGAGGAGATTGTGAAGGCGCAGGCGCTGGTTCTTCGCGCTGAGATCGGCATGGTAGGACCGTCCCGTGCCGCCGGCTTCGGAGAAGATCAGGATCGGCTTCTCGTCGTCCATGAAGGCGCGGGTCTCGTCGAGATTGGCGCTGCCCGGCCGGCTTTCGACGGCGAAGCGGTCGATCGTGCCGCCGTCGTCGCGGCGGACGATGCGGCGCGTGCGGTCGGTGATCTCGGCGACGCGATCGGTGCCGAAGCGCTGGACGATCTGGTCGAGCGCGGTCGGAATCGCCGGCAGGCTACCGAGCCGTTCGAGCAACGCATCCCGGCGGGCGACGGCTTCCCGGCACGGGACAGGATTGCCGTCGGCGTCGTAAACCGGCCTCGAGAGGAGATTGCCTTCGGCGTCGGAATATTCCTCGAAGAGCTGGGTCGGGAAGGAATGGTTGAGATATTCCGCGACGATCTCGCGCGGGGTAATGTCGACCTGAATATCGCCCCATTCTTCGGTCGGGATTTCCGCGAGCCGACGTTCGGTAAGCGATTGACCGGTGGAGATGATCTGGACGATCGCTGCATGCCCTTCCTCGACGTCCCTCGTCGTCGCGTCGATCAGCGCCGGCGTCTTCATCGACGTCAGCAGATGATTGAAAAAGCGCTGCTTCGAGCTTTCGAAGGCGGACCGGGCGGCGGCCTTGGCGTTTTTATTGCGCGTGGTGCCGTTGCCTGCCGCACTGGTCGCACTAGCGATGCCGGTGGCTTCCAGTGCCGCGTTAAGATTGTTGTGAATGACCTGGAAAGCCTCGGCATAGGAATCATAGATACGAACCTGTTCCTCGGTCAGTTCGTGTTCGAGGATGTCGTATTCCACACCCTCGAAGGACAGGGATCGGGAGGCGTAGAGCCCCATCGCCTTGAGATCGCGTGCCAGCACTTCCATGGTCGCCACGCCGCCGTCTTCGATCGCCGCGATGAACTCCGATCGCGTCGAGAAGGGGAAATCCGCGCCGCCCCAAAGGCCAAGACGCTCGGCATAAGCCAGCGACTCCACCTCGGATGCACCGGTTGCCGAGACGTAAACGACACGAGCTTCGGGAAGGGCGCGCTGGAGGCGAAGACCCCCGCGGCCCTGTTGCGAGGCGGCTTTTTCGCCGCGCTCGGACTTGCCGCCGGCGGCATTGGCCATGGCATGGCTCTCATCGAAGATGACGACACCCTCGAAATCGCCACCGAGCCAGTCGACGATCTGCTGGACACGCGAACGTTTTCCTTCGCGCTCGTCGGTGCCCAGTGTGGCGAACGTGACGAAGAGGATGCCTTCATCGAGCTTGATCGGCTTGCCCTGGCGGAAGCGTGACAGCGGTGTAACCAGCAGCTTTTCCTGCCCGAGCGCGCTCCAGTCGCGCTGCGCATCCTCGATCAGGGTCTCGGATTTCGAGATCCACAGGTGGCGGCGACGGCCCTTAAGCCAATTGTCCAAGATGATGCCAGCAGCCTGGCGGCCCTTGCCCGCACCCGTGCCATCACCGAGAAACCAGCCACGGCGAAAGCGGATAGCGCCTTCCGCTTCGGGTGCGACGGCCTTGAGATTGTCGAAACTGGTATCAATGGACCAATGGCCCGCGAGATAGCCGGAGTGAGCCTCGCCGGCATAGATGACGCTTTCAAGCTGGGCATCGGAGAGATCGCCGTCTGTAATAACGCGCTTCGGCAGTTGCGGCCGATAGGTGGGCTTGGGTGGCGCGACGGATGCCATGGCGACGGATTCGACCAGCTTGTCCGGATGCGGTTTTGCGTCCGGAATGCGGATCGCCTGCAGCCGATAAGGCTCGTAGATGCCCTCGGCGACCTCGACGCGGGCCGGCGGGGATGCTTCGCGGAGTTCGTAGGTGAGTTCGACCGCTTCACCACCAACGGGCGGGGGCGCTGAAGACAGCGGCTGTGGCACGCGAGCAGCGGCCGAAGAGCGCGTTGCCGGAGTCGTCACGGCCGCGGGGCGCAGGGTATCCGCCGCCTTGCGGACGGCCATCTTTGCCGCACAGGCGCGTAAGATTCCGTAGGAAAGCGCGCCGATGGAGTTCGACGCGGTCGAAGGCGAGCGTGGCGGAAGGTCTGAGATCCATGAAAGCAATGTTTCCAGATCGGGAGCGACATCGTGCGAGACGATGAGGCGTGTCGGATCGGCGGCGGCGATCTTGTCGATCACGGTCAGCCGCGTTTCCATCGTCGTCCCGTGCCGGGCATAGACCGAGCCATCGATCGCGGCGCTGAACAGAACCGTGCCACGCTCCTGCAGGCCGACGAAGGCGTCGCGCCATTTGGAATTGTCTGGAGACAAGCTGGAGCCGGTGATCGCCACCAGCCGGCCGCCAGGAGCAAGCCGCGCGAAGGCGGACGCAAGGTGACGCCAAGCGGCGTCGGCCATGCGGCCTTCGACATGAACACCGGCGGAAAATGGCGAGTTCATCAACACAAGAGTGGGGCGAACCGAACGGTCGAGATAGTCGTCGATGTGGGCGGCGTCGTGCTGCGACACCGCCGATCCCGAGAAGAGTTGTTCCAAGAGCGAGCGGCGGACCGCGGCGTATTCGTTTAGAGAAAGGCGCGCATGCGCGAGTTCGGCAAAGATCGCCATCAGGCCGGTCCCGGCCGAAGGTTCAAGCACGATATCGTCAGCCATGACGCCGGCGGCGCGGGCTGCGACAAATGCTAACGGGATCGGGGTTGAGAACTGCTGGAGATGCTGGCTTTCCTCCGAGCGGCGTGTGTGCGTCGGGGCCAGGCACGCGACCTTTGTCAACATCGCCAACGTCGCCAGCGGAGCATTCGCGTGGGCGCAAATCGCCGCGCCGAACTTGCGCAGAAACAGGACCTGCGCCACTTCGGTCGCTTCATAGGCGTCCTTCCATGCCCAGAAGCCTTCGGCGTCCGAACCGCCGAAGGCAGCCGTGAGGATAGCGCGAAGATCGGCTGCGCCGATTGCCTGGCCGCGTTCGAGAAACGGCAAAAGCTGATGACCTGCGAAGAGAATTTTTCCAGCGCGGCCGGCGCGATCGGTGGAAGCAAGCGAGGTGACCGCCGCGTTTGCGGCGCCGGATGTGATGACGTTCATGACAAATCCTGTCGAGAGCGAGAAAGGACAGACCCGCCCCGACGCTCTCCAAAACCCCGGCAGGCCGCCCCTTTCCGGCCCCTCTCTCCCTCCGGGCGAGCAGGCGGGGAGCCCCCTGCCCTTCACCCAGGTGCGAGATTCAGGTTGCCGAAGGCTGCAGCGCCGGCGACCGAAAGCTCATGGAGGGCGGCGTTGCCGCCGGCGGCAATCCAGTTTGCGGCCTCATCTGCGCTGAGCTGGTGGACGTAGGGCCGTCAATGGACGAGCGCGAAGCGGACGGCCCGGACAACCTCCGAGCGGAAGTTGAGGATGACCGGTGCGACGGGTGAGACGGCCGAGCGGGACTGGTCGGTTGCAGGCATGGACATGATGCTCTCCGTGGAAAGCGGAAGGCCCGGCGCTCATGTCGGAGCACCGGGCCGGACGGTCTGGTGCGGGACGAGTTGTCACTTGAAAGGTGGAGGCAAAAGCCTTTACTATCTGTTATTTGATAGTAAAAGGAGGCCATCGATATACGCCCGAGCGCGGCAAGGGAGAACAGAGGTGCGCAACTTCACGATCGGCGATCAGACATTGCCCGAATCCTCGCCAGAGTTTCGGGCACTGCTTCCCCACGCCTATGAGCAACGGCTTCGCCCGATGTGTATGTGCAAGAAGCCGCCGGTTCCAATGTATATCGCGCGCCTGGAGGATCAGTATCACATCAAGCGCATGCCGCTTTCGGGTCGCGACCACGACCCTGCGTGCCCTTCCTATGAGCCGCCCTACGAGCTGTCCGGCCTCGGTCCCCTGATCGGAAATGCGATCCAGATCGATGCCACCGGCAAGGCAGAGCTGAAGCTGGATTTTTCCCTGACAAAGCGCGGGCCACGATCGGCGCCAGGCGCAACGACTGAAGCAGCCGAGCCCGGCATTCGCAGTGAGCCGAAAAAGCTGTCACTGAGGGCGATGCTGCATTATCTCTGGGAGGCGGGCGAACTGACGGAGTGGCGCTCGACATGGGCGGGCCGGCGCGGCTGGAGCCGGGTGCGCACGAGCCTCATCAATGCCGCCTCACAGATGACAGCAAGGGGCGGTCCGTTGAGCGACATCCTCTTCGTCCCCGAGGTGTTTCATCCCGAGGATAAGGACGGGATCGGTGCCCGGCGCGCCGCTGCGCTCAAAAACATACAGGCGACAGGGTCGGGACCGCGCAAGCTGATGATGATCGTGGCCGAGGTGAAGGAGTTTTCCGCGGCCCGCGTAGGGCACAGAATCGTTCTACGGCAAATGCCGTTCCCGCTGATGATCGAAGGCGGCGCATGGCGGCGGCTCGCCGCGCGCTATGAGATCGAACTGGAACTTTGGCGCTTGAGCGAGGCCTTCCATCTGATCGTTATCGCCACGTTCGGCGTCTCGGCGGCCGGCATCGCGTCAGTCGAAGAAGTCGCGCTCATGGTGGTCAACGAGCACTGGCTGCCCTTCGAGGACATCAATGAGTTGCGGCTCCTGGAAAAACTCAATCATCTCAAGCGAAAGTGCGTCAAGGGGCTGCGTTTCAACCTGCCCCGCGATGCGCCGATCGTGTCGGTCACATTGCCAGAACAAAAGCCCTCCCCGGTCGCGATGTTCATCGTGCCGGCAAGCGCCGGGGACGATTTCGAGCACGCGCTAGCGGATATGGTCGAGTCGAGACCGGAGATGGCACCTTGGATCTGGCGGGTGGGCGACGGCGAAATGCCGCGACTTCCTTGATATCGGCGCGTGGGAACCGGGGCGTTGACAGGGCGAGGCGAATAAGAGCACCCGCACATCGCTAACTCATTTTTGACCGGACCATGATGAAGCTTGAAAAGAAACCATTCGTCGTCGAGATCAAAAATCGACGCCGCCTGTCCCGGCAAGAGCACTCGATCTGGGGAACAATCGATCTGAAGGCCGCTGGCGATCAGGTCGCCGCCGAAGAGAAATCCGGCAAAAATGGTGCAGCGATGCCTCTGGGGCAGTCCGAGGCTGTTTCAGAGCAAACCGCAACCGAGATCAACGTCTGATCGCATCATAGACCAACTTCGGAACCACCCATCCGTTGACGTAGAAATATCACTTCGCCTTGAGACGCCCGATATAGGCGTCTTGTGCCTTGTGGGAAGCGAGCCGGTTGAAGTGCCTCCGGGAATAGTCGATCGTACCGTCCTCTTCGGTCAGATCCAGCAGACCGGCGGCCGCCAGCACCTCGATATGGCAGCGGAGCGATTTGACAACACCGTCGAAACGGTACTGCTTGTCTAGAGTCGCGTCCAGGCGGCCCTGCTGCATGGGAGAGAGTCCTTCGATCACGAACGTTGGATTGCCTTTCCGGGAATGCTAAAACCCGGCGCAACGGCCGGGTTCCGATCGGGAGAGAGAGGAGATGCGGCCTTCGAACACCATGATCAGGCAGCGCTTTCGAGCAGCTTTCGGCCTTTGCTCTCGAGTTCGAGGCGGGTGTCCTGATGGGTCTTGCCACGCGCCAGCGCGGTAATGCCCTGGACAAAGTCAAAAATTGACTCGGGCGGCCTCCCCTCTTCGGACAAGACCGTCTCGATGATCTTGCCGGTTTCGGCCTTGGAGAAGCCGCGCTTGCGCAGGAAATCCGAGCGATCCTCATCATTGCGAGCAACCACCCTCTCACGGGCGGCGCGAATGCCGGCGATGAAAGGCGCTGGGGAGGAATTGGCAAAGTTCGTGAGCGCGGGCGCCGCCTCGTGGGCGAAGCGTTGCGCCGCAAATTTCGAGTGGCGGATGGTGATTTCCTCGAAATTTTCGGTGCCCCACAGATTGCGATTGGCACAAACCGCCCGCAGATAGAACGACGCGATGCCGAGCGTCTTCGACCCGACTTCGGAATTCCAGGCATAGAACCCGCGAAAGTAGAGATCCGGATCGCCGTTCGGCAGACGCCCAGCCTCGATCGGGTGCGTGTCGTCGACGAGGAAGAGAAAGACATCGCGGTCGCTGGCATAGAGCGTCGTCGTGTCCTTCGTGATATCGACAAAGGGATTGTGGGTCATAGTCGACCAGTCAAGCACGCCCGGTACCTTCCAGATCGTGTCGCCGGTTCCGTTGCCGGCGATGCTCATCACGGCGGCAACCAGGTCTTTATCCCAGATGCGCCCATATTCGGGTCCAGTCACAGCCCGCAACTCCACGCGACCGTCGTCCATCTCCAGTGTTTTGACCAGCTCGGCGCTGTGGTTCAGGAGCCCGTGTTGAAGATTGATCGCCGCCAGCGGCGCAGGCAGCTGCCGCATATAGCTCGTAGGCGCGCCGACCAGGCTGCAAAGTTGACCGTAGCTCCAGTGCGTCGGTGCAATCGGCTGCCGTCCGCCAGGAACGATCAAGGCAAGGCGTTCGGCATTGTCACGGGTGGCTTCGACACGGATCTCGGCGCTTTCAACCGTTCGAACACGGGCGCGATCGGCCCTGGTGCTGACCGCGCGATGAAGATCGGAGAGCGACAGATAGCGCTCGTCGTCGTGGCGGGAGAACCATTCGGACGAGGCACGGCCGATGCGTTCGCCGCGCGAAATATCGACCTTGAAGCCGGAGGAAACCGGCAGCGGGCTGGAAATCATGGTGTTCATGCTCAAATCTCCTGAAACGAAGAAGCTCGGCTGATCGCTTCTGCGATAACCGGGCTGGTGGGGTTGCAAGATGGATTGCTGCCGAAGCGTCTATCCGACGCCGCGACGCGGGCGGGAACGCTTCAGGCGCGCCACCCGGGGGTGGCGCGCAAGCTTCTCAATCGATTGCCTGGAATATCTCGGCAGCTTCCGGATGCTCGGCCGAATAGGCGTAGAGACGCCCGTAGCCCTCTGAGAGATAGTCCGAAGGGTACTGGAACGAGAGATGGGAAAAGGCGAAAAGGGTGGCGATGATGCCGGCGGCCTCGGCGGACACCTCCCCCTGAAATCCGGTGATCTCACCGGTAATCCGAAACCGCGATCTGGATTTCGGCGCAAGGAACAGCGGCTTGCCTTCGTGTTCGTAGAAATCCCAGAAGCCGCCGCCATAGTCGTGCGGGCTCAGCCGGTCCATCAAGCTGTAAACGGCGTTCTCGGCAACAATCAGGAGTGAACGTCCGAACAAAGTGGGCAGGAATACCTGGCGACGCTCTTCGGGGACGACGGTGGCGCATTGAGGTACAATTTCGGATGTCGACATCGATAACTCTCCAGAGAGGCGACAGGGTTCAGGCCGGCCAACCCTCTCTGCATCGCCCGGCTTCGGCCCTGCACTGGCCCCTCTCTTCCTCCTCCGGCCAACCGCAGCCCCTTCCCGGCCCGACGCGCTTTGCCTCCAACGCTCAGACATCAGAAAGGCCCGACACGTAGTCGGGCCTCCATTGAGCGATGGGTTTGGCGCGATTATTCCGCCGCTTCGAGGCGCTCGCCGCCGCCCTTCGCAAGATCGATGGATGTCTCTTCGGCATCCACGCCTTCCCTCAGAAACGCAGGAAGTTCGACAGCGGTACTCTCCATGGCATTATCATCGATGCCATCCGCGTCCGCCACGGAGGCATCGTCGGGTTCGGCGAGGGTCGCGTCGACCGGGAGCCGCAGCACTTCGGGGAGCCAACCACTGCCTTCCAGCAGCCGAGCGGCTTCGCGCGCCATGTCGGGCTTCTTGAGATGATCGATGAGCTGCGCCGACTGTTCGCCCTTCGCCTCACGTACGGCTTGAAGGATATGCGCTTTGGTGACGCGGCCGAGGTAGTTGTCGACCGTCGGCGTCCAGCCCGCCGCGACCATTTCGAATCCGAGCGAACGCGCCAACTGCTTGGCATGAGCGGTTTCCTTCGTGCGCCGGTTCCACGCCTGGACGGTGGCGTTCACTGACAGCGAGACGCAATGGGCAAACAGCGCCATGCGGCTATCCTGGTCGAGCGCGATCAGATAGTCCCAGACCTCGTCGGCATTGCCAGGCAGGTCATAGCCCCAGGACTCCTGCCGCTGTTCGATCTCCTTTGCCCAGATCGTATCTCCGAGCCCCTGCGTCTGACTGAACGCGGTATGCTGCAGCGTGATCTCGAGGCACGAGTCCGCCCCGTATCTGTAGAAGATTTTCAGGACGGCGACATGCAGGGCGGCGATGAAGGCCATCACCGGGTCGTTGGCCAGAGCATTGCGGAGCGCGACCGTGCGGGCGGCCGTGAGATCCTCGATGACGCGATCGGAAAGCGGACGAATCTTGCCATCGTCGTCTTCCGCCTCCTCGACTGCGACGGGCTTGCCGTTGATCGAGATGCCGCCATTCGGCGAAGCCGCAACGGCGTCACCGCTTTGCCCATCACCTTCGCCATAATTGGCATCGACGTCATGCGATTCGACGACAGGTTCATCCTCGGGCCGGACAAAACCGCGTACGATCGTCAGTTCGCCATTGGCGGCAAGCGAGATGAAGGCGCCGCCGCGGGCGACGTCTTCAGAGTCGAAGACGTAGGGCCGGTCGTTCATGGCATCCAGCGCGTTGCCGAGTTCCTCAAGCCGGGCTTCGGTTTCCTCGGAATAATCCGCCGCCGCCGCATATCCCGCGTCGAGCTTATCATATTCCGCCTTCAGGGCGTCATGACGTACAAGCTCCTCCTCGGTGTATTCGGCGCGTTCGCCATAGAACCGGCGAAGACCGGAGGTGTGGCCATAGGAGAAGTCCAACGCCGCATCGACCCATTTCCAGCCCTCCCCGGCCTTCAGTGCTTCGGCGTCGGCGGTCAGCTTTTCGAGGACGAGCTGTTCGAGCAGCGCAGGATCCTGCAGCCATCCGCCATTGTCCTGTTCGAACAAGTCGCGCATCACGACACCGCCGGCTGCCTCATAGACGTCGATACCCACATAAACCACGCGGCGATCGGAGGCTCGGACCGCGGTTTCGGTCAACATCCGCCGGATATAATAGGCATCCTGATTATGTGACCGCGAGATCGTGTCCCAGACCTGCTCCTGGCGGACATGATCATTGGTGATCGAGAATGCCATGACCTGTCCGAGTTTCATCTCGTCATTGGCATAGAGCTCGAGCAGCCGCGGCGAGACCGAAGCCAGCCGCAGGCGTTGCTTCACCGTTGCGACAGACATATGGAAGCGGGCGGCGATTTCTTCCTCGTCAAGTCCCTGTTCGCGCAGCGTCATGATGGCTCGATACTCATCCAGGGGATGCAAATCGACGCGCATGACATTCTCGGCCAGCGAATCCTCGACTTCGAGGGTCTCGCTTTTGCTGACGATGCAGGGAATTCCGACTGTCTTCGAGAGTTTCTTTTGGTTGACCAGCAATTCGAGTGCGCGGTAGCGGCGGCCCCCAGCAGGGATACGATAGATTCCGGTCTCGTTGCCGTCGCCGTCAACTTCAGCACGGACATTAAGGCTGGTCAGCAGTCCGCGATGGGCTATGTCGTCGGCAAGCTCCTCGATCGAGACGCCGGCCTTGATCTTGCGCACGTTCTGCTGGCTGAGCACGAGCTTGTTGAAGGGGATGTCGCGCCCGACGTTGAGCGTGATTTTCTGGATGGCCTGTGCCATGTCGTTTCTCCGTGGCGGGCTGGCCGGAGCCTCTCTCCGACAACCTCAACCCGCCGCGAACACCCCTTCCCCCCTCTCCCTCCTTTTCGGGTCCGCAGCATCCACCGCCCCAGATGGTAGAGAAGGATTCGAGGGCCTTCGCCCGGACGAACGAAAAAATTTCCGGACAAATTCAACGAGAACCCTATTTCTTGGCCATTTCTGGTGTGCTTCCGCTTAGTATGCAAGCACCCTAGGCATTTTTCGCACTTATCATGAGCTCAATCCTCATAAGTCGCTGTATTATATAAGAAAAACACGGAAAAAAACGGCTGACAAGTTCTGGCACTGATCCCTTGGCGCGATCGCTTTGGGGTAAAAATCGACGGCACCGCCGACGGTGACCAGCTTCGGCCGTCAACCTGCGCGCCGCGATCCCTCCCCATTTGCCTTGAGCAACGCAATCAGCATCGGGCCGAGCGAAAACTCGCCACGTTCCGACCGTTTCGTCAGGTCCCGCAGGTAACCACCTGCAGAATTTATGAAGTTCGACCTTTCCAGAATGCACGCCACAGCCACGGCGGCATTCTGCGGTCCCATGGCTTCGCACGCCTCTTCGTAGGCGGACGGGCTGACGCCCAGCATCGAGCGGACCAACACGGCCGCCGCCATCAGCTCGCGCCAATGCGAAATGCCGCCGCCCGGCCCGTAGTCGGCGATTTGGGGGCAAGCTCGAAGAACCATGCCCAGCGGGAAGGACTTAATTGGCTGCGCTTCTGCCTGCGGCACCTTCCTCGGCTGCTGTTCAAGCCGCCCCGTTTCGCCCTGCTCTTTTTCGGAGCTAGGTTCAAGTTCATAGATGGATTCGGGTTTTGAATTCTGTATGTGACATCCATTTTGAATACCATTGCCATCTATATTTTCAGTTTTTATCTGGATTTCTAGGAGGTTGAGGACTTCCACTCTGAGAAGCTCCATTTCATCAAGTGTCGCTTCGACCTGTGTCCGGGAGGGGTGCCGCGGTAGATGCCCAAGAATGCCTGCGCACATGGCTTCTACGGCAAGCCAGTCGCCCGGCGCTCCCTCGTCAATCGCTGCTGTAATCAGTTTCCGAACGTCTCGCCGGCAAATGGTCAATGCTTCCTTCGCCCGGCGAAAGCGAATGCGTTCAGCTGCGATGTCCTGCGCAATAGCTGCAAACTCTGCGGCGCGTGCCACCAGCGGCGTGAGATCGAAGCCATATGCTTGTTCGATCTCACCGTCGCGGTTGCGATGCGCGTAGCGCTTTCCGTTGGGGCTGTCACGGCGCTGGATGAGCCCAGCATCGACGAGCGCCGCCAAGTGTCGCCGTAGCGTGGTTCCTGTGATCCCGTGCGCGCGCACCGATAACTGGCCGTTCGAAGGAAAAACGACCAGGCCCTGCGCCGCGTCGAGCTCCGTCTGGGGATAAAACGTCAACAGCGCGTCGAGAACGGCAAGCGCTCTGTCCTGGAGGCCGAAGCGCTCTCGTGCCTCGCAGAGGTCGCGAAACACTTTCCACTTTTCAACACGCGCAATGAGTTTTGATTCCGCGACCTCAAGCTGGCCCTTCACCAAGGCAAGCGTCATCGCCCGCCGCCCAAAGGGCGTCGTCACATGTCCCGTATGCATTTCTCTCTCACCTTTCTTTAGGCAAAAGAAATCCGCTCACCAAATCGGTGTCAAAGACACTTGACTAAGATTCCGGGAAATGCGATTCTCAATCTTGCTAAGGATAACGAGAGAGGCTTCCACGGTTTGCCGTTTGGGGGCCTTTTTCTTTTGCGGTCTAATCTCCGTCTTCAGGTTTTGACCGTCTGTATTCGTCGTACAGCCGGTCCAATCTGTCTTTAAGCCAATCGCTAAAGGGTTTCGCTTCGACATTCGAAAGCTCGATCGCAACCCTCTTCGCCCTCGCATTCATCACGAAACTCAATGAACTATCGTTCGACGTCCATTGCGTCTCGGATGAGGTGGCCTTCGTCTTTTTTGCCGCCGATCTGATCTTGTATCGCTTTAGATACTCGTGGAGATCGTCGAATCTGCTTTCTTCGGCGAGACCGAGAAACTCGGCACTGCCGGCGTAGTCCGTGGCAACTCGAAGAAGGGCAGGGGCGAGCAGTAGCTGGCGTAGGCTCAACCACTTGTCGCGTCCGATCCTCTTGGCGGCGCCGAGCACTTTAATGACAGGGGCAGGAACTACTTCGACGACGCCAAGCATCTTGGAGAGCATTGCCTCATCAATCGCGAGCGACGACCGGACGATTTCTTTCGTCATCCCTGAGGCAAGCAGGTTCTGAGCAAAATAGGCACGTTCGATAAATGACAGATTTGAGCGGGCGGAATTTTCCTGCCCTTGCGCGATCGCAGAGGCGATGTCGTCGAGTTTTTTGACAACGGCCTTGACCGGGATACCGAGCTCCTGAGCGACCCTGAGGCGACGATGTCCGAAGACGACCATGTAACGCTGGCCATCGGTCGAACTCGGCCGAACTAGAATGGGCGTCGACTGGCCGGATTCCTTGATCGCTTGCTTGAGTTCCTGATACTCTTCGTCATCGTCGGAAAGTCGATCTGCAACGAAGGACACGTCGAGCGACCGCGGATCCAACTCCACGATGACTTCGCCTTCCATCAGCCTCTTCGTATTCTCTGCCAGGTCCTCTATTGAGCGGACAACCGTTTTTGCGGCGCCTGTCATGCCGTAGCCCGGTTTGGTGGGTGCCTTGTTAGCCGTGATGGACGCAATGTCCAATTTTGCAAACGGGTTTTCACGCGACATAATCGGCCTCCAGTTTTTCCTTCAACCCGAATAAGGCACTGAACTGGCGGACGAAATCGGGAGAAAAAACGGCTGACAACTTCGTCATTTTCTCCCCCACGCGTTGTGGATCAGCTCCACTATTTCGCCGTTGGCCAAGTTCAAACTTTCCATCGCGCGGTCGTAAGTGGATCGAACAAAATCGCCTCGCTCGACCTCGTACAGCGTCTGCTTTTTTATCGAAGCATCGGAAATCGCAGTCGACTTCAGCACATGATTTCGCAGCATCTGCTGAGCAAACATCGATTGCATGAAGCCGACCATCTGGGCTTGCGGTATGTCCGTCGGTTCGAAGCGCGTCACGAGATAGCGGAACCATTCGACGCGGATTTCGGCGCCCGCTTCTGCGACCGGTGTCATGATCCCACCTAGCATCATCAGAAATTGGCTCATCGACATGATGTCCAGCATCTGTGGATGAATAGTGATGAGAATCCCGGTTGAGGCCATAAGTGCAGTGATAGTCAGATAGCCCAACTGTGGAGGGCAATCGATGACGACGACGTCATACTTATCGTCCACCACCTTCAAGGCGTTGACGATGCGCATGTAAAATAACCGACCGTCGTCACCTTTCTTCGAGGAGATCGCCAGGGGAACGTCGTACTCGTACTCCTGCAGAACAAGGTTAGCAGGAACTACGTCCAAGCCAGGAATGTTTGTTGGCTGAATGACGTCTGAAATTGACTTCCGCTCATCATCGAAACGAAGCGCCTCATACAGGGAAGCTGTATCGTCGAGTTCAGGCTGAATCCCGAAAAGAGATGTAAGCGATGCCTGGGGATCGAGATCGACTGCTAGAACGCGATGGCCGGTGAGGGCGAGATATTGCGCAAGGTGCGCGGCGGTCGTTGTTTTACCGCTTCCACCCTTGAAGTTTACGACCGATACAACCTGCATCGGCTCACCTTCACGACGCTTCGGAACGTAATATCTTTTGTCCGATTTCTTGTTGGCCTCAAGATAGTCCCGAAGTTCCAGCATCTGATCAGCTGTATAATAGCGTCTTCCGCTAACCGATTCGATCTCGGGGCCCTTACCTTCCGAATGAATTTGTCGAAGGTGGCTCTGGGTGACCCCGATAAATTCAGCGACCTCTCCGAGCTGGAACTTGCGCAATCCCTTGCGAGCGTCGGGGGGATATTGTTGAGTGCGCAGCATATGCAACGCACTTGAGATCTTCGCGCCTTGCTCAGCGATCTCGATATCAAATCGGTTAGGCAGCGACTGGCTCATTTTGCAAACTATTTCCCAAGGGACCATATTTTCGAAAAAATGGCTTCAATGCCAATAATTGCGAAACTATCGCCCGATTCCCGCTTCGCCGCAAGGGATTTAAGGTTAACAAGAAGTTAACGCGGCTTGGGCAATGACGAGAAGATCCTGAATCTTCATTACTAACCGAGAGTTAGGAAAATTTCGTTCCCTGCGGCCACTGTCTAAAAACGCAATTCTGCACGTGAGATTTGTGCTTCCGCACGGCGAAAAGTTGCGCGACCAGCAGCTTAAGAGACGACACCGTAGAATCGATAGACGCAAATCTGCACGGAGGCACAAACCCGACAAGATCATGTTGACTGCCGTTAGCCGAGCCCCAATCTCTCAAAGATTTCCGGACAGAACTCGTACTGCCAGGCCGTTCCGCGCCCTACCGAATTTTTCACGATCGTTTCCTTCAGAATGCCGCGTGTAACGAGCGGATCAATCGATTCCTTCGCTGTGTTGCGCGTCATCCCCGTCACCGCCTTGATATTCGCGAGGGTTAGCGTCTCGCCCCGCTGGTGCATCATGTAGAGCACCGTCATCATGCCGACCTGCTTCAGCCGCGACTGCGGCGTCTCTCCATCGACTGGTTTGTCGAGAACCTCCTCCAGGGCGAGGACCGAGACCCGTTGGTTCTGCAATTCCGGTTTGTGCGTGGTTGCCATCTGTCAAACTATCAGATATTTGATAGTATAACGAGTCGCGATTTTGAGACCCAGTGGCCTCCGAGTCGCGTCGCACCGGTGAAGGGTGGTGATCATGAACAAGTCTCTCGCAAAGGCATTCGTCGCTGCAGCCAGTCTAACGTTGTTCTCCTTCGTTTTCGATAGCAAAGCGCGCGCCGACGACTGGGGATGCCAGGTTATCCTATGCCTTTCCAACCCGGGCGGACCGACGCAGTTTGCTGAATGCCGTCCTCCCATCGAAAAGCTGTGGAGCGAACTGGCAAAAGGGCATTCTTTCCCGAGCTGCAGCGGCGCGGGATTCCAGATGTCCCGGCCTGGATATGAACCCTACTACTGCGACGAGGGCCATCGGCTGACGGTTCGTTACGGCGACCATGGACAGGAGGCGAGCTGCGTCTCTACGACTCCGCAGACTGTTTCAGACACCGAATGCTACTCTGACGGACGCAATTCGGGATTTTCTTCCAATTGGAGCTGGAACGGCAACGAACGTCAATGCCAGCGCTACGTGACCGTGCAACCTCATGTCCGCTCCCAACCGCGCTACGTCGATGTAACGATCGATGGGATCGGCCGCCAACGGGTGTGGTACTGAGCATGCCCGTCGTCTTCGTCGATCTCGCACAGACGTGCGCGCCTCTTGTTGCCGCAGAAACCTTGGCTGGCGTGGTGAGCCTCGATAGCCGCTTCGCCCCCTACAACATTCGGATCAACAGTGGTGCGCCTCTCGCCAGTCAGCCGAAGTCGAAGGCCGAGGCGATTGAGGTTGCGACGACACTCGCAGCGGAGCATCAGGACCTTCAGCTCGGCCTCGGTGGCGTGGGGATAGACGAGCTTCGGAAGCTGAAGCTGTCGATCTCCGACGCGTTCGATCCGTGCCTGAACCTTCAAGCAACTGCCACGCTGCTCGATGGTTATTATCGGCTCGCGATCAAGGCTGGCGCCGATCCAAAGCGGGCCGAGCAGGTGATGCTGCAATCCTACTATGGCCGGGACGATCCCTCTGTTGGTGCCATGGTCAAATACGACGAGCAGGTCCGCCAGGAAATCAACAGGCTGGGCAAAACCTTCGCAACGCTGACGATTGACGAGGGCGAAGAGGCGAGGGGGCCAAACGAGGCGACGCCTGTAGATGTCGCAGTCGAAGCCGAGGGCGACGATCCGCCGGTCGATCAGACGGCGTCCGCGCCGGCCTGGGATGTCTTCAATTCACGGCGGCAGTCCTCCGTCCTCGTATTTCAGAACAGTCCAATGGAGCAGAGTGAATGACTTTGAGTTCTCGAATCCGCCCAATCGCCACCTCCAGCGTGATGGCCGCCGCCATCGTGGCCATCTTGGTCGAACCGGCTTTCGCACAGGCTGCCGGCATCGAGACCGTGTTGCAGAACATCGTCGACATGCTGACTGGCAACATCGCCAAGCTGCTCGCCGTCATCGCGGTAATCGTGATCTGCATCGCGTGGATGTTCGGCTACATGGATCTGAGGAGAGCCGGATTCTGGATCATCGGCATCGGCGGCATCTTCGGCGCGACCGAACTCGTCAACACCATCGTCGGGAGCTGACGGATGGCTAACCAACGGTCGATGCTCGAGGAGGACACCCTTTTCGTCGCCTGCACCCGGCCAGCGATGATCGCGGGGGTGACGATGGAAGCCATGGGCATGAACATCATGCTCACGACCATTTTGTACATTGTCGCCGGTTCCATCGCCTACGCCCTCGTCGGCGTCGTCTTCCATCTTATTTTCCGTGCGCTCGTCAAGCACGATCACAACATGTTCCGCATCCTGCTGGCCTGGGTGGAAACGCGCGGCCGGTCCCGCAACAGCTTCTATTGGGGCGGGGCAACCCTATCGCCGCTCAGGCTGGGCCGTCGTTACAATGAAAGGGATCTCGCCATTGCCTAGTATTGCGACGCTGAAAGCCCGAGAGCTCGGACCGGAGACCTTCATCCCTTATGTCCGTCACGTCGATCCGTCGACGATTGCGCTGAACTCCCGCACCCTGATGGTGATGGTCGCACTCGAAGGCGTCTCGTTTGAGACTGCGGACGAGCTCGACCTGAACGCACTGCATCGTGACCTCAACACGCTCTATCGGAACATTGCCGATGAGCGGCTTGCCTTGTGGACCCATCTCATCCGTCGCCGGGACAGCGATTACCCCGACGGCACCTTCGCAACGGCTTTCTCGTCCGCGCTCAACGACAAATACCGCGCGCGCATGGTGCGCGAGGATCTGTTCCGCAATGACCTCTATCTGACGATCATCTGGTCCCCGGCTCGCGATCCGGCCGACAAAGCAGCCAAGCTCTTGTCCCGGCTGCGACAGGCTCGTCGGGCGAATGTCGAAGTCGATGAGGAAGCGCTTAAGCAGCTTCGGGATAAGGTCGTTGACGTCACCGCGGCGTTGAACCGCTTCGAACCCCGCGTATTGTCACTCTACGAACGCGATGGCGTCCTGTTCTCGCAACCGAGCGAGGTGCTGCATCAGCTCGTCGGCGGCCGACGGGAGCCAATTCCACTCACCGAGGGGCGCATCGCCTCGGCGATCTACTCGGACCGCGTCATCGTCGGCCGCGAAACGATCGAAATCCGGCACGAGGCGACGAGCCGCTATGCCGGTATGCTGAGTTTCAAGGAATATCCGGCGCGCACCAGGACCGGCATGCTCGACGACGTGCTCACCAGTCCCTTTGAGCTCATCCTGTCGCAATCCTTCTCGTTTGTCTCGAAGGCCGACGCCCGCACCATCATGGGCCGCAAGCAGAACCAGATGGTCAGCAGCGGCGACAAGGCGGCTTCTCAGATTGAGGAACTCGATGACGCAATGGATGATCTGGAGTCCAACCGGTTTGTGCTCGGCGAACACCATTTGACGCTTTGCGTCTTTGCCTCGGCAGTGAAGGAACTGACCGACAGTCTCGCCAAGGCGCGTGCCAGCCTGACCAACGGCGGCGCAGTCGTCGCGCGCGAGGATCTCGGCCTTGAGGCCGCCTGGTGGGCGCAATTGCCCGGCAACTTCCGCTACCGCGCCCGGTCCGGCGCGATTACATCGCGGAACTTCGCCGCACTGTCGCCCTTCCACTCCTATCCGATAGGACAGAAGGACGGCAATGAATGGGGTCCCGCCGTCGCTCTTCTCAAGACGGCTTCGGGCTCGCCATATTACTTTAATTTCCACCATGGCGATCTCGGCAACACCTTTGTCTGCGGACCATCGGGCGCCGGCAAGACGGTGCTGCTCAACTTCATGCTGTCGCAGCTCGAAAAACATGATCCGCATGTGGTGTTCTTCGACAAAGACAGGGGCGCAGATCTCTACGTCCGCGCCGCCGGCGGCACTTATCTGCCACTCAAGAATGGTATCCCGACCGGCTGCGCCCCCTTGAAGTCGCTCGAACTGACGCCGGAGAACAAGGTGTTTCTGACCCGCTGGGTCGGCAAGCTCGTCGGGTCCTCGTCTCGCGAACTGACCGTTACCGAACTTCGCGACATCGCTGCCGCGATCGACGGTCTCGCCGACCTTCCGGTGGACGGCCGCACGATCGGCGCGCTCAGGACCTTCCTCAACAACACCGATCCGGAAGGCATTGCCGCAAGGCTGCGCCGGTGGGAGAGGGGAGGCCCCCTCGGCTGGGTCTTCGACAATGTCATTGAGGACATCGGCTTGGGTGAATTCGGCGTCGGAGGCAAGTTCGTCGGGTACGACATGACCGATTTCCTCGACAACGAGGAGATCCGCACGCCGCTGATGGCCTACCTCTTCCATCGCGTCGAGCAACTGATCGACGGCCGACGCATCATCATCGTCATCGACGAGTTCTGGAAAGCGCTGCAGGACGAAGGATTTCGCGATCTCGCCCAGAACAAGCTCAAGACGATCCGGAAGCAGAACGGTCTCATGCTGTTTGCGACGCAGAGCCCGCGCGACGCGATCGTCTCGCCGATCGCCCATACGATCATCGAGCAATGCCCGACGCAAATTTTCCTGCCGAATTCGCGCGGCGATCGCGGCGACTATGTCGACGGTTTCAAGCTGACGGAGCGCGAATACGAGCTGATCGCGCGCGAGCTCTCGGTCGAGAGCCGGAGGTTCGTCCTTAAGCAAGGTCACAATAGCGTGGTCGCCGAACTGAATCTGAACGGTTTCGACGACGAACTTGCCGTACTTTCCGGCCGAACCGCAAATGTGGAACTCGCCGATGCGATCCGCGCCGAGGTCGGTGACCGGCGGGAAGACTGGCTTCCGATTTTTCATCAAAGAAGGAGTGCGAGCTGATGACCGGATATCGACTTTTTCGGGCGGCACTGGCCACGATCCTGATCCTTTCGGCGGGCGGTGCCGCGGGACAGGGGATTCCGGTCATCGATCAGACGGCGATCGCCAAACAGATCGAGAGCATCGTGCAACTAAAGGCCCAGCTCGATGCCCTGAACCAACAGATCGAACAGGCGCAACAGCTTTATGGTTCGCTGAACAAGCTGACAAACATGGCTGAAGTCGCCAGCGTGCTCAACGATCCGGATGTCCGCCAAGCGCTGCCGCCGGATTTTGCGGCAATCGAAAGCTTGCTCAAGGGGCAAAGCACCGACACGTTCGGTGACTCGGCGTCAAATTTCCTTGAGAACAATTCGACCTATCGCACGAGCGCCGACGATTTCTACGCCCAGGAACTGACTCGCATCCAGAACCAGAATGCCGGCCAGATGACCCTCGGCCAGCAGATTTATGACACAGCGACCAAGCGTATCTCTGGCATCGACCAACTGCGTCAGCAGATCTCCGCGGCCAGTGACGCCAAGGATGTCGCCGATCTGCAGGCACGCCTTCAGGCCGAAACGGCCTTCCTGCAGAACGATGTGCTCAGGATGGAAGGGCTGAAGATGGTGCAGCAGGCGCAGGTACAAGTGGATGACCAACGCAAGGCCGAGGACTGGCGCCAGCGCATGGACGCGATGAAGGCCGCCCTGCAATGAGACAGCTTGCCCTCTATCTCGCCTTACTCGTTCTATCGGGCTGCTCGGAACAGCCCGAAGTGTCCTATACCGTCGATGAGCTCATGGCGGACAAAAGCCTGCTCTCCGAGCTGATCGACAAATGCCGCAACAATCCCGGCGCGCTTCGCAACACCGCAAACTGCAGAAATGCGGAGGCTGCCGACGGCAAGCTTCGTCTCGAGCAAATGCGGCAATCGCTGGGAGGTTGAGCGATGTACCAGGTGTTCAGCTTCGTCGACGGGCAGTTCAGGACGCCTTTGGAGACATTCATCTCCACGGGGACCTCGAACATCGCCGGCTGGGTTACCGGGCCCTTGACGGCGGCAGTCACCCTGTATGTCGTCCTTTACGGCTACCTCGTGCTCCGTGGCTCGGTCCAGGAACCGATCCTCGATTTTGCATTCCGGGCGATCAAGCTCGCCATCATCGTCATGCTGGTCAAGAATTCCAGCGAATATCAGACCTATGTCACGAACATCTTCTTCAACACGCTGCCGCAGGAAATTTCCCAGGCGTTGAATTCTGGCTCGGCGCCCAGCGCCTCGACCTTTGACAGCCTGCTCGACAAGGGCCAGGCATCGGCCACCGATATCTGGTCGCGCGCGGCCTGGCCGGTCGATATCGTCACTGGCGTCGGCGGTATGATGGTGATTGGTGCGAGCTTCATCGTGGCTGCGATCGGTTACATCGTTTCACTCTATGCACGGCTGGCACTGGCGATCGTACTTGCCATCGGCCCGATTTTCGTGGCGCTCGCCATGTTCCAATCAACCCGGCGTTTCACCGAGGCCTGGATCGGCCAGCTCGCAAACTTCGTGATCCTACAGGTCCTTGTCGTCGCGGTCGGCTCGCTGCTGATCACCTCGATCGACACGACCTTTACACAGATCCAGGGCTATAGCGACGTTCTCATGCGGCCGATCGCGCTTTGCGCGATCTGCCTGGCCGCCCTCTACGTGTTCTACCAACTGCCTGGCATCGCTGCGGCACTTGCCGCCGGCGGCGCGTCGTTGACCTATGGTTATGGCGCGGCGCGCGATGCCCATGAAAGCACGCTTTCCTGGGCCGCTTCTCATGGCGCCCGCGCTGCTGGACGCGGCATCCGTGCCGTCGGGCAGACATTCAGATCGAGAGGCTCCAGCTAGCAGCCACGCTCGCATCATCAATAGGAAGGCTTACCTCGCATGATCAAGACAGTTTCGCTGCTGTTCATCGCAGCTACACTGAGCGGCTGTGCATCGCTCACATACCCCTTGCCCAAATGTGACGGCTACACGCGTCGGCCGCTCAATCGCGCGATGTGGCAGTGGGAAGAAAACAGCAATCTGACGCAGAAGCGTGCTGATGCGAGGTTGACGACAGCCGGCCAACTGGCGGCGTCTTATGTCGAGGAAAAGGATCCGGCCGCCTTTGCTCACTTCGATAGTGCCCGCTCTTATCGTCGTTGCGAGGCGTGAGCGAGATGATCACAAGAGACGATCTCAAAAGCTATTTCGACAAGGCGCGGCGTTTCGATCAGGATCGTATGCTCCAGGTGGAGCGGTCAAACCGCATTGCCTGGTCGATCGCCATTGTCGCCAGCATAGTCGCCGGCGCTTCGATCTTCGCAATTGCAGGACTGACCCCGCTAAAGACTGTCGAGCCCTTTGTCGTGCGGGTCGATAATTCAACCGGCATCGTCGATGTTGTTTCGGCGTTGACGTCGAGTGCCGGAACCTACGATGAAGCCGTCACCAAATACTTCGCCGCGAAATACGTTCGCGCCCGCGAGGGCTACGTTTGGAGCGAGGCCGAACAAAATTTCCGGACGGTCGCCCTGTTGTCGACGCAAGCTGAACAGACCCGGTTCGCGGCAATCTATCGCGGCAGTAATCCGGATTCCCCGCAAAACATTTATGGACGTAGCGCGACCGCGCGCATCAACATCGCCTCGATCTCCCTGATCAATTCGAAAGTGGTTTCCGTCCGCTATATCCGGAAAATAACCCGTGGCGACGAAGTCCGAACAACCCATTGGGTCGCAACGCTCACCTTTTCCTATGCAAACGCACCGATGTCTTCGACCGACCGGCTGGTGAACCCCCTCGGATTTGCCGTCAGCGAATATCGGGCCGATCCGGAGGCGATCAATTGAAACGAACCGTTGCTCTTCTCATCTTGCTGTCCGCCTTGCCATCAACAGTTCCTGCCCTTGAGATTCCAAGAGGTGCGAGCCAGGACAGCCGGGTCCGCTTTGTCAGCTATCAACCCTATAACATCACCAGGATCGTCGGCTCTTTGCGCTCGTCCGTGCAGGTCGAATTCGCGGCCGACGAGGAGATCGCCCATGTAGCGCTCGGCAACAGTGTCGCATGGGAGGTCGCTCCTGCCGGCAATATCCTGTTTCTCAAGCCACGCGAAAACCAGCCGGTAACCAATATCTCGGTCGTCACATCGCGCCGGGACGGATCGACGCGCAGCTACCAGATGGAGTTGACGGTGCGCGATGGATCCGTCGCCACCGGTCAGAACACCTATTTCTACGTCAAATACCGCTACCCGGCGGATGAGGCCGAGCTCCGACGTCAGCAGGCCGCCGCCAAGGCGCTGGCAAGGCAGGCAAAGAATGCTGACAACGTCCTTGGACTGCATGAAGCTTACGGACCACGGAACTGGCACTATTCGGCACAGGGGTCGCAGGCGCTCGAACCGCAAGCGGTCTACGACAACGGCAAGGTCACAACCTTCGCCTTTGTCGGCAATCAGGAAATGCCGGCGATCTATATCGAGAACTCGGATGGCAGCGAAGCCCTCGTTCCGAAATCCGTCGACGGCAATCTGGTCTTGGTACACGCGATCAGCCGGAAGTTCATTCTTCGCCGGGGCGGGGACGTGCTCTGCGTCTTCAACGAAGCTTATGATCGGGTTGGCATCAATCCCGACACCAACACCACGTCCCCGTCAGTCGAACGAATCGACAAGACCAATCCCGACGCGGCTCAGTAGGAGACGGCCATGGTTGAGCAAGACGATAACCGCATACCGGGCGAGAGAGCCGAGACGGTCGTGGGCAGAAGGATCGACAACAACCCCATTCTGAAGCGGGGCGCCGTGGCACTGGCCGTCATGGCATTCGTCGGCTTCGCTTTGTGGTCGATGAGCGGCGAGAAAGCGCAGACTGTTCAGCCTGAAAAGGTTGTCATTCGCCAAACAAACGACTTCGAGCCTGCCAAGGAAAAGGTCGAACCGGTCAGGGCAGTACCCGTGGTGAAACTGCCAACGCCAGCTGTCACGGAAAAAATCAAAGCCGAGGAGGATCCATTGCTTGACGCCGCGCGGCGCGCACCCGTGATAGCTTTCAACGGGCAGAAGACCCCGACGAAGCGCGATGGCGACAATACCGCAACGACGCAGGATAAGCCCTTCGTTCCCATTGACGGCAATCTTGCGAGCATGAATGCCCAGGCCAACAGCGAGGAACAAAGATTCAACGGCTTGTTGAGGCCCACACAGCTTGAGGGTTCGCGTGCCGGGACACTAGGAAATCGCGACTTTGTCGTCGCGATGGGCACGTCCATTCCTTGCATTTTGGAAACGGCACTGTCTTCGGACCAGCCTGGCTTTACGAGTTGCGTCATCAATCGCGACGTCCTCTCCGATAACGGGCGTGTCGTGCTGATGGAAAAGGGCACGCAGGTCGTCGGCGAATATCGGGGTGGACTACAGCGCGGACAAAAGCGGCTCTTCGTTCTGTGGAACCGGGCCAAAACTCCGACGGGCGTGATTGTCACGCTGGCATCCCCTGCCACCGACGCTTTGGGCCGGGCCGGCGTCGATGGTTACGTCGACACCCATTGGTGGGAGCGCTTCGGCAGCGCAATCCTGTTGTCAATCGTCGGAGACGCGACGAGCTATGCAAGCAGCCAGATGCAGGAGAGCAATGTCGAAGCCCAGAGCACCACCACGGCAGGTCAGCAGGCGGCGGCGATCGCTGTCGAGCAATCGATCAACATCCCTCCCACACTTCTTAAGCACCAGGGCGAGCTCGTCTCGATTTTCGTGGCGCGCGATCTCGATTTTTCCGGCGTCTACAGCCTTCGGGTGACAGAACCGAAGAGCAAGATCTATGACCGGGCCGTGCTCGGCGACTTCAGCTCCCGGCCAAAGCTGGTCACGAAATAGAGCAGGGCGGCATGACCGAGGCCGCCGACGCCGGCGTAGTTCGTGAACTGCTCGCACCGTTTTCGCGGTTCTTAAAGGACACTTCGCTCTATGAAGTCATCGTAAATCGGCCCGGGCAGGTTCTGACGGAAGGCGCCGGTGGGTGGCGGACCCATGATCTGCCGGAGCTTTCTTTCGAAAAGCTGATGCGCCTTGCCCGGGCCGTAGCCAGCTTCTCCCATCAGCGTATTGATGAGACACGGCCAATCCTGTCGGCCACGCTCCCGGGCGATGAACGGATCCAGATCGTCATTCCACCGGCAATCACCAGGAACACGGTCAGTATCACCATCCGAAAGCCGCCCTCGGTAACCTTTACGCTGGAGGATCTGGAGGAGAAGGAGTTTTTCTCCGAGACCCGGGCAGTCAACGAAGGCAGCTCGACGCCGGATCAGGGGTTGATCACCCTCTACCGCACCGGCCGTTACATGGAATTTCTGCGCGAAGCCGTTATTGCCCGGAAGAATATCATCATCTCAGGCGCCACCGGATCGGCGAAGACGACGCTCTCGAAAGCACTGATAAAGCACATTCCGGAGCACGAGCGGATAATCTCGATCGAGGACACACCTGAACTGGATATTCCGCAGCCCAACCACGTGCGGATGTTCTATTCGAAAGGCGCACAAGGAATTTCGGCTGTGGGGCCGAAAGACCTACTGGAATCGTGCCTTCGAATGCGGCCGGACCGCATTCTGCTGCAGGAGTTGCGGGATGGCACGGCCTTCTATTACGTCCGCAATGTCAACTCTGGTCACCCAGGGTCGATCACCACCGTTCACGCCGATTCCACCGAGTTCGCCTTCCAGCAGTTGACGCTTCTCGTGAAAGAATCCGATGGCGGGCGAAATCTGGACCGCGAAGACATCGACAGATTGCTGAGAATATCGATCGACGTCATTGTTCAGTGCAAGCGAATAGACGGGCGGTTTCGAGCTACAGAAATTTACTTTCGAGCCTGAATTCGCGCCAGCGGCACAGAGGCTGGGAGGGTCGGTCAGCGTCGCCGCGGCTCTCGATGGACATCGTTTCGATAGCAGGATCGTCGGTCATTTACGATTTCTTCTCGGATGGCGGTGTAGCTATGTGGTCGCGCGTTGAGTTTTGCGTACGCGCGTTTCCCATCATGTCAACCGAGAGTCCTGGGGAGCCTGCCGCTGCTCAGCTGACGTAGGACCACATGGTGATCACGAGCGGCACGGCAAAGCCAACGGTCACGGCAACTGTGAACCGCATCAGCTGTGTTCGTCGTGTGCGCTGACCGTCCCAATCATAGACCATGGCGCCCTCCAGGGGCTAATCAAGCAAACGGGAACAGATGAGTCAATCGGCCGCGAATGACGTTCTACTCAGGCAGTCCAGATGGCGCTGACGCCCAGTGAGCTGGGCTTGCAGGCGCGCGAGGAACTTTACGGCGAGCGCCGTGGACTCGCCGAGCCGCTGCAGTTCGGCAAGGACGCGTTCCTGATGGATGATGGCGCGGTTCAGCTCAGAAACCTGACTGTGCAGTGCCACGATGTCGTCCGTGCCCAAGAACATCTCAGATCCCCTCCACATGCCAGTTCGAACGCGCATTGAGGACAACGATTGGCTTGCGACATTTTGAAGACGGGGGGCCTTCGACGTGCCCGTAAGACGTCGCCTCTCGCACCGCGAGGATGCGTGCCGAGAACCGCGCAAATGGGGTGCCGGCGTGCCTCTTGTTTCAGGCAGTTCGTCGCTGGAACGGTGAGGGGGAGCTGCCAATGCGGACGTCTTGCCATGTGTATTGGGCGTCTTGCGTCTGGATGAGGCGGGTCGATCTGGGTTGCATCCCGTGGGAAATCGCAGCATGGTGCCGGCCTGCAAAGGACAATGCCGCACGGTGCGGCACTGCAGAACACTGGGAAGACAAGAATGGCCACTGGCACCGTCAAATGGTTCAATGCAACAAAGGGTTTTGGCTTCATCCAGCCGGATGACGGCGGCACCGATGTGTTCGTGCATATTTCCGCCGTCGAACGGGCTGGCATGCGCGGTCTCAACGATGGCCAGAAGATCAGCTATGAGCTGGTCAAGGATCGCAAGTCCGGCAAGATGTCGGCTGACAACCTGCAGGCTTAAGACCGATTCCAAGACCGGAGCGGGAAATGCCGGACCCGGCCTCACAGTCCGCGCTGTTTCGCAACGTGTGGACGGCATCTGGCATCTCCCAGCCGAAGAACCATCAAGCCGGAGTCGATTGTGGAAACCAACCAGCACGGCCACCTTGTCCTGGAATGCATGCAGCTCTTGGACATGGAGGCTGGCGACCACGTCAGTGTCGACGATCTGGCGGAATATGCCTTTGGCAAAGGTGTGGGATTGGACGAGCTCGAAAACGCCATCCTCCATGCCGGCTCAAATGGATGGATTCACACAACGGGCGACCTGGTCTATCTCACTGCAGGCGGGTACAAGCTTCTCAACCCGGCCAACGACAACGCCCAAACGATCATCCTGCCGAATTGACGCGACCGCCGTGCGCGAGGCGGGCTGCGGATGAATTCGGCCAACAAGTTCGACCATTCAGAGTGGCCAGCCGCTCGGTTTCAGCTAGTTTGAGTGACTGAAGACGTGGGTTAGGCCCGAAGCCAACACTTCGAGCTATCCTGCCGATGGGCGAGCTCTAGGTTATTAGGCGCGCCGCGCGCCCCATCTTGCGCTCGCTCTCATTGTAGTAGCTCGCAGCCTGGGCGATCGATTTGTGCAGTGACTGCTGCATGGCCTCGGGGAGGAGGATGCCACGATTGGCCGCCTCGGTGAGATAGCCGGAGCGCAGCCCGTGCGCCGAAAAGTTTCCCGCATCGAGGCCGGCCTGCTTCGCGCGCGCCTTGACCACCAGATTGACGGTTTGCGGCGTGATGCCGCGCCGGTCGATGTTTCCCCACTGATCGATCTTGCGGAATATCGGGCCGTTGTCGATGCCGGCCGCGGCGAGCCAGTGCTTCAGCGCCGCCACCGGCCGGCCAATCAGCACCACGGTGGCGTCGTCGGCGGCATCGGTGGTCTTGGTGCGGCCGAGATGAAGCGTCAGGCAGGGGAGCTTTGGGGAATTCGTATCCTTGGGGTCTTGCGGCACCGGTTCCTCGTCGACCAGATCCTCGACCCGCAGCCCGGCCACCTCCGAGCGCCTACGGCCGCCCGAGGCAAACGCGGTCAGCAGCAAAGCGCGATCGCGAATGTCGACCAGCCGATTGCCGCTACAAGCCGATAGCAGTTGGCCGAGGATCTCGCCGGTGACCGCCTTTTTGCTCTTGCGCTGCCGTGGCCGAGCGGCGGCGCGGACGGCCAGTCGCAGGGCGCTTTTGATCGAGGGTTCGCCAAAGTATCCTTTGAGGCCGCGCCAGCGGGTCAGGATCGACCACGACGTCAGGCGCCGGCGCACGGTGTCCGGCGCGTGCGGTCCGGGGGCTTTCAACAAAGCTTGATCCCGTAATGTTGCCTCGACATCGGCGGGCATGCCGTGCGCCGGATCCGCTTGCCGCCGGACAGGGTCCCAAAGATGATGGGCGACGAACTTCAGCAACAGGCTCTCCGGTGCCGGCCAGGGCAGGGCGGTACCGGTGGCGGCCACACACCAGGCCTCGAGATAGCCGAGATCCGAGGCCAACGCCCGCATCGTGTTGTCGCCCATGCCTTCGGACGCCAGATGCTTGAGAGTCTCGACGTCGTCGTCGGTGAGGATCGCGGCGAGCTGGTCGCGACGATCGAACGGCAAGATCGCGTCGAGCGCATCGAGCTGCTCGGATCGTTTGAGCACGGCATCGGTGGGAATGGCGGGCAGCGGACGTTTGGCCATCGGGTGGACCCAAAATTGGCGTTTCGAACGGCCGACGCGGCCGTGATTTGCCCGGATTCTAGCCGTTCCGGGCGGCAAAAGCCATCACTATCGATACTTGATCACTATCGATAGTTATGAGTTTGGAGCAGAGATCACCATGTGACGGACCTTAAATCTATTATAGCGTCTATTGTGCAAATCATCTACCATGAATTCAATGCGTTACGATCTGTCTAGACTGCCCATCCAGATGCTCCTGCAGCCGATTTCGGACGCGGGTGCGGCTTTGGCACGCCTCGATGAGCGGATCGCTCGCTCGGCGGTCGGAAGCGGCTGGATCGAACGATCCCATTTTGCCGACGCCTGCGCCTCGTTGTGGGTCGATGGCGAGCTGGTGCATCTCGAAGACCTCGTCCTTCACGACGCCGGCGCCGATATCAGGGCGCCGACCCACGAACTGACCATCACCCGCGATGTGCTGCGCGCCCGCCGCCGCATCGCTTCGCAGCCGCCCGGCTGGGCGCTCAGCCCAGACGGTGTGCGCAGCCTCCGTGGCCAGGCATGGCCTGGAGCATCAGATAGTGCAAACAGCACCGTAGCGAAGGGCGGCATGGTCGTGGATCTCGACTCCGTTGGAGCAGGGGAAGGGGAGTGGGACGGCGCGGACGATGCCGATCCGCTCGCCGCCGCGTTCGTCGCCATCGATGCGGCAATGGCGCGCTCGGAGACGGCATTGGCGGGCGCCAAGGCGCCGGGCCGGCGTGTCGTGGAGGATCGGGATCCGCTGGTCTACGATCTCGACTGGGACGAGGATGCCCGGCTCGATGAGTGGCGCATCGTGCTGACGGAAACCGAGGGCCTGCCGCCGGTGCTGCGGGCGGTTCTTCTCCTCGACGCCTGGAACACCTTGCAGGTCCTGCAGCACGCACCATGGCTCGGCCGGCTGCTGGCGGCCAGTCTTCTGCGCCAGGCCGGCCTGACGACAGCGGCCCATCTCACGGCCATCAATCTGGGCCTGAAGTCCATTCCGGTCGATCGCCGCCGCCACCCCGGCCGCAACACGCGGCTGCTGGCACTGCTCAACGGTCTCGCTGCGGCAGTAGAGCTCGGGTTGAAGGAGCATGATCGGCTGGCGGTCGCCCGCCAGGTGCTGCAGCGAAGGCTGGTGGGCCGGCGCGCCTCGTCGAAGCTGCCGAACCTGATCGACCTGGTGATGGCGCGGCCGCTGGTGTCGGCGGGGATGATTGCCGAGGCGCTCGATGTCACGCCGCGGGCGGCGCTCAGGATCGTCGAAGAGCTAGGCTTGCGCGAGATGACGGGGAGGGGGAGGTTTCGCGCGTGGGGAATTCTATAGGCCGAAACGTTGCCCTTTTGGCAATCGTGCCGTCTATGGAAATCAATCATTTTCTACTCCGCGCCGCTCGCCTCAAACGCCGACTGGAATGATATGAGCGAGGCAAAAAGCACGGAAGCTAACTAGGGCCCTCCCAATGGTCGCGCGAAGCCGGGGCCCGCCATTCGAACGAAGTCGGCGCTGCCCGCTACGGCGGCCCCGCCAACGTAAAGCATAGGAAAACCTCAGTGCAGACAGACGGCGACGAAACGATCTACCTGACCTGCTACGGAGTCCCCGTTGAGGGGAAGCCGCCTGGCGGGAAACCGTTCTTCGTGTATGACCAGCAGGGGGCTTGGCGGCTCGGAAACGGGGATTTGCTCGAAGCCATCGATGACGTGTGCGCTCGGATCCACGAAGCTCTCGCAACGAGAGTATTTGGCAGCTACGACAGCTACTATACCATTCTGCGCGAAGCTCCGGATTGGATCCATACCGCCGGACTGGACTCTGAATCCTCGATGTCGAAGCAAGACTTTGAAAAGATCACGCGCGCGCATCCGAGCGAGGAGCTGCACAAGCTTCTCTATCTTCACGACTGCCGGAAGCTCGTCTACGGCATCCAGGAGACGATCAAGGAGGTGGTCTATCTACAGGGCGAGTTCTTCAGGGGGCTGAACCTGGACGACCTGTTTCATCCACCGTCGATCATTCCGGACGGACTGCGCCATTCCAGTTCGCCTGTGACCTCAAAGCTCATCGCCTTCGTCAATGTCATCTATGTCAGGCTCCACAGCCTCCTGGACTACACAGTTAAGCTGGCCTACGAAGTCGAGCATCTCAAGACGTCATTCGCCGAATACCCCCGCCTTTCGTCCCGTCACAAGCTCTACGGTGACCGACGGCACCTCTCATGGAACATGAAGGCGGGGACGCTCTTCGAGCCGTGCGAGTTGGCAGTGGAGATTGAGACATTCCGAAATCTTGTCATCCACGACGGCTTGCTCGACCATTATCCGAAGGTCTATGAAGACAGGAAAGACGGGGTCGTAGTCGAGCGGTTCCTGTTGCTTCCGGATCGCGTCGGAGGCCGGCTGTCAACCTCTACGAACCGGAACCTGTTCTATAACGGCGAGGACAAGATCAACCTACGGCTGCCGCGCTGCTTGCGGAATTCCAGGAGCGCATCCTCGCGAGCGTGAACGAGATACTCTCAGTCCTCAGATAGATAACCGTTCGGTTTTCGACTTCAGGAAATTCGTACGGTGTAAGCAAAAGGCTTGCCGCCGTCGCCACCGACCCGGCCTTAAAACCGTTCTCCGAGATCGTCTTCGGCACCGCCATCGCAAATCCGGCTGCTGACCATCGCCGACGTTATTGCACACATTTACGGCAAGCAGTTGCCGAATCTTGATAGGCCAACTAGGGTTGCTATCCGGGCATTCCCCAATTTTCAATCACTTCGCGATATGCAGGAAAATGTGACAATAACGCCTGACCAACAAGACGAAATTGATGCGGCACGTTTAGTGACCTCGCGCACGCTGCGACCAACGGTCCAGGCAGTCGAAGATATCCTATTCAATGCCCGCCCGGTCCTTGATCAGGGGTTTGTTCGCGTAGTCGATTACATGGGGGACGACGCCTCGGTGATCCAAGCAGCGCGTGTTTCCTATGGCAGGGGAACGAAAAAGGTTTCCGAAGATCGCGGACTGATCCGTTACCTGATGCGCCATGCCCATAGCACGCCGTTCGAGATGGCGGAGATTAAGCTGCATGTTAAGCTTCCAATCTTCGTGGCGAGACAGTGGGTGCGGCATCGCACCGCAAGTCTGAATGAGTATTCTGCCCGATATTCGATACTCGACAAAGAATTTTACATACCTGATAAGACGCAGATCTCTGAACAGTCGAAATCGAACCGGCAAGGCAGGGGCGAAGCTGTAAGCGAGAACCAGGCTTTCGAGATTATGAAGCTTTTGCGCGACGACGCCGAGCGGAGCTATGCGGGTTATGCCTGGATGATCAACGAAGATGATAGTGGCGCTGTTATCGATGCAGGCAGACCCGGCTTGGCACGGGAACTCGCGCGCATAAACCTTACGCTAAATACCTACACACAGTGGTACTGGAAGGTAAACCTCCACAATCTCCTCCATTTCCTTAGGCTACGAGCGGATCCGCACGCCCAGCACGAGATTCGTGTCTACGCAGAGGAGATCTTGAAGATAGTATCGCTATGGGTTCCCCTGACGTATGAAGCTTTCCAAGACTACAAGCTCAATGCCTTTACGCTATCCGCGCAGGCGTTGACGACAGTTCGGAAACTCACTGAAGGCGCTTCAGTTTCACGAGAAGATAGTGGGCTTTCAGCTCGCGAGTGGAATGAATTGGTAGCTCTTTTTCCCGCTCTGGCGGGTCAAGCGCCTCAATGAACCGGATAAGCCTTGGCTTGGATAACAAGCGGTCTCACTCCCATCCCGATGCCTCAGGAGAGCCTCTGCTCGAGAGAAGAACCGACGGCGGGATAATCGATCCGGATGCGGGGTGGGTTCCGTTCCCTGTTGACACAACTCTCGAATATGAACGCTTCGCCAACGAATACGCGGCCAATCGGGAACCCATCCCGGTTTCCTTCAGAAAGCTGGTCCACTGGATAAAGGGCGAGCGCGCGGCTCATTACATTCATCCTTATCCTGCAAAATTGCTTGCCCACATCGCGCATTTCTTCCTTGCTGCAAGAAAGCATATGCCGAAGGACGCCGTGGTTCTCGACCCGTTTAGCGGTTCTGGCACGGTGCCATTGGAAACGGTTCTCGCGGGCCATACCTCCTACTGGTCTGACGTAAATCCGCTTGCGCGCGCAATTACCAAAGCGAAATCAACGCCGCTCGATTTGTCCGGCTCCGCCGATGTGTTGCGTGGTTTGAAAAAGCGTTTTGCGAACATTGTGAACACCGTTCCTCCTGAAGTCGTGAACATCAACCTCTGGTACAGTGAATCAACGGTCGACGCGTTGGCCCGACTGCGCCACGCAGTTGTCGCCGAGCCGCCGGGAGACTTTACGGATTTGCTTTGGGTGACCTTCTCGGCCACTGCTCGGACCTGCAGTCGAGCCGATCCGCGTTTCTCCGTGCCGGTGCGACGGAAAGACGGGATCGTTGCTCGGGGCAGAGTGGTTGAAGAGGAGCCCGATGTCTGGGCGATCTTCGAACAGGCCTTTAACGCCAACATCTCGCGCATGTCACAGCTTTCGGCAGCTTCAAGGTGCGGGTCAACGAAGTGTGTGGGTTTCGATGCGCGGGCGTTGCGAAATCCTAACGACCCGGATGTGGCGATGCCAGCTCGAAGCGTGGATTTGGTTATTACATCGCCCCCGTATGCGGGGGCGCAGAAGTACATCCGATCGTCGAGCTTAAGCATTGGCTGGCTCGGAATGGCATCCGGACAAGAAATGAAATCGCTAGAAGCCAGTAGCATCGGACGCGAACGCTTCTCAAAACAGGCTGTGTCGCAGCTGGGTGAGACCGGTATACCGGAAGCCGACGCCTTTATCAGGCGGATCGCCCCGAAGAACTCAATGAGGGCCGCTATTGTCTCCAATTATCTTTTGGAGATGAGCGATGTATTCGCCGAACTTAGCCGAATATTGCGACTAAACGGCCGGATCATCATGGTTGTAGGCAATAACACGATCTGTGGCGAGACGTTCGAGACATCAACATACATGAAGCTGCTCGCGGCTCGAGCCGGCTTCGACACCGCCTGCGAATTGGTAGACACCATCAAGGGGAGGGGACTAATGACGGCCCGCAACAAGACGTCAGGTTTGATTACGAGGGAATGGGTTCTCGTTTTTGAGAGGCGGCAGAATGAGCCGTCTCGATGAAATCAAAGGTATATTGCCGGATCCGGAAGACGCAGATCCGATTTCGACAGGAAGCGCTTTACGAGACAGGATAACGGTGCTGAACGAGCGACTGTGGGAGGGCCGCGTAAACGGGCCGCTCGTTTCGGAGTGGCTCGAAAATTTCGACGGAAAGAGCGGCTTCGATGTCGAAACCGAGCAGTTGCACGCGCTTTATTGGCTTTCGCAATTTCTCTATTATGGAAGCGTCGAAATCAGAATTCTTCTTAAGACGCTCTATCGCGACCTATTCCTAATCCCCTTGATCCAGGAAGTTCGCGCTTCGAATGGCGATAGTCGGGATGTAGCGGTCTTACGGCCGCTTTTGGAACAGAAGATCATGGCGACCCGCTTCCTAGGCATCGGAAATCCATCGGAGAGCGGCGTCCATCTCCTTTATTACTTCCGCCAAGAAAATTCACTTTCGAGGACAAACTTCCTCGACGGCAGCCAAATGACCAAACGCATTTCACTGCCGGATGGCGGCTCAACACGAGTGATCGCTGACGAAGGCGTCGAACAATATGTTTTCCTTGATGATGTTTGCGGCTCCGGGAAGACAGCTTTAGACTATTCAAGTAATGTGCTGGCCGATCTGCGCGACCTCAATTCAACCGCCAAGTTTTGTTACTATTCCCTGTTCGGAACCAAAGCCGGGATTGATAAAACCCGCAACGAAAGTTTGTTCGCAGCGAACTGTTCTGCGGTTATCGAGCTAGATGATTCGTACCGATGCCTTTCTGAACATTCGCGCTATTTAAAGGTAGTTCCGCAGGGGATAGACATTGAAACATTGAAAACGCTGGCGCTGCATTATGGCCAGCTCATTTGCCCTGGGCATAGCGGTGGATACGACGACAGCCAAATGCTATTCGGTTTTCATCACAACACTCCGGACAACACCTTGCCGATAATGTGGGGCGAGCGAATTAACGGCGCTCAGATTAACTGGACACCAGCTTTTCGGCGCTATCCCAAGATCGGAGCCCTCGCATGATCGGTCGACTCGACGAAAACCCGTTCGATCTGGTGAAAGCTTCGGATTTCTCCGCGGCGGAAATACTGGACTACTGGGTTGATATTTCAAACAACGATGGCGGACTCGTAGAGCTTCTTCAGCCGAAGCTCCGGACGCCTATGCTCATCGTTGGTGGCAAGGGAAGCGGCAAGACCCACCTGATGCGATATTGTTCGGCTCCAGTTCAGGCTGCGAGAGCGGGCGGAAGCCTTGCCGCTGCCGTTGCTAACGAGGGCTATTTCGGCATTTACGTCCCCGCTGAGGGCTTAAATTCACATAAATTCGCTGGAAAAGGTCAGTCCTCGGAGTTGTGGCTGGCGATTTTCAATATGTACTTTGAGCTCTGGTTGGCCACCAGTTTGCTCACGGCGGTCAAAGAAAGCCTCATTGGTCTCGCGCCCGTTCAATTTGACGAAGCAAGTTTTGTTGCTGGCGTGGCCGATGCCTTTGATGTGGATGTCAGCAAAGAATTCGACGCGATCGACACTTTGATAGCTTTTCTCACAACTCTTAGAAAGAAGATCGACTATGCAGCGAACAATGTCGCCATTACAGGGCAAATGGAGCGGATCGAGATTCCGTTCTCTCCGGGCAGACTGGTATTCGGCCTACCCAACCTTTTAGCTAAGACCTGCAGCGCTTTCTCCAACACCATCTTTATTTATCTGATCGACGAGGCCGAAAATTTTACTTCCGATCAACAGCAGTTCTTAAATACACTGATTCGATATCGGGTAGGGAACGCGACTTTCAGGATCGGAGCGCGCCTCTATGGTGTTCGGACCTTTCAGACACTGGGTTCCGGCGAGCCGATTAAACTCGGCTCCGAATTCATTCAACTCGAGCTCGATGGCTTTCTCAGAAATCACGAGAGCGAATATTTGTCCTTTGCTTCGAAGCTCGTCCTTAGGCGATTGCAACAGGCCGGTTCGGTTATAGCAGCCGGTGAGAACGCAAAGTTGAGCGACTTCTTCGAAGAAGTGGACAAAACAAACAATTATCAAAAGCCCCTTCTTAAAATTCTTGATGCCCGTGACAAAGGCGGGAAGGAGAGACCATACTTCAAGAAACTGAAGAGACAGCTCGGTGAACACTTTGATCAACCAGCCGAGTGGTCGGACCAAATATTGAATCTGCTAAAACTGGCTGACCATCCCCTGCTTGAGAAGCTCAACATTTTCTTGTTGTACCGGGAGTGGTCTGAAAGTGCGGCGGCAACTTTAGGTGCAGCCAAGCAGATCAACGAGATGGCTGTGGCTTATGTATCTGGCGGCAGCCAGAAATCGTCTAAATATGCGGATGTTCTCGCCCATTTCGCATCAGATCTTGTCGCTCAACTATACAGAGAATGCGGTCTGAACGTCCCATATTGCGGGCTGGACGAGATAATTCATCTATCGCAGGGGATACCACGCAACCTGCTTGGGATCATGAAGCAGATATACAGGCGATCGTTGTTCAACGGCGAAAAGCCATTTGCGGGCGGCAAAATAAGTGCTGAATCTCAATCCCTTGGAGTACTCGATAGTGCAGCCTGGTTCTGGGAAGATGCGCAACCCGACACCTTCGGGGTAGAGGCGCGTGAAAGCGTGGAGTCGCTCGCAGTTCTTTTCCGGACCATTCGGTATAGCGACAAACCGGCCGAATGCGACCTTTGCACTTTCGCCGTGGATGAAGAGAAATTGACAAGGAGCGCGCGAGACGTCCTGCAGGCCGCCGAAAACTGGTCCTATTTGATCAAGGTTCCTCTTGGCCACAAGGGGAAAACCCAAAGGGTTTTGGAGAGCAAGTATCAACTCGGACCAATGCTTGCGCCCCGCTGGGGCCTCTCTATCCACAGGCGCGGCACATTGGCCCTTCAGCCTGATCTCGCGAACGCCCTCCTTGACCACAGCAGGAAGGACGATATGCGAGCGTTGTTTCTGAAGAGGGTAAGTGGGATGTTTGTGAACAGCGGTGCAAACGAAAAGCAAAAGAGCCTGCTTTGATGCAACCAGATATCAAACACCTCCTTGACGCAAAAAGAGTAGTTGACCAAGCCGAAGGAGAGCGCGATCGAGTATTGTTTATCTCCGCGTACAACGATAACGAGCGCGTCGCACAGTTGTTCACGCGCATAAAAGCGCAAAAAAAGGTTTGGTGGATCCTTCCTGAGTATGGCTACACCGCTGACGAGTATCCGGCCGGGGAGATCGTGGACCAGCTACCAACTTACGAGGCAGATCTGGTGCGTATCGGCCTAGAAAGAAGTGGCTTCGACTCGAATAATCCAATCCCCGTCTGTATTGATATTACAGGTTTCCTGCACCCGCATATCTTGTTGTTTCTCAGATACTTCAAACTGTTTGCAGTACGGAACGTGGAGTTCGTTTATACAGAACCGGAGCATTATTCGAACAAGGTAGACACCCAGTTCTCGCTTGATGAGAAGTCAGACGTTCGTCAGGTTGCTGGTTTCGAGGGACAACACCTTCCCGCAATGGAATACGATGTCCTTATGATGGGCATTGGATATGAACACAATTTAATGGGGCAGGTAATTGCGACGAAGGAATCTGCTCGCCTTCTTCAAGTTCATTGCTTTCCCCCGTTGAGTGCAGACATGTATCAAGAAAGCATCCTTCGATTGGACCGCCTCGCCTCCGCGTCCGCTAGGAGCGCTCCAGACTTCAATTTCTTCGCCACGGGGAATGACCCCTACGTTACCGCGGCAGTACTCGGAGAAGCGGTATTATCGTTGTTGCTGCGGAAAAAAATTACGAACCTTTATCTTTGCCCCCTTTCTACGAAACCCCAAGCGCTTGGCTTCGGCTTGTTTTATCTTTCGGCTTTGGAAGGCAAAGCAGCGAGCATAATCTACCCCTTCGTGAAAAAGTATTCACGGCAACACAGTCAGGGGGTAGGGCGTTCTTGGGTCTATCCCGTGTCGTTCTGAAATCCGTCGAGCTTCGTGGAAGCCCTCGCGAAGGATCGTGCAGCGACGACCACCAACTATCTCAGCCCTAAGCTTGAAGGTGGCCATGATGATCGATCTATCGCCGAGATCTGTTGTGCGATGACAACACTGTTCGCGTGGTTGCGGCGCGGTCGTGAGCATCAAGGCGAAGCTAATCGCACCAGTGTATCTTTCCATTGCGAATGAAGAAATGGGAGCGGCATCCGACCTGCCGCCAGACGGAAGGGTGAAGCGTACCCGTTCCATCGGATTCGACTTTTGCCCGCCAGACGGCTTTTTCGTCGGTCACCAGGTTCATCTCCAAGGCGCAGCCGCAGCCGCAAGGGCACCGCATTGTCGCCTGCCATGGGTCGCCGTCTTCGTTGAGAATGTAAAGCGTCTTCGGGGCGATGAACCGTGGCATGTTCCCTTCTCGAACCACAGCTCGATAAGGCCGTCGGCACAGATGGCGAATTGTCCCGACGAGATACTGACCGGCGTCAGCAAGCCATAGAAGCTTCATGTGCGCGGCTCCGACAATTCAGGCAGACCAAGAAGTGGCGAGATCTTGCCGTGACCAACCCAAGGATGAAGAAGCGCGCAATCCTGCTGCTCTTCGTCAGCGGTTAGGCGAAGCTGGCCCAGACTGAATTCGATTGAGCCGACATCTCCGTTGGGCATTTGCCGATAGAGGTGGATCCTCGCGAGGAAGTCGTTCACAGCAAGTGCTGCAGCGAACATATTGATGCTGATCACTGCGGGTCTGCTGACAGTTAGGCCTCGAAAATACTTATCGCGAACCTGCTGGGCCGCCGCTTCCGGATCCGAGTTCGCCAGCCCTTCGGCTGCCACCGTTTGAAGAGAGATGACGTCGCGAGAAATCAGGCTGGAGCGTCCGGGCACGATGTAATGGACGGTTCCAAGAATATCGCTGACCCGACCTGTCCCGTCGGCTTCCTTGGTCGCATCAAGCATCACGCCGACGTCAAAGTATGGGATGATGTGATAGGTCGACACCAGGTTCATCGCAAAACGACCTGCATGCGTATCGACACAGCCAAAGATCACGTCGCAGACGGACAGTGCATTGATCGCTGCCGGTGACATCAATGTCGATGCAACCTTGATAATCTTTGTAGGAAGGCCTGTCGCGATGGCTGCAGCCTCTGCAATATCCACTTTTAGCCGACCCGCACCGGCGTCAGCGACGGTGCTATTAAGGATGCGGTTGAGGTTGCGATCCTCAATGATGTCTGGATCGATAATGACGATCTCGCCAAAACCGAGCCGGATCAACTGCTCAAGCAGGGGACTGCCAGTCCCAGAAATACCGACAATGCCAGCACGAAGTCTGCCAAGTGTAGCGGTTGTGCCTTCGCCGAAGGCTTGATCCTGCGACCGCCCAAAAGACCGAATCTCGCCATCGGCCGTAGTGATCGCCGGAAACAGGCGGATATCGGGGCCAGCCACGCTGATCATATCGATCGGCTTCATTTCGTATCCGTCTTGAAGATAGCGTCCGAAAAGACGCCCGCTAGGCAGCATTACGATGCTAGCATGTGGGATCGCCGCTCCTACCCACGACCGAATGATCGGAAGCAGTTCTCTATCGCCCTCGTCGTCCACGTCTGAAAATTCGGCAAAGCCGCCGGGGTGGCAATGGACTTTTATCACACTGAGGCCAAGTTCCTCGGCATGGTTGAGATGAGGCACGATGAGATCGGTTGGCCATGAGATGCGGTCGTGCAGTCTCTTGCACTTGCCGTGTTCGAGCAGGATCACCTCACGCACGGATAGCCGATAGCGTTCCGAATGGTCGGCTCCCCCGCACAAGATTAGTGCGGCGGCCTCAAGGCCGTCGCCGGGGAAGAGGTGGTCAGCCAGGGCCGCGTGCTGGTCTGCCGAAATGCTGAGTGTGACGTTCATCGTGCAGCCTCCTGTTCGAAGATTTCCTCGATGAGGAAAACGTGGGTTTCGAGACAATCGACGCCGGGCACCCACTGGTTCGCGCCTGAGCGGTGGCGGGACCACCGCTGGAAGACCTTGCCTTCGATCGTCTGTTCCACCTGCGTCTGCGGAATTTCACGACCGTCGATCCGAGCGAGCTTGGGGAAGACATAGAGCATATCAAGCTGGGTCATCGGATAGCCCTGTTCGATTCTGATCGCCAAGGATACGCGCTGATGGTTGAAGCCCGCGGGGATCGGAAAGTCATGAAGAACGACCCAGGTCGACCCGTCCTTGACGATGTCGAATTTATGTCCGTAGGCTTCCAAGAAGGCAGTATCGGCGTCCAGGAGCGGCGCATCGCGCCGCCCCTGAACTTCACCGTCAGTCTGTTCCTTGCGGATCGCGCGGAACTTTTCAGTACCCGGGTGGCGGAGGTCGATCCGCTCGTCGAGCTCCACCTTGTGAGGCTTGTGACCCACAAGCTTCACCCGCAGGGTATAGTTCTCGGGCGGCGTAAGGCCGGCGAGAACTAAGACCTCGCGTCCAGTGATGTGCGGCTTGTTCCAGACATAGGCCTTGTCGTTGATCTTGAAGCGGTACGCCTTAGCAAGCGGCGGGCGCTTGCCTTCCTTGGCGTAGACTTCCAGTTCGACGATTTCATCGAGGATATCTTCGAGAAGTTCCTCGATGCGGGACACCGCTGCTTCCTTTTTATTTCTAGTCATTTTCTTACCTCGTTGGTTAGTTGACCGATCCGCCGCGGCCGATCAGTGCGTGCATCATGGCGCAAGCATGCTAAGAAGATCAAGCATAAAATGAGCGCGCTTGATAAAAATAGCATATTGCACGCATGCTTGACTTATCAAGCAATGGCGTTAGGATGCCTTGCACCGCGAAACCCCGGCAGCGCGGCGCATCAAGTGCCGTATGAAAAGAGGAGAGATGTGAAAGTCACCCTTGGAGAATATCTTGGGTCAATCCGCACAGATCGAAAGCTTACCCTTCGCGCAGTCGAAGAAGCTACGAACAAAGAAGTCTCAAATGCTTATCTAAGCCAAATTGAGAACGGAAAGATTCAGAGGCCGTCCCCTAACATTCTATATGCCCTCGCAAACCTTTATGGCGTGGAATACGACAGACTAATGGAGCTGGCAGGTTACATTACTACGACGCGTACCGATGTTGAACGCCATGGGAGGGCGGCGACTTTCTCTGAATTGAATTTAACGCAGACTGAGGAATCGGAATTACTGAAATACCTTGGATATCTGCGGTCGAAGAAGGACTGACCCTTTGAAGCCTGACGACAGTTCACTCTCGCCGAGCGAGTATGCAGCAATCCACCGCGCGGCGACGGATCTGTTGAACAAGGCAAGCGCATGGGACCGGCTACCCACGCCGGTCCCAGATCTACTCGGCGCAGCAAAGCTTCGAGTCGCGCCGATGAGCGCTTTTGATCCGCGCTCATTGCTCCGGCACGCGCTCCAGTTTGGAGAACGCGCTGCCAGCCTCGTAAAATCTGCGATCGAAAAGGTGAGGGGCATCTTCGATGTTCACGAAGATCTCATTCACATCGACACGACTGTCACCGAATCCAAGCAGAATTTTCTAAAGCTGCACGAAGCAGGCCATAAGCACATCCCGCATCAGTCGAAGCTTTTTCGATGGATCCAAGATTGCGACAAATCGCTCTCGCCTGATGTCTCCGATCAGTTTGAACGTGAGGCAAACATATTCGCGACGGTTGTTCTGTTTCAGGATAGCCGGTTCTCCCAAATGGCAGCGGACAGCAATTTCAGCATCAAAGTGCCGCTTGCCTTAAGCAAAAAATTTGGTGCGTCGATTTACGCGTCCTTGCGAGAATATGTCAGGCGAAATGAACGAGCCTGCGCGGTAATCGTGCTTAACCCCGTCGAAGTCTGCCCCGTTTTAGGAATGCGGTCTGACCTCCGACGCCTCGAGCTCTCGCCGCTTTTCCAGAAGCGGTTCGGGAAATTGCAGGTCCCGGAACATATCGATCGGATGAGCCCCCTTGCGGAATTCATCCCGCTGGGTGGTCGAAAGATGTCCCGGCCTGGCACCTTGACCCTTGAGGACAAGAATGGAGATTTGGTGGAATTCGTTGCGGAAGGTTTTGCCACACCTTACAACAGCTTCATCCTGATCCACGCAGTCTCGGATCTGAGAAAATCGATTGTCGTACCAGCGGGCTTCCTCGGCGGTAAGATGACAAGTTCTAAGCCAATATTTTGATGTCCGAGATATCGTGAAATCAATCAGTGAAGCATTTGACAGTTTTTCGCATGCGCTCCGGCTCAACACTGAGCATCTCATTCACGCGCCCGCATTAATGAAGGTCGACCCGCAGGAAGCTGCAGGTAACCTCGACCTGGGCCTATCGGCCGTCCTGAACGGATTTCACAGTATTTACGATGCCGCGCAGGCCAGTTCACAAATTAATTTTCCATGGAATAAAGCCGCTCCAACGGCGACCCTTTTGGCGATCCGCAACGCCCGCCACCACAATCACGCCCATCGAATTCGAAGCGTGGAGACATATTTTACGAGGCCAAGGCAGGGGCGTGTCTCCGGGGAATTTGGTCTTGTTACCTACGGTGCGGCGTCGCCCTTGGAGCAACGACTATTCGTGCAAGCCCTCTCATGGCAGGACGTCAATGAGCTCCTGAACCTGCCATATAGCGTTACGCGATTGAATGCACAACGGGCGCAGACGATTAATGACTATCTCGGGGGAGATACTCTCACGAGCTTCGCAGCTAGTCGGACTCAGGAGGTCCCAATTTTTTTCGATATGTTGCCGATCATTACCAATGCAGCGAAAGCCGCTGTGCGGGTGCTCGAACCCGAGATCGAAGTGCTGTCGATGGAAGGCAGGGATTTCCTGGCTCATTTCAAGGGTGTTGGCGAGGTCGACATGGCTGTGCAGCATTTTCGGCTTGGCACATTCGAGATCTGATGCGGCGGCTTCCGCTGTCCTTTATTCCGATGATCGAAAAGGTGGCGAAAGGTAAGCCATGACTCTAGCTGAACATTTTCCGGCGTCCGCCAAGGCATTTCCAAATATTCTACCGTGGCAGTCGCCCTTCGACTGGATCAGGCAAGGGCAGTTTCTCGCCGAAGCCGTCTTTGAGCTGCAGATGAAACTTCAAGAATCAGACGATCAGCTGAACGTATTCTGTGAGGCACTGCGCGCTGACGTCGAGGCTGAGACAATAGTCCAGACTGATCCATCTGCGGCAGCCATGATTGACGGATTTCGTTTTGTCACCTCCCAGGTGCAAATCTATCGGACGATGACCTCGGGCCGCTTAGGGACGTGTTATCACTGGTTACTCTGGTCTATCTCGCGCGAGCATGTTTTCGATCGGACGGAAAACCATGCGGAATACAGGCTGCCGCCCTACGCCGGCGCTACGAGAGCAATGAACGAGCTTGCGCTCGAAGTCGCCGTTGATTGGGTCTGGGCGGCGTATATCGTGGCGCACAAGTTTGGTGGTCTGGACGGCCACTGCAATATGTTCCTGGAGGCAGCGGTGGCCATCGCCACCCAAGCCGGAAACGGCAAAGGAACGAAGGCACTCACCGCGATCGCCGTCTACTCGGCTGCGAAGAAGTTGGAAGGCACACAGTCGCAGGTCGATGCGCTTTTGCGGCGTCTGGAGGAGCCGGAGATACCCGTAACGGACAGGGCGCAGATCCAAATCTCGATGTCGACACATGTCGGTCATTACACCGACACCCATCCTGTCGAATGGGCGCGTCGCACCCTTCGAGATTTGCGAGCCGAGTTGAAAGAGCACGAACCGCTGCAGCTTCTTGCCGTCACACTGCAAGACCAAGAGGCGTGGCTTGCCGCACGTGTCGAAATCCTTTCGGAAATTCACGCGCTTTCCGAAATCTACCGCTCAGGCAATTCAAGGCATGCGGCACGGGTTGCGCTGGATTCGCGCATCTTGCTGCTCCATCCGATCATTTACGCGTTGTGCAAGTTTGGTTCGACCGACGACCTGATGGCGGTTCTGCGTGCATGGTACGCGGAACCCGATTCTGTCTGTGCGGACGGAGATATCCTTTTCATTTGCCCCAACCACGGAGATGGGGTCGCTTATGTTTGGCCGGACGATCGCTATTTTGCATCCAATATCGTTGCCGATTCTCTTGAAAACGCTCTGGTCGCCAACTCGAACGCGCTGAACGAATACTTTCGTGGACCGCAAGGAGATCGACAGGTCAGGGTCGACGACCGACTGAAGAGCACCCCAGCCTTCGAATTCGCCGCCCAGATCTGGGCGGCGATGGATGATCACTATAGGCTGTCGGAAGTTAGCAGCAGGCTGCCGCAGGGCTGGGTCCCGCGATCGGTGGTCGTCATGCCTGCACACCGCGACCCACTCCAAGCCATGATCCTAGACCGGCTCGGCTGGGTTGCACCCTTGGAAACCTCTCTAAGCGTCGCCAACGCTCTCAGGCCAATCAAAACTCTTTCGATTTGGCCGGGGTCCACGCAGACCACTGACGCAGAGGTCGAAGCGCTGCAACACGTCGCGGCGGCGGCAGGCTGGCATGTGAAGGACATGCCAGGGACCCTCGACCGGGAAGAGTTTCGCCGATTCTACGAAGATCCCGAAGCAGACTTGCTTTGGGTCATCGGGCACGGCGAACAAACGTCTGACGACCAGCGCCGGACGGGTATCGTGATGGAGGACGGCGCTATAGCGTCGCTTGCCGACATTGTAAGTTTTGACGTGCCGAGCGTGGGACGCCGCCTGCTCGTGTTAAACATTTGTTCGAGCGCGACCGCGCAGACCTTCAATGGAATGGCGCGGTCGGGCCTCGCCCAAGAACTTGTCTCTTCGTGCCAGCAGGTTATCGGCCATCTCTGGCCGATCGATTATTATGCCGCCCTGGCCTTCGGCAGCAGCTTGGCCGTCGGGCTCACCCGAGAGCCACCGCCGGCCGCGTTGCGAGACGCATCTCTGCTGATGCGCGATCAGGTCAAGCTGATAAATGTGCTGACGGAAATTTCACCGGAACTGCAAGCAATCCGGCGGCTCAATGGGCAACGGGCGGCCGAGGTCTTGCAAAACGTCCTATCTTGGGGCTGCCCTGTCATCCTGACATGACCGTTTCTGTGGTATCCGACTGATCGTAAGTGTCCGTTCCAAAAAGCAGTGAGTGATTTCAGTAGGTTGTGATTCTGTCGGATTGCTGAGATTCGACGGAGATCACGATGCCTTGGACCGAAACCACTCGGCCGCATTATGAGCGGCGTTGCCTTCGCTACGCAAGCGACCTGACCGATGAAGAATGGGCGTTGATCGAACCGCTGATACCGTCGCCGAACCGCATCGGGCGTCCGCGCAAGACGGACCTTCGCGAGGTGGTGAACGCGCTTCTGTATATGGCCTCCTCGGGCGGTGCGTGGCGGCTTCTGCCCAAGGACTTCCCGCCATTCTCGACGGTGCAGAAATACTTCTACCGCTGGCGTGACGATGGCCTGCTGCGCACGATCAATAATGAACTGGTGATGGCGGCGCGCGAACGGGAAGGCCGAGAGGCAAGCCCCACCGCCGGCGTCATCGACAGCCAGTCGGTCAAGACCAGCGAAAGCGGTGGAATTCGTGGCTTTGATGCCGGCAAGAAAGTGATGGGCCGCAAGCGCCATATCGTCGTCGACACGCTCGGCCTGCTGGTCGGTCTCATCATTCATGCCGCCGACATCCAGGACCGTGACGGCGCACCCGTCGTCCTGCAGTCGATCCTCAAACGCTGGCCATGGTTGCGCCATGTCTTTGCCGATGGCGGCTATGCTGGGCCGAAGCTGAGGGGAGCATTGCAAAAGGTCGGGAAGTTCACGCTGGAAATCATCAAGCGCTCGGACGGTGTCAAAGGCTTCGAAACCCTGCCGCGCCGATGGGTAGTTGAGCGCACATTTGCGTGGCTCGGTCGATGCCGAAGGCTGGCCAAGGACTTCGAACGAACCATCGCATCCGCCGAGGCCTGGGTCTTCATCGCAAATATTCGCCTGCTCACCAGAAGGCTCGCAAGGTCATGAAAACACGACGTTCATTTTGATTCAGACACTAAGTTCGCCTCGGAAAGGGCTGTTACCAGCTCGATTTCAAGAGATCTTCCGTCGAAACCCTCCATAGGCCGCAAGCGCAAAGGATCAGTTGTCGCGCCAAGCTTTGCACGTTGTGAACCTCGTATGGCCCCAAAAATGGAGAAGCCTCCACGAACCGGTGTGCTGTCATATAATTCCGGATGAAACTGCAGATGTGAAGTGCGTCTGGCAAAGTTACTTCAACATCTCGGACGGTTTGACCGTCTGAATATGGAGTAGGAATGCCAAGCACGGGCGTTATCTCGGTTTCGGCCAGCGACCGATCGCCTCTGACAATCCAGGTCATTGTGCTGTCGGGATCGATATGAGCTGCACGCAATCTCACACGGAGGTCTTCCAACACAGCAGGGTTCCATTGTCCCGCCTTTAAGTCGAGCCAGCGCTTGTTCCTGGCGCTAGATTTCACCTGAAGCTGGAGCTCCTCGATTGCTGAGAAGGCGAGATTGATTGCAATCGATGTTCCAACGTGGGCCGCGTGAAGGCGAGAGTGCTTGTCGAACATCTCACCGTAGCGTGGATGGGCAGACCACCAGGTGATGCTCTCCGTCGCGTAGCTCCGAGATAACTTGTGAATAGCGTAGATCAACGATCTATCCGACCATGCCTTGGCTGCGGTCGCCACAGCGACAGCGAGCTCGGGTGGGCCGACAAACTGCTCGAAAAAACCGCGTTTTCGAAACAGGTTGTCATAAATGCTGTTACGCTCCGCGGTGTCGTCTGGAAGCGGAAATACAGAACGAAGGGCGACGCGTTCGCCCGGGTTTCCTTCGATGATGTCATAGGCAGCGCAAATCAGATGGACGATGTTGTTGGCCACCGCCTCTTCCGCGGTATTGATCAGAAGCATTTGCCCTGGAATGCCATCGACAACTCGGGAACCGAGGGTTTCTGGATGCGAAATGATCGTTGTCCCGCCCTTGTGAAACCAGAATCGTTGGGAGGGGTCGGGAAGGAAGCTGATCGGCCAGCCAACTCGCTCGGCATGGCTCTCGATCAGGCTACAATGAAGAGGGTTTGCGATTAGAAAGCTGCAATAGGAGGTCATGATGCCGCTTCGACAGGTGGATACGGTAGCTTAACTTTCGGCGCATCATAGACTGCTAAGGGTTACCCCCGTTCCTGGATCGCAGCCAAAGCGTAGCGGAATTGTTTTGAGATATCAACGCATTGATCAGGGCTATTCCAGAGCCTTCAGTTCGTATCCGTTCAAGGCGACCGGATACCTACTGCAATCTGGATGTTCGCTCAATTGTGCGAGGTCTGCAGACGGTCGATCCCCTATGTTTGAACGCGAATTCTCTGCCTAATTCTCTCGTAAAGCTGGACTTCCGCCTTGTGAGAAATTTCGACAACAACGGCAAAATTCTGCCGATCTACGTGACTTGCCCAGCCACCCTCGCAGCGAACGACGAGATAATAATCGTTGCCATATTCCGCGACGTCTCGCTTGAATGTAACGGTTGCGCTCTGGACCGTTCCCTTTTCGCGAATGGTCGATGAAGGAGTAAGTTTGCAGTCGAATCGACCTGCAATCTCCGGAAACCGTTCTTCGTCCTTCCCGCGTTTCCGATAATGCTCGAAAATCAGGTCCGACGGGCAACCGCGCAAAAGCCGGAAACTCATTCCGACACCGGCGTAATCCGCCCGCGTGTGACGCACCGGCGGGTCATAGGCAAGCGTAACGCGGATGGACCTTTCTCCGTTTTCCGTCTGAAACGGTTCTGGGATAGGGATGCGATAGACGGCGAAATGATCGATGGCCAGTTCATCCTCACCATAAAGAACGACCCGCGCATCATCGGAGAATGCTGCCCGTTCAAGGTCGACCATCCCGTGACCAACAACGGAGCGGATGGCATCGCCACCAAGAAGTGCCATCCGCTCTCTGGCTGCATCAGGGATTTCAGCTGAGCCCACCATGAGCGCGCGGATAAGATTTGCCGAGGCCGTCGGCATCCGGCCGAGAATTTGCGCTGCGATGAAGGCCACGCGTGGCGCCGCATAAGACGTTCCGGAACCTGCCGTGAAAAGTCGGTCGAGAAACGTGTGATGCAGCGTCAATACTCCAGCACTTGGAACTTCCTCGCCCCTCCGGAGCCTCTGAACGACGGGATCGTAAATCAGCGTGCCGCCGATATCGACAAGATCGGGTTTGGTAGACCCACCCACACCCGGGCCAATGCGAGAAAATGGCGACGGCTCATTTTGCCGGGTGATCGGTCGTACCATCACCTCGGCCAAGTGCTGGGCATTTAGTCCCTCACCGTGCGCGAGCGATCCGACAGTGAGAACATTCATTGCACCCGCCGGCTCGAAGAAGCGGTTGGTGCCCTCCAGCAAATAGGCAGGATACTGTGTCACCGCCTGTTCAAGGCGATTTCCCCCTCGTGGGCTCCTGTTACCGGAAGACACGACGATAACGACATCGAGTTCGCGGGCGAGTTCGTCCAGCGTCGCGGCCCACGTCCCGACCTTGCCGCCATCGTAGGGCCGTTTCGTGTCGCCCAAGGCAATCACGAAGATCCGGCAGCCATAGTCGGCATTGAGCGTGGTTATAGCTTCCCGCATTTGCGAGGGAACCAGACGGCGATCGTCGAATGCCCCATGCTCATTGACGACCTTTGCCGAGCAAAGCCGAGCTCCTCGATCAAGCGTGCCTGCCGCGAGCTGCGCGCGCAAATCACCGAATACAGCGACCCCACCGACCCGCGTGCCGTGCCCGAAGTCGTCGGCAGTTCCCAGGCGGGCGGGAACGCCGATCGAACCTACCAAAATATCATCGATGAAAGGATGGGCGTTGATGCCACTATCGAGAATTCCGATAAGTGGTGCATCGGCCGCAACCCCATTCAACGGGGGAACGTTCTCCAAGGTGAGATCATAAGCCTCGCTCGTCGTAACGTCGGGCTGGGGCGGTTGGTCGATCGTAGCAACGGCCTCTACGGCGAGCAGGGTCTTTAGGAGCGAGCCCGACACTCGAATGCGGGCCATGGTGATTGACGGGCCGATATAACGATCAAGGACTTCACCGTCCCTGGCCTCAATGTAGGCTTCAGTTTGCTCCAGCTTGCGCTCGCGCAACCGTCGCTCGCCCAGATCCCAGAGTTCAAGGTCAACGAGATATGTCGTGCCGTCTTCAAAATCGGAAGATTCGGTGAAGCCGTCCTCACGGAAGCGGACGCCGATGCGATCTCGCGGTTCGACAGCGCCGATGTTTTCGATCGCGGCGATGAAGCCGTTATACGAATGCGCCTTCTTCCCCTCAGGTATTCCGGCCTTCCATGCTGCCAACCGGCGCCGGAACTCCTGCATCTCGTCGGTTGACGCAAACAGCACAAGCGAACGATCCAGATCGCTCGAAAGGACCGTGAGACCCAATTGCTCCCACTGCTCCTCGAGCAATTGGCTGCTCATGTGGACACGCAGGATCAGAGAGGGATCGACAAATTCGGCTTTGCGCCGACGTTGCTGCGTGGCAATGGCGGCGTCCAGTTCGGTCTCAAGTTTCGTGCTATGAGCCGCGAGGTCTCTGCTTGGCGGCGGTGACCCGCCACCGTGCCTGCGCCGTTCAAAGCGTTCGGGAAGACGGACGAGTTGTAGATGGTCATACCGTGCCATGTATCAGCCGATCAGGAGCCGGCTTTCAACCGCGCGGAGTTCGAGCGCCGACGCGTCTCGTCTTTCAGAGCTCGATTGAAATCACGCTCCTGGACCTGCTTGCGGCGTTCGACAATCATCGACTTGATCGCCTGAATGCAGACCCGCTCGATCTCTGCGTAGGAATAGCCCTCAAGCGATGAGATGAAAGCCGTGGGCTCGAACGCGGTTGCAACGTTCTTGAACTTCATGCGCAGGAAGCGATCAATCATCCTGCGATCGGGCCGCTCAAACCATACGACTTCGTCGAACCGGCGCCACACCGCGGGATCAAGTGACTGGTCAAGATTCGTGGCCGCGATCAGGAAACCCTTGGGCCTGATCTGGTCTATGAACAGCAAAAGGCTGTTCACGACCCTGCGCAGCTCATTGTGCTCACCGCTGTCGTCGCGTGCTCGAGCAAGCGCATCGAATTCGTCGAAGAACAAGACGCAGGGCTGTTTGCGCGCGAACTCGAAAATCTTGCGAATATTGGACGCTGTCTCACCGAGATAGGATGAAATAAGCCTGTCGAGTTTGACAACGAAGAATGGCAGACCGAGTTCGGCTGCAAAGATCTCTGCGCAAAGCGTCTTGCCGCAGCCAGGTGGCCCACAGAAAAGCACCTTCGAGCGGACCTGTAATCCATGGCGGCGAAGGTCCTCACCGCGCCGAAATTCTTTGACCAACCCCAGCAACACGCGAACATTCGTTGCGCTAAGGACAATTTCCCCCTTCGTGTGCTGAGGCTCGATTCGTTCTATGAAGTCGGATGCCGCCTCCGGAAAAGGAAGGAGAGGTGCGAGCGCTTTCGGAGCTGCTGGACGGTTTGACCCACCCTCAAGCGTCTTCCTCAAGGTCTTTGCCAGAGCCAGATTGTTCTTCTTTTCCTCTTCTGTGATGATCTGTTCGGCAACGGCGCGGAACTCGTCATCCCGACCGTAGCTTGCTAGCAATTTCTTCATCAATTCGCCGCGTGCCATTGGTCGCCTGAAGAGCTTTCTGCCTAGAATCAGCCTATCATCACAGGCTTAACCCATTTGTTACGTGAACAGAGTGCTCGTCAACTGTAAGCAGCTATCATTGGACGAACAAGGCCTGCCGCAAAGCCGACTGCGACGGAAAATCGCGAGAAACACGACCCATTGCAATTCAATCGCTGCCCTATCAACACCTTCGCTTGCTTGTGTGTTCGAACGCGGAAATAATTTCTGCATCCTGCGCGTCGTATAGCCTGTCAGAAGAGCGTTCGCTGCGCTGGCGTAGCCGCCGATTTCTCGCCTGTTGCGCCGCGCCGCGTTAACTCGGTTTGCGCGCTGAAGCGAATATCCAGATCTCTGTCCTGGGCGAAATGGGCCAGCGATTCCAGTGTCAGGCGATCCCACTCCTTTCCCCGGTCCGGTCCCGAGGGAACGCGTGGCAGCAGGCCGGGTTCTCGGCTCCAGGCCAGAAGCTGCTCGGCGGAAACCTCGTTGAGCAAATCACGCAGGTGATGGGCGGTGACATATGCGTCCGGCATGGCGCGATGGGCGGGGAGGCCGATCTGGTGGACCAAGCCCTCTGGCATCCGCTGGTATCGGAGCATCTGGTTGGAAAATTTTTGTAAATGCGGCCAAACGCGAAGCGCACATTTCCAGGTGCAAATCCATGGGGCACCTCCGCATAGCCGCGGCGTGCAGTAGCGCTGCTCAAATGCCGCGCGATGGGCGGCCAGGGCCAACACCCCTTGCTCCGGGCGCAGTATGGTCGATGCAATCTCCTTCCATAGCGGTGCCCCGGCGACATCGGAATCTAGGATGTGATGAACTGCCATCGTCTCGGGAGAAATCGGACGGCCAGGATTGACGAACAACGCCCCACGCTCGTCGTTCAAACACCAGCGACCGTCATCCTCAAGCACAACATCCTGCCAGCCAATTTCACAGACGTCGCTTGGGCCGTTGCCCGCTGTCTCAAGGTCGATAACGCGAATACGGGCGGGTTGCATTGGATGCTTTCTGTTATCGCCGCTCAGGGGACAATACGGAGTAGCGATGACCTCGCCAACTCACTCGACAGCGGACGGCATAGGAGTGCGATCGAGACGGCTGGCGCATTGTCTGCTGTCGTCGGACTAGCACATCGTCCCTGACAGCCGACGTCAGGGTGTCCCATCCACCATTCTGTCAGTTATCGACGCACGCGCAAACCCTAATCGAAACGCCAGCGCCAACCCTGGTGACGAGCCAGGTCGAAGACGGCTTCCATGTCGTCGTTCGCGCGCTGACCCAGCATCAGATTGTCAGCAAGCTCAACGATGGCAACGGCAATTTCCTCCGTCGACCATCCTGCCGCCCGTGCGTCATCCATGATGATATTGATGCGGTCTTCCAAGATCTCCTGACAATCGATGTGACGATCAGGATGACGGGCGGGAAGTCGGGGGGAGTTGAGCATGTTTTGACTCCGCAAGTGGGCACCCTATAGTCGAGGCAAGCTCAAGAGAGTTCAAGGTTGGCTGAGAAATTCTATCCTACCAGGCATACGACGATTGGTTCGGTGATAGACGCCGGCATGCATATCCATGCCTATTGTTTCGACTGCGGATATGATCAGGATGTCGATCTCAACCGTGTGGCTGGTGAGCTCGGCCGGGATCAAAGCGTGCTTCCTGTCTATCTGGTCCCCAAGCTCCATTGCCCGCAATGCCACAGCAAGAATGTCGGGACTGTTCTGGTGACTGAAGGCAGCGAGGTGAGCGGCGATCAGATCGAGCATCTGAAATCGCGGCGGCGCGGCGACAGCTAGTTTGCGAGTCCGGTTAGAACGACGATGGACCATATAGCCACGACCAGTACGACCATGGCACCGAGCGCCAGGATTCATTTGATTCTCCGCGATCGTCTGTCATCCCAATCGTAAGCCAAGTTCGCTGTGTCCTCCCGCTGACGGCATTTTAAGAAATCTCTGGCGCAATGGCGCCATGGCAAAGCGACCCAAACCTCCGAAGTCCGCACCGCTCAAACGCGATATCGACCTGCCGTTGGTCTCTCGACCGATCCTTCCACCTGATACGCGTCAGGCCCACCTTCCATTCGATCCCATGCCAACGAGGATCGAGCCTTGCCTCGCGCGTTTGGCGAACAAGATTCCCTCGGGCGAGGAATGGCAATACGAGATCAAGTTCGATGGCTATCGGCTCGCCGTTCACGTCGAGCTCAACGGCATCCGTATCATCACGCGAGGCGGGCACAATTGGACCGATCGCTTTTCCGGGATTGCGGCGGCCGCGCGCGGGTTCAGTCCACGAACGCTCATTCTCGATGGCGAGGCGGTCGGGCTGGACGATCAGGGCCGGTCGAGTTTCTCCGCGCTGCAGAAGGCACTCGGCGGCCGGGGCGGGAAGCGGAACGCCAGCGAGGCGGTCTTTTATGCCTTCGATCTGCTTTATCTCGATGGCTATGATCTAACGAAGCTCGGCCAACACGAGCGCCGGCAGATGCTGCAGGATCTGCTCGAGGGTGTGAATCAGCAACGTAACTTGATCCCCGTCTGAATCGCAACAAGCGCATGACTTTTCTAATGAATTCGTCCTACGATTGGGGTCATGATCGGCGCCGATCGTGACCCCACCGATTTTCTGATTTAGACCGGAAAATTAAAGTCTTATGCAGCCTTCGCGTGGGGTCAACGTTTGGCGCCGATTCACAATCGGGAGATGTATGGATATCGGCCACTATTTAAGCAAGCGGGCTTTCGCTTAATGAACGACGACACTAACATAACGACTCTTAAATAAGCCTCCGGCGAGCTTTCAAACGCCCTAGACCTATGCGGTGTCCGAGCCCAACAACCAAGACGGCCGATGGCTCGACGCGTCAGTCAAGGAATTTCAGGGATTTCATTATTTGCTTCATCGTGTCCTTTTCAACCGCGCTATTGCCCACTGAGAGAATTATCGAAACACCCGATCGGTGGGCGACCGATTCGTAGCAGACGCCTTCGTATCGCCCTCCATCAGCGGAGCAAGCGTATGAAAATATCATGCCACCCCAGTTCGGGCCGGCAACCTCTTCTGATCCAATAAAGACAGGGACCGCCAACTCGACGCGCCCATTTGTGGTTTTCGTAAACATTTCGTCTTCGTCGCTGAAAAGCTCAACCAGACTCCCGTATTTGACGCGGACAGTAAGCCGGTCGTCGCCAAAGAAGACGGATTTGCATCCTGCGCAAGCACGGCAGATACCGTCTTGCGTAGTGCCGTCACATTCGGTGGGTTTCCAGGAGGAGGGATAGGCAAACTGTATCTTGAATTCGCTGTTGCGGTAGATCTTTAGATCCTGGGCATGGGATATCGTCATGCCCAGTATCATTGATCCGAGCAGACCGAATATTCTCTTGACGAATTGATTGAAGAGCAAACACATCCCTTCAGGGTTATCTCTATTCGGAGGATTATCAATAGGGCATTTATCGTCGGTGCTTCTATTCGTTCAGCGCCGCGTCAATTGGCACTGCCGCTCTCGGTTCGCGCATGGCCTCAAGGGCTGCTTGGGCTCGACGCGCCAAATACCCGGGCATGGCTATGTGACGTCTTGGGGTTCGACGTTCTGGCGGGAAAGAAAATGAAAGGAGACGATCTGTTCCCGGTCTATCTAGGTGAGCCGAACCTCGAAAGCGAAGAGGAGAAGAGCAATTCTCTATTGAGAGATTGAACGATTAAGATCGTTATTTTCTATCCAGCGCTGGCTCTGGCCGGCCTTGGTGCAGTCTTTCTCGGCATACTGAGCCTCAATTAGAGCGATTTTCAACCGTATTGGCCAAATGGCGTCGCAACAGCTCAATGCTCGGTGGTTCCTTTCGGCTTTGGCCGACGATGAGGGCCGCGACCGTCAGCCGGTATGTGGCTCCAATTCTGGGACGCGCGTTACCAGGGCGTCGTTGCACATCCGCCTTGCGTCATTAGCTTGCACACGGTGTCCCACGAGGTTTGCGCATGCTGAAACATTGGACATCTCCTCTTTGGGTCGCTTTATCCTCGTTTACGATGGCGAGCTGTGATCCCGCCCCGATGTACGATCAGGGGCCGACCAAAACTGAGGCTGAGGCGCTCACCGGGGAAACGTTTGAAAGAAAAGACGCCTGTTTCGCGCGCATAGGGCTTGAAGGTTACGAGTGTGCGTTCATCGGGAAACATCCGAATGGGCAGAGAGCGGTCGTTGTTCATGCTTTCGTCAAGAAGGATGAACGCTGGATTTTTGTTAAGAACCGCTAGATTTTGGCTCATTGGCGGCGCTACTTGGGTGGGTCTGTCGCATTGCACCGCCGCAGGCGCTGCGATGACGGCGGCAATACGATCGAGCAGGCATTTCGAGTGACGCTGCCGCCACAACGCTGCATCGTTTGGTTTTGCAAATATTACTGTGCACCGATGGCAATGGGATCGACTCTATGAGGCTATGGAAAAGGTTCGTTTCGGTGCTCTCGTTCCGAGAAGTCGATCGAATGACTGTGGGCCTCGGCCCTAGCCAAGGTAGAATGACATTGCGCTTGCGGCGAAACGATGCAAGCGGCTCGCAGTACGTCATCTTGGAATACGGGGCGGAAGCGCCATTGATTTTGGACCGAGATCAGCTCGACGAAATGATTGATGCGGCCTTGCAAATCCGCAAGCAGATGTTGTGATCTGAAACCCATGTTGTTTTCTGCATTGCAACATATGCCCCGTATGCTGCAGGAACCCACGATACAGCTGATGCGTTCTGCGAACTTGAATCACCGCTAAGCTCGACAGTTTATCTAGCGGTCAGAAAGGGCGGCAATGCGTTTCACTATCGATGGAAAGCCGGTGCAAGCTTCGGCTGACATCCGAACATCACTTCCCGATCTGCTTCGATATCTCCTCGGCCTTGTGGGTGCCAAGAAACGCCGCGACCAGGGCACTTGCAGCGCCTGCAACGTCCCGATCGATGGAGAGAGGATCAAGGCTTGCCTGGAACTCGCTGTTCCGCCTCGGAACAGTTTGAACATTGCCTCAGATTGACCTGCTCTCGGAAAGCGGCAGACGACACTGGCTCGTCCACAATGGGCCAAGGCGGAAGTCATGTCGCATTTGCGCCCCTATTTCGGCAATTGGCGCGGGTTCGGCCGTGTCCCGAAAGCGGTCGTTCTGGTTTGGCGAAAGGTGTGGCGAGCCATCAGTCCGGGTTTTAGAGCCTTCAAGGAAGCAGACGTCGCTTACCTAGCAAGTTGAACCGGCAGCAACCTGCCGCTTTCAGCACCGGCGCGTGAACGAGCTGAGAAATGGCGAAACTGCGCCATTCCTGCGGCGCACGCTGGCCAGCGTGCTCCGGCAGCTCCAAGCCGAAACTGGTAGGCAACCATCGTATTTTGGGCGCTTCTATTTCGTTGCACCCTATGCCTGGCAACTTGACAGTCCCATTTTTGTTCCCCTTATGTTCGAGACCATGTCTCGAGCCGAGAATGAAGATTCGGGGAGCGGCAGAAGGATCAAACTCGCCGCATCGGGGCCACATTCTATCGACTATCTATTCTCAAGAAACCGCGACGGTACCGCAGCTGGGGGGAGAAATTATGCAAGTGACGGCGGACAATAGAATGCTGGATTATTATGGCACGCAAAGCGCAGTGACTGACCCGCGCAAAAATGAGTACCTCTACGGTTCGCTGCCGGACGCGGCCATGGAAATCGGTGCTGCGTTCCAAAACATTCTCCTCCACAATTGGAAGACTTATGCCGAGGGTATCCAGCTGTCTGAGAGGAGGCGTGGCGAGATTGAAATCCGTCCTGTTGCGCGTCTGCTCGAGCGGATTAAGGAGGTTGATGAGCGCCCGTGGAGCATCGAGCGTCCCGTTGAGCATCGGGTTGTAGTGGACTGCAGACACTTTGCTACGATGCTTTGCTCGGTTCTTCGAAGTCGAGGCATCCCATCGAGAACGCGACACGGATTCGCGTCTTATTTGGCGCCGGGACATTTCCAGTCTCATGTCGTCTGCGAGTACTGGAACGCAGCTGAAGATCGCTGGATCTTGGTCGATGCTGACACCATGCAGCAGGACATGCCTGTTGACCGCTTCATCTCCGCGGACCAAGCGTGGCGAGGCATTGAGGCGGGCGAACTCGATGCATCGGAGTTCGGCTATGGAGCCGAGATCCGGGGAGCCTGGTGTGTTCGATGGGAGGTCATCCGAGATTTCGCCGGGCTCAACAAGCAGGAGATGCTAACTTTCGATGTCTGGGGTCTCAACGCCAGCTACGACTTTAGCAAACCACTTATGCCCCAAGACGCTGACCTTCTGAATAATATCACTGCCCTGCTTCAGGACCAGCAACAGAATTTCTCGGCCTTGCGCGCGATCTACGAATCGGATGACCGGGTCCGAGTCCCATTAGTAATTCGCAGCCAGCCCTACACCACCGGCCTCACTCACACTATTGATCTGTCAAAGGATGGGAGCATGAACGTCTAGCGCCGAAAGCACGAGACGACGAACGGCGGCTGCCGAAGCAGCAACGCGCCCAAAATCGACGAGTTTGCTGCGTTAGACGACTGTTTCATATCCTCCCCAAAAATGGGAAGCCCCTCTGCCCCAACACACCTAGATGTTTCCCACGAGCGAAATGAACTCACCCTCCTTAATGGCAAATGAAACGTTGGTCGGCGCCACCAGAGGGCCAGTGGCGGTGGAATACACCTTGTCGAGGTTGGATCCTTCGATGAGTCCCACTGGGCATTCTCCACTGCCATCATTCTTCTTGGCTAACGCGTCAGGACGCCACTTCGTCACCGAGGCTGGCGCGGGAAGCAATGAACGAGTCAAGATTGCGCCCGATCCATAACGACAGGTCCTGCAAACGCCGTGCGCCTTCCTGACCAAGTTCTGTCAACGAACAAGTAACCTGCGGAGGCACGGTGTTGCGCACCGTTCGGTCGATGAGGCCGTCGCGCGCTGGGTCACGGAGCGTTTGCGTCAATACCTTCTCGCTTACACCTTCCAGGGCATCGCGCAAGCTGTGAAACCGCATCGGCCCCTCGCTCAATGCGATTAGCAATGAGAATCCCCATTTGCTTGTGAGGTGGAGAAAAACCTCCCGTCCCGGACAATCGAGAGGCGAAACAGATGCTGTTTTACGCATGCTAACTTCCTCTTTTGTTTCAGTGGCTTACCAAAAGGTAAGCTCTTCCCGTTGTCCGCCGGCTTGACTAGATTGTATCGAAATAGGAGAGCCGAATATGAATTACCAGCCGCCCGCAACGATGCGCGCCGTCGCCATTGATCGCTTCGGTAGCGTCGATACTCTCAAGCAGGTCACCCTTCCGACACCGACGCCGGCGCCCGATCAATTGCTGGTCCGCGTAGCAGCTGCCGGCGTAGGCACATGGGACAAGTTTGAGCGAGAGGGATACTTCGCGTCGCTGGGGGCGGAGGCGCCGAACTTTCCATACGTGCTGGGATCGGAAGGCGCGGGAAAGGTCGTGGCCACCGGCGCCAACGTCGGCAGTCACGGGCGCGGCGACAGGGTGTACGGCCTTATTCCGGCGCGCAATCCGAAGGGTGGCTTCTACGCCGATTTCGCAGTGGTTGATGCGGACAAAGCATGGTCGATCCCGTCACATCTATCGCTGGAGCAGGCGGCGACCCTGCCCAGCAACGGAGGCACTGCGCTGCGAGGGCTCAGGGATAAGATCAGGCTGATGCCTGGAGAAACCGTCCTGATTTTTGGTGCCGGGGGCGGGATGGGCCACTTGGCGGTGCAGCTGGCGAAGGCGATGGGTGCGCGCGTCATTGCGGTTGCGTCGGGGGAGGATGGCGCGGCACTCGCGTCCCGACTCGGCGCTGACGTCGCGTTCAACGGTCGCGACGAAAGCTTCAAGCGACGCCTTTCGGAGGTGCTGCCAAACGGGCTGGATGCTGCGCTGGTAACGGGTGGCGCAGACGCTTCTGCGAGTGCACTTGTTCATTTGCGGCCGCAAAGCAGGGTTGCTGTGCCAAACGGCGTGTATCCGCCACCGCAACTGCCTCATGGCATTCAACCGATCTATTTTAATGGCGACTACGACGACGAACTACTAACCACACTCCGCACATTGGCAGAAGCAATCCGATTGGAGGTTCATCTATCACATCGGTTTTCATTAACGGCCGCCGCCGACGCACACCGAATGCTGGAAGAGCACTATCTCGGCCGTCTCGCGCTGGTGGTGGATTGATTGGAAGGCGGGGCTTGCCGGTCGTTTGCGTCCATAATGGCTATTTGGTCTTCAGCGCTGTTGGAGTGCCAATCTCACACCCAAGGCGCAGTAGATGCCACCAACCACTTTACCCTGCCACTTCAAAACCGCAGGATGTCGGCGCAGGAAAGCGCCGAGGCTTCCTGCGCTGCAGGCGAAAACAGCTGTGCTCAAGAAACCAAGGAGTGAAAAGACGATCCCGAGGATGGTCAATTGCATAAAGACAGCC
>NZ_JBYCZP010000024.1:0-94540 GCF_057586295.1 Rhizobium sp. SRI_017 | reverse complement strand
GCTGCCCAGCTGGGGCAATATGTTGAATGGCGCCCAGCAGTATCTCGACAGCGCGCCGTGGCTGGCAATCATCCCAGGCGCCGCCATTACTATCGCAGTCACCAGCTTCAACTTCATTGGCGACGGGCTTCGTGACGCGCTTGATGTGCGGGGCGATCACAGCTGACAACGCTGTCTCTTCTAGCCCAGGTCAAAACAACGAAAAGAGCAAGGCTCATGAAAGATAGTAAGATCGCCGAAAAGGATACTCCATATTGGTGGGAGGCAGCGCCTGTAAGACCCGTGCCGAAGCAGCCTCTGGCCAAGAACCTGGATGTCTTGATCGTCGGCGCCGGCTATGCAGGGCTGTCGGCTGGCTTGGTTCTCGCGCGCGAAGGTCGGTCGGTCGCTGCGTTTGATGCAATGAATCCCGGCGAGGGTGCTTCATCCCGTAATGGCGGTATCACGAGCGGAAGCATTCGACTGGATTACGCGACAATCACGCGACGATTCGGCGAAGCGAAGGCGATCGCGATCGAGGCCGAAGGAAAGGTCGCACGTGAATTCGTCTATGACCTGATCAAAACTGAAGGGCTCAACTGCGATTTCCGGCTTTCGGGGCAATTCAAAGGCGTTGTCGGGTTCGACGACTATGAGAAGACGGCCCGCGGCGCTGACGTTCTTGCGAAAAAGCTCGGCATTGAAGCATACGGCGTACCCTACCGCGAGCAAGGCAAATATATCGGCACCGACTTCTATCGTGGCGGCATGGCGCGAATGGATATCGGTGGACTCCACCCGGCCAAATTCCACGCCGAATTGTTGCGCGTGGCGCTTGCTTCCGGGTTGACCATCCATTCTGGAACTCGCGTGAACTCGATCGAAAAGGAGGGTTCAGCCTTCCTGGTTTCGACCTCCGAGGGCCCAGTGCGGGCTCGGCAAGTTCTCGTCTGTACAGACGGGTACACCGACGGCGCAGTTCCTTATCTGCGTCGCCGGCTGGTGCCGGTCCGAAGCCGCATCATAGTAACGGAAGAGCTTGCACCTGATGTCATGGCGCGCCTGATGCCGAAGCAGATGATGATGACGGAGGGCCGTCAGCTTGGATTCTATTACCGGCCCACGCCGGATGGAAAACGTATTCTGCTCGGCGGGCGCGACAGCTCACGTACGGGCGATCCCATTGAACCCAAGCTCTATCTCCGCAACGGGCTCGTCAACCTGTTTCCAGAGCTGGAAAACGTCAAACTGGCTCACACTTGGTTCGGCAATGTTGCCATGCATCGCGACATGCTGCCCAGGATCTTCGAGCGGGAAGGGGTCGTTTACGCGACCGGCTTCTGCGGTTCAGGCGTGATCTGGGCGCCCTGGGTGGGAACGCGCGCAGCTCATAAACTCCTGGGTCACACGGAGCAGGCTCGTACGGCTTTCGATTTCCGGCCGCCCGCGTCAATTCCGCTTTACAGTGGCAACCCTTGGTTCATGCCTGCGATCATTCAAGGCTACCGGATCCAGGATCAGATAGCATTCTATCGCGCACGGCGTTGACGCCGGCGGTGCTCGGATTGTGCTTCTTCTGCCGTTAGAGTGTTCTCCGCATTTAACACTGTTGAGCAGGCAACCACATCATATTGTTTCGTCCAGGCAGCCCAGGCCGACGCATTCTGCTTCTTGTTCCCGCTAGGATTATATCGAACGGGTCAATGGCTGCATCAAATCTCGATCTCCGATCGCCGCAGCTACCGACGCCTGTCTTGACGGGTCGGCCGGGCCGACGTCCAGCGGGATGGATGAAGACGCAAGGCACTAAAGCCAGGGAGAAACAGCATGCATCAGTTGAAGGACAAGGATCTATTTCGTCAAGCCGGTCTCATCGACGGCTCTTGGGTGGCTGCCACCTCTTCAAGGACGATCGATGTCATCAACCCCGCCAGCCAGACGTCTATAGGTACCGTCCCCGATATGGGAGAGGCTGAGACCCGTGCTGCGATCGACGCGGCAGCCAAGGCATTCGTGACGTGGAAGAAGAAGACCAACGCCGAACGCGCCGCATTGCTTGAGCGCTGGTACACGCTGATGATCGAGAATCTCGAGGATCTTGCGATGCTCCTCACCCTCGAGCAGGGCAAGCCGCTCGATGAAGCACGGGCCGAGATCCGCTACGGCGCTTCCTTCGTCAAATGGTTTGCGGAGGAAGCCCGTCGCATCGGCGGGCACACTATTCCGTCGCCTACGGCAGATCGCCGGATCGTCGTGCTGAAGGAGGCGGTCGGCGTCTGCGCGATCGTCACACCTTGGAACTTCCCCAACGCGATGATTACCCGCAAGGTGGCTCCCGCCTTGGCTGCGGGATGCACCGTCGTTATAAAACCATCGGAATTCACGCCGCTCTCAGCCCTCGCCCTCGGGATCCTTGCCGAGCGCGCCGGCATTCCCGCTGGTGTCATCAACATCGTCACCGGCATGCCCGCAGAAATCGGCAACGAAATGATGGCGAATGAAACGGTGCGGAAGATCTCCTTCACCGGTTCCACGCGCGTCGGCTCGCTGCTCATGCGCGGCGCCGCAGACAGCGTGAAGCGACTGAGTCTCGAGCTCGGCGGAAACGCCCCCTTCATCGTCTTTGACGATGCCGATCTCGATCTTGCCGTCGAAGGCGCCATCGCCTCGAAGTTCCGCAATGGCGGCCAGACCTGCGTCTGCGCCAACCGCATCCTGGTACAATCCGGCGTCTATGACGTCTTTGCCGAGAAGCTGGGCGCCCGGGTCAACGCCATGAAAGTCGGTCCCGGCGTCGAAGCGGGCGTCGATATCGGTCCGATGATCAACACCGCGGCCATAGAAAAGATCAACCGTCACGTGGAAGATGCGCTTGCAAAGGGCGCCACGATTTCGGCTCGCGGTCGCTCGTTGGTGGATGGCAAGCAATATACAACACCGATCGTGCTCACCGGCGCAAGGACCGACATGCTGCTGGCCACCGAAGAGACCTTCGGCCCCGTTGCCCCGTTGTTCCTTTTCGAAACCGAAGAGGAGGCGATCGAGATTGCCAACGGGACACCGTTTGGCCTCGCTGCCTACTTCTACACCGAGAGCCTGAAGCGCTCCTGGCGCGTGGGCGAGGCGCTGGAGTTCGGCATGATCGGCCTCAACACTGGTGCGATATCGACCGAAGTGGCGCCCTTCGGCGGCGTCAAGCAATCTGGTCTGGGACGCGAAGGAGCTCAGGCAGGCATTGAGGAATATTTGGAAATGAAGAGCTTCCACATCGGCGGTCTGGGTTAAGTTCTCGGGCCGAACCTAGCGTCTTTGCCTTCGCACCAATGATGGGAGAATGTTCGTGAAAACTCTGCTTCTCAAGAAAGAAGACGTCCGCGGATTGATCAGCATGCAGGACGTGATCGGCGCCGTGGAGGAGGCATATAAGGCCTTCAACAGCGATCAGGTGGAGCAACCCGACTATATCGGAATGCATCTCCCGTCGCCCGGTAGCGAAATCGATTTCAAGCTCAGCCACTACAAAGCCAATGAACTTATCTCGATGAAGACGTCTTCGGGAGGGTTTGTCGATAATCCGACTGCATTCGGCGTACCTAATGGAATGGGGACCATTCTGTTGTTCGACGCCAGAAACGGCGCGCTGATCTGCGTTATGGACGGCAGCCTGATCACGGGCTTGAGAACGGGCGCGGCCGGCGCCGTTTCCGTAAAGGTGCTGGCGAGGAAAGATGCTCGCAGGATCACGTCGATCGGGACCGGAAATCAGGCCAGAATGCAGATCCGAGCGATCCGGGAGGTCATGGATATCGAAGAGATCCATGCATGGGACAATAGCGCGGATACGCTTTCCCGTTACAAAACCGATATCGAAAGCGAGTTCGGCATTCCCGTCGTCATTGCGCGCTCCAAGAAGGATGCGGTCGAGCAGGCCGATATCCTGATTACGACGACGAGGGGCAAAGGCTCGCTGGTGGAAGCCGATTGGGTAAAGCCCGGCACGCATATCGTCGCGATCGGCACGGATCAACGGGGCAAACAGGAACTGGATCCTGAGATATTCAGGAACGCCAAAGTGGTCGTCGATTCGATCGCGCAGTGCAGCGAGAAAGGCGAGACATGGCATCCGCTCGCCAAGCATATCATCACCAAGGACGGGATCCATGGCGAAATCGGAGAGATATTGCTGGGAAGGAAAGCGGGAAGAGAACGCGACGATGAGGTGACCATTTTCGACTCCACGGGAATGGCAATCCAAGACAACACAACCGCTTCGAAGATCTATAGCAATGCCATAGGAAAAAGCGTTGGGACCTTTTTCGAATTCTTCGAGTCCTGACCTCGGCAGGGTCTATTGGCAAAGCGGTTGGAAGGTCCAGAATGGGCGGTCACTTCGTTGACTTGCGATCCGATGCCGGAAAACACCTCAATCTCCGATCAGGGCGATCCTTTGCATCAAGGAAACGCCAGTTCTAACATACTAAGGCGAGCAGCATCATGCTAGACTATCCGACTATCCAGGACATTCGGGAAGCCCGCGAACGATTGGCACCCCATATCAGGCACACGCCGTTGCTGCGTGCTGACAAGATCGAAAAGGCTGCAGGTTGTCAGCTCTATCTCAAGCCTGAAACGCTGCAGATCACCGGCGCCTTTAAAATTCGCGGCGCTCTGAACAAGATGCTTTCGCTGCCGAGAGAAGAGATCGCGAACGGCGTCATCGCGAGTTCCTCGGGCAATCATGCCCAAGGGCTCTCATACGCGGCACGAATGCTCGGCGTGAAGGTTGTCATAATTGTTCCTGCCACCACGCCCAAGATTAAGATTGCCAATACCGAAGCACTGGGCGCCGAGGTCATTGTTTTTGATGGTGACACCGCTGCGCGGTGGAAGCGGGCCTATGAAATCGCCGAAGAGAACAACTACGCGACTGTCCATGGCTTCGAAGACCCACTGGTCATGGCCGGTCAGGGCACAATCGGCTGTGAAATTCTGGAAGATTTGGGGGACGTGGACACGGTCATTGTTCCCTTGGGCGGTGGAGGCCTGATCTCCGGAATTGCGACCGCCATCAAGGAAACCAAACCGTCGATTCGAGTCATCGGTGCCGAGCCTGCGCTGACGCCGAAATACTATCAGAGTCGGATCAAAGGGCAGCGGACCTCGTTGCCTCTGAAGAACACGATTGCCGATGGCCTGAGAATTAGCGTTCCAGGTCAGAACCCGTATCCAATAATTGAGAAATACGTCGACGAAATCATTCTCGTCGAAGACGAGCATATCATCGCAGGCATGCGCGCACTTGCTAAGGATGCCAAACTGATCGCCGAACCCGCGGCTTCGATCGGAATTGGAGCACTGCTCGCGGGCTCCATAAAAATCAAGCCGGATGAAAAGGTTTGTGCGGTCCTGACCGGTGGCAATTGGAACCTGACGGATCTTGCCGACATATACAAGGCCGGCTCGGAATAATCTGACGGTGCGTGATCCTAGTGTATCCGCACGCACCGAATTCGCACCGCAATGGTCGCGGTTGCAGGCAGCACAGTCGCTAGCCAAGTAGCTCGACTGCTCGTTGGTACGATGTGCGCCCCGCACAAAACATCCTGCTTCGGAATATGGAGATTCGATAGATCTTGCTGATCCGGACGGAGTGTTCGGCAGGAAATGGTCCCACCAGGCGATATTGTGGAGATCAGGGCGCCGGCTAGAAGCCTACGTCAAGGAGACCTGCGATGAACGCCAAGGAAATACTCGACCGGCTAGTCGGTTTTCCCTCCGTCGTCGGCACGCCGAATGACGACATCGTTGCATGGATTAGGGACTATGCCGAACGCTGCGGTGCAAAAGTGACCGTCCTGCCGGGACCTGAAGGCGACCGCGCCAATCTCTTCATGACGATCGGTCCCAACCATGTGCCCGGTTACATCCTCTCCGGACATATGGATGTCGTTCCCGCACTGGAGCCGACCTGGACGTCTGACCCGTTTCGGCTGCGGGCGGATGGCGATCTGCTCTTCGGCCGAGGCACGAGCGACATGAAGGGGTTTCTCGCTGCGGCACTCGCCGCGCTCCCCATGATCGCCAATATGCAGCTGACGCAGCCTCTTCATTTTGCCTTTTCCTATGACGAGGAAGCCGGCTGCAAGGGTGTTCCTCATCTCATCCGTCAACTACCCGAGCTTTGTGCCAAGCCGATTGGCGCAATCATCGGCGAGCCCAGCAGCCTGCGCGCGATCCGTGCCCACAAGGGCAAGGCCGCTGCAAGAATTGAGATCCGCGGGCGCTCCGGCCACTCGTCGCGGCCCGATCAAGGTTTGAACGCGATCCATGCCTTCGCCTGTGTTCTTCTTGCTGCCGTCCGCACTGCTGAGGCGCTCCGGAGCAGCAGGTTGGACCCGAGCTTTGAGCCGCCCTATTCCTCGCTCCAGATCGGGACAGTATGCGGCGGACAAGCAGTGAATATCATCCCCGACCTGCTGACGGCGGAAATTGAAGCACGTGCGATCACCGGCGTCGCGCCCACCGATGTCCTTGAACCGGTAAAGCGTGCCGTCGATGCGCTGGCGCAGCAGGGTTTTCACACGGTCTGGGATCTTCTAAGCACCTACCCCGCGCTGTCACTTGCCGCTGACGCGCCGCTTGCCCGACTGATGGAAGAACTGACGGGAGCCGAAACGCTGGCTGCGGTGAGCTACGGCACGGAAGCCGGACTTTACCAAGCAGCGGGCATCGACGCGATCATTTGCGGTCCGGGTGACATCGCTCGCGCCCATCGCGCCGATGAATTCATCCGCGTCGACGAACTGGTCGCATGTCAGGCGATGGTCGAGCGGCTCGCTGAAACACTCCGAAGCTGAGGGATTTCGATGGCTTTCTGGTTCAATTCCGATCGCGAGAGAGGGCGCGTCTTCGCCGAAGCCTTTGCCCGCGAGCTGCCCGAACTTCCCTTTATCACGGATGAGACGCAGGTTGATCCTGATGATGTCAGCTACCTCCTGACCTGGACCGCGCCACCCGATCTCGACCGTTTCAAAAATCTCGACATCGTGTTTTCGATCGGAGCCGGCGTCGACCAGTTCCGGGTCGAAACGCTACCGCCGCGCGTCAAGCTCGTGCGCATGGTCGAGGACGGCATCGTCCGTATGATGCAGGAATATGTGACGCTGGCCGTGCTGGCGCTTCACCGCAATCTCAAGGCCTATATCGGGCAGCAGTGCGAAGGCAGGTGGCAGGCGCTGCCGGTCCGGCAGGCGGGGGAGCGCCGGATCGGCGTGCTCGGGCTCGGCATGCTCGGACAGGCCGTCATCGAACGATTAAAGCCATTCGGCTTTCCTCTGTCTGGCTGGAGCCGTTCTCCGCGGCAGATCGAAGGAGTGCGCTGTTATCACGGCGCTAATTCGCTAACGTCTTTTCTTCGAGAGACCGACATTCTGGTTTGCCTTCTCCCGCTCACGGAGGAGACCCGCGGCGTTCTCGATGCGCATCTCTTCTCAGCGCTTCCGCCAGGAGCGGCGCTCGTACACGTCGGCCGAGGCGCACAGCTCGATCATGATGCTCTCGTCGATGCGCTCGATATGCGGCAACTTTCAGGGGCGGTTATCGACGTCACCGAACCGGAACCGCTGCCCCGTGAACATCCCTTCTGGCGGCATCCCAATATCATACTCACGCCCCACATCGCCAGCGTGACGCAGCCCGAAACGGCGGCCCGCTCGGTCATCGAAAACATCAGGCGCCATCGCGCCGGTCTCGACCCGATCGGCCTGGTCGATCGCGGCCGCGGCTATTGAACAACAGCAGGACAGACAGGAGAAAACATGTCCCTTCTCAAGACCATCGACCTCAACAGCACCGAAGCCCCGCGCGAATCCAAACCCGTTCCCGAGCGGCTGATTTCGGGTGATCCATCGTTCAAGACCTGGGCGCAGGATGTCGCGCGAGACGAAATGATTCACTCCGGCGTCTGGGAAGCAACTCCGGGACTGACGCGCTCCGTCAAGGGCGAGACCTTTGAGTTTTGCCACATCCTTCAGGGCGTCGTGGAAATCACGCCAGATGGCGGGGAACCAGTTACATATAAGACAGGCGACAGCTTCGTGATGAAGCCGGGCTTCGTCGGCACCTGGCGCACCGTAGAAACCGTCCGGAAGATCTACGTGACGGTGATGTAACCGCACCATCGCCCACACCTAAGAGGACCACACGAGCCGGTTGAGTGGAATAGTCTTCACAAAGGCCTCGTGTGGCCTCAACCATATCATCCAAGGACACGGCCATGGCTCTGAGTTTCAACCCCGACACAATTCAGTTGCCGAAGGGCCATTTCATCGGCGGACGCTATGTCGATGCCAAAGGCGTGCTGCCGATGCAACGCCCTTCCGACGCCGTCGCCTATGCCGAATGCCCCGTGGCAGATGCCGATCTCGTCGATCAGGCTGTCTCTACCGCAAAAGCGGCACTCCGGGAAAGCGGGTGGTCAACCCGCCGCCCGCGCGAGCGCACCAATGCCATGCATCGCTGGGCGGATCTGATCGAAGCCGAAGCCGAAACCCTGGCCCGGCTGGAAGCCGTATCCTCGACACGCCCGATAGGCCAGCTCATCCGGGGCGATGTCGCCGTCACGGCCGAACAGATCCGTTTTTTCGCCGAATTCGCCGACAAGGAAGGCAGCGATCTCGTGCCGACCGGCGACGATAGCCTCGGCATGATCATGACCGAGCCCTATGGCGTGGTCGGCGCGATCACGCCCTGGAACTTCCCGCTCTCCATGGCGGGCTGGAAGCTCGGCCCGGCGCTCGCCGCCGGCAATGCGATCGTGCTGAAACCGTCCGAAATGACGCCGTTCTCGACGCTCTATATCGCCGAGCTGGCCGTACGCGCCGGCATTCCGGCAGGCCTCGTCAATATCGTGCTCGGCGACGGTCAGACCACGGGCAATGCCATGACCGGCCATCCCGATATCGCCAAAATCAGCTTCACCGGTTCGACAGCCGCTGGCTCCGCGATCATGGCCAATATCGCAAGGACGGGCGTCAAGCCGATGACCTTGGAACTCGGCGGCAAGAGCCCGCAAATCGTCTTTGCCGATGCCGATCTGACGCTCGCCGCCAACGCGATTGCCAACAGCATTCTCGTCAATGCCGGCCAGGCCTGCGTCGCCGGCTCTCGCGTCATCGTCGAGCAATCCGTGATGGAGCCCTTGGTCGCAACCCTCCTCGCCCGCATGGCCGCGATCACGCCCGGCCCGACCTGGGATGAGACCAGCGACTACTCACCTGTTATTTCCGAGCGCCAGATCGACCGGATCGATGCGATCGTGCGCGCGGCACGCGACACCGGCGCCGAATGCCTCACCGGCGGAAAATTCCTCGATCGATCAGGCTATTTCTACGCGCCGACGCTGCTGTCTAACGTCGGCCAGGACTCCCCCGCAGTGATGGAGGAAATCTTCGGGCCGGTGCTGACGCTGCAGACCTTCACCGATGAGGAACAGGCGCTCGCGCTGGCCGACCATCCCACCTACGGGCTTGCGGCGGGGCTTTTCACCCGCGATCTCTCGCGCGCCATCCGCCTCACCCGTCGGCTGCAGGCGGGCACCGTCTGGGTCAACCGATACAGCCGCTCCCGCGACCATATACTGCCGACGGGCGGCTACAAGCAGTCCGGCATCGGCAAGGACCTCGGCCGCGAAGCCTATCAAGCCAACCGCAAAAGCAAGAGCGTACTCATCAATGTATAGGACCTGACCATGAAGACCTATTCCATCGCGCTTCTGCCGGGAGACGGCATCGGCAAACCGGTCACCGAAGCAGCCTGGGATGTGCTGCAGGCTGCAGCGAAGATTTCGGGTTTTGCCCTCGATGGGACCACTTTCCCGTGGTCTTGCGCGTTCTACAAACAGACCGGCGAGATGATGCCTGCCGATGGCATCGAAACGCTCCGGCGCTTCGACGCGATACTTCTCGGCGCGGTTGGCTGGCCGGCGGAGGTGCCGGATTCGGTTTCGCTGCATGGACTGCTGCTGCCGATCCGCAAGGCTTTCGTGCAGTACGCGAATATCCGCCCGCATCGGCTGCTGCCCGGCGCTTCAGGTCCGCTCAAGGCCGGCGGTTTCGACATACTCTGCATAAGGGAGAACACCGAAGGCGAATATTCCGGCGCCGGCGGTCGCATCCATCAGGGAACGGCCGATGAAGTCGCGGTGGAGACCTCCATCTTCACGCGGGCGGGCGTCAAACGCATCCTGCGCTTCGGCTTCGAACAGGCCCGCATGCGGCGCGGCAAACTCGCCTCGGTTACCAAGTCCAATGCCCAGAAATATTCCATGGTGCTCTGGGACGAGATCACCCGCCTGGTTTCTGCGGAGTATCCCGATGTCGAGGTGACGAGTTACCACATCGATGCGATGGCGGCGCGTATGGTGATGGCGCCGGAGACCCTCGACGTGGTCGTCGCCTCGAACCTGTTCGGCGATATCCTCACGGATCTTGGTGCAGCGATCCAGGGCGGGCTCGGCTTTGCAGCCTCCGCCAATATCAACCCGGATCGCACCGCACCTTCGATGTTCGAACCGGTCCACGGCTCGGCGCCCGATATCGCCCATCTCGGCATTGCCAATCCGATCGCGGCGATCTGGTCGGGGGCGATGATGCTCGACCATCTCGGCGAGCGCGCCGCTGCGGCCCGCATCATGGCCGCCATCGAATCGACGACAACCGCCGGCGTCGGCACCGTTCCCGGAAGGGACAGGACCGAGGCGATCGCGAAGGCTGTCCTCGAACGTCTCTGAGGGGCCGTTCGTTTCTTTCGTTTGCATCCACGGACCTATTCTACTGGGTCCGGCCGCGGCGGCAAGCGCGGCCAACTCGGTATTGAGTGTCCATCCACTCATCGGTGAAAAAGAGGGCGCGGATCGAGAGATCCGCGCCCTAATTGGCGGCAGGGGAGAAGGGCCGCCTTACTGAAATCGGTCGAGGGTCTTGTAGTAAAGCCCCACGAGCGGAAGGAACCAGGGCTTGCCGAAATGGCCGGGCACCGCGGGCCATTCAAGGCCTTTGAGCGGATTCCGATCCGCTTTACCCAGAATGGCGTCGGCCATGATCATCCCGAGATGCGTCGAGAGTTGCGCGCCATGGCCCGAATAGCCCATCGCATACCAGATGCCGTCGACATAGCCTGCCCTGGGATAACGGTCTTTGGTCACGTCCACCAGGCCGCCCCAGCAATAGTCGATCTCCACATTGGCCAGTTGCGGGAAGATCTGCGCGAGACTGGCACGCAAGACGGCGCCGCTCTTTGCGTCCGATTGTTGGTCCGACGTTGCGGCAAAGCGGGCGCGGCCGCCGAAGATCAGCCGGTTGTCCGGCGACAGGCGGAAATAGTTGCCGATATTCATCGACGTGACGCAGGTCCGGTTGCCCGGCATGGTGGCGGCGACTTCCGCCGCTGTCAAAGGCCGGGTCGCGATCAGGAAACTGCCGACGGCAATGATGCGGCGCCGGAAATAGTTGAAGGAGGCTTCGGACGTGTAGGCACCGGTCGCGACCAGGACATGATCGGCGGTTACCTCGCCCCGGGCTGTCTCCAGCCGATGCTTCGGGCCCGATATGGTGTGGCGCGTCATCTGCGCGTCTTCGAATATCGTCGCGCCATGACGGCCGGCCGCCTTCGCCAATCCCACGACATATCGGCCCATATGCATCATGGCGCTCTTCTTCGAGAGCATCGCGCCGTGGAAGGGAGAGCCGACCTCGCTCTTGAGATCATCGGGCGTCAGCAGCGCGGTATCCGGATCGACCTCACGGTGCACTGCTTCGAAATTGCGGGCAATCGCATCGAAATGCTGCGGCTTTGAAGCGAGCTTCAGCTTTCCGGCGCGCCGGAAATCGCAGTCGATGTTTTCTTCAGCGACGATACTTTCGATCGTGTGGATCGAGTCGTCGAGCGCACGGTAGAGCGCCACCGCGCGTTCGACCCCAAGTTCCGCCTTGGCGGCGATGAAGCCATGGGCAAGACCGTTGTTGAGATGTCCGCCGTTGCGGCCGGATGCACCCCAACCGATGTGGTTCGCCTCCAGCACGGCAACCCGGGCGCCCGACTTCGCGAGCTGTCGCGCGGCGGCAAGGCCCGTGAAGCCGCCGCCGATCACGGCAACATCATAATGGCCTTCGACGGGGCCATTGCAGGCGCCTGCGAATTTCGGGGCGGTGTCGTGCCAGTAGGATTCGAACTTCATCGCTGTGCTCCGCTAGTCCTTGCTTATGCCCGAGGCGCACTCGTCCATGTGATCCTAGAACGGCCCATGCAGAGCAACAGACCGCAGTTGCCAGCCCGCGAAGCAGAATCTCTCGTATTTCGTCTGTATTTGGCAGAGAATTGCGTCGGCATTCCGTGGACATAGTCAGCCATTCGAGGATTTGTGCTCAGCATAAGATGCGGCGAGCGCCCACCAGGACGGCGAAAGATATCGCCCATCTCCCTTTGTCGGGACGATCTTCTCTTCAGCCCGGGTTATCCTTCGCTGTAAAGAAGCAAGGATCCAGGTGATGCAAACGACCCAACTCGACATCGGTCCGTTCGGTACCCAACATCTCGAAGGTGCGCTGGCGCTTTCGCGTCAGGCCGGCTGGCCACACAGGCTGGTGGATTGGGAAATGGCACTTGCTTTGAGCACAGGCTTCGTCGTGCTGGAGAACGACAAGGTCGTCGGCACTACACTCACGACACGCTTCGGAGGCTGTGCCACGATAAATATGGTCATTGTTGCTGAAGCCATGCGCGGACGGGGCCTCGGCCGCCGGCTGATGGATGCCGGTCTTGATGCTGCTCGCGGAGAGCCGTGCAGACTGGTCGCGACCGAGGAAGGCCTGCCGCTCTATGAAAAGGTGGGCTTTCGCCAAGTCGGAGACATTCTGCAATGCCAGGGCGTCTGTGCAGCCGTGGATGCACCGATCGATGTCGAGTGGATGCAATCTGGCGATCTCGCGGAAATAGCTGCCTTGGACAAAGCCGCGTTCGGCGCTGATCGCAGCCAGCTGATTTCCTATTTGAAGGATGTCGGCCGATTTGCAGTGATCCGGCGAGGTGGACATGTCGCGGGCTTCGGGGCGACGCGTGCCTTCGGACGCGGCGAGGTCATCGGTCCGGTGGTGGCGGAGTATGCCGAGGATGCCCGCAAGCTCATCTCGTTCCAAATAGCGGCTCGACGGGACAGATTTCTTCGCATCGACACACCCAAGGACTTAGGCTTGTCGCAGTGGCTGGCCGAACGCGGACTTATCCATGTCGGCGGAGCGACGGCGATGCTGCGCGGCGGCCAAACCAATCCATCCTCCCATGTCAAAACCTTTGCCCTGGCCAATCAGGCTTTCGGCTGATCGGAGACGAAGATGCTCAGCGATTCCCTCATCGAACTCGACCGCGCCCATCTGGTTCATCCAGTCGCCTCCTATCGCGGCCACGAAAAATTCGGCGTGCGCGTTCTATCCTCGGCCTCCGGCGCGACCGTGACCGATTTTTCCGGCCGCCAGCTCATCGACGGCTTTGCCGGCCTCTGGTGCGTGAATGCGGGTTACGGCCACGACAGCATCGTCGAAGCCGCCGCCCGGCAGATGCGCGAGCTGCCCTACGCCACCGCCTATTTCGGGCTCGGTTCGGAACCGGCGATCCGGCTGGCGGCGGAACTTGCCGAACGCGCGCCTGGCGATCTCAACCACGTTTATTTCACGCTTGGCGGTTCGGATGCGATCGACAGCACCGTCCGTTTCATTCGCTATTACCATCATGCAAAAGGCACGCCTCGGAAAGACCAGTTCATTTCGCTCGAACAGGGCTATCATGGCTCCTCGACTGTCGGCGCCGGATTGACCGCGCTGCCGGCTTTTCATGCCGGCTTCGGCATCCCGTTCGACTGGCAGCATAAGATCCCCTCGCATTACGCGTATCGCAATCCCGTCGGAAACGATCCGCAGGCGATCATTGCCGCGTCAAAAGAGGCGCTCCGAAGGAAGGTCGAGGAAATCGGCGCTGACCGTGTCGCAGCATTCTATGCCGAACCGATCCAGGGATCTGGCGGTGTGCTTGTGCCGCCGAAGGGCTGGATGAAAGCGATGCGCAATCTCTGCCGCGAGCTCGACATTCTGTTCATCGCCGATGAAGTGATCACTGCCTTCGGCCGTACGGGGCCACTCTTTGCCTGTACCGAAGACGATATCGTTCCAGACTTCCTGACTGTCGCCAAGGGCCTGACCTCTGGTTACGTGCCGATGGGCGCGGTTTTCATGACAGATCACGTCTACAACACGATTGCCGACAGCGCCGGCGCCTCGGCGGTGGGGCATGGCAACACTTATTCTGCTCATCCCGTGAGTGCTGCAGTGGCGCTTGAAGTCCTGCGTCTCTATGAGGGCGGCCTGCTGGAGAACGGCCGCAAGGCGGGAGCCCGTCTGATGGAAGGCCTAAAGAGCCTGGGCGACCATCCACTCGTCGGCGACATCAGGGGCCGCGGCATGCTGGCGGCCATCGAACTCGTTACTGACAAGGAAAGGAAGACACCACTTCCTGTCGTGGCCGACCCCTCCCGCCGGATTTTTGACCGCGCCTGGGAAAACGGCCTTATCATTCGCGCCTTTGGCAACGGCGTGCTGGGCTATGCGCCGCCGCTTTGCTGCACCGACGACGATATCGATGCGATCGTCGCACGCACACGGAAGACTCTTGACCAGACGCTGGAAGACAGGGATGTCAGGTTGCTCATGGCTTGACGCGGGAGCGAGTTGGTGACTTCGGGCAGCTCGGAATGGCCTCGCTTGAGAGGAGCTCACGAACTTTTCTGGCTTTTGCCGGCTCACAAGGGAAAGAGGCTGGTCAGCGGCAGGTGCGATTTGACGATCGGCGATTTGAGGACGACATAACTGAAATATCGATCGATGCCGATATCCATGTCGACGAGACGCTCCATGATTTCCTGATATTCCGCGATGCCGCTGGTGACGAACTTGATCAGGTAATCGTAGCCGCCGGAAACCAGGTGGCATTCTATGACGGAGTCAATCTTTTCGACAGTCGATAGGAAGCGCGCGAAATCGATTTGCCGGTGGTTCTTCAAGGTGATTTCGGTGAACACCGTCATGGTCTGACCGAGCTTGGCGGTGTTGATGAGCGCGGAATAGCCATCGATATAGCCTTCCGACTGCAGCTTTTTCATCCGCATCAGACATGGGCTTGGCGACAGGTGAACCAATTCGGCGAGTTCCACATTGGTGATCCGACCGTTCTTCTGCAATTCGTAGAGAATCTTGATGTCGATCCGATCGAGCTTCATGCGGCCTCCCCCGGGGTGATTTCGGCCCCCGCCTATCAGCAGATTATGCCAAAGAGAATAACACAGCTTCCTGCCTTGTCCATTTTCGGAGGAAAACATTGAGCCGGCATAAAAGGTTGTACTCGCCGACAATTGCAGAACATTATTTCGTTGACCGCTGAATTCAGCGCGCCCCTTTGGCGGAGTCCGCAATAGTATGGATTAGCCTCAAGGGAGATGACCATGCCTGCCCCGCTCGTTCGCATAGAAACCACGGACGCCCAGCCCCAAGCCGCAGATGTGGTCGTCATCGGAGGCGGCATCGTCGGCGTATTCGCCGCATACTACCTTGGACAGCGGGGCCTCAAAGTGGTTCTCGTCGAAAAGGGTCTGATCGGCGCCGAACAATCGAGCCGAAATTGGGGGTGGTGCCGGCAACAGAACCGCGACGCCCGCGAACTTCCGCTCGCCACCAAGAGCCTTGATCTCTGGGATCAGTTCGCTGCAGAGACCGGAGAGGACACCGGTTTCCGACGCTGTGGGCTTCTCTATCTCTCCAACAACGAGAGGGAACTGGAGGGCTGGGCGCGCTGGCGGGACTTCGCCCGCACGGTGGACGTCACCACCTTCATGCTGTCTCCCACGGAGGCGACCGAGCGTGGCAAAGCCACGGGTAAAGAGTGGAAAGGTGGTGTCTTTTCTCCGTCTGACGGCACCGCGGATCCGTCCAAGGCAGCACCTGCGGTGGCGCGCGCGATCATCAGTGCCGGCGGCGTCGTCCTCCAAAATTGCGCAGCCCGCGGCATCGAGACGAGTGGCGGTCGGCTCTCCGCCGTGATCACCGAAAAGGGTACCATCCGGACCAAACTCGCCGTCCTTGCCGGCGGCGCTTGGGCCTCCTCGTTCTGCAACAACTTGGATGTGCGTTTTCCTCAAGCTGCAGTCCGTTCTTCGATCTTGTCCGTAGAACCCGGTGTCGAGGGCCTGCCGGATGCGCTGCACACCGCGGAGGTTTCCGGGACGCGGCGTTCCGACGGCAGCTACACGCTGGCGATCGGCGGCCGAGCCAGAGTCGACGTTACGGCGCAGCAGATCCGGTTTGCCCGATATTTCGTGCCGATGTTTGCCCGCCGCTGGCGGAATCTGGCGCCGGGCGGAGTCGAGGGCTGGCGCTCGGGACATGAATCGCTCAGACGCTGGCGGCTCGATGAGCGCACACCGATGGAACGCATGCGTATTCTCGATCCGGCTGTCGACGAGGGCACGATTTCCGAAATTCTCCGCCGGGCCCGGAACTTGCTGCCGGGTCTCGCAAAGGTGAAAATTGCCTCAAAATGGGCCGGCTATATCGACAGCACGCCCGACGGCGTGCCGGCCATCGGCGAGATTGCCTCCATTCCCGACTTCATCCACGCAGCCGGTTTCAGCGGACATGGCTTCGGAATCGGCCCGGGTGCCGGTCATCTGATCGCAGATGTCATCACCGGGAAAACACCCCTTGTCGACCCAGTTCCCTACAGACCGGAGCGTCTCACAGCCTCCGCCTGGGGCAAAGTGGCAGAGTTTTAGCGCTTCCGGAAAGGCCGCGGGCTTGCTCTTCTTCGGATTCGTTTTTGCGAGATGAAGGCGGCCGGCACTGCAGCCGATGGCACCGTAACGTTAACCGAGAAACGATGAAAATGTGGGATCTGTCGGCATGACCAGATCTGCACGTGATCCTCACTATCGTCGCCACCGGTTTCCAGCGGAAGTGATTGCCCATGCCGTATGGCTCTATTTCCTGTTTCCGCTCAGCCTGCGAATGGTCGAGGATATGCTGGCAGCTCGAGGTATCATCGTCTCTCACCAGACCGTGAGATTGTGGGCGGAGAAATTCGGCAGGCAGTTCGCCAATGATATCCGGAGGCGATCAGCCGGCAGGCTCGGTGACAAATGGTACCTCGACGAGGTCGTCATCACTATTGGGGGGAAGAAACACTGGTTGTGGCGCGCCGTCGATCAACATGGCTTCGTCCTCGACGTTCTGGTCCAAAGCCGCCGCGATGCCAGGGCTGCCAAGCGGTTGATGCGCAAACTTCTGAAAGGGCAAGGTTCGGCCCCGCGCGTTATGATCACCGACAAGCTTCGATCCTATGGTGCGGCGAAGCGGGAGATCATGCCCGGCGTCGAGCATCGTTCGCACAAGGGCCTGAACAATCGGGTGGAGAATTCTCATCAACCTATCCGGCGACGGGAGAGGATCATGAAGCGGTTCAAGTCACCGCGACAACTCCAGCGCTTCGTTTCAATCCACGACCCGATCGCCAACCTCTTCCAAATTCCCCGCCACGACATTCCATCTCACCATTATCGCGAGCTGCGAGGCGCCGCGATGCAGATGTGGAGCGCGATCGCCCATCTTCAGGTAGCCTGATCGCAGACCTGGTGCAGTACCTTGACCCGGGGCCGGTAAGTTTACAGTGCCCGAGATACAATGGAAGGCGAGGTCGCGATATCAGCTGCCTTGCTAGCTCGACGATTACGCGACCAAAATCAATGCACTCGCAAGCATTGGAATGTCGCTCTCCGCGAGGCCGGCGATGTTGAGGCGCCCGTCGGCTGGGATGTAGACGCCTGACTTCTCGCGGAGCATCCGCGAGTGACGCCCGGCCGAGGGAACGATGGAAAACATCCCCGACTGGCGATTGAGGTACGAGAACTTGTCATCGCCTCCGAACAGCTCAAGACAATTGGAAAGCGCTGCTCTCAGCGTTTTAAGGCGTTCGCGCATGTCTGTGAGTTCCATTTCCCACTGGGCTCGAAGGCCACCGTCGGTGAGTATCTCCGCCACCACTGCTGCGCCGTGGTCCGGGGGCATGTAGTAACTACGTCGCGCGGCATCGACGATGCTTCCGAAGGCGCGATCGACAGACGCCTGTTCGCGTCCGATGAGGATCGCCGCACCAGTGCGCTCGCGGTACAGGGTGAACGTCTTCGAGCAGCTCACCGCTATCATCGCTTCCTCGACGCTGGAAACCATCTGCCGGAGGGAGGACATGTCCGCTTCGATCCCGTCGCCAAAGCCCAAATAGGCGACGTCGATGAAGGGAACGAGACGTTTTCGCACCACCAACTCGGTCAGCGCCCGCCATTGATCCGGATTGAGGTTTTCGCCCGTGGGGTTGTGACAACATGCCTGTATGAGGACCACATGTCCGGCCGACGCAGTCTCGAGGGTCGCCATCATCTCCTCGAACAGAAGCCTGCTGGACCCGAGATCATAGTAGGGATAGGTCCGAATCCGACATCCGGCCGCCGTGAGGATCGGGACATGGTTGGCATAGGTGATATCAGGCACCCAGACCTTCGCTCCTCCATTGAGTTTGGAAATCATTTCCCCGAGAAGCCTCAGGGCCGCCGTTCCCCCGGTCGTCTGGCACGTCTTAGCGACCACGTCACCCCGGGCCGCGCCAAGCACCAGTTCCTCGATCGCGGCGTTGTATTGTGGATTGCCCAGCATGCCGACATAGCTCTTGCTGTTTTGGTTTCTCACCAGTCGGGCTTCGGCGGCCTTCACCGCGTTCATTATGAAGACCTCGCCGCTTCTGTTGCGATATGCCCCCACCGACAGGTCGAGTTTGGTCTCCCTCTGGTCGTCGCGGAACTGCTCCATCAGGCCGACCAAGGGGTCGGCCTCTACCGTTTTGGCTCTCTCGTACATCGTGAACATGTCCTCTCGAACGGAGCGAAGTGTCGGAGTCTTGAAATTCGTGTCAGCGACTCTTTCCCGCCGCCGACAAGATCGCCTTGGCTGATTTCAGGTGCGGCAGGTCTAGCATACGCCCGTCGAGGCTCACGACACCCGCACCGGGATTCGCCTCGAACGCGTCTACGACGGATTGGGCGCGCGCGATCTCGTCGTCGCTGGGGGTGAACGCAGCGTTGATGATCGGCACCTGATCAGGATGAATCGCCATCATTCCAGTGAATCCATCACGACGGCCGCGTTCCGCATAAGCCTTAAGACCGTCGAGGTCGCGCATGTCGGGGTAGACTGTTTCGATCGCCTCCACCGCGGCCGCGTGGGCCGCGAACAGGGCCAACGCTCTGACGACTTCGTACGGGGCGGTGTAACGGCCGTCAGACCCCCGAGAACTCGTGGCTCCGGTGGCCGCAGGAAGGTCTTCGGCTCCCCACGTCAAACCACAAAGGTGGCCGCGCACTTTTTCATACGTTCCGAGCTTGAAAATCGCCGCCGGCGTTTCGGTCGCGATCGGAAGGACGGAGGTCCGTTCGCAACCTATCGCGCGTAGACGGTCCACGAGGAGTTCGACCGCGTCCGCACCTTCGCATTTCGGAAGGACGATGCCGTCGGGGTTGGTCTTGCGCACGGCCAGAAGGTCCTGCCCGAGGTATTGCGACGTCAGCGGATTTATGCGCACAAACAGCCGACAGGTACGCCGGGGTTGACCGAAGGCGGCGATGGCGTCACGCGCCATGTCCTTGTTGACGTGGGCCACGGAATCCTCGAGGTCTATGATTATCGCGTCCGCGCCGGACGCCGCGGCCTTTTCGAACCGTTCCGGACGATCGCCGGGCACGAACAGCAGAGAGCGCAGGGTCATAGAGGCTTCCTCATCAGGAGCGCCGTCCGCAAGCACTCGCAAACTACTTCGTCTCTCTGGTTGATCGTCTTGTGCTTGAAGGTCAAAATGCCGCTCTGCGGACGCGATTTAGAGTCCCGCATTTCCACGACCTCGGTCTCGACATGCAGCGTGTCGCCGATGAAGACGGGCTTTGGCATCGTCACCTTGTCGTATCCCAAGTTCGCTACCAGCGTGCCCAGCGTCGTGTCGCCGACGGAGAGACCCACCATGAGCGCGAATGTGAACGTGCCGTTCACGACGATCCGTCCGAACTCGGTGGTCGCCGCGTACTCCGCGTCCAGATGCAGCGGCTGGGGATTGTGGGAGAGGGTTGTGAAGAGAAGGTTGTCCGTCTCGGTCACCGTTCTCCGGGTCTTGTGGAATAGGCGGTCGCCGACCTTCCACTCGTCGAAGTATCTGCCTGACATCAATCTTCTCCCGCCTTCACTGTCACGACGAGCTGCCCTTCGATGACTTTGCTTCCAATGGCCACCTTCACCGCCTCGACGACGCCATCGAACGGCGCTCTCAGCGTGTGCTCCATCTTCATGGCCTCGACGATGACCAAGCGGTCGCCTTTCGCCACCTTGCGGCCCGGTTCGACGTCGACGAGCGTTATCAACCCGGGCATCGGAGAGAGTATGGAACCGTCGCCTGCAGCCGACGAGGATTGCGCACCCTCCGTGGACGGGTGAAGGACTTCCCAGGCGTTTCCCCGATCGAAAAGCACGATCGCCCCCTCGATATTCTCGGACCTCGCGTTTCCATGATGCCCGCCGGGAGCCCACCTTGTCTTGCCACCGAGGCCGACCTTGGCTCGGGTGTCCGGCGCAGCCGCGATCCGGAAGCCGGGCAGGGAGTTCCAAGGGTCGTTGCCGCTTGGATTGCGAAGCGCCGAGGCCGCGAGATCGACGGTCCGGTCGTCGGCGTCTTTCATGACCAACCGCGCGTCCTGGCGCTCAAGGAAGCCGGTGTCGACCGCTCCGGCCACAAACTCGGGGTGCGAAGCGATCATCGCCAACAGGTTCGCGTTCGACTTCACGGGCCAGATTTCGACTTGCTCGCACGCCGCCGACAAATGCTTGAGCGCTGTTTCACGATCGTCCGCATGCGCAATAAGTTTGGCGATCATCGGATCGTAGAAGGACGTGATCTCGTCGCCTTCTCTCACGCCGCTGTCGACACGAATGCCGGACGGGAGACGGAGATGCGCGAGCGTGCCAGTCGACGGTAGATAGCCGACGGCAGGATTCTCGGCGTAGAGTCTTCCTTCGACGGCCCAACCAGCGATCCGGAGTTCGTCCTGTTTCTTCGGGAGACGTCCGCCTGCCGCGACCTCGAGCTGCCACCGGACGAGGTCTTGTCCGGTAATGGCCTCGGTCACCGGATGCTCGACCTGGAGCCGGGTGTTCATTTCCATGAACCAGATACGGTCAGCCCTCAGGCCTTCGGAGGAGTCCGCGATAAACTCGATGGTGCCCGCACCGACATACGACACCGCCTTGGCCGCTTTCACCGCGGCTTCGCAAATCGCGCGTCGGGTCTCCTCATCCATGCCCGGTGCCGGGGCCTCCTCGATCACCTTCTGATGACGTCGCTGGACCGAGCAGTCGCGTTCGAAGAGATGAACGCAATCGCCGTGCATGTCCGCGAAGACCTGGACTTCGATATGGCGCGGATTGAGAATGTATTTCTCGATCAGCACATGATCGTCACCAAACGACGCTTGGGCTTCGCGACGGCACGAATCGAGAGCCTCGACAAACTGGTCGGCCGCCTCGACGCGGCGCATGCCTTTGCCGCCACCGCCCGCCACCGCCTTGATGAGGACCGGATAACCGATCTGGTCAGCTTCCCGCTTGAGACGGTCGGGCGATTGGTCGTCGCCCATGTAACCAGGGGTCACGGGGACTCCGGCCTCGATCATAAGCTTCTTGGCGGCATCCTTCAGGCCCATTGCTCGGATGGAATGCGCGGGCGCGCCAATCCAGACTATGCCAGCTGCCTCGACGGCTTCGGCGAATTCGGCGTTCTCGGAGAGGAAGCCGTATCCTGGATGGATCGCGGAGGCGCGGGTCTTGATGGCGGCCGCGATGATCTTGTCCTGCCGGAGATAGCTTTCGCGCGCCGGGGAGGGACCGATAAGGACGGCTTCGTCGGCTTCCGTCACAAAGGGGAGCCCCGCGTCGGCTTCTGAATACACAGCGATTGTGCGGATGCCCATCGCGTGGGCCGTCCGGATGATACGTCGGGCAATCTCGCCTCTGTTGGCTATGAGAACACTTTCGAGCATGGACGGTCTCGCATTACATTCTGAAGACGCCGAAGCGCGGGCTGTGTGGGATCGGCGCGTTCAGTGCCGACGAGAAGGCGAGGCCGAGAACGTCGCGGGTCTGTGCAGGGTCGATGATCCCATCGTCCCAAAGCCTCGCCGTCGCGAAATAGGGATTTCCCTCGGTTTCGTACTTGTCCTTGATCGGGGACTTGAACACCTCTTCGTCCTCGGCAGCCCAGCTTTCACCCTTGGCCTCCATGCCGTCGCGCTTGATGGTCGCGAGCACCGAGGCGGCCTGCTCGCCACCCATGACGCTGATGCGGCTGTTGGGCCACGTGAAGAGGAACCGCGGGCGATATGCCCGGCCGCACATTCCGTAGTTTCCGGCCCCGAAACTGCCGCCGATGAGCACGGTGACCTTGGGCACGCTGGCCGTGGCGACGGCCGTCACCAGCTTCGCGCCGTCCTTCGCGATTCCCCCAGCCTCGTACTTTCCGCCAACCATGAAGCCGGAGATGTTCTGGAGGAAGAGGAGAGGCACCCGCCGCTGGCAGGCGAGTTCGATGAAATGCGCGCCTTTCTGGGCGCTTTCCGAGAAGAGCACGCCGTTGTTGGCCAGGATCGCCACCGGAATGCCCCAGATATGGGCGAACCCGCACACCAGCGTCGTTCCGTAAAGTGGCTTGAATTCGTGCATCTCCGAGCCATCGACGACTCGGGCGATGATCTCGCGAACGTCGTAGGGCGATCTAACATCGGGTGGAATGACCCCGTAGATTTCCGCCGGATCGAGGAGAGGCGGTCTAGGGGCCGTCAGTTCCATGTCGGGCGACTTCACCTTGTTCAAGGTCTTCACGATGTCACGGACGATCATCAGCGCGTGTTCGTCGTTCTCGGCCACGTGGTCGACGACTCCAGACCTGCGCCCATGCGTCTCCGCGCCCCCGAGTTCTTCGGCAGTGATGATTTCCCCGGTGGCCGCTTTCACAAGTGGCGGCCCGGCGAGAAAGATGGTTCCTTGGTTGCGCACGATGACGCTCTCGTCCGACATGGCCGGAACGTAGGCTCCGCCCGCCGTGCAGCTTCCCATGACGCAGGCGATCTGGGGGATGCCTTGGGACGACATCTGCGCCTGGTTGAAGAAGATCGCCCCGAAATGGTCCCGGTCCGGAAAGACCTCGGCCTGATGGGGAAGGTTCGCGCCGCCGCTGTCCACGAGGTAGATGCACGGCAAATGGTTCTGCAGCGCGATCTCCTGTGCCCGCAGGTGCTTCTTCACGGTCATCGGAAAGTACGCGCCGCCTTTGACGGTGGCGTCGTTGGCGACGATCATGACCTCCCGGCCGGAAACTCTGCCGATCCCCGTGACCACGCCCGCACTGGGCGCTTCGCCGTCGTACATTCCGTTTGCGGCCAGCGGCGCGACCTCAAGAAACGGGCTGCCGATGTCGAGAAGCGCCTGGATGCGGTCCCTCGCAAGTATCTTTCCTTTCGCGACATGTCTGGCGGCGGCCTTCTCGCCGCCACCGCTCCGTGCGACGGCGACACGCTCATTCAGGTCCGCGACGAGCGAACGGTTCAGGTCGTTGTTGGCGGCGAATTTCTTGTCCGTGGTGTCGATGGCAGTGCGGATGATACTCATTGGCCGAAGAGCTCCCGGCCGATCAGGAACCTGCGAATTTCGTTCGTGCCGGCTCCGATGTCGTAAAGCTTTGCGTCGCGGACATAGCGCTCGACGGGCCACTCTTTCGTGTATCCCGCGCCCCCAAGGGCCTGGACGGCTTCCATGGACACTGTGACGGCGTTCTGGCTTGCGAGCAGGATCGCCGAGGCGGCGTCGGCGCGGGTCGTGCGGCCTTCGTCGCATGCCTTGGCGACGGAGTAGACATAGGCCCGGGCCGAGTTCATGGCGACGTACATATCGGCGACCTTTCCCTGCATCAGCTGGAATTCGCCGATGGGCTTGCCGAACTGTTTCCTGTCGCGGACGTAGGGCAGGACGACGTCCAGGCAGGCCTGCATGATTCCGAGCGGCCCTCCCGCGAGAACAGTGCGCTCGTAGTCCAATCCCGACATCAGGATTTTGACACCTTCACCTTCTTTGCCCATGAGGTTTTCGGCGGGGACTTCGCAATTCTGAAATACGAGTTCGGCGGTGTCGCTGCCGCGCATCCCCATCTTCTCAAGCTTTTTCGAGACGGAGAAGCCCGCCATGCCCTTCTCGACAAGAAATGCCGAGATACCCTTGGGTCCTGCCTCGGGAGCGGTCTTCGCATAGACCACAAGCACGTCGGCGTGCGGCGCGTTCGTAATCCAGAACTTGGTGCCATCGAGAACGTATCTGTCGCCTTTCCTGGTCGCCTTGAGGCGCATGGAGACGACATCCGAACCCGAGCCCGTTTCGGACATCGCCAGCGCGCCGACATGTTCGCCGCTGACGAGCTTCGGTAGATATCTGCGCTTTTGCTCAGGTGTCGCCCAGCGTCGTATCTGGTTGATGCAGAGGTTCGAATGCGCGCCGTAGCTTAGACCCACCGACGCGGACGCGCGGGAGATTTCCTCCATGGCGATGACGTGTGCCAGGTAGCCAAGACCGGAGCCGCCGAATTCCTCTTCGACGGTGATGCCGTGAAGGCCGAGCGCCCCGAGTTCCGGCCAGAGCTGGCGCGGGAACGTGTTGGAGGCGTCGACCTCGGCCGCGATGGGAGCGATGCGGTCGGCCGAAAACTTGGCGGTTGTCTCCCTGATCGCGTCTGCGGTGTCGCCCAATGAGAAATCGAACATGGTAGCTCCGTCAAATATGGATCGCGTGGCCAAGGCCCTTGAGCGAGGCTTCATGGAAGGCTTCGCCAAGGGTCGGGTGGGCGTGGATGATTGAACCGATGTCGTTGAGCGACGCCTGCATCTCGATCGCCTGGGTGAAGGAGGACGCCAACTCGGAGATGTGGACCCCGGCTGCTTGAACTCCGACGATCCGTTTGGTGGAGCGGTCCGACACCACGCGGACGAATCCGTCGCAGTCGCCGCCTTCCATGGAAAGCGCCCGTCCGTTCGCGGCGAACGGGAAAATTGAAACCACCGCGTCCTCAGCGCCTGCATCCGAAGGCGACACCCCGACACTCACGATTTCTGGGTCGGTAAAGCACACTGCTGGAATGGCGAGCGGGGCGAACCTGCGCCGTTTGCCAGCGATGATCTCCGCGACCATTTCGCCTTGGGCCGAGGCCTTGTGCGCCAGCATGGGTTCGCCGACAAGGTCCCCGATCGCCCAGACGTTCTTCATTGACGTCGAGCATTGTTCATCGACAGAGACGAAACGGCCGTCGCGGTTAAGCGCCATGTTCTCGATGCCCCAACCTTCTACGAGAGGCTTGCGTCCGACGGCGACTAAAACCTTGTCAGCCGGAAGTTCGGAAACTGCGCCCTCGGAGTCTTGGACGAGGAGGGCGGTGCCGTCGGCATTCATTCCCTTCGCGGCGGAATTCAGATGGACGTCGACGCCGTTGTTGCGAAGCCACTTGTCGACGGGAGCGGAAAGCGCCTCGTCATAGAGGGGCAGAACCTTTCCGAGTTGCTCGACGATCGAAACCCGCGATCCCAACTTGCGAAGGGCGGTGCCGAGTTCCAGTCCGATGTAGCCGGCGCCGACCACGACGAGGTTCCGTGGAAGCTCGGTCGAACCCAGAAGGCCTTCGGACGAGACGACGTTTCCGCCGAAGGGCAGGGACGGTATCTCGACGGGTGTCGATCCGGTGGCGAGGATCACGTGCTCCGCCCGGATAGTGACGGGTTCGCCTTCGCTCCGTACGGTGCAGGTCTTCCCGTCACTGAAATTGGCCCAGCCTTTGACGACGCGAACCTTGGCCTTCCGGAGAAGTGTCGAGACCCCGGCGTTCAATTTGCCGACGATGCCGTCCTTCCAATGGATGGTCTGGCCAAGGTCGAGTTCCGGAGCGGCCTGGAGGCGGATGCCGAGGGCCCCGCCTTCAAAAGCTCGGGAGACCGTCCGAAATTCATCCGCTGCGTGAATGAGCGCTTTGGAAGGAATGCATCCTCGGATCAAGCAGGTGCCGCCGAGACGATCGCCCTCGACGAGAATCGTCTTCAGCCCCAGCTGTCCGCAGCGTATCGCGGCTACATAGCCGCCGGGACCACCGCCCACGACGAGAACTTTCGTGGTGATTTCGCTCATTTCTTCCTCGCGACGAAAAGCAGGGACGGATGCTCGATAAGGCGCTTGACCGCCTGGATGAAGCGGGCGGCATCGTATCCATCGACGATCCTGTGGTCGAAGGACGAGGAGACGTTCATGATCTTGCGGATAACGATCTGCCCGTCGAGCACGACGGGACGTTCCACCAGCTTGTTGGGGCCGATAATCGCGACCTCGGGATGGTTGATGATGGGAGTGGCCGAGATACCGCCCAGCGTCCCCAGGCTCGTGAGAGTGATTGTGGAACCGGACAGCTCTTCCCGCTTGGCCGTGCCGTCGCGGGCCGCCGCCGTCACCCGTGCGAGTTCGCTGGCGCAGTCCCAGATATCGAGACGCTCGGCGTGCCGGATCACCGGAACGATCAGCCCGCCCGGAGTCTGCGCCGCAATGCCAACGTGAACGCCGCGGTAGAGCCGCAGAACACCGTTGGCATCATCATACCGGGCGTTCACGTTCGGGAATTCCGGCACGAGCATCACGACGGCCCTGATGAAGAAGGGCAGCAGCGTGAGTTTGGGTTCCTTCTCAGACCGCGTGGCGTTCAGCTCGGCGCGCAGGGCCTCGAGCTCTGTCAGATCGAATTCCTCCACATAGCCGAAATGCGGAATCTGCCGTTTTGACTCCTGCATTTTCTCGGCGATGCGTCGACGGAGGCCGACGATCTTCCGATCGGTAACTTCGTCTTCGAATTCGACCGTCGGCGACGCGGCCGGCGCGGCGAGCGGCCGATCGAGGTCGTCAAGGAGGACGCGACCGTCCGGGCCTGTTCCCGGCACGAACTGAAGAGGAATACCTCGTTCGAACGCCGCCTTACGCACCGCAGGAGAGGCCAGAATGATGGATCGATCCGATTGGGGAGGCGCAGGACTCTGAGCCTGACTCTTCGGCTCCGCGGTAGAAGGCGCGACGACGACCACAGGTTCCGCAACCGATGACGGGGTGCCGACAGGTTCAGTCCGCGCGACAGGGTCTTCCATGGGAACGGGGGGCTGTTCTCCGCCCTCCTCACCTTCGAGACGGAGTTCGACGAGCACCGAGCCGATCGGAAGCATCTCGCCGACCGCGCCATGAATCGCGATGACGGTTCCAGTGACGGGAGACGTCATCTCCACGGTTGCCTTGTCCGTCATCACGTCGACGAGGAGCTGATCCTCCTTCACGAAGTCTCCGGGCGCGACATACCAGTTGCCGATCTCGGCTTCCGCTGTTCCTTCTCCAATGTCCGGAAGTCTGAAGCGGAAGGTCATGGCTTGGCCTCCATGCAGCGTCGTATCGCGGTTTCAACCCGCTGTGGTCCGGGGAAGTAGTCCCACTCGAATGCATGTGGATAAGGCGTGTCCCATCCGGTGACGCGTTCGATCGGGGCCTGGAGGTAGTAGAAGCATTCCTCCTGAACCAGCGCCGACAATTCGCCGCCGAAGCCGCCATAGCGGGAAGCCTCGTGCACGACGATGCAGCGTCCGGTCTTCTTGACCGAAGAGACGATCGTTTCAAGGTCCAGCGGCACGATGCTCCTGAGGTCTATGACCTCGACATCGACGTCGGTGTCTGCGACGGCCGCGAGCGCGACATGCACCATGGTGCCGTAGGCCAAAAGCGTCACGGCTTTGCCCGGACGCACGACGGCCGCCTTGCCGAGCGGCACCGTGTAATGGCCCTCCGGCACGTCGCTGGCAGAGTGCTTCGACCACGGCTCCAGCGGCACACCTTGCCTGCCGTTGAAAGGACCGTTGTAGATGCGCTTGGGCTCAAGGAAGATGACCGGATCGTCGTCCTCGATGGAGCTGATCAGCAGACCCTTTGCGTCGTACGGGTTGGACGGGATCACCGTTTTGAGACCCGTGATATGGGCGAAGATCGCCTCTGGGCTGGCGCTGTGCGTTTGGCCGCCGAAGATGCCGCCGCCGTAGGGGGACCTCACTGTGATCGGCGCCCAGAAATCGCCGCCAGACCGATACCTGAGCCGGGCCGCTTCCGAAACAAGCTGGTCGTAGGCGGGCAAGATGTAGTCTGCGAACTGGATTTCAGCGACGGGACGAAGGCCGTATGCGCCCATTCCGATCGCAGTCGCGATTATGCCACCTTCGGAAATCGGCGTGTCGAAACACCGCTTCGCGCCATGCTTCGCCATCAGGCCGTCCGTCGCGCGGAAGACGCCGCCGAAATATCCGACGTCCTCGCCGAAGACCAACACCTTCGGGTCGCGCTCCAGCATGACGTCCATCGCGGAATTGATGGCTTGGATCATATTCATCGTCGTCATCTCAGACCCCAAGCTCCTGCCGCTGCCGAATGAGACGCCAATCCGGCTCCTTGTAGACGCATTCGAACATCTCCTTGACGCTCGGCTTCGAAGTGCCGAGGGTGCCCACAGCTTCGCCAGCCTTTGCGGCAGTCCTCACGAGTTCTTCGCACTCCGTCACGACAGCGGCATGGTCGCCATCTGACCAAATCCCGAGCGAAGTCATATGAAGCTTCAGTCGATCGACCGGATCACCCAGTGGCCAATGGTTGGGTTCGTCAGCCGGACGGTATTTGGTCGGGTCGTCGCTGGTCGAATGTCCCGAGGCACGGTAGGTGACGAACTCGATGAGCGTGGCGCCGAGGTTCTGACGCGCGCGGTCGGCCGCCCACGAGGTGGCGGCGTAGACGGCCAGGAAGTCATTGCCGTCAACACGCAAGCCTGGGATGCCATAGCCAAGTGCGCGCGCTGCGAAAGTCGTCTGCTGGCCGCCCGCCGTTCCCTGGAAGGTCGAGATGGCCCACTGGTTGTTCGTGACCGCGAGGATGACCGGAGCGTGATAGACGGCCGCGAAGGTCAGCGCCTCGTGGAAATCGCCCTCGGCGGTCGTCCCTTCGCCGATATAGGCGAGTGCAATCTTGTCGTCCTCCATGTAGGCGGAGGCCATGGCCCATCCGACGGCGTGGCCGAAGCGGCTTCCGACATTGCCGGACAGCGAATAGAAGCCGTAATCCTTGGCCGAATAGAGGATAGGCAGCTGCCTGCCCTTGAGCGGATCGGCGGCGTTCGAAAAAATCTGGTTCACAAGGTCGGTGAGGGGGTAGTTTCGCGCCATCAGGTAGCTGACCACCCGGTAGGTTGGAAAGCACATGTCGCCCGCACCAAGGACCATGGATGGGGCGGCTCCGAGCGCTTCCTCGCCCGTGGACTTCATGAAGAACGACGTCTTGCCTTGACGGTGCAGGCGGAACATTCGTTCGTCGAACGCCCGGGTAAGAATCATCGCGCGCATTCCGCGCTTCAACTCCGTTTCGTCCAACTTTGGGTCCCATTGACCGACCGCGTTCCCGGTGTCGTCAAGCACGCGGATCAAGCCGAAGGGCAAGTCTCGCATCTCGCGTTCGTTTTCGTCGACATCGGGACGGCGGGTCTCGCCCGCGGCCTGCAGATCGATATAGCTGAAATCGGGTTGGTCTCCCGGCCGTGCGAGAGGCTGGGGGATATGAAGCTTCAGGGAAGAGTTCTTGAGCATCTTGGGGTGTCCTCCTGCGCAACGATATTGCAACGAGAACGCCTGGTACGAAATTGCGTATTCATGCGTGAAAGTGTGGAAATTCGCGATCCAATCCTATAAAAAGGATCAAAAATAGGATGAGACTTGATGGATGGCATCGATCTTAGAATTCTTCGGGAACTTCAGGATAATCCGCAGATTCCAATGTCCGACCTCGCGGTTAAGGTGGGACTGTCACATACGCCGTGCTGGCGGCGTGTGAAGAAACTGGAGGCCGAGGGTGTGATCCGCGAGCGGGCCATCCTCCTGGATGCCGTCGCGCTCGGATTGCCTGTGGTCGTGTTCGCGAATATCAAGCTCAAGCAACACGATGAAGAAACGTTGGAAGCGCTGGAAGCCGCAGCGCGTGACCGTGACGAAATCACCGAATGCTATTCAATGAGCGGAGATGCCGATTACATCCTCCGGATCGTGGTCGGCAGTATCGAGGAGTACGAGGGACTCCTGAAAAAGGTTCTGCTGCATCTGCCGGGTGTGTCGGCGGTGCAATCGCACTTCGCCCTGAAATGCATCAAAAACACGACCAAGCTGCCGATACCCGTGCCCAGGTGACGATAGAAGGACAGAGAGTTAGCATGATGGCTTCGCGCTAGGAGCCGGAGCCGATCGTGTCGCTTTGCGCTTTCGCTTCCTGGACAAGCCACGTGATAAGTGATTTCTCGTCGGCTTGGCTCCCATGCGGATCGGCGACCACCAGATAGAAGTCCCCGCGCGGAACCAGCACTGGCCCCGGAAGACGCACAAGTCCGCCGCGCTCCTCGATGCCTCCTGTGAGGCCACTCCATACCAGTATGACACCTTGGTCCGCCGCCGCCGCCTGGATGGCATCCGCATACCGACTGAACGAGAGCGATGCCTTGATCGCGCGGATCGGCTTCCCGGCTGCCGAAAGCCAGTCGTTCCAGTCCGTCCAGGTTTCGTCGGGCGCGTCGTATTCGATAAGTGGCGATGCCAGCACGTCCTCAACCGATGTCATGCTGTCCCGCGTGGCGAGAAACCCGGGCGAGGCCATGGGAGCGATCTCGCTCTTGAACAGTCGAAACGATGCGCCGTCGTCCCATTTTCCGTCCCCGAACCGTATCACCATGTCGAGAGTGCCATCGTCCATCCGCAGCGGTTCGTCCTGCGAAACGACCCTGATGTGCAGGTCGGGGTGGGCCGTCCTGAAAGCGGGCAACCGCGGAAGGAGCCAGAAATGCGACATGGCCAAAGTGGCTCCGATGGTGACGGGCCTGCTTCGATCTGCCAACCGCAGTCGGGCGAGCGTGTCGCCAAGTGTCCCCAGGGTCGAACTCGCGACGTCGAACAGCTCTCTTCCCGCTTGAGTCAGGCGTACTTCCCTATGCAGGCGCTCGAACAACGCGCGGCCGAGGTCTTCCTCAAGGAGAGCGATTTGCTTGCTGACGGCGGCCTGGGTCACACCCAGCTCCCTGGCGGCCGTGGTGAAGTTTCGATGCCGTCCTGCGGCCTCGAAGGCGAAAAGCGCCGAAAGCGATTTGATGTGCCGTCGAGGAGTTGCTGACATGAGGAAAAGTTATCGTACTTTGGAATTTTTGTCGAGTTGTAAGAAGCCTGGAAATAGCGGAGGTTATTGCAAAGTCAAATGTGGGGTGCTGAAATGAATGTGCGCATCGATGGGTCGCTGAGAGGTCTGCTCGGAGAGAGAGGCGCGGGCTTCACATTGCCCGCAGCATACTACACCTCGCAAGCCGCCTTCGACGTCGATATCGAGGTCTTCTTCCGACGACATTGGATTTTAGCTGGTGTCGCCGCGGACATCGCGGAACCCGGCGACGTACGGACGGTCGAGATCGGAAAGACCTCAATCATTCTTCTTCGTGACGACGACGGCGAGATCAGAGGTTTCCACAATGTCTGCCGCCACCGGGGCGCTCGCCTTGTCAGCGAGGAAAAGACTTCAGTCGGCCGCCTCGTATGTCCGTATCATCAGTGGTCATATGATCTGACGGGCGAGCTCGTCCACGCCAACCAGATGGGCGCGGCCTTTGACAAATCCTGTTTCGGCCTGAAGCCCGTTCATGTGCGCAACATCGCCGGACTGCTGCTCATCTGCATCGCCGAAGACTGTCCGGACGACATCGCCGACTTTGAAGCGGCCATCGCGCCCCGGCTCGCCCGGCTCGATTTGGCGCACGCCAAGATCGCCCATGAGTCGACCATCATCGAGGATGGTAACTGGAAGCTCAGCGTCGACAACAATCGCGAATGCTATCATTGCGAGGGTTCGCACCCCGAGCTCTGCGAGACCCTCAATCACCTGGATGTGGGCTTTGACCCCGAGGAGATGTCCGAGGACCAGATGGCGGAGTGGGAAGAACATAAGGCCATAAGCCAGCGAGAGACTGCCCGGTGGGAGCGTGAAGGATTCCCTTCGGAACTTGTCGAAGAGATGACCGGCCGCGCCACGCTGTTCCGCTCCCAGCGTTTCGTGATCGCTGGAGCGGGCGAGGCACACACGCTCGATACCCTCGCGGCATCCAATAAGTTGTTGGGCGATCTCACCGACAAACGTTTGGGCGACCTTCATATGTGGACCCATAATTCCTGGCACCACTTCTTCGCCGACCACGCCGTGGTGAGCTATCTGGTGCCGCTTTCCCCGTCCACGACGCAGTTGAGGACTGTCTGGCTCGTGCACAAGGACGCGGTTGAGGGGAGGGACTACGATATCCAACGTCTGACCGAGGTGTGGACCGCGACCAACCAGCAGGACGCCGATCTCGTCGCGCTGGCGCACAATGGTGTTGAAACAACGGGTTACGTGCCAGGCCCCTTGTCCCCCTTCGTCGAACGCCTCGTCGATCTCAATCTCAACTGGTATGTCGAGCGCCTCCGGGCACATGGCTACTGATACCGCAAGGAGCCGGGTCTTCAGATGACGTTGACGGAGCGGAGCTTGGAAGCCGATGTCGAAGCGATGGCTATGGTTTGCGTCGCAGTGCGCGATGAAACCAGCGAAGCGAGGACCTTTGTCTTCAAGCGCTGCGATGGCGGGGAAGTCTCGTTTTCGGCTGGCCAGTTCCTCAATTTCACCTTCGACGTCAACGGAGGCGAAGAGTGTCGATCCTACAGCATTTCCTCTTCCTCCGCCCGTCGCGGGACCGTCGCCATCACCGTCAAACGCGTGGCGGGCGGAGTGGTCTCGAATTGGGCGTTTGAAAGCCTGCGGGTCGGCGGCAGGGTGATTGCAAGTGGCCCCACGGGTGGCTTCGTTTGCGACCCGCACCTTTCAGGCAAGATGCTGTTGCTGTCCGCGGGAAGCGGCATCACCCCCTTGGCTTCGATGATGCGTTCCATGGCCGACCATTGCATGGAAGTTGATGCCGTCTTCCTGCACTTCGCGCGCTCGCCGGAGGAAATGATCTTTCGTGACGAGTTGACGCATTGGGCGCGCCTGTTGCCCAACGCCCGGATCACGGTGGTCGCCACGAACCCGAGGTCCGGCTCTGGATGGGTCGGACCGACAGGGCGCATCGGCAGACCGATGCTTGACGCACTGGTTCCCGACTTGGCGAGCCGGATCGTTATGACCTGCGGGCCGGACGGCTTCATGTCCGCCGCCAAAGATCATTGCCTATCGCTCGGCGTCCGCGAGCGGAACTTCCATCAAGAGAACTTCGACCAGGTCGCGGTTGACGAAAGTCCCGTGGAGAAGGCCGCGAGCTCGTTCGAGATCGACTTTCAGAAAAGCGGGAAATCGACTCGCGGAAGCCCGGACGCAACCGTGCTCAAGGCGGCGCAGGCGGCGAAGGTGAGGATACAGACCTCGTGCGGGAAGGGAATCTGCGGCACTTGCCGCATCAAGATCGTATCCGGGACCGTTGAGATGAACCATGGAGGCGGAATCCGGCAGCGGGAAATCGACCAGGGCTACGCACTCGCATGTTGCAGCCGCCCGACCTCCGATCTTGTGATCGACAGATAGCGGTCATCGAAGGCCGCAAGGCGCCAAGAATGTCGGCGAGAGGCGGGACGCGGAAATTCGCCGTCGCGGCAGCCAGGCAGGTTCAGCCAACCACAGACGGGCAGATTTTCGGCCGCGCCAGTTGTCATCTTGCCTTCGTTGGACCTCATCCTGAGCACTCAGCGGCAGCGCCGGGCACCTCCGCGACCGACAGCGAAGCACTTAGGTATGCCTTCATCTCGCAAGCACGGTCGCGGCCATTCTGTCGCTCCCCCGAACAACACTCGGCGACCGTCAGTTGAAGCCTTTGACGTACACTTGTGTTGTAGATTATGCCTATTCAGGTCTTTCAGACATGTGGTGTCTTAGAATCTCCAAAATCCTTTGTATTTCAATTATATGAAGCACATTTTCGTTAGCTCGCAAACGTCTCATGTGTTGAGAAATGCGTCGCATTTCATTCAATAAACGACGTAGATTCCCGCTTATAGTCATCATACTAGACACAAGTGATTTTCTGCTATAAGTCTGCTGGCGAGAAGACTAAACGAGGATGTACGGCGGCAAAACCGCGCTGTGCGATCAAATTCAGGACTTAGGTGGATAGCCAATCGAGCGAGGTGGGCAGGCGGAGACGCTTGTCTGGGCGAGAGGCTGTGCGCGTAGCGAAACATGACCTCAACCATGGGAGACGAGAATGGCCAAATTTGATGAAGTTGATATGTCCCGCTCGCCGGGCGGTATCTTGACGCCCACGAGACGCGACATACTGCGTGCTGGCGGTGCGATTGCTCTGGGCGCGGCGGCTTCGCCTTTGCTCGGGTTCGGCGCCGCGTTCGCGCAGACGCCCAAGAAGGGCGGCACTCTGAGGATGGGCCTGGAGGGCGGGAACGCCTCGGACTCCCTCGATCCCACCACTTACAACGACTCGGTTCCGATCGTTCTCTCGCTTCTCATGATGAACGGTCTGGTCGAATACGACGCCGAGGGCAACCCGCAGGGTGAACTGCTCGAAAGCTGGGAGGCGAAATCCGGCGCGACCGAATGGGTGTTCGAGGTCAGGAAGGGTATCAAGTTCTCGAACGGCAAGACGCTAGATGCCGACGACATCATCTACTCCATCCAGCTCCACCGAACCGAGCAGAGCAAGTCGGCGGCGAAGGGGCAGCTCGTTGGCATCACAGAGATCAAGGCTCTGTCGCCGAACCAGGTCTACATCAAGCTCAATGAAGGCAACGCCGACCTTCCGGTGTTGCTCGGCGACTACCATCTTGTCGTGGTCCCCAATGGCCACAAGGATTGGGACAAGCCGATCGGGACGGGGGCCTATGTTCTCGAGAGTTTCGAACCCGGTGTGCGCGCCTATTTCACCTCAAGGGGCGACTATTGGAAGAGCGGCAGAGGCAATTTCGAAGCTGTCGAGGTTCTCTACATCACAGACCCGGCGGCCCGTATCTCGGCCCTCCAGAGCGGGCAGATCGACGTTGCCAACCGCCTCGATCCGCGCACCGCAAAGGAGCTGATGAAGAACAAGGCGGTGAACGTTGTTAGAACCCAGGGAACAGGATTCCGCTACGTGTTCGTGGCCCGGGTCACCCAGAAGCCAATGGACAACAAGGACCTCGTGCTCGCGCTCAAATACGGCATCGACCGCGAGATGATCTGCAAGAACGTCTACAGCGGCTTCGCGACCCCGGGCAACGACACCTTGATGGACGCCGCGAGCCCGTACTACAACACGGACATGCCGCAGCGCGCCTTCGATCCCGAAAAGGCCGCCTTCCATTGGAAGAAGGCCGGGATGGGCGCGAACACTTCCGTCGACCTGATCGTTTCCGATGGCGCTTGGTCGTCTTCCGTCGATTGCGGGCAGGTCTACCAGCAGAACATGGAAAAGGCCGGGCTAAAGCTCAACGTGAACCGGGTGGCAGGGGACGGCTATTGGAGTGATACGTGGTTGAAGGTGCCGTTCTGCGCCGTTATCTGGGCGCGCCGCATGTCCCCCGATCAGATTTTCCAGACGTCTTTCGGCGGCCAGTCCGACTATAACGACTCCGACTGGCGGAACCCCGATTTCGACAAGCTGCTGTCACAGGCACGAATCGAACTCGACCCGGGCGCGCGCAAGGCGATCTACGACGAGTGCCAGCTCATGATCTCCGAAGACGCGGGGCATGTTCATTTCGCGACGGCCGACTTCCTCGACGGCTATTCGACAAAGGTCCAGGGCGTGCAGACCCATAGCCGTTTCGACATGGACGATTGCCGTGTCGCCGAGAAGGCCTGGTTCGTCTGAGATCGGTCAACAGGCGTGACGCGAGCGGCGGACGCGCCACGCCGGAAGGCGACTGCACATCGCGGTCGCCTTCCGAAGCCGACGCTCCATGCAATCATGTCATGAGGAACGCATGATCTACGGCAACCGCGACTTCGGCGTCCGCACTATCAGCGCCCGCAAGAACCACTCCTGCTACGGCATGGGTCTCGGCATCATGATCCTCGACGAGGTCTATCCAGGGTTCCCCGGCGACGTTCGGAACGCGAGCGCGTATCCTTTCCCGATCCAATATCAGGTCATCGACGGCGTCGACATCCCCAAGCTCGTTTTCGCCGAGGACAAATCACCCTGCCTCGAGCCGATTCTCGCTGCGGCCAGGGCGTTGCAGAAGATGGGGTGCAGGGCTATCGCCGCCGAGTGCGGCTATTTCGCATACTTCCAGAGAGAGGTCGCCGCCCACGTCGACATCCCCGTATTCATGTCAAGCCTGCTACAGGTTCCCTTCATCCAGCGGCTGATCTCGCCGCGCAGGAAGGTCGGCATCGTGTGCGGGGTCCGCTCCCAACTGTCCGACGAACATCTGCGCAATGTCGGCATCGAGCCTTCGAGCAACATAGTGGTGGCTGGAGCGGTCGACGACTACTCGACCCCCGAATTCGAGAGTCTCTGGATTTCGGGGAAACGCCCTGCGGTGCCGACGGCGAATTTCGAACGCGCCGAGCGGGACATGGTCGCGCTCTGCAAGGATTTCGTCTCCCGCAACCCGGACATCGGAGCGTTGATGTTCGAATGCACCGGATTCCAGCCGTTTGCGAGGGCGGTGCAGCGTGAAGTCGATCTCCCGGTCTTCACGTGGTCGACCTTGCTGGACTACGCATATTCGGTCGTGAACCATCGCGAGCATTACGGCCACGTGTAGCGGCCGTATCGGCGGATCGGCCTCGCTGCCGCTCACGAAACCGTGGACGGCTTAGCTTTTCTGACAATACGCGGCAGCGCGTCAATCGGACCTCGATGCCCGCGGGCCAAGGAGAATGACATGGAAGAAGGCAACCAGGCGGCCCGGGTGAAGCGTGGCGGAAGGGGAGCGGCAGGACGAGCGGCGTCGGTACGTGCCGTCGACTACGGTCATCTTCGAAATCGCTACGCGCCGCAGACAGTGTTTTCAGACGACGAAGTGGCCTCCATACACGATACGGCGCTTCGTGTGCTGGAGGAGCTCGGGGTCAAGGTTCTCCTGCCCGAGGCGCGTGAAATCTTCGCTCGCGCGGGCGCCGCGGTGGACGAGGAAACGCTGATGGTCCGGGTCGGCCGAGACATCGTCACGGCCGCGCTTTCGACCGCCCCCAAGAAAATCCACGCGAAGGGTGGCTCGTCGGCGCGACATATCGATTTCGAACTCGGCAACATGATGTTCGTCGCTGGCTGCGGCGCTCCCAATGTGACCGATCTCGACAGGGGCAGGCGCGCGGGTGCGCTGGCGGACTTCGAAAATCTCACCAAGCTGACGCAGGCATTCGATGTCCTGCACGCCCTCGCTCCATTCGTCGAGCCGCAGGATGTGGATCTGAGATTTCGGCACTACGCCACAGGAAGGGCGGAGTTGGTGCTTTCGGACAAGCTTCCTTTCATCTTCTCGCGGGGCACCAAGCAAGTCGAGCAATCGTTCGAAATGGTGAAGCTCGCTCGGGGAATCGACGACGCGACTTTCGCCGCCGATCCCCACTGCTTTACGATCATCAACACAAACTCTCCCCGCCAACTCGACATTCCGATGGCCAGAGGCATCATCGACTTCGCCCGCCACAGGCAGATGTCGATTATCACCCCCTTTTGCCTCGCTGGAGCGATGGCCCCGATCAGCGTCGCCGGAGCGCTGACGCTCCAGCACGCAGAGGCGATGCTCGGCATCACGCTCTCACAGCTCGTCAGTCCCGGCGCGCCCGTAGTTTACGGAAGCTTTTCGTCGAACGTGGACATGAAGTCCGGCGCGCCCGCCTTCGGCACACCAGAGCACGTCAAGGCGACGCAAGGCGCGGGACAACTCGCCCGCCTCCTCGGTCTGCCCTGGCGTTCAGGCGGGGGCTCCGCGGCCAACGTCAACGATGCGCAAGCCGCGCACGAAACCCAGTTCGCACTATGGGGATCAGTCCTGGCGGGCGCGACGGTCTGCGTACACGCCGCGGGCTGGATGGAAGGCGGTCTGTCCGTGTCGATGGAGAAATTGATCACGGATATCGAGGCGCTGCAGACCTTCGCCGAACTGTTCCAACCCGTCAACGCGACTGTCGCGGAGATGGCGTTCGAGGCCATAGCGGACGTCCAGCCCGGCGGCCACTTCTTCGCGACCCAGCATACGATGGATAGGTACCGGACCGCGTTCTACAATCCGCTTGTCGCCGACCTTTCGAATTTCGGGACGTGGACCGAAAACGGTTCCAAGACCGCGACGGAGCGCGCCAACGGCATTTGGAAGCGCAAGATCGAGGAGCTCGAACCGATCGACAGGCAGGGAGAGATCGCGGAACTCCTTGATCGCTATATCTCGAAAGCCAAAGCCGACGGGGGCGCTGAACCAGAAAGCTGATGAGGCATCTCCTATTTTAGTAGACACTTGTGTCCACTTTTGGTGACGATTTTTTGCATTTTCGCGGGTGGCGTGTTACGTCCTGCGGGGAAATTGTCACAATGCAGGAATGGAGCGCGGATTGCCCAGAGTCGCAGCAGTAAAGAAGGCCGACGCGACGGAGAGCGGCGGCCGTTGGGGCAAAGAGGATTGGGTTAACCTCGCGATCGACGCGCTCGTATCCGAGGGGATCGACCAAGTCAAAGTGCAGGTCATGGCGAAGAAGCTCGGAGTATCGCGATCGAGCTTCTATTTCTTTTTCGACAGCATCCAGGCTCTCCAGGAAGAGCTGCTGCAAACGTGGCTCAAGCGCAACACGGGTTCGATCATCGAGCGCGCGATGCGTCCTGCGCCGACCATCACGAAAGCCGTCCTCAACGTCTTCGAATGCTGGGTCGACCAATCCTTGTTCGACCCCCGCCTCGACAACGCGGTGCGCTACTGGGCACGCCGCGACGCGCATGTGCGAGACGTCGTGGAGCAGGCCGACGACCAGCGGGTGTCGGCGCTCACCAGGATGTTCACGCGTTACGGATACGTTGAGGAAGAAGCTTTGACCAGGGCGAGAGTCCTGTACTTCATGCAGATCGGCCACTACGCGCTGGAACATCGTGAAAGCCTCGCCTCGCGTCTCACGCATGTCAGGTCTTATTTGCTCACCTTTACCGGCGTCGAACCGGCGGCCACTGAAGTGGAGGGCTTTGTCCGGTTCAGCAACTCGTTCGCCGACGGCTGAATTCGAATTCCTCGTCCACAGGTGGCTAGCCCTGCGGAACACTCTGTTTCGGAAATTGCCGGACCCTGATATTTTTAATAGACACAAGTGTCTACTAATGTTACCAACGCTCCTACGAAACCGTCGGAGAGGGCGCTGTGAAATCTCATTATCGTGTCGTAATCATCGGCGGCGGCGTGGTCGGCGCGTCCATCGCCTACCATCTCACCAAGCTTGGCTGGACTGATGTGGCGATCCTCGAACGAGAGGTGCTGACAGCAGGCTCCAGCTGGCATGCCGCGGGCGGCTTCCACGCGCTCAACGCCGATCCGAACATCGCGGCATTGCAAGCCTACACGATCGACTTGCTTTCCGAAATCGAGCGGGAGTCGGGACAAAGCGTCGGCATGCATATGACGGGCGGCGTCAGTGTCGCCTGCGCTCCCGAACGTTGGGAATGGCTCCAGGCGTCCTACCGGGTCTTTCAGACGATGGGCATCAACGACGTCGAGCTGATTGGCGTAGAAGAGATTAAGAAGCGCGTTCCCATCATCAATACTGACGGCATCCTCGGTGGCATGTGGACCGATCGCGAGGGCTACATCGACCCTTCGGGCGTCGTCCACGCATATGCCAAGTGCGCGAAGCTGCGCGGCGCCGACATCATCGAGCACAACCGGGTGCTCGAACTCAAACACCAGCCAGACGGGACTTGGAAGGTCGTCACGGAAAAGGGCACCATCAAGGCCGACCATGTCGTGAACGCGGGCGGGCTCTGGGCGAAGCAATGCGGCCTCATGGCGGGGGTCGATCTCCCTGTTACTCCGATGGAGCATCATTACCTCGTCACCGAGGCCATCCCTGAAGTGGCTGCGCTCGGCAAGGAACTCCCGCTGGTGGTCGATCTCGAAGGTTTCACGTATCTCCGTCAGGAACAGAAGGGCATCCTCCTCGGCATCTACGAGCGTAATTACCAACATTGGAACATGGACGGCGCTCCCTGGGACTACGGGATCGAGCTTATCCAGGAAAACACGGATCGCATTGCCGACGAACTCGTCATGGGTTTCAACCGCTATCCGGTACTGGAGACCGCGGGCATCAAGCGCTGGGTCAACGGCGCGTTCACTTTCTCGCCCGACGGAAATCCGATCGTCGGTCCGGTCCGCGGCGTTCAGAACTACTGGGTCGCGTGCGGTGTCATGGCGGGCTTCCTGCAAGGTGGCGGCGTCGGCAAGTCGCTGGCGGAATGGATGGTCCACGGCGAACCCGAGGCGGACATCTTCGGCATGGACATCGCCCGCTATGGCGAGTTCATGTCCAATCGCGAATACATCCGCCAGACGACCGGACAGTTCTACTCGCGTCGCTTCGTCATGTCCTATCCGAACGAGCAGCTCCCCGCGGGCCGTCCGTTGAAGACCGCTCCCGCCCACGAGCCCATGTCCACAGCCGGCGCTCGCTGGGGGGTGAACTGGGGACTCGAGACACCGCTCTATTTCGCCGAGCCCGATTTCGTCGAACACAACACGCTGAAGCGCTCCAACACTTTTGACATCGTGGCGAAAGAGGCCAAGACCGTCCGCGAGAGCGTCGGGCTCCTCGACACCACGGCGTTCTCCCGCTATCTCGTCACCGGACCACAAGCCGAGAAGTGGCTGGACAAGGTCTTGGCCTGCAAGCTGCCGAAGCCGGGAAGGGCGAAGTTGGCCCCGATGCTCGGCAATGACGGCCGGCTCAAGGGCGATCTGACCGTGTTCAATTGGGGCGATGGGACCTGGTGGATCATGGGCTCCTATTATCTGCGCCAGTGGCACATGCGCTGGTTCGAAGGCCTGCTCACCGACGGGGTCCAAGTCTCGGACATCTCCGACGCGACGGTCGGCTTCAGTCTCTCGGGTCCGAAATCCCGCGAAGTCCTCGAAAAGCTCACCCATGCCGACGTGTCGAACTCGGCGTTCCCGATCTTCGCCTGCAGACCGCTCGACATCGGCCTTCTTCGCGTCAAGGCGGCGCGGTTGTCGATCTCTGGCGAACTCGGCTACGAGCTCAATTGCTCCGCGGCCGAACATGCCACTCTGCGCCGGATGCTGCTCGACGCCGGCAAGGACCTCGGCATTACGGAACTCGGATTCAACGCTGTCCTCTCGTTGAGACTGGAGAAAAGTTTCGGCATCTGGAGCCGGGAATTCACTCAGGCCTATACGGCAGGGATGACGGGCATGGACCGCTTCGTTGACTTCGACAAGGCCGATTTCATCGGGAAGAAGGCGGCGCTGGCTGAGCGAGAGGGTCGGACGACGGCTCGGGTACTGACGACCATCGAAGTCGAAGCGACCGATGCGGATGCCAGCGGGTATGAACCCATCTGGCGTGACGGCAAGCTCGTCGGCTACGTAACGTCAGGCGGCTACGGCCACACGCTCGGGAAGAGCCTCGCGATAGCGCTTCTTGACGTCGATGCTACCACGGAAGGCACGCCGCTTACCGTGCACATCGTCGGCCAGGAGCGCGGCGCGAAGGTTCTCGCTGCTTCGCCCTATGACCCTTCCGGCAAGGCGATGCGCGGCTGACGTCGCACCCTGTCAGGCGGCGGTGTGTAACCGCCGCCCGTCCCCGACATTCGGGACCAGAAGTACTGAAAAGTACCGCCACTCTTAAATTCGCTTCGGGAACTCGACCGGGAGGCAATCCGTGACACGTCACTATTCTGCGCTGTCCCTCTTCAAAGAAGGGCTCAACAACCAGAAGGGGTGGGCAAAGGCGTGGCGTGATCCCCAGCCGAAAAGCCGCTACGATGCGATCGTGATCGGCGGCGGTGGTCACGGTCTTGCCACAGCCTACTACTTGGCCAAGAACCACGGCGTCACCAACGTTGCGGTGATCGAAAAGGGCTGGCTTGGCGGTGGAAACACGGGGCGCAACACGACGGTCGTGCGCTCGAATTACTTCTTTCCCGAGAGCGTCGCGCTCTACGAGATGTCGCTGAAGCTTTACGAGAAACTCGGCAAAGACCTGAACTACAACGTCATGCTGTCGCAGCGCGGCATGCTGGTCCTGGCACACAGTCTGATGGAGATGGAGACGTCGGCACGCACGGTCAATGCGATGCAGATCAACGGGGTCGACGCGGAGCTTTTCAGCGTTGACGATGTGCGGCGGGTTGCGCCTCTCCTGAATTTCGAACCAAGCGCGCGTTACCCGATCTACGGGGGCGTTTGGCAGGGCAGGGGCGGGACCGCCCGCCATGACGCCGTAGCCTGGGGATATGCCCGCGCGGCGGACCGTTTCGGCGTGGACATAATCCAAAACTGCGAAGTGAAGGATTTCATTGTCGAAGGCGGCAGATGCAGGGGTGTCAGGACCTCGCATGGGAACATCCGTTCCGACCGGGTTGGGATGGCGGTCGCGGGGCATTCCTCTCAAATGGCCGAGAAGGCAGGTTTCCGGTTGCCGATCACATCCTATGCCCTCCAGGCATGCGTCTCCGAGCCTATAAAACCCGCGCTCGACACCGTTGTCCTGTCCCCCGGTGCGGGGACCTATGTCAGCCAATCGGACAAAGGTGAAATGGTGATAGGCGGCGGCCTCGACCGGGTTCCGTCCTATGGACAGCGCGGCAACCTTCCGACGCTCGAAGTCGTGGTCTCTGGCCTCCTTGAAATGTTCCCGAGCTTTCGCCAGCTGCGAATGATGCGTCAATGGGCGGGAATCGTCGACGTCACGCCCGACTCGTCGCCCGTCATCGGCGAGAGTCCGTTGCCCGGCCTCTTCCTCGATTGCGGCTGGGGAACCGGAGGCTTCAAAGCCATACCAGCGGGTGGGACACTGCTCGCCCATCTCCTTGCGACTGGACAGCATCACGACGTCAGCCGCCCGTTCGATCTCGACCGCTTCTCCACGGGTCGCCTCATCGACGAGGCCGCCGGCTCCGGCATCGCACACTGAAGGGAAAACGAAGATGCAATTGATCCCTTGTCCATACTGCGGTCCCCGCTCGGAAGCAGAGTTCCATTTCGGCGGCGATCTTGGCAACCTGCGCCCCGAAGGCCACGCATCTGTGACGGACGGCGAATGGTCCGGCTACCTCCATCTCCGCAACAACACGAAGGGTCCCACCTCCGAGGTGTGGATGCATCTAACCTGCGGCGAACTCTTCAGGCTCGACCGCAACACGGTCGACCACAAGATTGACGGCTCTTCATTTTTCGATGGAGGTCATGGCCAATGAGTTCGTGGCGCACCAAAGGCGGGACGGCGATCGATCGTTCGATCCGGCAAGATTTCACCTTCGATGGCGCGGTGGTCTCCGCGTTCAAGGGCGACACGATCGCGTCAGCATTCCTGGCCAACGACATTTCGGTCGTCGGCCGCAGCTTCAAATATCATCGTCCCCGCGGTGTCTGGGGCGCTGGTGTTGAAGAACCAAACGCGTTGGTCGACATCTCGGGGGGGCATTATCTGCCTAACAGCCGCGCTACAACGGAAGTCGTACAACACGGCATGACGGTGAGAAGCGTCAACAACAGACCCACGGCTCGCGACGACCGTAACGCCTTCATCGACCGTTTCTCCCGATTCATTCCCGCAGCCTTCTACTACAAGACCTTTATGTTTCCGGACTGGCATATGTTCGAGCCGCGAATCCGTGAAATGGCGGGGCTTGGCGTGCTCAAGGCCGACGGCACAGCGCCGCCAGCCGCCGACCAGATAAATCACGATTGCGATATCCTCGTGGTCGGCGGCGGCGCGGCAGGACTAGCGACCGCTCTCATCGCGGCCGAACGCGGCAAGCGTGTCGTGATCTGCGAACAAGCCGACAGCTTCGGTGGCGCCATGCTCTATCGTTCGATGTCGGTCGCGGGCAAGCCCGCCGCAACGTGGGTCGAGCACGCCCTTTTGCGACTCCGCGAACTGGGCGCTGTCTTATTGCCGCGAACGACGGCCTTCGGCATCTACGACCATCTCCTTGTTGCACTCAACGAGCGTTTAGAGGACGGAGCCTCACGCTTATGGAGGGTCCGCCCCGGAAACGTAGTGCTCGCAACAGGGGCGATCGAGAGACCGCTTCCATTCGCAAACAACGATCTCCCCGGGATCATGTCGGCTGATGCGGCTCTGGTCTATCTCAAGCGCTACGGGGTGGTGTCCGGGCGGGAGATCGTGGTCGCGACGAACAATGGATCGGCCTATGAAACCGCCAGGGCGCTCTCTGCGGCCGGGGCGAAGGTGACACTCGTTGACTACAGGCCGGAATCGGGATCGCAACCTTCGGACATCGACGTGATCCATGGTCGGACGATCACCGCCGCTCGAGGCCGAAATCGCGTCGATGGCGTACAACTCGATGACGGCAGACGACTTCCCGCCGACTGCGTGTTGGTGTCGGGCGGGTTCAGCCCGACGGTGCATCTTTTCTGCCAAGCGCAAGGAAAGCTCACATGGCGTGACGACAAACTGGCGTTCGTGCCCGGCAAGGCTGTATCCGGCGTGTCGGTGGTGGGCGCCGCGGCGGGTGCGTTTTCGGCTTCGGAATTGTCCGATGGACTGGTGGAATTGCTCTCTCGGCTCGGACTGCAGCCCGATGACTTCGCCAGGTTCTCCGACGACGACGACGGCAGGCCCGCAGTCGCCGCATGGCCGAAGCCCAAGACAAAGGGCCGTGTCTGGATAGACTTGCAGAACGACGTTACCGCCAAGGACGTGGAGCTTGCTGCGCGAGAGAACTATATATCGGTGGAACACCTCAAGCGTTACACCACCTTGGGCATGGCGACCGACCAGGGCAAGACCTCTAACCTTGCCGGGCTTGCGCTGATGGCGGAGATCACCGGGCGACGGATACCCGAGGTCGGGACCACGACGTATCGGCCGCCGTTCACCCCTGTGCCGTTCCAAGCCTTGGCGGGACATCGTTCCGGAACGCTCATGAACCCGGTTCGACGTTCGCCGCTTGAGTCCTCTCATCGCGTCGACGGCGCGGTCTTTCAGGAATACGGCGGATGGCTGCGTCCGGCGTATTACGGTGGTGGCGAGGCCCAGGAAGAAGTGACAAGGGAGATAAACGCCGCCCGGAAGTCAGTCGCCTTGTTCGACGGCACCCCATTGGGAAAGATCGAGATTATTGGGCCGCAGGCGGCCGAGTTTCTCGACTTCATCTATTACAACACCGTCTCGAACCTAAAGCCTGGCAAATGCCGCTACGGATTCATTCTGGCTGAATCGGGTATCGTCTACGATGACGGTGTCCTGGTTCGGATCGACGACAACCGTTTCATCGTCTCTTGCTCGTCGTCGCATGTGGCCGGCATGTACGCCCTTCTTGAGGAATGGCGGCAGGACCGCTTTGATCGAAAAAAGGTTTTCATCCACAACGCCACAGCGGAGAGCGCCACGCTGACCGTCAGCGGTCCAAATTCGCGGGCCTTGTTGCATGCCGCCGGAGTGAACGCCGATCTTGGCGACGAGGCGCTACCCCACATGTCGACGACCACCGGAATGTTTGCCGGGATTGCCGTCCGGGTGAGCCGCGTCAGCTTTACGGGTGATCGCTCCTATGAACTATCGGTTCCCGCGTTAGAGGCGGAGACTCTGTGGGGCTTGTTAAGGGAAGCTGGCAGGACATTCGATGCCGTCCTCCTGGGCATGGAGGCGCTCCTCGTGATGAGGGCCGAGAAGGGTTTTATCGTGATCGGCAAGGACAGTGACGGCATGAGCCGTCCCATGGACTTCGGCCTCACCGCGCCGTTGGAAAAGAAGAAGGTCGAATTCATAGGACGCAGGTCCTTGCTGGCCAAAGAGGCGCAGCGCTCGGATCGGCAGCAGTTCGTCGGGCTGGAAGTCACGGACGGCGGACCGCCGTTGGCCACCGGGGCGCATGGCATCGAACGCACGGCCGGGCGGACCAGTAGTCTGGGCTATGTCACGTCGAGCTACTTCAGCCCCACCCTCGGTCGGCCCATAGCGCTTGGCCTTATCGAAAAGGGAATGAGCCGCCATGGCGAAACGATCGAGGTGCAGCATCTCGGCACGATACGCTCGGCGCGCATCGTTCATCCCTGCGCCTTCGACCCGGACGGAGGACGTCTAAATGCTTAACCATGGACGCAAGTGGCCGGAGCCACCCAACTGGAATACCACGAAGCTTGAAAACGAGGCAGTGTCGCTCAGGTCGATCGCCGGACTACCGCAGTTCCTTGTAAGCGGCGATCTGAGCGCTTTTCTGATCAGGCACAGCCTTCCGCGCCCTTTGGGACTTCTCGGTGTTGCTACAGGTGACAGATTTGCGCTCTCCATGTCACGCGATAGCTTGATCGTTGTTGGAATTGGCGACGACGAGATCACCCCTGGCTGGGACGAGGCGGGTTACGCGGTCACCAGGATGTCCTCCGCGCTCCACGTCTTCGAACTGAGCGGCTCTCGAGCCGATGGGTTGATTGCCCGGGCGTGCGTACTCGATTGGCGGACACCAGGACCTTGCTCCGCCATCCAGTTCGCTGGGGTCACGACCAGCCTCTACCGACTCGAAGACGGCGCTTTCCGGCTGCATGCCGATCGCGGCCTTGCCCCATATCTGTGGTCTTGGATCAACGACCAAGGGATCGTCCGCGAGGCCTCCTCGTAGCGGTGCTCCCGTTCGCGATCGTCGAGTCGAATGCGTGACGCAATTGAAGCCCCTTTCACTGGTTTGGAGGAACGAGAATGCATGAGCCTTTTATCCGCCGCCACTTCAATGTCTTTGTCACGGAAGGTTTTTCGACACTCGCATTCTCGTCGATCGTCGGTGCCATCAACTCCGCGAACCGGGAGGTGGGGAACGTCGTCTACACTTGGGAGGCGGTGTCGATCCAGGGCGGGGCTGTTTGTTCGGACACGCAGGCGCAAATCAACTGTCGTCGCGGCGACCAAGGCGAGCCGGAGGGAATGCGGGTCGGTCAATCCCGAATGACGGTGTTGCTGTTGGGGAGCTGCTCAGTCGAGGACCGTCAGAAACTGGTCGCTATGATCCGTGAGGGATTGACCCGCGGGACAAAGGTTTTCTCCATTGGCGAGGCGACCATGTTGCTGGCGGAAACTGGTTTGTTGGCAGGGCGGCGATGTGCCGTACACTGGAGGGATTTCGGGGTTGCGATCGAACAATTCCCCAATGTTCACTTCACGCGGGCGTTTTTCGAGATCGACGGGCCGTTTCATTCCTGTCCAGGCGAGCTGGCCGCGTTCGACCTCATGCTTCGGATCGTACAAGCGGATTACGGGAGGGATGTCTCCGAACAAGTCGGCGTGCATGCGCTGCACGGTACACCGCGAGGGGAGGCGGATAGACAGAAGGTCCCCAACTACGTCAAGCTCGAGCGCACAGGATCACCGTTGCTCTTCGTCGTCGACATGATGGAGGAGAACATATCCGATCCTGTCGACATGAAAACCCTGATCAAGAAGGCGTCAATCTCAAGGAGGCAGGTCGAGAGGTTGTTCGAGCGCCAGATGGGGATGTCGCCCAAGCGGTATTATCTGAAGCTCCGGCTGGACAGAGCGAAGGATTTGCTCACCCATTCCTCAATGCCTATCGTTGACGTGGCGATCGCGACAGGCTTCGTTTCGGCATCCCACTTTTCCAAGACTTTCAGGACGTTCTTTGGCGCGTCGCCGACCGAGTCCCGTCGAGACGACGTCCCGGTGTTGTCTTCCAACGTCGCATACGGGCACTACTCAACAAACGACAACGAGGAGCGAGATTGGTCACGTGCTCAGCGTGGGCGGTCACTAGCGGGATACGTTCCTGCGTAGATATTGCTCTACAATATGCCTGCCTCGGGTTTGTCAGTCCGCTTTGCAAATGCATCAAATGTTCCAAAGAGTGCCGGTCTACGGCTTTTGCTGAGTGAGTGAGTAGAAAAAGTTGCAAGCCTTCAAGCGACTTGACGAATGGCTGCAGAAAGTGGGTGTTGCTGACCCAGAAACGGCCTTCTGTTGCTCTTGTTTTCAGAAAAAGCAACAGTCGATGTCTAGCGAAAGCTACACGTCGACTGTTGTTTTTTTGTTTCGAACCGATCTGTGTGCCGCGTTTCTCCGCTCGGGGAATTGCGCGTACAGCGTTGTCGAAGTCATCCCTGCTGCCGACGAAGACCACGACTTCCTCGGCCCGGGTGAGGGCCGTGCAGATTAAGGTCCGATCCAGGAATTTCGACGCCGTGATTGGGAGATTCACCCGCTTGAAACTTGAGCCCTGCGCCTTGTGGACGGTCACCGTCCAGCCGTAGGTGAATTTGTCGGTGTCGTCCCAACCGATCTCGGATTATGTCGGCGGAATCCGCGTTCAGCCTAGCGACCAGAGCTGCCAGGTCTTGCTGGGTTGTGTCAGAGGGGAGGGTGTACTGCTTGGACTCGAAACCACACTCCTTTGCCGTCCTGCTCCTCGCGGTGAAGTATGTATGAACGTATAGTTCAAGGGCAGACTGAATCAAGTATAACTCATCTGGACCTTACGCTCCTGCAGCACATTGCCGCCATCAACGACGAGCATAGCGCCATTGATGTAGCTCGCTTCGGCAGAGGCCAAGAAAGCGGCGGCGGCGGCGACTTCATCCGGTGTTCCGGTCCGTCCCGGAGGCGTGTGCAGGGCCGCGATCCGCTCGTCCTCGGTCGACGAGCCGGTTTCGATCCAGCCCGGTGCGATAGCATTGACCGTTACCCCGCACGGTGCCGCTTCAAGCGCCACGGCATGAGTGAGCCCCACCATGCCTGCCTTTGCCGCCGAATACGCAGCTTCGCCAGGGTTGGACACCAGCGGGCCCGTGACAGAAGCGATATTCACGATGTGTCCGCGCCTATTCTCAATCATCGACCCCAGAAAAGCGCGTGTGACCAGAAAGGCTGTCTTGAGGGTAACATCTATTCCGACATCCCAGTCTGCCTCGCTCAGCGCTAGGAATTCGCGCTGCACGGTAGGCACTGCCGTCGACCCCATCCCCGCATTGTTGATCAGAACGTCGACCGGCCCCACAAGGTCTCGCAGACGCATGACCTCATCGGCCTTGGTGAGATCAGCGACATGCGAGGTGACGGCATAGCCCTGGTCCCGCAATTCCTGAGCCCGCAGATGAATGCGTTCGCTGGCACCGGTGATGCAAACGGCGAGCCCTTCCGTGCAAGATTGCGGGCGATTGCAAAGCCGATGCCGTCGGCCCCTCCCGCCCTGTCACCAGAGCCGTGCGGAACTCGCCATTGTTCTCAGAGACTGTCATGTAATAAAATCCTTCTTGTCGTTCGCGTGATCGTATGACGCCGCCGCATGGGCAAACTCTTCGTCTGTTACCTCAGCGGAAAAAAGGGCGTGTGATACGCTTCATAGCCATCGACCTGCAGGATGCCGGAGAAGCCTAGCAATATCCGTTCAGCAGGAGTGCCTCCGCGACCATGCGCGGTGTCGAGCATCGTTCCCACAATGGGTTGAACAATCGGGCAGAGAATTCTCACCAACCAATCCGGCGGCGATAGCGGATCATGAAGCGATTCAAGGCATCGCGACATCTACAACGTTTCGTCTCTATCCATGACCCGATTGCCAACCTATTCCACATCCCGCGCCACGACATCGCCTCCAACCATCATCGCGAACTGCCTTCGGGGGCGATGAACCTGTGGACGAAAATTGCCAGAGCATGACCGGCGAACTCGGCTGGCGCCATGGTTTGCCCTAGTTGCGTTTAAGTTTGAGATGCCGTCGCTATCGCCAGACGGTGTCTATTCACCGCTTGCATCAGAATCTTCGCAACCGGCAGAAAATCTTGGCTGGTCAGCGACACCGTGGACGGAGCCAGGGCCAGTGCCGTCGCCTGCAGCCTGATGCTGACCTGCCGCGCCTGCGGCATCGAACCCTAGCCTACTTGCGCCACGTCCTCACGGAGCTACCACAGCGCGGGAATGCCGCCGACATCAGCGACCTGCTGCCCTTCAACTTCGCCAAAACCAACGCTGGTTGATCACAAACGACCATAGGACAAGCTCATCCAGTCAAGCCGACCGCGTCAAGGCTCATGAAAAGGAGCGCTTACAACGCTCGAGGCTGATTCACGGTGTCGCTCATAGGATTCCCCGTATAACTCATGCGAATAATGCCCTCTCGGCACACTTAAAGATACGTGGGGTGGCCTATGTGCTTACCTTCAAATGCTCACGTCGGCATTTTTGCCCGCTCAATTCTGCGCGGAACCAAGATGGGTTGATGGATTGTATCATCATATCCTGGAGCGACATTCACTGGGTGTCATGCCAAAATGTTGCTTGTATCGGGTGGACAAGTGGGATTGGCTACAAAAACCGCACGCATAGGCAATGTCCGCGATTGGCAGAAGCGACTTACTTTTGACCGAACCTTCCCGCAACATTCTATCGGCTTCACGAAGCCTGAGCCCAAGCAGCTCTCGTCCAAACGTAGTCCCGTTAATATGAAAAACTTTATGAACATAACGAACCGAGACTCGTAGCGAGGCTGCAGCATCGTCCGGCGATAGATCAGGGTCGTGGAAATGACAGGAGAGAAACGCCGACAGCCGCTGCAAGGTGACGTCGGACAATGCCGCCGTGGTGTTTTCGTGAATGTCTTCCAGGGAATGAGTTTCCACCATCAGGCATATGAGATCGAGAATATTGGCCTCGACGCGCTTAAGAACATCGAAATCGGAGGACGACGCCAAGCGGAAAGTCTGCAAAGCCAGCTGGGAAACAATCGGAACCAAACCGACATTCGCGATATTCCGACGTGCGTAGATCATGTCCAGAGAGGGAATTCTCTCGCGCATATAACTTGCCGGCGCCTTGATCGTTACATTGTGGGAATTGTCATGTATGTGCGTCGTGTAGTCCTCTGACGATGTCAAAACATACATTTCTCCAGGCCCCGCTTCGCATTCCAGGCCCATTTGGCTGAACTTTTCCCGCCTACGGGTAGGGAAAATGAAGACGACCTCCTCGTCACAAACGTTGAATTTGCGGCGAACGGTCCGACACGCTTCAGCAGAAAACTTGGATATCCCGATTGTCGAAAGCTGTAATGCAGTGAGATTGCCTTTGAAAGAGCTGGGGTCGGCCGGCGAACACTGCAGAGGATAATATACCTCCGACATGTAGTCACACCAACGCTGAACTCCTCGCCCATGCTCGGATTTTTCAATTGCAAATTTCGTCGTGATTAGAGGTAGCACCAGCAAGGCTCCGATCAAGCGATATATCATAAACCGATTGGCCTGCCAGTCAAGGATAGCGTCAACCTGGGCTTTAGTTACGGAGAATGTTCGGAACTGACTGTGCATTCTAGGAAAAATGGTTGTTCACTCTGGTGATATACGCAGGCACCCCAACCTTTTAACGTCGTTGAACCCGAGTAGCCGAAAGCGGTCTTGCGCGACAAACCATAAGCATGAACGGGCTGGCTGACATTTTGTTTTGACGCGAGTTACGAACAGTAATTCACGCCATTTCAGATTGTTAGCAGGGTGCGTTAACCAATAGCAAAAAGGGGAATGGAATGTCTGACACAAAGAACTCACCTATCACCGGAATTTCAAGGCGCGATTTTGGTCGCGCTGCATTAATCGGAGGGGCGGGCCTTGCATTTGGCGCTTCTCTAGGGTTTTCAGCGCATGCTGAAACCGTAAAGCCGAAGCGCGGCGGCAATCTTCGCGTCGCAATGCTGGGTGGGTCTTCGACCGAGCATCTCGATCCTCATAAAGGTACCGTGCAGCCTGACTTCGCCCGCGCACTTGGCCTCTACGAGCCTCTCGTGGAGATGCAGCCTGATGCGAGCATCCAGAACGCGCTGGCTGAGTCGCTCGAACCAAATGCCGATGCCACCGAATGGACCATCAAGCTACGAAAGGGCGTGAAGTTCCACGATGGACGAACGTTGTCAGCCAAGGACGTTGCCTTTACGTTCCGACGGATTGTCGATCCAAAGGCTCCGTTGAGCGGATCCGTCACGTTGGGGGCACTCGATGTCGACAACATTAAGATCGTTGACGATCTGACGCTCAAAGTTCCGATGAAAGTGCCGTTTGCGGTGTTTCCGGAAGCCATTTGCTCTGCGGTCTATTACGCTATCGTTCCAGAAGGTTTCGACGCCAACAATCCCGTTGGAACCGGGCCATTCAAGTTCCAGAGCTTTACCCCTGGCCAACAAAGCGTATTTGTTAGATTCGATGAATATTGGCGCGACGTCGGAGCACATCTCGATACACTGACAATCACTTCCTTTGTCTCTGACGTTGCCGCATTCAATGCACTGCAAAGTGGACAGATGGACGCTTTGGCCGCCGCTCCGCTGTCTCTGACCCGCCAGGTCGGAACAGGTGGAGCAATTAAAGCTCTTGTTTCTGAGCCGGGGATGTTCACGCCATTCTCCATGAGAGTGGATCAACCGCCCTTCAACAAACCGGAGGTACGAAAAGCTTTCCGACTTTTGGTCGACCGTGAGCAGATGATCAAGATCGCGCTCAGCGGATATGGTGAAGTTGGCAATGACGTGTTCTCTCTCTGGGACCCACTCTACGACACTTCCCTGAAGAGAGAGCGCGATGTCGATCAGGCAAAATTTCTCCTCAAAAAGGCCGGAGAAGAAAATCTAAATATTGAGCTCGTCACATCTGACTTTGCCATCGGCGCTCCGCAGATGGCGCAGGTCTTTGCAAGACAGGCCAAAGACGTCGGCGTCGCGGTCTCTGTACGTCAGGTCACAACGGATGTATTCTTCGGAGACCAATACAAGAAGTGGGTATTCGCACAGGATTATTGGCTTCACACGCCATATCTACCACTGGTTGCTGAGTGCCTTATGCCAGGTGCTGCTTACAACGTTACGAGTTGGGGCAACGAGAATTACACAAAGCTCTACAATCAGGCAATCGGTGCGACCGACATCGGCAAGCGCAAGGAGATCGCGCACGATATGATGAAAATCGACTTCGAAGAAGGCGGCTATATCATTCCATCGTTCAACCAAGGGGTCGATCTTCTCGCGAAGAATGTAGAGGGACTGACGCCGGCCCGTACCGGATATGCTATGGGTCACTTTGCTTGGAAGTCGGTCTGGCTCTCATAACGCAAATCGCCGATTTCCAGTGTCCCCCTGGGTTTTACTCTGATCCGGGGGAGCACGGCTGCACTAATTTCGGCAGAACTGATGGTGTTGTATATGGCGTCTAACTCTATTCTCGAATTCACAGTCAGACGCATCTGTCTTGGCTTGTTAACGCTGCTTTTGGTCTGCGTTGTGGTGTTTTTGGCAACTCAGGTTTTGCCCGGCGACGCGGCGCGTGCGGTGCTTGGTCGAAATGCGACGCCTGAGCGCCTTCAGGAAGTACGGGCTCAGCTTCAGCTGGATCGTCCTCTTCTGATGCAATTTTGGACCTGGTTTTCGGGTATATTGACCGGCGATCCAGGCCGGTCCCTTGTCAATAACATACGCGTGATCGATATTGTTTATCCGCGGGCTATTAGCTCGGCCACTTTGCTGATGCTTACCGCGATCATCAGCTTTCCGATTTCAATCGTGCTCGGTGTAGTGGCCGCCTTGTATTCCGGTCGGGCAGTCGATACGAGTATTTCATTTGTGGCGCTTGCACTTGCTGCATTGCCGGAATTCGTCATCGGCATTCTCCTTATTCTCATCCTTTCGACTTCGTTGTTTCATGTTCTTCCAGCAGTTTCACTCGTCGCTCCAGGTAGTTCCGTCTTTCAGGATCCGATTATTCTTGTGATGCCGGTATTGACCCTGTCGCTTGTTTGTTTTCCTTACCTGTTTCGGATGACGCGCGCAGCGGTTATTGAGGTTCTCGCGAGCGAATACATTGAGATGGCGCGCCTAAAAGGCGTGGGAACGACAAGGCTTATTTTCATACACGCGCTTCCCAACGCGATGGCGCCTGTCGTGCAGGTGATAGCGCTGACGCTGGCATACCTCGCCGGTGGCGTGGTGCTGGTGGAGTTCGTTTTTGGATATCCGGGCGTGGGGCAAGGCCTTCTGGAGTCGATCATTGCGCGAGACATTCCTGTCATCCAGCTTATCGTTCTCATCCTTGCCTTGACCTATGTACTCCTCAACCTCGCGGCAGATTTGATTACGATGTTACTCACGCCAAAGATGAGTGTTCGATGATGGCAATCAACCTAGTTCGCGCGAGGATTCAGCCATGAATTACAGCATTTGGCGATGGATTATCGACCTTAAAGCGGGGGCTATAGGCCTGGCGGTTGCTCTCGTCATCATTTGCGGCGCGATCGTCGGCCCATTGATAGCGCCAGTCTCTCCGGCTGACTTTGTAGGTGGCCCGTTCGATCCGGCATCCCCCGACGCAATTTTTGGCACCGATTTCATGGGCAGAGACGTGCTTTCGCGGGTTCTCTCCGGCGGAATGCAGATTCTGGGTCTGTCCGCGGTTGCCACCATTGTCGGCGTGTGCATTGGCACCTTGCTCGGCATCATAGGCGGCTATTTGAAAGGCAGAGTTGACGACGTGATTATGCGTCTGATGGACGTTGCAATGGCCTTCCCACAGACAGTGCTTGCCTTGCTTTTCATCAGCATTCTGGGACCCAAAGCATGGCTGATAGCGATATTGGTCGCTGCGATACACGTTCCCCAAGTTGCGCGTGTCATGCGGTCTGTCGCGCTTAGAGTGTCGGAAGAGGATTATATCAAATACGCGGAGGCCATCGGCGTTTCGTTGCCCAAGATAATAGTGCGAGAAATTTTCCCGAATCTGACCGCACCTCTTATGGTCGAACTCGGATTGCGCTTTACCTACTCAGTCGCCCTCGTAGCCGGTCTTGGATTCCTGGGCTTGATGGCTGATCCGTCCGTTCCGGACTGGGGCATGATGATCAACGAAAACCGGATAGGTCTTCTGCTGAACCCGTGGGCAGTCGCGGCACCAGTTTTCATCCTGGCTATTCTGACCATCGCGATCAATGTTTTCGCCGATGCCTTGGGCAGGGCAAGACGGGTAGCTACGCCCATACCTGACGACCTTTCGGCAGAGGGTGACAGATCCGTTCAGCTTCAACATATCGACCCCAATGGCAACACCATTGTGGGCAGGGGGGTGTCATGATGATTGGCAGCACAAAAGCTGAGGTTTCTCACATCCCAAATCGTGCACTGGAAATCAGCGATCTGTGCATCTCTCTCGCAGGGACAAAGGTTAACATCGTCGACTCGGTGTCACTTGATCTGGCTCCAGGAGAAATTCTCGGCCTGGTCGGCGAATCGGGCTCCGGCAAGACAACGGTCGGGCTGGCAGTTCTCGGTTACTGTCGAAAAGGTTTGGAGATAAGCGGTGGGATCGTTCGTATCGACGGAAAGGACATTCTGTCTCTCAGTTCGCGAGAGCTGAAAAAGGTTCGCGGGCACGTCGTCTCGCTTATCCCTCAAGACCCCGGCACCGCCCTCAATCCCATCCTTCGAGTGGGAACTCAACTTGCCGAATGTTTTACTAACAAGCAGTCCGCCATCGACGAAAACGTGATGGAGCTACTGCGTCTGGTGAAATTGCCTGAAACGCCTGAATTCCTGAGATCGTATCCGCATCAGCTCTCCGGTGGACAACAGCAACGCGTCGGAATTGCCATGGCATTCGCCAACCGCCCACGCGTCATTATCATGGATGAGCCAACGACTGGCCTAGACGTAACTACGCAGTCGCACGTTCTGGAGACTATCCGAGGCCTTTGTCGTGAACATTCGGTGGCTGCGATCTATGTCAGCCATGACCTTGCGGTTGTTGGATCGCTGTGTGATCGAATAGCGGTAATGTATTCTGGAAGAATTGTCGAACTTGCCGCAACCTCGCAAATCCTGGCGACACCCGAGCACCCATACACGCGCGCACTGATTGAGGCGGTACCCGATCTCGATAGAGCCACTGCCGTCAGTGGAATTCCCGGTAGTGCGCCGGAGCCGGCGCGACGTCCACCTGGATGTGCTTTCGCGCCAAGATGCACTGCTGCGGATACGCGCTGCACGAAATCAGTGCCACCAACCGTGGAGATTGCAATCGGTCATTTTGCGAAGTGTCTGAAGTTGAAAGAACTCAGAACCGCCGCGACTGCGGTCCGGACTGTCGAGCACTATGATGCGGTTGATCGCGATGTTGCGCTTGACGTATCTGGATTGGAGGCATTTCACGGAAACATTCGAGTTCTTAAAGGGATTTCTTTCAAAATTCACAAGGGGAGCTGTGTTGCTCTTGTGGGCGAGTCGGGTTCCGGCAAGACGACAACAGCTCGTTGTATTGCAGGACTTCATCGGAAGCAGGCGGGTAAAATCACTTTCGGTGGCGAACTGATACCAGCGCATGCATCAGAACGGTCCTTGCAAGCACGTCGACGGATCCAATACATCTTCCAGAATCCTTATGCGTCGCTTAACCCACGGCGAACAATTGGCCAATCGGTGGCGATGGCACTCAAACAATTCGAATCGATTTCCAACACAGAAACACGCAAACGAGTCCTCGCTGCCTTGGACAAGGTATCGCTGCCGTCGGTCACCGCTGATCGTTATCCTCATCAGCTTTCTGGCGGGCAGAGACAGCGCGTGGCCATTGCCCGCGCACTCATCGTCAATCCAGAGCTGCTGATTTGCGATGAAGTGACGTCGGCTTTGGACGTTTCGGTTCAAGCGGTGGTGGTGGAGTTGCTGGAGCAGCTAAGACGAGATCACAACCTTGCAATGCTGTTCGTCACTCATAACCTCGCCGTGGCAAGCAACATTGCGCAAAACGTGGCCGTAATGCAAAGCGGCACCATCGTGGAATTTGGTAGCGTTAGCGATGTTCTGCGCGCTCCGGTCGCGACTGAAACGCAGCGACTTCTTTCGGATACGCCGAGGTTTGCCTTCGCCATGACTTAAGTTCGCTCAGATATGTTCAACATACTCGGGCATTTTTTTGGCAAGTAAAGACAATGGACTGTGTATGCCGCCGATCCGGAAGGGTTAGATGCCCAATCAACATCGAGTGCGTGCATAGACATTTTGAAACGAACAGGGGAAACGATGCGTTACGAAAGACCGCTTTCAATTGAGGATGCTGTGTCCCTGTTGACAGGCGAGGACGGAATGGCAGTCGTTCTTGCCGGCGGCAGTGATCTTCTCGTGAAAATGAAGGGAGGTTTTGTCGAGCCGAATCTCATCGTCGACATCAAGGCGATCGCTGGGCTGAAGGAGATCATGCAGACGGATGCGGGGTTCAGTATAGGCGCCGCCGTTCCCTGTGCCGTGTTGGGAGAGAATGAAGCGCTGAAAACAGCGTGGCCAGGCGTCGTGGAGGCCGCCAAACTTATCGGTTCCAAGCAGGTGCAGGGGCGTTGCACGATCGTAGGTAACCTTTGCAACGCATCGCCTGCCGCCGACAGTGTGCCGGCACTCGTCGCCGCAGGCGCAAAGGCCTCCATCGTCGGCCCTGACGGCAGACGCATGGTCGCGGTGGAAAGCATACCCATTAGCCCTGGCAAGACGATACTTTCCAAAGGTGAAATCATAGAATCCATCGTTCTGGAGAAGCGCCCTGTTCGTTCGAGCGACGCGTATCTGCGGTTCATTCCCCGTACGGAAATGGATATCGCGGTGGTGAGCGCTGCAATCAATCTTTCGCTTAATACAGACGGAATAATCGAGAAGGCTCGCGTGGTTCTGGGAGCTGTAGGGCCGACAATCCTCATTGTGGAAGAGGCTTCGCAGTTTCTGATCGGTAGGAAACCGGATGATGCGGCGCTTGAAAAACTCGCCGCTATCTGTTCGTCAGCCTGTCGGCCGATAGCTGACAAACGCGGTACTGTTGAATTTAGAAAGAAGATCGTGGGTGTGCTGGCCAAACGGGTAGCTGCCACCGCTTATGCTCGGGCAGGAGGGATGCTATGACAAGTGTAATGGTATCGACTACGATCAATAAAGACGCCGTGGAGTTTCTTTGCCATGCCGACGAGACTTTGCTGGACGTCCTTCGCGATCGTTTGGGCTTGACGGGTGCGAAGGAAGGCTGCGGAACCGGTGACTGTGGGGCATGCAGCATTATATTTGACGGCAGGCTGGTCTGTTCATGCCTCGTGCTCGGTGCCGAAGCTGAGGGGAAGGCAGTCGAAACAATCGAGGGCATGGCCAACGGTGACAAACTGCATCCGTTACAGCAAAAGTTTCTTGAGCATGCTGCTTTGCAATGCGGTATCTGTACGCCAGGTCTTCTCATTGCAGCAAAAGATTTGCTGGCAAGAAATCCAGAACCGACTGAAGAAGAAGTCCGCTTCGGGCTTGCTGGAAACCTCTGTCGCTGCACGGGTTATGACAAGATCGTCCGTGCAGTTCTGGACGCATCGCATGTGATGAAAGAGGGAAATCATGGCTTTTGATCCACGCTACACGGGACGCAACTTTACATCGGTTGGCAGCCGCCCCATTCGTCCCGACGGTATCGATAAAGTAACTGGTCGCGCCCGTTATGGCGCGGATTTCAATATGCCCGGACAGTTGGTGGGTTCTATTCTAAGAAGCCCGTACGCACACGCGCGCATTCGGTCAATTGACACGTCAAGGGCGGAAAAGCTTGTTGGCGTCAAAGCGGTGATCACCGCGGCCGATCTGCCTGACGTGACCAACGGAAATAGTGTCGTTTTTGACATTCTCGACAACTGTCTTGCCCGCACGAAAGTGCTCTACGACGGTCACGCCGTGGCGGCGGTGGCCGCCGTCGATGCGCGTACAGCCAGACAAGCGTTGAAACTGATCCACGTTGATTACGAAATTCTTCCTCACGTAACGGACGTCGATGAGGCAATGGAGCTGTCGGCCCCCTTGGTCAGCGATACGATCTTTACGGAAGGTCTTGAGGAAAAGCCGCTAAAGCCCTCCAACGTCGTCAGGCGTGTGACTTACGGGCACGGTGATGTCCAAAAAGGCTTTGACGAAGCCAATGTCGTGGTCGAGCGTTCCTTTAAGACCGAGCAAACCCATCAAGGCTATATTGAACCACATGCCTGTGTCGCAAATTTCAGCCCGGATGGTACGGCTGATTTGTGGGTCTGCACTCAGGGTCACTTCGTTTACCGGCAACATTGTGCACAATTGCTCGGCATGGAAGCCTCCAAGCTGCGTGTAACCTCCTCTGAAATTGGTGGCGGTTTCGGCGGGAAAACCCACGTTTGGGCGGAGCCGGTGGCGCTCGCTCTGTCTCGCAAGGCCGGCCGGCCGGTCAAGGTTGTAATGACGCGCGATGAAGTTTTTCGTGCATCGGGCCCTACGAGTTCCAGCTCCATCGACGTCAGGATCGGCGCTAAAAGCGACGGCACGATTACCGCCTGTGAGGCGACGTTGCGATATTCGTGCGGCGCGTATGCTGGCGAGTGGGCCGATTATGGATCCATGACTGCGTTCGCCTGCTACAAACTCGATAACGTAAGAACTGTGGGCTATGACGTTGTGGTCAATCGACCAAAATCAGCGGCTTATCGTGCGCCTTCCGCCCCTATGGCGGCTTTTGCGGTCGAGAGCATGATCGATGAACTTGCCAAGAAGATTGGCATGGACGCGATTGAATTCCGCGTCAAAAACGCGGCTCAGGAAGGTACGAAATCGTCCTATGGTCCGGTATTCGGGCCTATCGGCTTCGGCGCCGCGCTTGACGCTGCCAAAAACCACCCGCATATGAAGGCACAGCTGGGGGCCAATCAGGGCAGGGGCGTCGCTTGTGCGTTCTGGTTCAATTTTGGCGGCCAAACCTGTGTAGACCTCAATGTCGGTATGGACGGTTCAGTTTCGCTCGCTCTTGGCACCGTGGATGTCGGAGGTTCTCGCGCCTCGCTGTCGCTCGTGGCGGCGGAAGAACTCGGCATCGATTATCATCAGGTAAAGGCGGTGGTCGCTGATACATCGACTCTCGGCTACAATGACATGACTGACGGCAGCCGTGGCACATTCTCGTCGTCCATGGCAACGATCTCCGCTGCACGCAATGCCATAAAAGTCATGCGAGAGCGCGCCGCGCGGATGTGGGACATTGCCATCGAAGACGTGGCTTGGGAAGACGGTCATGCGGTTGCCAAGGGCAAGCAGAATGACAATCGCGGAAGGCTTTCGGTAAAGGAGATAGCCGCCGAGTCTGGCAAGACGGGAGGTCCAATCGCAGGGCACAGTGAACTTGTAGCGGATGGTGCGGGCGTCTCCTTCGCCGCGCACCTTTGCGACATCGAGGTCGATCCTGAAACGGGACGGACCCGGATTCTTCGATACACGGTGATCCAGGATGCCGGCAAGGCGGTGCATCCAACCTATGTGGAAGGGCAATATCAGGGCGGGGCGGCCCAGGGGATTGGTTGGGCTCTCAATGAAGAATACGTCTATGGCAAAGATGGACGGCTTCAGAATCCAGGCTTCCTTGACTACCGAATTCCGGTCTGCTCGGATCTGCCAATGATCGATACGCAAATTCTCGAAATACCCAATCCCAATCATCCTTATGGTGTACGAGGTGTTGGTGAAACATCTATCGTACCACCTTTGGCAGCAGTCGGAAATGCAGTGGCGAGTGCTACAGGCGTGAGGATGACGCATGTTCCCATGTCTCCTCCACGTATTCTTGCAGCGCTAGACGCGGAACGGTCGGGCTGATGGTTCAGGTTACTCTCTGGGGATCACTGAGTTCGGTCGCTGGGGGGACGAATACTGTCCAGGTCGAAGCGAAGGATATAAGGGAACTGTTCGTAAAGCTTTCCGAGCAGTATCCCGGCATCCAGCCTTGGCTGGATCGTGGCATCGCTGTTGCAATAGATGGCACGATCTATCGCGATACCTGGTCAAAAGAGCTAACGAAAAATGCAGACATTTTCCTGCTCCCACGCTTGGTGGGCGGTTGATGAGTGCGGCAGCGAGGCACTTAGTCCTATAGAAGCAAAGGATGCATCTGCCGTTAGCGATCATATCGTGCAAGACGTGGAAAGTGCATCCATGATCATCCTAGAGGAAATGGCGACATCTATGGATGATCCAGTCGCCATTTAAAGTAAATCTGTGTAGCTGCTTTCGTGTTGTCTTCATATGAAGAGCCGCAGCTACGGATCGGTGATCTCTTTGCATCAGTCTATCTCGATAAATAATACCGTTCGAAATGGAAATAGGTCGGCATGCGCCTGAAGTAAAAAATTCGGGTTAGGCTGTTGCATTACATGATTTTGCGGCTTCTTATTAGGAGCAGAAAATGAGCAGTTCAGCAGACATTTCCAGATTATATGACGAGACTGACGGTGTTGGTTTGGCCGACCTGGTGAAGCGAGGTGAAATCAGTGCGTTGGAACTGATCGATGAGGCCGAGCGTCGTGTGCATGTAGCCAATCCGCGCATCAGAGCTTGATCACCGACGTTCTTCAGTTCCGCCTCCACCCATACGCGATCATCATCATGAACTGCTGTTCGACTGGACGGTCGGTTCCTCGCACACAAAGCATTGACAACGGACATCAGAGGTGAGCGTCCGGTAAGCCGGTTTTGGTCAGGCGCGGAGTTAGCCCGGAAAATTCACGGTGAGCAGGCGGATGTGGTTCAAGCCGTTGAAATAGTGTAGGAATTGGTTGTCGAAGCCGATCCTGACGATTTCCGGAGACCACACCCGCCATGTCCGATGCTACACTGCCTCTGCCCGGCCTGTCACCGGTGGATGGGAAGACAATCCTCGCCCGGTTCGACGGCGGAGCGCTGTCGTCGGATGCCGGCGTTCTGGCATTGGCGGCGGTGGAGAAACGGCTTGGGGTTGCTGCCCGGCTTGCGGCCTGCCTCAAGGACCCGCGTTCTCCGGACCTCATCGTCCACAGCCTTGCCAATATGATCGGCTTGCGGATGATGATGTGCGCTGCGGGATACGAGGATGCCAATGACGCCGGACGCCTGCGGTCCGATCCTGCCTTCAAGATGGCGCAGGACAGGCTGCCTTCGGGACGCGATCTGGCCTCGCAGCCGACACTGTGTCGTCTGGAGAACCTTCCCGACCTTCAAGCCTTGCTCAGGATGGGCCGGGCCATGGTGGACCTCTACTGCGCCTCCTTCCGCACTGTCCCCAAACGGATCGTGCTCGATATCGACGATACGTTCGATGCCGTGCATGGTGGTCAGCAACTCCGGCTGTTCAACGCGCATCACGACGAATACGGCTTTCAGCCGATTGTCGTGTTCGACGGCGAGGGCCGGTTCGTCGCCGCGGTCCTGCGTCCGGCAAAGCGACCGAAGGGCAGTGAAATCCGCGCCCATCTGAGGCGTCTCGTCCGGGCGATCCGCGCCAACTGGCCCAGCACCGATATCCTGATCCGCGGCGACAGCCATTATTGCGGTCCGCTCGTCATCGACTGGTGTCGTGCCAACCGGATCGACTTCATCTTCGGCGTCGCCCCGACCACGACACTCAGCAAACATGTCGAAGCGCTGGAGATAAGCACGGTGGAGCGGTTTGCGGCCTCCGACAAGACTGGCACGGACAAGACTGGCAAAGTCCGTCGCTTCAAGGAATTCCTCGACGGGGCGGCGACCTGGAGCCGCGTCGAGCGCATCATCGCCCGCGTCGAAGTTGGCGATCAGGGTGCCGACACCCGCTTCATCGTCACCAATCTGAACGGCGGCAGGGCCAGGGCACTTTATCAGGACGTCTACTGCCGTCGCAGCGCAGCAGAGAACCACATAAAATCCTTCAAGACCCATCTTCGTGCCGACCGCACATCCTGCACCAGGGCCACCGCCAATCAGTTCCGACTGTTTCTCCATGCCGGCGCCTATTGGCTGATCTGGGGCCTGCGCGCCTCGATGCCGAAGCGCTCGACATGGCGGCGCGCTCAATTCGATACGCTGCGCCTTCATATCGCGGTAGGGACGCCCATTACTGAGCGCCCCCCGCACAGATCCACGCGGGCGGGTTTCCCGCACGTGGCTCTTACCTCGGGTGATTGACGGCGAAGCGTACATTCGGCCATGGATGAAGGATGCGAGGCTTGGGAAGGTAGTCGTTGGCTAACTGCGCGATCCGGTCCCACGTAACGCGGTCCTTCTGGCTGCGCCGCCTTAGCGATCGCAACCAAAGGTCAACCATCCGATATCTGAACGCCGTGAGCGCCCGGAGGTTCGTTGGAACCGCGAAGTAGGCGAAGTGCCCGCCGACGATCTGCCTCAGCCATTTTCCCTGTTGGGAGATTGGCCAGTGCATCCGCCGCCGCAGGTCCGCCTTGATGTCCTTGAGCTTCGCCCGCATGCGGTCGCCTCGGGTCTTCCGCTGAAGCTGGAAGTGCCCTTTGCGCGTTTTCCCGCAGATGAACGTGAACCCCAGGAAGGCGAAGGTCTCCGGTTTGCCGAGCCCGCGTTGCTTGCGGTTGACCGCAGCGAAGCGACCAAACTCAATCAAGCGGGTCTTGTCCGGATGGAGCGACAGCATGAACTCCTCAAGCCTCGCGCGCATCGCAGCGAGGAAGCGACGAGCGTCGCCCTCGCGCTCGAAACCGACGATTAGGTCATCAGCATAACGCACGATGATCATGTCGCCGGTGGCTTCGCGCTGTCGCCAGCGTTTGGCCCACAAATCGAGTACGTAATGCAGGTAGATGTTCCCGAGCAGCGGTGAGATCACCGAGCCCTGTCCCGTTCCCCTGTCATCTACGGTCACGATCCCGTCTTCGAGGGTGCCCGCCTTCAACCATTTGCGGATCAGGCGGATGATGCGCTTGTCGCCGATCCTGTGTTCCAAGAAGCGAACCAGCCATTCCTGGCTGACCGCCCCAAAGAAGTTCTGGATGTCAGCGTCAATTATCCAGCTCATCCTTCGCTGGTCGATCGCCACGCATAAGGCGTCCAATGCATCGTGAGGTCCTCGTCCGGCCCGAAACCCGTAGGAGAAACCACAGAAGTCGCCTTCGTAGATGGCATTCAACACTATGACCGTCGCTCCTTGGACGATCTTGTCTTCCAGAGCTGCGATCGCCAGCGGCCGCTGCTTCCCATCCGCCTTCGGTATAAACGTTCGGCGTGACGGTTGCGGGCGGTACACTCCCCCTTGGACCCGTCTGTGCAGATCCTCAAGTCGAGGCTCAAGGTCTGCCTCGTAGTCCTGCCACGTCATGCCATCCACCCCGGGAGCGGCCTTGCGATTCAGCGCGTAGAAAGCCGTCCGAAGTGTATCGACGTTGATATGGTGGAAGAGCGCGGTGAACTGATCCTTCTTCCTTAGCCTTGCGGCCTTCCGTACGCGGTCCAGCGACTGGGACATGCGATCCCGGCTCTGTGTCCGGTGCATGCGTTGCTGTTCCACGTTCCCCTTGGCCCCCGGCCTTGGCTCCACCAACTCCGCCGCCGGAGATCCGGCTTTGTTCGTTGGCTTCGCAGCTACTATGCCGGAGTCTGACTTCTCCTGTCCGTCCATCATCGGCTACGGCTCCTCGCCTTTCCGATGCGGACCGGCGTGGCTGACGCCACCCGGCCAGACAGGAGATCTCCCAGGTTCCGACGCGTTCCTTTCATGCGTGACATGGCCCTAGACCCCGGCAGGGCGACGGCGCCTCGCATATCGGCTCCGCACATGTTGCCTTCGACGAATGAGAAAGTCTCGGCCCCTGCGATCTAATCATTATCGTGGCTCACTCCCATGCCCCACATGATTGCTGTGTACGCTTCGCCGTGGTCGTCACCGCCCACGCCGCAACACTCACTATCGGGCGGGAGCTACCCCTTACCCGAGCCGGACTTTCACCGGCTGGAACGCGCCAGCTTGTCCTGGCGCACCTCATTAAGATCGCCGCGCGCGTCGTCGAGATGAAGACACAAATTCGCCTGCACATGCCCACGTCGTATCCCTATCAGGATATCCTGCGCATTGCGCTTGTCCGAATTCCCCGCCTGATGACATAGGCGACAGGGCGCAAACGCCCTTGAGACCGAACCCCGAAACCCCAGCCGCCCAACCCCGACCTGCCGCGCCCATCCGCTCCCTGCGGACGAGCGATGGACCACGTCGGCAATATCCTTACGTTGAGCCAGCCATCAGCCAAAACACCGCCGACTGACAGTGCCGTGAATTAACCGGGTTAGCGCAAATTACGTCACAGATGATTCATTTGTGACGTAACAGGATATGAATGGCCAAGGTTGAGATCCTGACGGGTGCCGAGCGACAACATCGATGGTCGACAGAATTGAAGCTTTCGATATTGCAGGAAGCATTCAGCGCGGATGGCAGTGTTTCGGCTGTAGCGCGCCGGCACGACATTCTTCCGCAGCAGATATACGCATGGCGAAAGAAGTTCTCGTCACCCGAATTGACGTCTCCGGAGACCGCATCGTTCATCCCCGTTTCGCTGATCGGTGCGTCGGAGAGCGTGAGTGACGGTTCCAAAAGGAGCGGTGCTCGCTCGAGATGCAAAGACGTTGAAATCGTCCTGAGGAATGGCCGCTTGCTGAGAGTTGCAGCGGACATGGATCTCGAGGTGCTGTCGTCGCTGGTCGCTTGTGTGGAGGCGGCATGATCGGGCCTTCGGGGAATGTGCGGGTCTATCTGGCCTGCGGGGTGACGGACATGCGGCGTGGCATTGATGGACTGTCGGCGCTCGTTGAGACGGCGATCAAGGAGGCGCCAGGCTCCGGCGCTGTCTTTGGCTTCCGCGGGAAACGCGCCGACCGGGTCAAACTTCTATGGTGGGATGGCCAAGGGTTCTGCCTGTTTTACAAAATTTTGGAGCGCGGATACTTTCCCTGGCCGACGGCGAAAGATGGGGTTGCGCACCTGACGCAGGCGCAGCTTTCGATGCTCGTCGAAGGGTCTCAGGAATATCCCCTGCAGCGAGTCCGATGAATCCTCAAGTGAGGTCGTCCAGGTTCACGATCCGCGTCATCCCCTTCATGGCCAGTTGTTCCGGGTCCTTAGGCGCGTCGCGTCTCGCGACGGGACTTCATCTGCCTCGTACGAGGTGGAATATGGAACGGGAAGAAGTCTATTGATACCAGTGCTCGTCACGCAACCATATGACGCAAATGCGAATCATGTTAAACTTAGCATAGAGGCTCTTCAGGAACTCATATCGGCTGTAGAATGTCTCGAAGGCCATGAACACGGATCCACACGACCTTTGGGCGACGTTGCCACTGGTTCTGCGGCGTCAAATTGTCGACGAGGTCGCGGCGGTTCTGGCGGAGATTTGCCATGAAGTCCGAGCTGGTCAAGCCGACCCACTTGGCGCGCAAGGCCGTGGTTTACGTTCGGCAATCAACACCCCACCAGGTGGTCAGCAATCAGGAGAGCTTGCGGCTCCAATATGCTCTTCGCGAGCGCGCCCGCGAACTCGGATGGCATGAGGCCGATATCGATGTGATTGATGCTGACCTCGGCCTGAGCGGCGCGTCCGCTTCGGCACGCGGAGGCTTCAAGGAGCTTGTGGGACGGGTCGGCCTCAGCGAAGTGGGGTTGATCCTGTCAATTGACGTAACTCGACTGGCGCGCAACTGCTCGGATTGGTATCCGCTCCTGGACATTTGCGGCCTGCGCGGCTGCCTTATTGCGGATCGGGACGGCGTCTACGATCCCGGCAGCGCCAATGGCCGTCTGCTCCTCGGTTTGAAGGGTACAATATCGGAGCTTGAACTGCATACCATTCGCAGTCGATTGACCGCCGGCCTGCTTGCAAAGGCCGAGCGTGGCGAGCTTGAAGTGAGCCTGCCCATCGGCCTGGTGCGAGACCCGAGCGGTGTCGTCGTCAAGGACCCCGATATGGCGGTTCAGGACCGCCTCATGCTGGTGTTCGACATGTTCATAAGGTTCCGCACCGCCGCCAAGGTCATGCGCGTGCTTAACGAGCGTAACCTGGATTTGCCGCGCCGGGATCGTCACGGCGATTTGCGCTGGACAGGCGCGACGGTGTCGTCGGTGCTGTCGGTCCTCAAGAATCCTGCCTACGCAGGTGCCTTTGTCTATGGACGGACCCGTATCCGTGAAGCGGCCCGCGACGGGGCGCAAAAGATGAAGGCGCCACGACCGATGGAAGAGTGGCGAATTGTCGTTAAAGACCGCTATCCTGCCTATATCGACTGGCCAACCTATGAGAAGATCAGAGCCGTCATAAGGGACAATCGGGCCGAATACATGCGCATCAAGACCAGAGGCGCACCTCGCGATGGCGACCTTCTGTTGCACGGCATCGTCTGGTGTGGGCGATGTGGATACAAGATGTTCGTCCGCTACAAGGGCGGTGGCGAGTATGTTTGCAATCATCTCCACACCAACGAAGGCCTGCCGACTTGCCAACATGTTCGAGCGGCATACGTGGATGAGGCCGTGGCGGCCGCATTCCTGATCGCACTGGCGCCGGCCGAGCTCGATGCGCTGTCGAAAGCCCGCCGTGCCCAGGTCCAAGTGGATACGGCACTGCGCACCAGCACCGAGCGCGAGGTTGAGCGAAAGCGATATTCCGCCGCGCTGGCCGAGAGGCAATTCAACCGGGTCGACCCTGATAATCGCTTGGTTGCCGCTGAACTCGAACGCCGCTGGGAGGCGGCACTGATCGAGCTTCGCGAAGCCGAGGAGGCACTCTTACGACAAGCTTCTACCGGACCGGTGGTCGCACAGCTCGGGATCGGGAAGGCGCTCTATGGAAAGGTAGTCAGCCTTGCAGGACGCCTTCCGCAAATCTGGACCAACCCCGCCACTTCCGATGCTCAGCGCAAGGCGTTGTTGCGCTGCCTCGTCGATAAGGTCGTGCTCGATCGTGGCCACCACGACGTCACCGTCGCCCGCATCGTATGGCGCGGCGGAGCTGTCACAAGCCTCGACGTCAAGATGAGGGTCAACAGCGTTGTCAAACTCACACGAGGAGCCGAGATGCGCGATCGAGTGATCGCCTTGGCGCGCGGCGGCATGTATGATGACGAGATCGCTGCCATCCTCACCCAAGAAGGCCACCGCTCCCCCACATGCAGGGATAAGGTCCTACCCATCACCGCGCAAAGAATACGCCATTCGGCAGAGATCGAGGTGAGCCAGCGAAACGTCAGATGGCACCATGAAATCGGCAGCCTATCAGCACCTGAACTCGCCGCTAAGCTCAGAATTCCCGCAAACTGGCTCTATGTGCAAATCAGGAAAAAGCGCCTTCTGGTGAATCGGCAACCCAACGGCGCATACGTCTTCAACGACGTCGAGGAGGTCCTTGAGGGTGTCCGAAACCTACGAAACCACACGATCAGCTCCATCGATCTCAGAATCTGTCAGCCTCACCAGGAGGGGCATTAACATGAGCCATCGTGCGAGGGGATCGATTGGCGCCGACCGGCATGGACTTCAGCTCCCGGCCGAACGGGCTAAAAGCTATATTTTGCAAGGACATCCTGGGTAAAATGCTAGCGTGTCAGACGCAAATCGGCTATGTATGCGGGTATGGAAACGACGCCGCTGGACAGACAGGACGAGCTATCCGTTTTGCGCGCGCTCGTCGCTGAACAGGCGTCGAAACTTGAGAGCCAAGAAGCCGAAGTCAGCAAGCGCGACTCCATTATCGGGCTTCTGCGCGCGCAGTTGGAACTGCTTCGACATCGGCAGCATGGCGCTTCTTCGGAAAAGATCGACCGGAAGATCGAGCAATTTGAGCTGATGCTTGAGGAGATCGAGGCCTCCCGTGCCGAGGCTGAGATGCGCTCCGGGAAAGCTCCTCTGCCGGAGTTGGACGACGCGCCGGACAAGCCGAAGCGCAAGCCATTGCCCGATGGTCTTCCAACTGAAGAACTGGTCTATGCGGCGCCCTGCAATTGCCCGACCTGTGGTGGCACATCGTTCCTGAAGGCCGCCGACAGGGTGGTCCAGGTGTTGGAGCACGTGCCAGCGTCCGTCAAGATTGTCCGCCATGTCGAAAAGCGCATGATCTGCAGGGAGTGCGACACGACGGTGGCAGGCGAAATGCCGACTTTGCCGATCGAGCGTGGCAAGCCCGGACCGGGATTACTCGCCCATATCATGGTCGCCAAATTCGACGATCACATCCCTCTCTACCGCCTATCCGAGATGTACGACCGGCTGGGAATAGACATCTCCCGCTCTGTCATGGCGGACTGGGTTGGCCGCGTGTCCGTTCTGCTTGCGCCGCTCGTCTTGGCTATCAGGGCGCACATCGCCGCGCTTGACCGAATACATACGGACGATACCCCGGTCGATGTTCTCGACCCTGGGCGCGGGAAGACGAAAACCGGCAGGGTTTGGGTCTATGTCTTCGATGGCAGCGGTTATCAAGATCCCACCCCTGGCGCCATCGCCTACTACTATAGCCCCGACCGCAAGGGCGTGCATCCGGCTGACCATCTCGCAAACTTCAGCGGTGTGATGCATGCCGACGGCTATGGGGGTTACAAGAAGCTCTACGGCAACCAGATCATCGAGGCCGCCTGCATGGCGCATGTGCGCCGCAAGTTCCACGATGTGATCAAACTGAAGCCGTCTCCGATCGCCGACGAGGCACTGTCGCGCGTCGGTGCGCTCTACGATATCGAGGATCGCATCCGCGGAATGCCTGCCGACGAGCGACGCAAACTGCGCCAACAACATGCCAAGCCCATACTGGGAGAGCTGAAGGTCTGGATCGAGGCTACGCTTTCGACGCTGCCACAGAAGCAGAAGCTGGCCGAGGCAATGCGATATGCCCTCTCTCGATGGGCAGCCTTGAGCGTTTACATCGACGATGGCCGTGTCGAAATCGATAACAACATAGCTGAACGAGCCATGCGTCCACTTGCGAGACGTGTTTCATTATGCGCTACCTCGTTAAGTGTATGTAAACATTGGAAGCGTGTCCGCGTCAACATCGCGCAACGGGCGGCCTTTCCGGGCGATCGCCGCTCTGACCGGCTCGGATGTCAGGTCGGCGGCCCGGATTTGATAGGGCGCTCGCGGAACAACCTGAACCGCAGGAAGAACGCCGGTGGAAACGAGGCGTCGTACCATATAGTTTGAGACACCCAACGCTTTGGCGACCTCTGCCTGTGTCAGCCATTCGCCATTCTTGTCGGCTGAACGGTAGGCATCGATACCACGCACGTAACGCACAGACCGGACCCGATGGGCTGTCCAGGTCTTTCCCTGGCCAGTGGGAAAGCCCATTCGGTTGAGTGTGGCGGCGATATGCTCGTCGGACCAGCGGCCGGCCATGCTGCGGATAACTTCTAGTGCATCTTCGGCTGTCGCGCTGCCGTGTTCACCGGATTGCGGCTTACGGACACGTAGTTCCGAGTGCTGGCCACCCCGCCAATGGATCGTCAGCACGACATCACGAACGGCTTCGTCGACATCGACGATGATGTCGGCAATCAGCGTTCGAAGAAGCTGTTGGCGGGCACGCATCGTCACATCAGGAGCATTCCAGGCTGCTGAGAGATTTTCCGCGAGATTGGCGAAAGCACCTGGATCAATCGCAATGGTCGTCGGGTCTTCTTTGGTGGATTGGCGCGTCTCCAGATCACGCACGCGGCGCAGCGCGATCTCCCAGTTTTTCTCCAACTGTGCGGCAATCAGACGATTATCGGGATCACATGCCGCGTAACGCCGCTCGGCAAGACCGGCTTCGTAGCGGGCCTGCTGGAGTTCCAGATCAATGATCTGGCGCTGATCGTCAACTTGTTTCCGGTGCATCCGCTCCGCCTCGACCGCGGCTTCGATCGCCAAGGGCTCTACCGCTCGTAACAGCTCCCGTGCCACCGCCGTGTCGATCTTCGGAGCACCGAAGGTCATACAACGAGGCTGCCCAGCCAGGCTACCCTTATCGCAGCGGTAGACCGGTTGGCTGATCGGACCGCCCCTATAGCAAACACTCAGACGTTGGCCGCAACGGGCGCACGTCAGAAGACTTGATAAGAGCGCCTTGCCCCCGCGGCCTGACTTTGCGCCATCCTGGCGACCGTAGGCATTGAGCGCCAACTGCTTCTGGTTGCGCTCAAACTCCTCCCAAGCGATGTAACCCTCGTGATGATCCTTGATCATCACCTCCCAGGTGCCCGCCGGCTTGTAATGTCCGTAGGTCCGCCGCGCTCGCCCCTCAACAATCGAGGTGCGCTTCTCACTTTTGCCATATACATAAACGCCCGCATAGAATGGATTTTTGAGCACGCTGATCACATTACGGTAGCGTATCGGCTGCCAGATGCAGTTCGTCATGCGGCCTTCGTCAGCAGGTCGTGGGAAGTGGATTTGCTCGGCCTGCATCGACAACAACACCTGACGGGCACTGCCAAGCTCGCGAAAGCGGGCGTAGATAAGCCGGATCACCTCTTGCAGACGAATATCGGGATCAAGTCCTAGGCCTGCCTCGCGATGCCATACATAACCGAACGGAACCGACAACCGCAGTTCGCCGCGGTGTGCCTTCGACCTGGCAGCATCGAGCATTCTTGCCCGCAACACACCCAACTCGAACTCGCTGATACTGCCTTTCATGCCAAGGAGCAGGCGATCATTGGGGTGGCAAGCGTCGTACACCCCGTCATGATCGATGACACGGGCTTCGACAAGCCCGCATAGCTCGAGCAAATGATGCCAGTCGCGCCCGTTGCGCGCGAGCCGCGACGCATCGAAGCATAGGACGGCCCCGACCTTTCCGGCGCAGAGCCAGGCGACCAGGCGGTCGAAACCAGGCCGCGCTACCGTTCCGCTCGCCGACCGCCCGAGATCGTCATCTATGACCTCGATGTCGACAAAGCCGTAGCTGCGTGCGATGTCGACCAGATCATATTGGCGCCGCTGGCTTTCCAGGTTGGTCATGACCTGGGATTGCGACGACTGGCGTACATAGACGACCGCCTTGCGCTGAAGCACGGTCGCCGGAAGATCAGCGCTTGTCATCGGCAAGCTCCTCTATGCGGATGCCGGCGGCCTGCATCAGAATCCGGGCAAGCGTCAGAACGACTTTCATCCGTTCCGTTTCGTTCATCCCGTCTATCCGGCTGGGTTCGAATATTAGGCTCATCTGTCTGCCCGAGTTCAACGCGGGCGCGGCGTGCTGCTTCATCGACTCTCTCCCGTGCGAATCCATCATCGCGTCTGGAGTGTGGCGGAGCAGCGACAGCGGTGACCAGCCTCTTCAATTCGGACAATGCCAGCAGATCGACCTGTGGCGCATCCGCCTGCCCAAATTACTCGGATCGACGGGCGAAGTGTGTCTTGAGGGAGGGCAATAAGCCAAAATGACCAGCCAAATCCCCGTCAGCAGCCCAGATTGGCCGCCGATCCACAAAAAAATCAAACCCACCGACAGCCATGGCGACAACGCAACGCGATTTTCAGCAGCCTGCTAGAGCTGGATGTTCAGTCCCGGCATTTCATGGATGGGTTCGATGATGAATCGATCCGGCTTTGAAGTCCACCGCTTGCAGATAATCTCGTGTGGCGTGAGGCCCTTGAGGGTCTTGAGGCTGCGGCCGAAGTTGTGGGCATCAATAGAATCTCGAAGGTGCCGCCGCAGTTGATCGTGGCTGTCGTAGCGGAAGCGATTGACGGTCGCGTCCTTGATGGTGCGGTTCATCCGCTCCACCTGACCGTTCGCCCATGTAGGTCCCCATGAAAGTTCTGGAACGCCAGCCGATGGCCTGTGCATCCTCAGAAAAATCGCTGTTCACTGTGATGATATACGCTTGTGCACCGCGCCCCTACATTGAGCGAGATGATAGTCTTCCCGCTCAAAACCCGAGGTTAACATCTGTCGTCTGTCCGCCGCACTGTTTGGAATAGGAAGAAATACTCATGGGACCGATGCTTATCAAACACGACGTCAGCAATCGTATTTTCATTTTTTGTTTTGGTGAGGTATGACGATGCGCACTAGTGAGCACCGGATGAATGAACTTAGCGGGATATTCCATCGCCGTTACCACGCTCGTCTTCGCGAAATCTTCACTGATGAGGTTTTTGCCGCGTACCAGAAATCACCGCTGGGGCCGCACGACGACAGTACCGCTAGAGTGGCTCGCGCGTTCGGAAATGCTAGCGTCGCCGGTAAAGAGGTTGTCGTTTCGCTAGGCGCGGACGGTCCCTGGGGAATCGGCAGGATCGAAGTAGGTGCACCCGGAAACATCTTTCACTTGCCCGAAACTTTCAGCAGCTTTGAAGACGCTATGCGAGCAATTTTTTCGATGCGTAGAGACGCTTTCTTCGCGATCTCCGGCACTAGCGATGTAGCGGGCAAAGCAGAAAAAGGCGCTGAGGCATGACACACAGTTCACAACAAATCTTCGGTTATTCCGACCGGATCGCTACACGGCCGGGCGAGACTGTCTCCTTTCACGTCAGCTGCGAAAACCTGGACAGATACGATGCAACCCTTGTCCGACTTGGACATGCCTTTACGGGCTCAGCCGGTCCAGGTTTCCTTGAAACGGAATGTGTTTCCGAAATCAACGGCAGCTATGAAGGCAAGCGGTATTCCTGCCAGCCCGGCTCATACATGGAAGTCAACGACGAGAATGGAATTCTGAGCACTCCAGATGGGTTTGTGATCGAGGCGCATGTGTTCCCGACCCTGCCCAAGGGAACTCGTTCCGGAAACTTTGGAGCCTACCAGGTCACGCAGAACTCCTTTGGCAGTGGAGCCACTCATCAGGCTATTCTTGGCAACTGGTCAGAGGCGACACAAACTGGTTACGCGCTTATTTTGGACGACGGCAAACCGGCCTTCGTGTGGAACGACGGCACAAGCACCAAAAGGCTCTCGCTCTCGACAGGCCTTGAAGCGAACCAATGGTATCGGCTGACGGTTCGGATCGTAGCCATTGAGGGGAAGGTCTACCTCGACCAGACGCCCATTTCGAACATCATGAACCAATGCTCGAGTCAGGCTACGGGACTTGCGGCGCAATCAGAGTCCGCCTCGATTTCGGGAAAGTGGTCTGCGAGCGAGTTTTCGTTCAGGATCGGGGCGCTGGCTCGACGCGAGGATGACCGCGTTCTGGCTGCAAGTGTCTTCAACGGGAAAATTGGCGGGATCAAGATTTCGCGCAGCGACTCTGACGATGTGGTCGCAGCCTGGCATTTGGGACGCAGCACGCGTGCCGACAATCTTTTGCTTCAAGAGGTTGTAGACAAATCGTCCAATAAGCTTCACGGGCGCTGCTACAACAACCCACTGCGCGGCGTGACAGGGCATCGGTTTACGGGTCTGGTAGACGACTTCCGTCTGGCGCCGGATGAATACGATGCCATCCATTTTCATGATGATGACATCACCGATGCAAATTGGCCGGTTGCATTCACGCTCGAGATTCCGAAAGATTGTCGGAGTGGCGTGTATGCTGCGAAACTGACGAGCGGATCTGCGGAATATTACGTTCCTTTTTTCGTGCGTGCAGGCGAAAAGAAAGCGAAAATAGCGATCCTTTTCTCTACAGCGACTTACCTTGCTTACTCAAATGACAGGATTCCATTCGAGGCAAACGGCGCCGAGGCCCTTGTCGGCCACACACCCGTAGTCAATCCCATAGACTTGATCTTGCAGGATCATCCGGAATTCGGGCGTTGCTGCTACGAAGTTCACAATGATGGCAGTGGCGTCGTTTTCAGCGGCCTTCATCATCCGATTCTGACACTTCAGCCGAAGCATCGCGGTTGGCCTCAAGCGGATGGCGTTTGGGGGCTGCCCGCGGACCTCTGTATTGCCCATTGGTTGGAAGCCCTGGAGCTCGATTATGACCCCATCACCGATGAAGATCTCGATCTTGAAGGGTATGACCTGCTGAAAGACTACAAGGTTCTGATTACCGGCAGCCATCCCGAATACGTGTCGCGCAACGAAATCTTGGCGATCGACGAATTCACGCGTCACGGCGGCCGGCTTATGTATCTGGGCGGCAACGGCTTCTTCGCGACGGTGTCGTTTGATCCTGAGGACCGCTCGATCATGGAACTCAGGCGCTCTGACGGCGGTACCCGCCCGCACCAGTCCGCATTCGGCGAAAGGCGCCATACCACATCGGGTGAAAGCGCAGGCCTGTGGCGCAACAAGGGACTACCACCTCAACGCCTGCTTGGTGTTGGATTCACGGCCCAGGGCATGGATCGCAGCACTTACTACGAACGGCTGGAAGACAGCCATAATCCAGTCGCGGCGTTCGCGTTCAAAGGCATCGGTCCCGACGAGCGTATTGGCGACTTCGGAATAATGGGCGGCGGTGCAGCTGGCACTGAGATCGATTGTTACCAACCCGTCCTCGGAACCCCCCCAGGCACCTTGCTGCTTGCAACGTCGGGTCCTTTTTCGGACGCGTATTTGCTCGCTTCAGAGGAAATTTACGAGACGGTTCCGGGCATTGGAGGCACAGAAAATGCGGCGATCCGCTCAGACATTATCCTCAGTCCTCTGGTCGGAGGCGGCGCACTATTTGCGGCCGGTTCGATCTCCTACACCGCCTCCCTTTCTCACAATAATTACGACAACAACGTCGCACGGCTGACCACCAATATTGTTAGGCGTTTTCTGCGTCCAGAACCGCTCGACGTCATCGTTGCAGAGGGAGAAGCAGGGTGAGTTTAAAAAAGTAAACTCATTCATCCCCAACAATGATGACCGAGGCACCCCACGGTATGGTGTTGGATATGCGGAGACTGAAGCGGGAGTAGCACACAGGCAGAGATAGGCCATCCGGCAGTTAGAAAGCTGTTCGGTGTACCAGCCTCGGTCTTGGTGGCCGGCTTCATTTTTGTCGTTGTCATCGTGCTGCCCAACTACACGCGCTGGGGCCGAGCATTCTATACCGTCGGCGGCAATCCGATCGCGGCTGCGGCCGCCGGTATCCGGGTGGCGCGCTATCGCATGGCCGCGTACCTGATTTCCGACGGGCTGGCGGCGATCGCAGGCGTGATGCTAGCGGCGCGTTCCAATCGGGGCGACGTGAATTTGGGTGACGCGTACATGCTGCAGGCAGTTTCGGCGGCCCTCGTTGGCTATGCCGTGCTGGGCGCCAACAAGCCGAACGCCTTCGGCACTCTGATCGGCGCGATCTTCGTTGCCACGCTGATCAACGGTCTGACGATGTTCAATTTTCCGTACTACGCGCAAAGATTCGTCCAAGGCGTGCTGCTCGTTATCGCACTGCTGATGAGCTACACGCTCGGCCCCCGCCCGCGGTGAGTACCCGTTCTATTCAGCTGACGGGGCAGAAAATGAAGCGACCGCTTCCGAACATCCGCGGAAATCTGTTCCGACATGTCCGGAAAGGTCGTCGCTATTAAAGGGAGCCGAGCAGGGGATCGATCCCGTCGGCCCGAAGATCAGCGTGTGGCCGACGTCGTCGAGGTGAAGGTTCAACCGGAAGGAAGACGAGCCGCTGGCGACCTGCTTCAGCGGCGGAGCGTTTGGCGGGTAGAAAGGGCAAGGCGCGACGATGCTGCCCGCCAAGTCGGAATTGACCGGAATGAGATCGGCGAGATTGCGCGTATTGATTGGCGGTTCGCGGACGTTGGTGTAGGTGTTGCCCGGCGGGCTGTCGAGATAGGCCCCGTTGGCGTTGAGGGTCTCTATGCGAGCGCCGAAGCCTTCGGCGCGGATGAGCCTCCGGACTGCCTCTGCCTGATCTCGGAGCCGTGCGTCATCCTTGTCGAACATCACGATGACCGGCGTGTCATAGCCGTAAGCGACGATCTAGGACGATGTCTCGGCGATCGCGTCGTCGATTTCGGCAACCATGGTCATCGCGTCCTGGCCGACCGAACGGCTCTGGGTCTGGAAGAGCTGATCGAAAAACGGCCGCACTTTTTGCTGCCCTTCTTGCTGGTCCGTTCGAGCTTTTGCCAGGCTTCCCCGATCGCCCGAGGAAAATGAACCGGCTGGACCAGCGATAGGTTAGCGCCATCAGGTCAAGCGAATTGAGGATGCAGGGCCAGCTCTCTGCCGGAAACCCGGCTACAGAATGGTCGCCCTTACACGCTTGCCGAGCTTGATGTAGAGCTCGACCGCTCGAGCCCTATCTTCGTGGGACATAAACGACCTCCTTGGTAGTCCAAGTTTTCGTCCGCATCCCCCCGGGTCAAATTCGACCGACAATCCACATCGCGGAACGCAGCCGAAAAAGTATCAATAACCAGACCTTCAGACAAAATGTCGACAGTATGTGTGACCTAGTTCAAGCCGAAAATGCCCGAACCGCTTAAGATAAGATCAAGAATGCCCCAAGGATAGGCAATTGCAAGGGATTTAAGTAGTTGACGCGGGTTAATGTCGCTGGTATCGTTCTGTCGACAGTATGTGAGGCTCCGCCATGAAGACTGGTATTCGTCAAAATTTCTACGGACCGCCCCCGATAGAAATAGTCTCGCTTGCAACCCGGCGATTTGCAATGGTGCGGGCCGTTGTTGCTGCATGCATCAGCTGCCTTGCGCCGCTCAGAAGTTCGTTGAGTGATGTCGACAGGACTCAAGCACGTCTTTTGTCGGAATGTTCGAAGCGCTTGCGCATCGACTTTACTCGACCGCGTCGGGTTCCCCGCGGCTTCGCGATCGTTTCGGCGGAGCCTGCGACGTCGGTCGGCGACTCCGTCATCCTCAAAGTCTCGTCGAGCGACGGGAAGCGTGAGTTCGAAATAGCGCAAAGAGGACGGTGGTTACCCTTGGCAGAAGAGCTTGCCACCGCAAAAATCCCGTACTCGCGGGTCCCATTGGGTTGGGGCGGGAAAGAGGCATTCGTACTTCACGGTCGGTTCGGCGGAGAGCCCATCGATCACTCGTTCTGGATGACCCGCCAAGCAGTACTTTTTGAATCAGGTAACATCGTAGTCGAATTGCGGGAAACTCGAGGTAAGGGCTTGGGTTTGTTGCTTATGCTTGGCTATGCACGAGATCTTGCCCAAACAACCGGGAGCGTAGTGCGGAAGGACAGTTAGCACGTCAATCGAGGGAGAGAACAAATGACGCGTGACGACGATAAATCCAGCAAATCCACGAGTTTCATTTCAAATAACCCGTTGCGAAATATGTTTCGGCCTGATCGGAGACGTTTGCTCAAGGGTGCGGTCGCGCTCGCGGGTAGCACCTTGGCTGGTGGCTTGGCTGCTCCGGCTATCGCCCAGAACAAGCCTTTCAGGGTTGCAATGTTGCTGCCGAGTTTTGATCAGCAGCGCTGGCGTGCGGCAGACGGCGCCTTCTTTGTGAAGCGTGCGGAAGAACTGGGTATGGAAGTCCTGCCTCTCCAATCCTCGAATAACGACCCTATTTTGCAGGCAAGTCAGGTTGAGAATCTTCTCAACCAACGGATTGATGGTCTTGTGCTGGTTGCGGTGAACGTCGACGCTGCCGTGACAAGTGTCCAGCAATGCAATCTTGCAGGTGTTCCGGTTGTATCTCACAATTATATCATCCCGAATGTAGAGCTCGCAGGCGTTTCAGCCAGAGACGGTGTGGAACTCGGGATGAAGCTGGGCGATGCAATGCTCGCCGCAGCGCCAAAAGGCAATTGGATCGTGAACAAGGGCGATGAAGGTACGGACATCGCCCGTGCAAAGGCGGAGGGTGGTTACAGGGCCATCCAGGCTGCTTTGGACCGCGGTGATATCAAGATTGTGTCAGATCAGTGGATGATGGCTTGGTCGGGTGATCTCTCGCGCAAGCAAGTGGAGCAGGCTCTTACGGCCGCCCAGAACAACGTCCAGGCCGTTCTGTCCTATTGTGACTGCCAAGCCTACGGTGTCGTCGAAGCACTCAGATCGCAAGGTCTGGCCGGCAAAATCCCCGTGTCCGGGGAAGATGCCGAGCCCGAGATGCTGAAGCTGATACTTGCCGGCGATGCCTATGTGACAGCCTGGACCAAGTTCGACGAGATGGGCAAGCATTCCGCCGATCTATTGTACGCCGCCTTGACGAAGGAAGATCCGCAAGCGCCTGAGACGCTCAACAACGGCGCCGGGGACTGGCCTTGGTTCAAGAGCCCGATCGTCAATGTGACAAAGGATGGACAAGCGCCTCATTCGATTTCCGTAGCTGATTTTGCCGAGCAGAATCCATGGTGGGTTACCAAGGCCGCCCTTGGACTCTGATGTCGGAGCGGCCGCTTACTTGGCGGCCGCCCGGTTTATTTCGGCCGAGTGAGATGCGGAGAAAAAATTGAATACTGCCATGAGCCCAACGTCACCCAACGAAGCCGGGCCACCACAGGTCCCAAAACCAGCACGTGTATCGCTCTTCCGATTTGGTAAGCTTGATCAACTTCGAGCGCTTAGTCTGATAGGCGTCTTGCTGGTCATATGGCTGGCCTTCCAGCTCCTGACCGATGGCCTATTTCTTTCGCCCCGGAACCTGACGACGCTCTTGGTCCAGGTCTCTCTCACTGCGATCCTCGCGTCAGGCATCGTTCTGGTGATGGTGCAGGGTTACATCGATCTCTCGATTGGCTCCGCAGTCGCATTCGTCGGCATGGTCGCCACGCTACTTATTGATCCCACACGTGGTTTGGGGTTAACCGATTCCGCGTGGGTGGTTATCCCTCTGACCTTGGCCGCAGGTATGCTCATCGGTGCATGGCACGGTGTCTGGGTTGCCTGGCTGGGTGTGCCGTCCTTTATCGTAACGTTGGCAAGCCTACTTGCTCTCCGGGGCGCTGCTTTGGTGATCACCGGCGGTTCCACGACTTCACACGGCGGAGTTCTGTCATTCGTCGCTGCTGGCGCAGTTCCGGGCATTTGGGCCTCGATCTTTCTGGCCATCCTGGTTCTGGCATACGCTTTAGTTCGAATCGCTGATCGGAACGCGCGTATCGCTGCGACAGGCAGGCATGAACCTCTTCTCGGCTCGGTTGTGCTGCCTGCCATGGGCATACTCATTGTGGCCGCAGGCGCCTCGGTAGTCGCGCTTTCCTACCGCGGTGCGCCGCTTCCGGTGGTTCTGCTTGTGTGTGTCTTGGTGCTGGTTTCGGTTCTGATGGCACGCACACCCTTTGGCCGGCGCCTCTATGCTATCGGCGGAAATCTCTCGGCAGCAAAGTATGCCGGTATCGATGTGAAGCTTCATTGCTTCGTTGTCTTCGTCATAATGGGTGCCCTCTATGCAGTCGCGGGCATGATTTTGGTGTCACGCATCGGAGTTGCCGTTCCGACTGCCGGCACCGGTCTCGAGTTGACCGTTATTGCCTCTGCGGTGATCGGCGGAACCAGCCTCTTTGGCGGGAAAGGAACGGTTGCCGGTGCGGTTATCGGCGCGTTGCTGCTCGAAAGCCTCAATAACGGGATGGGGCTGATGAATGTCGAGTCCTCGTTCCAACTTATCGTCAACGGTTTGGTACTGCTGGTGGCTGTCTACATTGATATCCGTGGCCGCAATAACTCCTGAGGTCATCAAATGGCGAACTGGTCGATAAATTGCGACTGCGGCGAATCCTACGGAAGGTTATCCGTGGGGCAGGATGAAGCTGTGGTGCCGCTTATCCACTCTGCGAATATAGCTTGCGGTTTCCACGGGGGCGATCCAAGCACCATCCGACGCACCGCGCGCCTTGCAGTAAGCCACGGCGTCGACTGCGGCCTGCATCCATCGCTGCCTGACCTAATGGGCTTCGGTCGGCGTGTAATGGCGATGGACCCAGGCGAACTAACTGATATCCTCATTTACCAGATGGGCGCGACCAAAGCGCTGATTGAAGCTGAAGGCGCCAGCTGCGTGCATGTGAAACCGCATGGCGTACTTTACGCCATGCTCTACGATGATCGTTATGCCCACGCCTTTGCAGATGCAGTCCAAGCGGTGGATCCGGAGATCGCCTGGATCTGTGAGGCACACAAGCCGACCGCGCGTATAGCTCGTGACCGTGGTTGCAAAACGGTGTTCGAGTTTACCGCTGACCGGGCATACGACGCCGATGGAAACCTGGTAATCACCCGTATGCCTGAGCCCGTGGACCCCGGCTTTGCTGTCGCGCAGGTCAGGCAGGTCGTGACTGAAAGGAAGTTGACAACAACAGCTGGCACGACGCGCGACGTAGAGGCTACGCTGATTTGCATACACTCCGATACCCCCAACAGCGCCGAGGTGGCGTCGGCAATACGTCATTACTTGGAGACACTATGACTGGCACTGACGAAAATGCGGCTTCCTTCGGCGGAGATGAGGCTGTTGATCTCGGTGGCCTCCGCTGGCTTGCTGCGGGTGATCGTTACTGCCTGCTGGAACTTGCTCAACACATAGACCTCGCCAACAACATGCGCGCCATTCAATTGGCGCGTAGGATTATGGACGCGCAAATCGAAGGCGTTATCGAAACGCTCCCTATGTTTGTTACGGTGCTTGTTCACTATGATCCTATCCGACTGTCGGCTTCCAGCCTACGGGACGAGGTGCGTCAGCTTTGGAGCGAGATCGCCGTAGAAAAGGACGTGGTCCTCGTTTCGAGAATAATCGAGGTCCCCGTCTGTTACCTTGACCCCTGGACTAAGGCGTGCGTCGAAAACTATTCCCGTACAATAAAGCCGATAGGTGACGATCCCGAATTTGTAGCCCAAGCAAATGGTCTGCGTTCAGCAGAAGCGTTCGTTAAGCGACACGCTGCCACCGAGCATTGGGTTGGGGGGGTGGGGTTTTGGCCGGGTCTTCCGGACATGATGCCACTTGACCCTCGGTGCCAGCACTCGGTGACGAAATACGACCCGCCGCGACTTTCCACCGTCGCCGGCGCAGTGGGAGTCGGGGGGGGATTCACCTCGATCTACCCCATGGATACACCGGGCGGCTACCATTTGATCGGAAGAACACCTGTTCCGATTTTCAGTTTTGAAAGTCGCTTAGCGCCTTTCCGCGAGGGACCGACGCTGTTCCGGCCAGGCGACCGGGTTCGTTTCCAGCGCATTGATGAGCAAACCTTCAGCGAGATTGAGGCTGCCGCAGCTGCAGGGAGCTATGAGTTCTCGATAACCTACGACGATCACTTTTCGCTGGATCGGCACAAAGTTTGGAGTGCGGCGGCAGCCGGGGAGGAGTTGGTATGACGGCCACGCCTGGAATGCGCGTCAAACGTCCTGGCCTGCAGACCACTCTGCAAGATTGGCCGGGTCGGGTCGGCTATTGGAATGTCGGAATTCCGCCTTCCGGCCCTATGGATTCCCTATCGTTCCGACTTGCCAATCGCCTCGTCGGGAATGAACCGGGCGAAGTCGGGATAGAATTTCAGTTCTTAGGCCCAGAACTCGAGTTCTTGGCTGATGCGAGCGTCGCAATCGTTGGCGGGAAGTGCGGTGCAACGCTGGACGGCGAATCTTTCCCGACAGGGAAAGTCGTAGCGATCAGGAAAGGGCAGAGCCTCAATTGCGGAGCCGTTCTGCAGGGCGCTCGTGCGTATCTCGCAGTTGCGGGCGGGTTTGCCACCCCATCTACACTAGGCAGTTGTGCGACGTTCCCCCGGGCCAAGATTGGTGGCGCAACCCTGACCGCAGAAATGGAATTGCATTTCGCTGAGCCTACAGTCCGCCGTGTTGGTTACTCGGCAAATTGCGGCGAGTCACATTTGGACTGCAAGGTCATCGAGGTGGTGGCAGGTCCCCATTTGGACTGGCTGTCACAGCGTGGACTCGAAATGCTAGTCGGCGGGAGTTGGAAGGTGTCGTCGCGCATGGACCGCACCGGAATAAGGCTCGAGGGTCCGCCGTTGGACTTTTCAACCAGAGCGCACCAGAAAGCGCCTGAGAACGGTGCTGACCCGAGCAACGTGATCAACACAGGCTATCCGATCGGTGGCGTCAACATTTGCGGTGGAACACCTATCATTTTGCCCTGTGACGGCCCGAGCCAGGGAGGGTTCATCACGCCCATTGTTGTGGCGACTGCCGCGCTGCGCAAAGTGGGGCAGCTACGACCCAATCAAGTCATTTCCTTTCAGCGGATCACCTTGGAGGAGGCCGTGGCACTCTACAGAGCAAGTGAACAACTGGCCCGTTCCGGATTGATCGAGACACCCCATGCAAGATACTGAAAAGCGTATTTCGGACGTTCCCTCTCCACCATCGGTCTTGGAAGCGCAGGGGATCTCCAAACGGTTTGGCGGCACGCAGGCTTTGAGCGACGTTTCCATCGCGTTTCGGAGGGGCGAAGTTCACGCGATCGTAGGGGAAAACGGAGCTGGCAAGTCAACGCTGGTCAAGATCCTCAGCGGCTTTCATCCCTCTAAAGGTCATGACGGGACCCTCGCAATCGACGGTTTGCAGATCCAGGTCAGTAACATCCACGATGCCGAGGAGCACGGAATTTTCCTTGTGCCCCAGGATATTCAGGTTGTTCCGGCTATGACGGTGTCCGAAAACCTATTCCTTAATCGTGAGAGAAGCCACTTCGGGTTTTTGAGAAGCGGCCAGATGCTGCAAGAGGCAGCCTCTCGACTGCGTGAGTTTGGATTCGATATGGACCCGTCCCAGCCGATTGCGGATCTGACGACGGGCGAGCAGCAACTTGTCGTGATTGCGCGCGCCATGATGCGGAATGTCAAAGTCCTTGCACTCGACGAGCCGACCGCGGCTCTTACGGACGCTGAAGCTAACGTGCTTTTCGAACACGTTTCGCGGCTGACCAAGCGTGGCATTGCGGTGATTTACATTTCGCATCGCTTGGATGAGATCATCCGGATCGCTCACCGCGTTACGATAATGCGAGACGGCAAAGTTGTAGAGGGTTTCGAACTCGGCGAGAATAGGTCCGACGTCGGACGTCGGATCGTGCGGGGGATGGTTGGACGAGACGTTCAATTAACACGCCGCGCCAGCTTGGAGCGTGGCAAATGCAAGCTTTCGGTGAAGGATTTTTCCGTCCCACGGACGAGCTCGCGCGGTCAGCAAACGCAAGCCCTAGAAAGCATCTCATTCGAAGTGCACGAACGTGAGGTCGTGGGTGTTTTCGGATCGATCGGGAGCGGGGCCGATGACTTGGCAAACGCTCTCTTTGGTATGCAACCTTGTTCAAAAAAATCAGAACTTACGATCGACGGAAAGCCGAGGCGGCTCCGCAGTGCGGCCGATAGCATCGCGGCTGGCATAGGATATCTCCCAGGCCACCGGCAACGTGACGCTGTTTTCCCGCAAATGACAATAGGTGAAAACATAAGCATGCTCGAACTAGGTTCGCTTCATAGTGCGGGACTTATCGAGGTAAAGCGAGAAAGCGCGCTTGTCGCAGAGTACTTTGAACGGTTCCGAGTCAAGGCTTCGACTCCAGAGATCGCCATCCGCGCGCTCTCGGGCGGTAATCAGCAAAAGGTAACGCTCGCGCGTGTTCTGTCGAAGGATCCAGGAGTTTTGATCCTGCACGAGCCGACACAGGGTGTCGACATCGCGACAAAAAAGGACATCTACGAGGTAATCGACGCCCTGGCGCGCGGCGGCAAGGCTATATTGGTGGTCTCCACTGACCACGAAGAGATTCTGACTTTGAGCGATCGCATTATCGTGCTTCGGCAAGGCAAATGCGCTGCAGTTTACGGGCAAGAGGCCACTCAACAGGATCTCCTTGTCTCTGCAACTGGCGGAGATTGACGAGCTTTGAAAAGTGCTTGTAGCGTTTAGCGGGCTGCGCGACACACTGCAGGTTGTCTGAAGGCGAATATTCGAGGAATGTGAGCTATGGCAGTTGAAGTTGTCGAGGCATTTATGCCGGGAATTTTCTACCGCAGGGGAAATCCCGACGATCCACCATACAAGGAAGAAGGCGACATGGTCGCCATGGGAGATGCTGTCGGCTTGATCGAGATCATGAAGTCTTTCGCGCCAGTGGAAGCCGGAGTAGCCGGGCGCCTCGTCCGTTTCCTCGTGGAAAGCGGGGATGCCATCGATGCTGGCCAAGCCATATGCGAAATCGAGACGTAACGGCCCACCATGACCATTAAAAAAATTCTCATCGCGAACCGCGGCGAAATCGCCGTGAGGATCATCCGGGCAGCTAAGGAGCTTGGGATTCAGACCGTTCAGGCTGTCAGCTCGGCAGACCGCGATATGCTCGCGGCCCAGATGGCCGACGCCATAGTGGAAATCGGACCCGCGGCGGCCGGGAAATCATACCTTAACAAGGATGCAATTCTAAAAGCCGCCTTGGACTGTGGCGCAGACGCCATTCACCCGGGTTACGGCTTCCTATCCGAAAATGCCGACTTTGCGGCGGCCGTTGTCGACGCAGGAATTATTTTCATTGGGCCCCAGCCCGAAACGATCCGAGCAATGGGAGACAAAGTCAGTGCTCGTCGCTACGCCATCGCGGCGGGCGTACCTGTGGTCCCAGGTAGTGAGGGTAAGTTGGCGAGCCTTGATGAGGCTTTGTTATTAGCCGATCGAGTTGGTTACCCCGTTATGATAAAGGCATCTGGAGGCGGTGGCGGCCGCGGTATCCGGGTAGCTTACGACGAATCCGAACTCCGGACTTTGATGCCGCAGGCAAAAGCTGAAGCGGCCGCTAGCTTCGGCGACGACGGCCTTTACTTGGAGGCATACATTAAAAATGCTCGCCACGTCGAGGTACAGCTGCTTGGTGACGGGCGCGATGTTGTTCATCTCTTCGAGCGTGAATGCTCCTTACAGCGTCGGCGGCAGAAAGTTTGGGAAGAGGCCCCAGCCGCATTTCTTTCCGAGAGCACCAGAGAGGCTCTTTGCACATCTGCAGTGCGTCTTGCAAAAGCTGTCGAATACAGCGGCGCCGGCACGTTGGAATATCTTTACGATCATCAAAGGGAGGCGTTTTACTTTATCGAAATGAATACTCGCGTGCAGGTCGAACACCCGATTACCGAAATGATAACAGGTATCGATATTGTCCGCGAAGGCATTCGCGTCGCTGGCGGAAATAGGCTTTCGATGACGCAAGCTGAAATTCGCATGAATGGCCATGCCATTGAGGTGCGTATCAATGCGGAGGATCCCAAACTCGGTTTCAGGCCCGCGCCCGGCACAGTGTCTAGTTTAGCGGTGCCCGGAGGAGCTGGCATCCGCTTCGACACCATGTTGTATCCCTCTTATGTGATCCCTCCCTACTACGACTCTTTGCTCGGCAAACTGATTGTCTGGGACGACAGTCGAGAGAACGCCCTACGTCGGCTGTCCCGCGCACTGGACGAGCTCAAAATCGAAGGCGTTGCTACCACGGTGCCGCTTCATAAGGCACTCGCAAAAGATCGGGATGTAGTCGATTGCGCCGTACATACTGGGTGGCTTGAGCAGTGGCTTGAGCGCAACTCAAACAATTTCTAGGATAGCGTCCGTCAAGATGGTGTAATTTCCGGTGTGGTTCCGGGCCGTCATTATCAGGCGGCTCTGGGTGTAATCTGAAGTGTAGCTTCCTCCTCGATTGTTGGTGGATTTAGCTCAGCCATCGCCTGAATGCTAGAGAAATTGGGGACGCTTGGTTTCTGCATGTATCCTCTAGCAGACGTTCGTCGTAGGAGCGGGGTGTGGAAGCTAATGCCTGCCGCGTTTCTGACCGTCCACCTGCGACATCCGCATCAGCAACCTTTCCCCGGCGTTGGAGATGTGGCTATACATCGATTCCTCGGCGGCCTTCGTGTGCGAAGACCGGATCGCGGCGAGGATGGGAGCATGAGCTTCGATTTCGCTGTCGATGTCTGAACCGTAGAACTTAGTTAGGAAAATGCAAACTCGGGTGCGAGTCTGAAGTGATTTGAGTTGATCGAGCAGTAGTTCGTGGCCACACGGGGAGCAAACGGCCCAGTGGAAGTTCATATCCGCCTCAACGACAGCAAATTCGTCTCCTGCAACCACGCTCTCGCGCAGGGCCTCGTACCGCGCTTCAATCTCTTTGATCTCGGCATTGCCGTATCGACCTTCCGTCATGGACAGCCGAACCGCGAACGACTCCAGCACTGACCTCAGAGTGAAAAGTTCGCGAACGCTTCGAGGCGTCAGCGATGTGACCGTCGCCCTCCTGTGCGGATGAAGCGTCACCAAACCTATTTCAGCCAGCGATCTCAGCGCCTCGCGCACAACGGTTCTAGAGGTTTGGAACTGTTTGGAGATGGGTACCTCGGCCAGGGTGCTATCCGGCGGAAACTTCCCTCTCAGGATTTCATTTTGAAGGAATTCGACGACGCCCACCGCCAATTTTGGATTGTTTGAAGTTACCTCAGTCATATCTGCCCAGCAATTTGCGTTGTCGACAAAACGATCACTGCCATTGTGCGACGCCGATGGCAACTGATTGCTTAGGAGGTAAGCTTTTTTGGTTCTCACATATTGACAAGCACGCTTAGTAAACATACAAAAGTGTCGACAGTTTATCTAGTCGACAAACCATTCTATGGGCGGGAAACGGCTAATTTTAGCGCGGATGTACGCGTCTTGTTAATGCTCCCGCGAACAGGTACGTCCCTACTCCCTGTCGACATTAATCGAGGATCAAATGAGCGTTTCTCCGTTGGACGTCGCCGATAAGCCAAGCCTCCATGCAGCGGAATCGCTATTCACGTCCGAACCACCAGCGGTTGACGTCGAGTTAGCCCGGCGTGTCGTCCTTGAGCATTATGGGATCACTGGCGAACCAACAAAACTCCACAGCGAACGGGACACCAACTTTCTCGTTTCCACCGGCGAAAACTCTTTTATTCTAAAGATCACCAATCAGGAGGAGCCAGCCGGGGTTACGGATTTTCAGACTGAGGCTCTTTTGCACCTAGAGCGCTCAGCTCCGAGCCTGCCGGTTCCGCATTTGAAAAGAACCCTGGAAGGCAAGCCAACTACGTTTTTGGAACTGAGCAACGGAAAAAGTGCCGTCAGGCTTTTGACATACTTGAATGGATCGCCCCTCAAGGAGCTCCAGCGCTCCAGGTTTCCATACCGTAAGATCGGGCAGGTCATTGCTGAGTTAGACAAAGTGCTCGAAGGTTTTGACCATCCTTACAAGAAGTATGACTTGGTTTGGGACTCGAGTTCTCTGCAGAAGCTCAAACCTTTGCTGGGTTTCGTTACTGACCCGGCATTGTTCGCGCTCTGCGAGAAAATCGTTGACGATTTCGAGCATAGGGTAGGGCCTGGACTGGCGGGATTGAACTGGCAGGTCATTCATAACGACATCAACCTGAACAACATTCTCGTCTCGCCCGATGACCACAGCGTTTCAGGGATCTTTGATTTCGGCGACATGGTGTATGCGCCGCGGGTCAACGAACTCGCAGTCACCTGTGCCTATCACGTAGCGGATCAGGATCTCTTCAAGGCGAGATTGGCTGCATTAGTGTCTGCGTACAATGAAGTGGTTCGCCTGACTGACAGCGAGTTGAGTGTACTGTATGACCTCATCCTGGCGCGGTTCGTAACCACCATCCTCATCACTTACTGGCGTGCATCCATCTTCCCCGAGAACAGAACGTATATCCTCAGAAACAACCCGACGGCTGTCGAAGGGCTCCGCCTTCTGAGCAGCCTTGGCAACGACGCTTCGCACCGACTTTTTCAATCCGCATGCTACTTGGAGTAGAACATATGCCTCTTGATACTACGCCTAACCTTTTCGTCCCAGGTGCTGCGAAGCTCGATCCGGAACTAGAGGCCACTATCGCGCGCCGCCAACGGGTGATGGGTGCCTCCTATCGGCTCAACTACTCGAAGCCGTTACACTTTGTGCGCGGCGAAGGTGTCTGGCTATACGAGAAGAACGGAACACGGTTTCTGGACTTCTACAACAATGTTGCATCGCTGGGACACTGTCATCCTCGGGTAGTGAATGCCATGGCAGAGCAAGCGCGAACGCTTTGTGTGAACACGAGATATCTCTACGATTCCGTAATTGAATATTCGGAACGATTGCTAGCAACCTTTCCGGCCGAACTGTCACGGGTTGTCTTCGCGTGTACTGGTAGTGAAGCCAATGATGCGGCTTGCCGCATAGCTGAGCATGCTACGGGTGGCGAAGGGTACATCGTTTCTGACTTTGCGTACCATGGTACCACCAAGGCAGCTGCCCAGTTGTCGAGCAATCTCGGCCCAACTGTTCCGCTAGGCCGGACTGTTTGGACAGTCATGCCGCCGCACACCCTCGGGCGATCGGACGCGCAAGCCGCCGAAGCATTTACGGCAGAGGTAAAGTCGGCGCTGGCTGAGATGAAGCGTCATGGCGTTAAGCCGGCAGCACTTCTGATCGATAGCATTTTCTCGAGCGACGGGGTCTACCCAGACCCCCGGGGCGTAATCAAAGAGGCCGTACAGGCTGTTCGCGCGGAGGGCGGACTTTTCATCGCTGACGAGGTGCAAGGTGGTTTTGCTCGGACCGGCGACTCCATGTGGAGCTTTTCGCGCCATGAAGTGATCCCTGACATCGTGACCTTGGGCAAGCCAATGGGTAACGGCTACCCGATGTCCGGCGTCGTTGCTCGTTCGGAGCTGATCGATAAATTCGGCGCGAATGCGCGCTACTTTAATACGTTTGCGGGAAACACCGTCGCCGCTGCTAATGGTTTGGCGGTGCTTGACGTGATCCGCGATGAAGGATTGTTAGAGAACTCGCGGATCCAAGGCTCCAAGCTCGGCCAGCAATTGGCAGACACAAGCGATGAAAGAATAGCACAGGTGCGTGGTTCGGGCCTCTATTGGGGGGTGGAAGTCCGCGATACGTCGACAGGTTTAAAGGACGGCCGCACGGCCAGGGCAATCGTAAACGCGATGCGTGAGCGAAACGTGCTCGTTAGTCTGACGGGTCGACACGAGCACGTTATCAAGGTGCGCCCCCCGCTTGTCGTCCGTGAGAACGAGATTGACCGCTTCATGGAAACCTTCCGAGACGTGCTGCGGAACGTCCCTTCCAAATCCAACGATTAGTTCGGTGAAACGTATGACCTTCAAGAGTATCAACCCGGCTACCGGTGAAACGGTAGCGCAATACGCCGCGATGACAGATGCGGAAGTAGAAACTGTAATCTCGAAGGCGCAGAATGCTTTTCTGTCCTGGCGCATCACCTCCTTCGAAGAAAGAGCCAAAGTCCTGCGGCAGATGGCCGACGCCATCGATGCTGCCGAACAGGAACTTGCCGGACTGATCACTCGCGAAATGGGAAAGCCTATATCCCAGTCGATCGCCGAAATACGCAAGAGCTCGGGCTTGTGCCGGCACTATGCAGAGCATTCCGCTTCGTATCTCTCGCCGCAGATGATTGATCTGCCGGACGGACAGGCGATGGTGGTGCCGGAGCCTCTTGGTGTGGTTTACTCGATTACGCCCTGGAATTTCCCCATCTGGCAGCTTGTGCGGCTCGCGATCCCCACCATCGCAGCAGGCAATGCTGTTGTCGTGAAGCCGGCGCCGAACGTGATCGGATCCGCGGAAAAGCTCATCGAGCTGTTTCAGCGTTCCGACGCGCCCTTGGGTCTCTATCAATGTCTCAGGATCGACCACGATCAGTCCGACCGCATTATTGCGGACGACCGTATCGTCGCGCTTGGTCTGACCGGGAGCGAAAGGGCAGGATCCGCGGTAGGTGCGAGTGCCGGACGTCATTTGAAGAAGGTTGTGCTGGAGCTTGGCGGGAGCGATCCCTTCATCGTCTTGGCAGATGCCGATGTTCAGCGTGCCGCAAGAGCCGCTGCCGTGTCCCGTTTTCAGAATGCTGGTCAAGTGTGCATAGCCGCGAAACGGATCCTCGTGGAAGAAAGCATTTCAGCGGAATTCATGGACGCATTTCTCGCAGAGGTGGACGCTATGAAGATTGGAGATCCTACCCGGGCCGACGTGTTTATCGGTCCGATGGCTAGGGGGGATCTGAGGGACGAGGTCGAACGGCAGGTGTCGACCGCCGTAACAGCAGGTGCCCGTGTAGTACGCCGCGGTGGGACGATGCAAGGCCCTGGCTTCTTCTACGACCCTTCCGTGATCGTGGGTGGCGACGATACGCCGTTCAGGAAAGACGAGATATTCGGACCGGCTGTCGTCGTTCTCCCGTTAGCGACTGAGGAGACGCTTATTCGGATTGCTAACGAGACCAGGTTTGGTCTGAGCGCCTCCCTTTGGACCAGCGATCAGGATCGAGCAGCCAATTTGGCCAGGCGAATTGAAGCAGGCTGCGTATTCGTCAACACCATGTCCAGGTCCGATGCGGCGTTCCCCCTCGGGGGAACCAAACGCTCGGGCTTTGGTCGCGAGCTCGGGCGAGAAGGAGCCCGCGAGTACACGAATCTGAAGACCATTGTGATGTCCAACACTATCTAAGTTTTGGTTTCACAAAACTCATCCTGGCTGGTGCCCACAAACCAAATCGGGCCTTCGCTTGCGCAGGGTATGAAGTTTCACAAATTGAGGACTATCAGCGATGACTGAGGCGCTTCCAACTAACTTTCAGCTTTTAATCAATGGACGATTTGTAGACGGATCGGCAGGGTTCTCCTCGGTTATTAATCCAAGTACCGGGAAAGCGTTTGCTCAGGCCCCGGATGCAGGCGAAGATCAGGTAGCCGAAGCCATTTGGGCGGCTCGAGAAGCGCAACCGAAATGGGGCATGAAGTCTCCGCTTCAGCGCGCTGTCATCATGCGACAGATAGCTAAGCTCATTCGCCGTGATGCCGAGCTGCTGGCCACTGTTCTGGTCATGGAGCAAGGCAAGCCCATCAACGAAGCCAGGGGAGAGGTGGCTGAAGCGGCCGAGTTCTTCGATTATTTTGCCGAATTCGCTCGCCGTATCCAAGGGGAGATATTGCCATCGGATTTTCCAGGTGAGCAAATATGGATTCAACGCGTTCCCGTCGGGGTCGTCGTGGCGATTCTTCCTTGGAACTACCCGTGCGGTCTGGTCAGCAGAAAAGTCGCGCCAGCACTCATTGCGGGTAACACGATAGTTGTCAAACCGCATGAAGAAACGCCGCTAACAGCACTGATGATGATGCGCCTTTTTGTTGAGGCTGGTGTGCCGGACGGCGTGGTAAACGTCGTCTCTGGCGCGGGGGAAACTGTCGGAGCTGGCTTGGTTGGCCGACGTGACGTCGATTTGATTACAATGACAGGAAGCGTTGCCACTGGAAAACACATCATGTCCAGAGCTGCGGGCAATCTCACGGCTGTTTCGCTGGAGCTTGGCGGAAAAGCCCCGTTCATCGTTATGGACGACGCGGATATGGAGCACGCAGTCGCGGCGGCAGTGACCTCGCGTTACATGAATTGTGGCCAGGTTTGTGTGTGCAACGAGCGGACATTGGTTCATCGCTCACGGTACGACGAGTTTGTGGAGCGGTTCATCGCCATGACCCGCACGTTGACCGTTGGCGATCCGATGTTGACGACGACGGATATTGGCCCAAAGATCAGCAGCCGTGAGCGAGACAAGGTCGAAAAAATGCTGGCCAAAGCCGTCGCAGACGGCGCCGAAATAGCGTTCGGGGGTGGGAGGCCGCAGAGAGAAGATTTGGCCGATGGTTTCTTCATCAATCCAACGGTACTCACAAATGTAACCCCGGATATGGACATCATGACGGACGAAATATTCGGTCCGATTGTTCCGATAATGCCGTTCGATACTTTTGAAGAGGCGGTCGCCATTGCCAATAGCAGCAGATTTGGGCTATCCGCGTATCTCTTCACCAACGACTTTAACAAGATCATGGCCGCAGTCAGCGACGTTTCATTCGGAGAAATTTATGTGAATCGTTCTGCGGGTGAATTGCTGCAAGCCTACCATGTTGGTTATCGCGAAAGCGGACCGGGCGGAGATGACGGTGTTCACGGACTGGACAAATACCTTAGAAAAAAGACCGTCTACGTCAACTATTCCGGAAAACCAACGGCTGGTCTCATGCCTTTCCGTTGAAACCGGTTTTCTCCCCACGCAATCGCAGGACCATCTTGAGGGTAATGTCCTTCGCCTCTTCGATTTTGACGAGACGGTTCACGCCTTGATGCCCACGACGAAGACATTGTCACCGGGATAAAACCTGTTTCGCTGCAGTAAATCGTAACCGCTGTTCTGCCCCCACATTGCCCGCAGTCGCCTGATCTGTGATCGCGTTTCCATGGACAAGCGATAAGGAGTTTCTCCATGGACACTACATTGGAGGTTCTCACGACGCGGCGGGGCTGACGGGACGTTCATCGGCTATGGCCGGACGAAGTCAAGGCGCGGATCGTATCGGAGAGCTTGCGACCGGGCGTGAGGGTGAACGAGGTTGCCGAGCGCCATGGCATTAAGGCCAACCACCTGTCGTCCTGGCGAACACTGGCGCGGCAGGGCAAGCTGGTTTTGCCTGAGCCGGAAGACGCAGTCGAATTCGCGGCCATGATTGTTGAGACGCCCGCGCCGCTTGACACGCCGGAGCCGCCGATTGCCAAAGCAGTCTCCCGTGCCGAGATTGTCATCGGTCCAGTCACGATCCGACTTGAGGAAGGGGTGTCTGTTGCCAGGATCGCCGCCATCGCGCGTGCCTTGGCGGCAACGACGTGATCTTTCCATCGAACCGCGTGCGGATCATGGGATCATGGTGGCGACCAAACCCGTCGACTTCCGCAAGGTGCATGATGGATTGACGGCGCTGGTGAAGAACGAGCTGCACAAGGCCCCGTTCACCGGAACAGTCTTCGTGTTCAGGTCTCGTAAGGCAGACCGGCTGAAGTTGATCTACTGGGATGGAAGCGGCATCGTGCTTGCCTACAAGCGGCTGGAAGAGCACACCTTCACCTGGCCCGGCATCAAGGATGGCCTGATGACGCTGACCCACGCCCAGTTCGAAGCCCTGTTCGATGGCTCATGTTAATGCCCCTCCTGGTGAGGCTGACAGATTCTGAGATCGATGGAGCTGATCGTGTGGTTTCGTAGGTTTTGGACACCCTCAAGGACCTCCTCGACGTCGTTGAAGACGTATGCGCCGTTGAGTTGCCGATTCACCAGAAGGCGCTTTTTCCTGATTTGCACATAGAGCCAGTTTGCGAAAATTCTGAGCTTAGCGGCGAGTTCAGGTGCTGATAGGCGGCCGATTTCATGGTGCCATCTGACGTTTCGCTGGCCCACCTCGATCTCTGCCGAATGGCGTATTCTTTGCACGGTGATGGGTAGGACCTTATCCCTGCATGTGGGGGAGCGGTGGCCTTCTTGGGTGAGGATGGCAGCTATCTCGTCATCAT
>NZ_JBYCZP010000023.1:0-94874 GCF_057586295.1 Rhizobium sp. SRI_017 | reverse complement strand
TCATGATTCGGCTTATCCGCATAGCGATGCAAGTCGGGATACAGGACTGGCACTTCCACGAGTGCATCTATATATTTGAATCAAAAACCTTTTTACGATCCATTTATCAAAAATCCAGCCTAACCCAATATGTTCACAAGCTTGGGGCCACATAATTTCCGGGCCATGGGTTCACATCCTATCAAGGCGTACCTGAATGCGGTGCTTGTTCCAGCCTTGGACGGATGTGACGATCGAAGAATGTGAAGCGCCGCACGGCCTCGTCCTTACTATGATGAATTCGGAGTGGCGCATTCGAACTGACATTGACGCAGACGGACGACACGACCACGCTCCGGTTCGTGCGGCACCTGTCCGACTGCGCGCTCGCGGGCGAAGTGGTCGGCGCGTGCGATGGCAAGGCGCTGCCGTCGTTCGAGGACTTCAACCCCGCATAGAAGGCACATTATTTGAAGGATACGTAGACGATCGGCATATCGTATGGCCTTGGCCCCGCCCGAAATAGCAGTCAAATCGAAGCCGAATTCAATTTTGGGCTTCCGCTTCGTCATCTCTTACCTGTTTTTCAGATAGATGGACGCCTGACGGTGTGAGAGTTCGCGCCAGTCCTTGCGGGTTGCAAGATCGGGGTCCGTGGCTTCGGCAGTTCTCGACATGGCCATGGCGGCATCTTGGAAATTCTTGAACCATCCAGCGCCCACGGCTGCGGACATGCCGGCGCCCAGCGCTGACGCCTCGTTCGAAAGGCTGCGATGGACCGGGAGTCCCGTGGCATCCGCCACCATTTTGCGCCAGAGCTTGCTCGATGCGCCGCCGCCGATAACGAAGATGCGATCGGCTGCGAGCCCCTTGGCCTGCATCTGTTCAAGAGCACGGGTGAATTCCAGCGTAATCGCCTCCAGCGAGGCGCGGTAGAGATGGCCCATTCCGTGATCCGGCCCGAAGCCGGTGAAGGTCGCCCTCGCACTTTCATCCCAATGTGGGTCCATGCAGCCCATGAGGTAGGGACAGACGGTCAGCCCGTCCGATCCGACCGGTAGCCGCATCGCTTCCGCTTCCAGCCTTTGGAAGACTTCCGGATCAGAGCGCCCGCCGGCGAAATTGTCGAGCAGCCAGTTGACGAAGAAGGCGCCACCGCGCTGCACGCTCTCCAGCATATAGCCTTCGCCCGTCGGCGAAACCAGCGTCCGCCAGTAGGGGCTGAGCTCCGGTGTCGGCGACCAGAGACCGCCCGCCACGGCGGTGCCGAGATTGAGATAGACTGTCCCCGGTTCGATCGCACCGACGCCGAGGCCGGCGCAATGGCCGTCACCACCCGCTGCGAATATCGGCGTGCCTGCCCGCAACCCTGTTTCCGCTGCAGCCTCTTCCGAAATGACACCGATCCGGGAGGCCGGAGGGTTGAGCGGTGGAAGCTTGGCCTCGTCGATCTCGAGATGGTCGAGGATCGTCCGCGACCATGTCTTAGCCACGATATCGAAGATGCCGAAGGGGTCGGCGCTGGTCCAGGTTGCCTGAGGTTGGCCGCTCAGCCGCATGACGAGATAGTCGTGAACCGACAATATATGGGCAGCCTGGTCCAGAAGTTCCGGCTGATGCGCGCGCAGCCAGCGCAGCCGATAGACGCAGGGGATGACATCCACGGGCTTGCCGGAAATGCGATGCAGGTTTTCGCCGCCCAATTCGCTTGCCAGCAGGGAAGTCATGTCCCGCGCCCGGCGGTCGAGCCAGAGTGTGGCCGGCGCCAGCGGACGCCGGTCGGCACCGAGCAAAGCCATGGTTTCGCGCTGGTTGGAGATTGCCACGCCATCGATCCGGGCCGGGTCGAGCGCGCCTGTGACGGCTCTCAGCGCAGCGGTCGCTGCACTCCACCATTCGTCGGGATCCTGTTCGGCGCGATGGGCGTCGGGGGTGGAAATCGTATGCGGAGCACGGCCTTCGAAACGCGGTTCGCCCTCCTGCGACCAGGCGATCGCCTTCACCGATTGGGTCGATGAATCCAGGCCGACAACATAGCGTTCGTTCGAATGCATCAGAGCGGCTCCTCCCTCCACTTGACGACCGGATCGGCCGGCGGCTCTTGTTTTCAGGGCCCCAGCAAGGCCTCTCCCGTGGCCATGTCGGTGACGAAATGCGTCGCATAGCCGCCTTCGAGTGTGGCGGTGATCGCCTCGATCTTGCCGGCGCCTCCGGCCACGCAGACGCGGTTGGGCGTCTGAAGCAGTTCTTCGAGTGCTATACCCACCATCCGCTCGTCATGATCGCCGCCGACCGCATGGCCATGCGCATCGATGAAGCGGCCGATGATCACCGCCACGGCGCCGTCCTCGACATATTTGTCGATCTCGGCCTGGCTTGCGATCCCCGAGGCCCTCACCGTGCTCTTGGCGCCGACATCGCCAACGCCGAACAGGATTCGGTTGGTCGAGTGAATGAGATCGAACTGCTTTTTCAGCACCGGTTCATCCAACAGCATTGCCCTGAGTTCCTTGGTCGAAAGAACTGCCGGAGCCAGCAGGTTGACGCAGCGCGCGCCGATGCGGCTGGACAGAAGCGAGGTGCAGAGTTCAGGCGAGAAATCCGGCTCGCCGGTCGAACTGCCCGAAACCTGCACCACGGTCAGGTTCTGCAGCGGTTCCGGCAACGAAATCTGATCAGCGACCGAAAGCACCGTACGTCCCCAGGCAACGCCGATCACATCACCGGCGACGATCTGGTCGGCAAGGACCCGTGCGCCTGCATCGCCCAGCCTGCGGACGAGGTCCCGGTCCTCGGTGACGGGAATCACCAGCGCACCGTCCAGCCCGAATTTTTCCATCAGGCCGCGCGCGATCCTGGTGCGGCCGCTTGCATGCGTGTTGATGCGGATCGACACGATGCCACGTTCGCGCGCCTCCTGCAGATAGTTGACGATGGTTGCGCGCGAGACATTCAACCTCTTGGCGATTTCGCTCTGGGTCATCTCGTCGGCGTAATAAAGCCAGGCTGCCCAGGTGACGGCGTCGTCGAATTCCGTGGGCAGGGTGACGCCTGCATCCTGCATCTGTTTCCTCGAATTTTCTTGTTGTCTGACGCCATCAGACGGCATCGGATGGCAAATGTCAACATGCTCTGTCTTGTGTGTTGACAAGTGCCATCGCATGGTGTCTTTTGTCGAAATCAGATAAAAACGGACTTCGGGAATGGAAACGGCAAGGAACCAGGGCGGCGCGGCAAGCGCTCCCGCGGGCGGCTGGACCGCGCTTATCGATGACGTGGTGGCAGGACGCTGGACAAATCCGGAAACCGGAGAACGGCCGGTCGTTCCCTATGAATCCATCGTTATCGCGGAAAGCTTGGAGGGGTGCGAAGCGGAGCTCGTCGCGGATCTGAAGCTCGGCGAGACCTTCACCGTAGTGGCAGATCACGCGACGTGGGATGCGATGGGTGCCCGCGTGGCCCGCGCTCTCGAAGCGCTGGGCCCGGTCAAGGCGGTCCTGCTCGACCATCCGCATGCCGACATGGCCAATATGGCGCTGTTGACCGAAAAGCTGAACGGTGCCGAGGGCATCGTCGCGGTGGGGTCGGGCACGATCAACGACCTGGTCAAATATGTTACCGGCCTTGACGGTCGCCGCTATTGCATCTTCGGCACCGCTGCCTCGATGAACGGTTACACATCGACGACAGCCTCTATCACGCTGGCAAGCGGGCTCAAGGTCTCGCTGCCCTCGCATGCGCCGGCCGGCTTTTTCGTCGATCTTGGCGTCTCGGCATCCGCGCCGACCTATCTGGCCGCCGCGGGCTTTGCCGACTGCCTTGTTCGTTCGGTGGCGCAGGTCGATTGGTGGCTGTCGCACCGCTTGTTTGGAACGGTCTATTCGAACCTGCCCTACATAATCCAGGAGCGGGACGAGATCGAGCTCAACCAGCGCGCCGCAGGCATTGGCAGCGGCGATGTCGCAGCCAATGGCTATCTCTATCGGGTGCTGACGCTCTGCGGGCTTGGTGTGTCATTCACCGGGATGTCCAACCACGGCTCGATGGGCGAGCATCAGATCTCGCACTATATCGATTGTTTTGCCGGAGCCAGGCATCCCGGCACCCTGCACGGACAGCAGGTGGGCGTCGGTGTACTGACCATGGCCCGGCTGCAGCGCCATTTCCTGGAAAGCGCCTCTCCACCGGTGATGAAGGCGAGCAGGATCGATGTCGCCGATATGTCGCGTCGTATGGGGGCTGACATTGCAAGACAATGTCTTGGCGAGATTCAGCCCAAGATCTTCAGTGACAACGCAATTGGCGCCCTCAACGACAAGATCGCCGATCTCTGGCCGGTGCTGCGCGAGGAATTGAAAGCCTTCGTCATCCCGGTCGATGAAATGACCCGGCTGCTGAAGGCGGCGGGTGGTCCGACGACGGCCAGCGAACTCGGTGTGCCGGCGGACTTCTATCGCGAGGCGGTCATTCATTGCCGCGAGATGCGCAATCGCTACTCCTTCCTCGATATTGCCGCCGATGCCGGCATTCTCGAGGATTTTGCCAGCGGAGAGGTCTGAGGCCATGCGGGCGATCTCCGATATGCCGGTCGAGGATGCAGGCAGGATCAGCACCCTGTTTGCGGATATTGACGACACGTTGACCAATGACGGCCGTTTGCCGGCCTGCGCCTATGAAGCGCTCGAGCGGCTTCAGGCTGCGGGGGTTGCGGTCGCGCCGATCACGGGCCGTCCGGCGGGTTGGTGTGACATGATCGCCCGGATGTGGCCGGTTTCCGGCGTTGTCGGCGAGAATGGCGCCTTCTATTTCTCCTATCGTCAGGACAGCCGGCGGATGCGCCGCGTCTTTGCGATCAATGACGACCAGCGTGCCAGTGACCGCAAGAGACTTGAAGCAGTGATGGCGCGCATTCTCACGGAAGTGCCGGGAGCGGCGATTTCGGCCGACCAACTCTATCGCGAAGCGGATCTCGCCATCGATTTCTGCGAGGACGTGCCGCCGCTGCCGACAGGAGAGGTGGAGCGCATCAAGCGGATCTTCGAGGAGGAGGGAGCGGTCGCCAAGGTTTCGTCGATCCATGTCAATGGCTGGTACGGCGCCTATGACAAGCTGACCATGACGCGGCGGTTCGCCGCCGATGTGCTGGGGCTGGATATCGACGCCGAGAAGGACAAGGTCGTGTTCGTCGGCGACAGTCCCAATGATGCGCCGATGTTCGATTTTTTCCCCAATGCCTGCGGCGTTGCCAACGTGTTGCAGTTTCGCGGGCGGATCGACGCTGAGCCTGCCTATGTGACGTCGCATGAGGGTGGGCATGGCTTTGTCGAAGTCGCCAACCACATTCTCGGCGCGCGCGAGGGGAGGGTTGCGGCATGATGGCTCCCCTCTATGATCTCGCGATCATTGGCGGCGGCATCAACGGCGCGGGCATCGCTCGCGATGCTGCGGGTCGCGGGCTGAGCGTCTTTCTCTGTGAGAAATCGGATCTCGGCTCGGCGACCTCCTCGGCCTCGACCAAGCTCATTCACGGTGGCCTGCGCTATCTGGAACATTACGAATTCAAACTGGTGCGCCATGCCCTGAGTGAGCGGGAAGTGCTGTGGCGGATCGCGCCGCATATCATCTGGCCGCTGCGCTTCGTGTTGCCCCATCGAAAGGGTCTTCGCCCGGCCTGGCTGCTGCGGCTTGGCTTGTTTCTCTACGATCATCTCGGCGGGCGCCAGAAGCTTCCGGGCACGAAGACGCTGAGATTGTCGCGCGATCCGGCGGGCGAGCCGCTGCGCGATGTCTCCTCGGTCGGGTTCGAATATTCCGACTGCTGGGTGCAGGACAATCGCCTGGTGGTGCTCAATGCTCGCGATGCCGAAGCCCATGGCGCCGACATCCGCACGCGTGCCCGATGCATCCGGGCGCTGCGTGAAAAGCGGCACTGGTACGTGAGTGTCGAAGACGTTGAAACGGGCGCGGTCGAGACAATTCGGGCGCGGGCGCTCGTCAATGCTGCAGGTCCCTGGGTGGATCAAGTCCTGGCTACTGCGATTGGCCGAAATGCGGCGGGTTCGATCCGGCTCGTCAAGGGTTCGCATATCGTCGTGCCTCGCCTTTATGAGCATGACCGCTGCTACATCTTCCAGAATCCCGACGGGCGCATTTTCTTTGCCATCCCCTATGAGGAAGAGTTCACGCTGATCGGCACGACCGACGTCGATTACAAGGGTGAGCCGGCAGAGGTCCGTATATCGGATGACGAGGTCGACTATCTCTGCGAGGCGGCGTCCTCCTATTTCAAGCGCGCCGTGACGCCGGCCGATGTCGTCTGGACCTACTCAGGTGTCCGCCCCCTTTATGACGACGGTGCCGCCAATGCGCAGGAGACCACCCGCGACTATGTGCTGAAAGTCGATGGCGCAGACAACGAGGCTCCACTTCTGAGCGTCTTCGGTGGCAAGATCACCACCTATCGGTGCCTGGCGGAGGATGCGCTGCAGAAGCTGGCGGTCCGTTTCCCGCAATGGGCGTCCAACGCCGGATGGACCGGGCGACAGCCTTTGCCAGGCGGTGATTTTCCGGCGGACGGGGCGGATCGGCTCGCACAGGACCTGAGCCTTGAATACGCATTTCTCGACAAGCGCGCTGCCCGCCGCCTTGTCCGCCACTACGGGCTTGAAGCCAGGGATATCCTCGCAGGTTCGCGCGCAAAGGCCGATCTGGGCCGTACCTTCGGTCCCGACCTGACCGAGGCGGAAGTCCGTTTTCTGATGCAGCGCGAATTTGCGCAGACCGCAGAAGATGCGGTCTTTCGCCGGACAAAGGCGGGCATCCGCATGCGCAAGGAAGAGATCGCCGAACTGGACGCGTGGATGGCCGAGGAGCGCGCCGCCGGCAGGGCGGACCGCAAGGAGTTTGCCGTGGCGCGATAGGAAGTGCCGATGACCAAACGAAAGATAGGAACCGGCTTGTGCCGGAGAGGATGAGAAACAGGGTTGAGCATGGCCCGGACCGGCAGAGGAGCGGGTCCAGCCGGGAGAAGGCCGAAGCGTGGGTTTAAGGCGCATCGGTCGGCATCCGCTCTTTGGAGGAGTACGGAATGGCCGTCATACAGGTGAAGCGTATAGCGATCTCGGATTCGCCATGGCCGTGGCTGCTGCCGCTGGTCAGCCTGCTGGTCGTGTTCACGATCTATCCGCTGATCTACAATATCTGGCTGAGCTTTCACGAGTTCATGCCGCGCAAGCGTGCGCTTGTGTTCGTCGGCTTCGACAACTGGATTCAGCTCTGGCATGACACGCGCTTCTGGGGCGCGCTTGGCGTCACGTTCATCTATTTCGCCATCGCCCTGATTTGCGAGATCGTGCTGGGAATGGCGGTCGCGCTGCTGCTCGATGCCGAGCTGCCGGGGTTCGGGGCTCTCCGCGCCGTCCTTTCCATGACCCTGGTCATTCCGCCGGCCATTGCGGGCATGATGTTCCTGCTCATGGAAGACCCGCAATTCGGCGTGCTGACTTATTTCCTCAACATGCTGGGCCTCCTCGACAAGACCACGCCCATCCTTGCGACATCCTCGCTGGCGCTCGCAGGCGTGATGGTGGCCGAGATATGGCAATGGACGCCGTTCATGGTGCTGATCTTCATGGCGGGCCTGCGCTCGCTGCCGCCCGAGCCCTATGAGGCGGCGATGATCGACGGCGCTTCTTCCCTGCAGATGTTCCGCCGCCTGACGCTGCCAATGATGTCGCGTGTCATTGCCGTGGCGATCCTGCTGCGCGGCATCGATCTCTTCCGGGTGTTCGACTACGTCTTCGTCATGACCTCGGGTGGCCCCGGGACCGCGACCTACAGCCTCAGCCTTTATGCCTGGCAGCAGACGTTCAGCTTCCTGAAATGGGGTTACGGCGCAACGTTGAGCCTCGTCAGCCTGGCCATCGTGATGATCCTCGCAAATCTCTTCATCCGGGCCTTCAAGGTGAGGTGGTAACATGCACCAGAGCAAAACCATGAGAACATTTCGGACGATCGCCGGCTGGCTCGTCGTTACCGTGTTCTTCTTTCCGATCTTCTTCTGGACATCGGTGGCCTTCCGCAATGCGAAGGACATTTTCTCCTGGCCGCCGAAGTTCTTCGCCTTCGAGCCGACGACCCGGAATTTTGAGCAGGTCTTCGGCATTTCGCTGGGTTTCGGTTTCGGCACGCAGGAAACGGTCAATCCCGGCGGCGGCAATTTCTACATGGCGCCGCGCCTCTGGGACTCGATTGTCGTCGCCTCGATGTCGACGGTCCTTGCCATCGTCGTCGCAACGCTCGCCGCCTATTGCCTGTCACGCATGCAGTTCCGCGGGCGGCATGAATTCGTCAACTGGGTACTATCGACCCGGATGATGCCGCCGGTCGCCGTCGCCATCCCGATGTTCTTCATCTTCAAGCAATTCAATCTGCTCGACACATATCTGGGCATGATCCTCGTGCATGGACTGATGAACCTGCCGCTGGCCGTTCTGCTGCTGAAGAGTTTCTTCGACGATATCCCCGCCGAAATCGATGAAAGCGCGCTGCTCGACGGCGCGTCACGCTGGACCATTTTCCGGCGGATCGTTCTGCCCATGGCCAAGGGGGGAATCGCTGCATCCGCCGTGCTCTGCTTCATCTTCAGCTGGACCGAATTCCTGTTCGCGCTGACGCTGACCCAGACCGGCATCAAGACTGTCCCGGTCGTGTCCTCGACATTCGTTACGTCGATCGGCACCGCCTGGGGCAACATGGCCGCCCTGGGAGCGGCGGCCATCGTGCCTGCCTTCATCGTCATCCTGCTCGTCCAGCGCCATCTGGTGCGAGGGCTCACCATGGGATCGCTGAAGCAATAGAGGGGCTCGCCGCCGGCGCGCCTGAACCATCCCGGCCGACGATTCCGTCGTCCGATTCAGAGGAGGAATAGTTGATGAAAGACAGTGTGAAAAAGTACTATCTCGCGTCGATCACGGACAGGTTCGTCCGTGGTCAAATGGGGCGCCGGGACTTCCTGCGTGCCGCCGGCAAGCTTGGCCTTGGTGCCGGCGCGCTCGGCATGGGGTTCGGCAATCGCCCGTTCAGCATATTTTCCAACGCCCAGGCGGCTGAGGAACTGACGCCCAGTCCGGAAATCCTCGCCTGGCTGAAGGATGTCGGCAAGCCTTTCGCCGGCACGACCCTGAAGCTCGCCACGGAATCGACGCCGCCATCCAATGCCATCAACGGCCAGCTGAAGAAATATTTCGAGGAAGCGACAGGCATCAAGGTCGAGATCGAAGTTCTGCCGCTTGAGCAGGTTCTGCAGAAGCTGACGCTCGACGTGGCTTCGAATCTCGGCACCTACGACCTCTACTATATCGACCAGAGCTGGGCGGCGAGCTTCAGCCAGGATGTGTTCGACCCGCGCGAACAATATTCCGCCAAGGCAGACCTTGCCATGCCGAACTACAATATCGACGACTTCCTGCCGGCGCTGGTCGATGGCATCGCCAAATACCAGGATCGCTGGGTCGGCGTGCCCTATGATATCCCGATCTTCATCATGATCTATCGCAAGGATATCTATGAGAAGCTCGGCCTCAAGGCACCGGCGACACTTGAGGAACTGTACACCAACTCCAAGACCATCACGGACGAAATGGGCCCGAACGTCTGCGGCACGTCAGGCCAGATGAAATCCGGCCATTACAGCCTGGAATGCGATTGGACAGCCTGGCTCTGGGGCCACGGCGGCTCGATCTTCGGGCCGGACGGCAAGTTCACCGGTAATGATGACAAGGGTATTGCTGCGCTGGAATACTGGACCAAGCTCAAGGCCACCATGCCTCCTGGTGTCGATGGCTGGACCTGGGACGGTCAGGGCCAGTCTGTGGCACAGGGTGTTGCGGCCTCGATGTTGTCCTGGGGCGAGTTCTTCCCCTATTTCGACGACCCGACCCAGACCAAGGTTTCGGGTCTTTGCGAAGTTGCCGTGCCGCCGCAGCCGATCGCCCTGCGCACTGTCAAGGAAACCGGCTACGGCGAAATCCCCGGCGTCGGCCACCAAGGCGGGTCGTCGCTTGCCGTGTCGAAATACTCCAAGAGCCCGGATGCAGCCTGGCTGTTCATGCAGTGGGCGACCTGCGCCGATACGCAGGCCCTCATCACCACGCTCGGTGGCGGCACGGGTCCGACCCGCGCCAGCGTCTATGACGATCCGCGCGTTCTCGCCAATGCGCGTGTCGGTGCCGGTACCACCCGCCACCTGCCGATCGTGCGCGAGACGATCGCCAAGCATATGGGCTCCGAGCCGGATCTTCCCGAATGGGCGCAGTTGTCGAGCGACACGATCCCAGTCTCGCTCGGCAAGTATTTTGCCGGCAGCTATGGTTCTCCCAAGGAAGCACTCGACGACATCGCCGCACAGGTCGGCGGTGTCCTCAAGGGCTGACGACCGAGCGAAGGAGGGGATCGCGGCGCCCGCCGCGATCCCTCTGACCTGGACCGTTTCTGGTCCCTGTATCATTCGGAGTTTGTCACATGGGCAGCAAATCCTTGATCGCCATCACCGGCGCCAGTTCGGGCATAGGGGAGGCCACCGCGCGCGCCTTTTCGGCCGCCGGTCACCCGCTTCTTCTCATGGCGCGGCGCCTCGACCGGCTGGAGGCGCTTGGCCTGCCGAATGCGGTTCTGAAAAAGGTCGATGTTCGCGATCGTGCGGCAATCTCCGCCGCCGTGGCGGACGCCGAAAGCCGGCATGGGCCGGTGGACATGATGTTTGCCAATGCCGGAATCGCTCGTCTCGGCGACATTGCCAGGCAGCCGCCCGAGGAATGGGACGAGATGATCGACATCAACATCAAGGGAGTGATGAACAGCGTGCATGCGGTTCTCAATGGCATGATCGGGCGCAAATCCGGCACGCTGGTGATGATGAGCTCAATTGCGGGGCGCAAGACCTATCCGGATCACACCGTCTATTGTGGCACCAAATTCTTCGTCCATGCGATCTCGGAAAGCCTGCGGGAATATCTCGCTCCGCATGACGTGCGCGTCATCGTGCTGTCGCCCGGCATCATCGACACCGAAGTGCTGGACCATGTGAAGGATCCGGCGACGCTCGCCAACTACAAGGCCAACAAGGCGGCGATCGGCGGCGGGATTTCGGCTGACATTGTCGCGAAGCTCATCCTCGACGCCTACCAGCTTCCGCAAAGAGCGATCGTCCAGGAAATCGTCATCACGCCGACGCGGCAGAAATATTGATCCAAAGGGGTATCGGAAACGGCGCCCCAAGCACAGAAGAGAGAGTGAAACCACCAATGGCAACCGTGGAGTACCAGCGCATAGGAAAGGCATTCGGCGCCTTGACCATCATGCGCGATATATCTTTCATGATCGAGGATCATCAGTTCGTCGTGCTTCTCGGGCCATCCGGATGCGGCAAGACGACCCTGCTGCGCATGACGGCAGGGTTGGAAAGCGTCACCGAAGGCGATCTGATGATCTCCGGGCGCCGGGTGAACGACATGCATCCGCGCGACCGCAACATCGCCATGGTGTTTCAGAACTACGCGCTCTATCCGACCATGAAGGTCTATGAGAACATCGCCTTCAGCCTGGAAGTGGCCAAGGTGCCACCGGCTGAAATCAAGCGGCGCGTGGAGCACGCGGCCGAGATACTCAATCTCACGCCCTATCTGCAGCGCTTCCCAAAGGAACTCTCGGGCGGCCAGCGGCAGCGCGTCGCCATGGGTCGCGCCATGGTGCGCGAGGCGGCGGTGTTCCTGTTTGACGAGCCGCTTTCCAATCTCGATGCCAAGCTGCGCGCCCATATGCGAACGGAAATCCGCCAGCTCCACAATCGGCTGAAGACGACGACGATCTACGTCACCCATGACCAGATCGAGGCGATGACCATGGCTGACAAGATTGTCGTCATGCGCGCCGGCAAGATCGAGCAGATCGGCACGCCTGATGATGTCTATGACCGGCCGGCGAGCAAATATGTCGCCGACTTCATCGGCGCCTCGGCGATCAATTTCCTGACGGGCGTGGTCGTTGTTGATCAGGGTGCGCCGGCCGCTAAGACCAGGGCGGGCCCGATAAAACTCGACCCTTCGCTCAAAGTCACTGCTGGACAACGGGTGATCTGCGGCGTCCGGCCGACGGATGTGACGGTCGATCCGCACGGCTCCATCGCTGCCCGTTCACTGCTGATCGAGCGCATGGGGCATGAAGCACAGCTTTGCTGCCAGGGGCCGGAAGGCCAGTTCCTGGCCATTATCGACAAGGCAACGCGGTTCGATGAAGGGGAGGAGGTCCGTTTCTCGATCGTGCCGGAGAAGGTGCATGTCTTCGACGCAGCGACGGAAATCCGAGTCTGACGTCCCCGTGAGCCCAGTCTTCAACTTGTGAGACCCGCTCCGGCAGGATGCGGGAAGGAAAGGAACTTCCATGAAATCGAGATGGAACGACAACGAACTCGCTTCCGTGGTCGACGCCTATCTGGCCAAGGGTGTCAATCGCGATCTGGCAATACGGACCTATACGACGCGCATTCTGGGGCAGGATCCGGAACTCGTCCTGCATGGTGGCGGCAACATATCGGTCAAGACTGTGTTTGCCGACTACGATGGCTCGGCGGTCGATGTGCTTTGCGTCAAGGGCAGCGGCTGGGACATGGGAACGATCGAGCCGCAGGGCCTGCCCGCCGTACGGCTCGAACCGCTGAAAGCAATGGTCGGTCTTGACGCGCTGACCGATGACGAGATGGTCATGCTGCAGCGGCGGCTGCTGATGGATCCGAATGCCCCCAATCCATCAGTGGAAGCGATCCTGCATGCCCTCCTGCCGTTCAAGCATATCGACCACACCCATGCCAATGCGATCGTGTCGCTGACCAACCAGCCACACGGCGAGGATCTGGTGCGGGAGCTGTTTCCCAATTCGATCATCGTGCCCTATGTGATGCCGGGATTCCTCCTCGCCAAGGCCTGCGACGCGGCCTTCCGCGCCAATCCCAGGGGCGACGGTATGATCCTGCTGAAACACGGCATCTTCACTTGGTCGGACGACCCGCGCGAAGCCTATGAGGACATGATCGCCAAGATCGACCAGGCCGAACGGCGTCTGGCGAGGGGCCGGGCAAAACCCTTTGTCACGCTATCATCGCCGCAGACTGTAGCGGCTGCGGAAGACATCGCGCCGACCCTGAGGGGCGCCATCGCGATCGAGACCGGCATCGAGGGTGCTCCGAAGCGCTTCGTGCTTGAGCACCGGAGCAACGAAGCAATTCTCGATTTCTGCAACGCCGAGACTGTCGGAAGCCTCGTCCAGCGCGGTAACGCCACGCCCGAACACGTCATTCACATCAAGCGCTTCGGCGTCGCCCTGCCCGCGCCCGAGCCTGGACGGCTGGATGACTGGGCGCAACATGTGCGCCAGGCGGTTGCGACTTACCAGGCGGACTACCGCGCCTATTTCGAGCGCAACAATGCCCGCGTCGGCGGCGGCAAGACGATGCTCGATCCGATGCCCCGGGTGTTCTATGTCGCCGGCGTCGGCCTGTTTGCAGCGGGCGCTACCCGCAAGAACGCGCTTGTCGGTGCAGACGTGGCGGAAGCGACGATCGATGTGATTACCAAGGCTGAAGGGATCGAAGCCTTCGAGGCGCTTTCGGAGGAGGACCTGTTCGACATCGAATATTGGTCGCTGGAGCAGGTCAAACTCGCCAGGCAGGTGGAAAAGCCGCTCACCCGGCAGGTGGCGGTGGTTACGGGGGCTGCCGGTGGGCTGGGTCTCGCGATCGCCGAAGCCCTGCGTGCCGAGGGAGCGGACGTGGCGCTGATCGATATCGCCGAGGAAGGGGTGGCGCGCGAAGCCAAGCGGATTGGCGGACTGGGGGTGGCCTGCGACGTGACCAGTCCCGCCGCCGTGGACGCGGCCATTGCCAAGGTGGCGCGCCATTTCGGTGGCCTGGATATCCTGATTTCCAATGCGGGCGCGGCCTTCCAGGGACGGATGATCGATGTGACGGAAGAGACCTTCCGGAAGGCGTTCGAGCTCAATTTCTGGGGCCATCACTATATGGCGCGCGCCGCAGTCCGGGTGATGGAGAAGCAGAAGACCGGCGGGGCAATTGTTTTCAACGTCTCCAAGCAGGCCGTCAATCCCGGCGCCGATTTCGGACCCTACGGAACCTCGAAGGCGGCCCTGATGGCGCTGATGCGGCAATATGCGATCGAGCACGGCGCGTCGGGTATCACGTCCAATGCGGTCAATGCCGACCGGATCCGCACCGGATTGATGACGGACCAGATGGTTGCCGAGAGAAGCCGCGCGCGCGGCCTGACGCCGGAGGCCTATATGCGCGGCAACCTCGTCGGCCGCGAGGTGACGGGTGCCGACGTGGCGGCGGCTTTTGTGCATCTCGCTAAGGCGCGTACCAGCACGGGTGCGGTGATTACCGTGGACGGTGGCAATGTTGCCGCCATGATGCGATGAGACAGCAGCGTTCATTGAACTAGGGCATCCAAAGGACTACCAACGTGGCAAAAATCATCATTCTCGGTTCCGGTGTGATGGGCACGTCGCTGACCGTGCCCGCCACCGACAACGGCCATGAGGTTCTGCTGGTCGGCACACCGCTTGATCTTGATATCATTGCGGAGTTGAATCGGCCCGGTGGCGTCCATCCCAAGCTTGACGAAGCCTGTTCGGACCGCGTCAAGCCGATATCTTTTGAGATGTTGCGGACGGAGCATTTCAGCGCCGCGGACTTGGTGGTTGTCGGGGTGAGCAGCCCGGGCGTCCGCTGGGCTGTCGAGGTCCTCAACCGTGGGATGGCCGAGCCGCGACCGGTCGCCTTCGTCACCAAGGGTCTCGATCCAGCCGCCACCGGACTTGCGACCTATGCCGAAACACTTCCCCCTCGCATTCCGATGATGAGCGCCTTTGTCGGTATCGGCGGACCCTGCATTGCACGAGAACTCGCAAACCGACAGCCGACTGCCAGCATCTATGCGTGCAAGGACATCGGTGTCGCCAGACGCTTTGTCGATATGATGGGCACCGACTATTACCGCCTGTCGGTCACGACGGACGATACGGGCGTGGAAGCCTGCGCTGCGCTCAAGAACTTCTTCGCGATCGGCGTCAGCGCCATGCAGACACACTATCCCGACCGCAAGCGTGCCGATGGGCAATCAAAGAACCCCACTGCGGCTGCCTTTACCCAGGCGTCGCTGGAAATGGCCAGGTTGTGCGAAAGATTGGGCGGAACCGCAGCGACCGCATTTGGTCTTGCCGGCATCGGCGACCTGCACGTCACGGTGGGCGGCGGGCGCAATAGCCGCCTGGGTCATGGTCTTGGCACTGGTCGATCGGTTTCCGATGTGCTGTCAAAGGAACTGGCAGGAGAGACAGTCGAAGGCGTGGATACGGCGCGCGCACTGGCGACCATGTTGCATAGTGTCGGTGGTGCGGCAGCCCGCGATGGGGACCATTTTCCGCTGGCGTCAGCGATCATGCATGCCGTCCTCGTCGGGGAACCATTTAGGTTCGATTTTGCAACTCTTGCCGTAAGATAGTGTCGCGTTGGCCTGATGCGCCCTGGGATGCGACCAGCGCTGGGCCGTGGGCATGATCTGACGTGGTGCGGCGCCGCAAGCGCGTAGCCTGAGGCCCTGTTTCCGGGCTCTGACTCGCATGCATCTGTAGTTGGCGAGCCCCTGTCAGAGGGTACCAACGGATTGGGGCGGCACTGAAGCGCCGCCCCAAAAAAAATATCAGTGGACAGGTGCAGCGGCGAAAGCAGGGTAGTCCGTATAGCCCGGGCCGGCGCGATTGCGCGTCAGGGGCGCCATGACGATACGGTTGGAGAGGGTAAGCGAGCCGAGTTGATAGGGCTCAAAAAGCGTCTTGCTGGTCATAGTTCGCCTATTCTGTTGCCGCCGCAGCGGTCTCTATCTTGGTGGTTTGCTCGGCGCTCAGGCGGCCGTGAGGTAGCGCGCGGCGGGAAGTGCGTTCCGATAGTTCGGAAGCATGGCCTGGCGCGCGGCCTCGAGCGCCTCCCACTGACCGGCATCGGGAAGCGGCGGGATGGTCACCGGCTCGCGGCGATCGAAGCCAACCAGCGCCGCATCGACCAGATCATTCACCTCCATCACGTTGGAGAGCGTGTTGACGTCGGCGCCAACATGCCCCCAAATCTCGGTTCGGGTCGTGGCCGGAAGCACAGCCTGGACGTAGACGCCCTTCGGCCCGAGCTCGAGGCTGAGCCCCTGAGAAAGAAACAGGACAAAGGCCTTGGTTGCGCCGTAGACCGTCATGCCGAACTCCGGCGCCAGGCCGACCACCGAGCCGATGTTGACGATCGCACCGTCGCCGCTCTTTGCAAGACGTGGGGCAATGGCACTGGCAAGCCGCAGAAGGGCGGTCGTGTTGAGCGCAACCAGCCGCGTGACGTCTTCAGTGCTCTGCTCAATGAAGCTGCCGCCTATGGCCGTTCCGGCATTGTTGATCAGGATACTGATGCGGGCGTCATCGCGTAGCCTCGTCTCTACCGCTGCAAGATCAACGGGCTGCGTGAGATCGGCGCGGATGACGTCGATCGCCACGCCGAATTCCTGACGCAGGCGGGTCGCCAGGGCCTCCATTCGTGCCGCGTCACGGGCAACCAGCACGAGGTCGTGTCCGCGGCGAGCGAACCGCTCGGCATAAGAAGCTCCGATACCGGCGGAGGCGCCGGTAACGAGGACTGATGGACTCGTGGTCATGGCATTGCTCTTTTCTCTGATGGGGCCTATATTCATGACGATTATCATGATTAAATCTAAATATGATGGTCATCATGTAAATGTCAATGATGGCAGTGGAGAATTTTGAGATGAAGGTCAGCCGAGTGCAAATGGCGGAAAACCGTCAGCGGATTCTGGATGTCGCCAGCCGGCTGTTTCGCGACAAGGGGTTCGACGCGGTGACCGTGGCCGAGGTGATGAAAGCCGCCGGCCTCACCCACGGCGGCTTTTATGGCCATTTCAGTTCGAAGGACGATCTGGTGGCGCAGACGCTTGCCCATGCCCTTGCCGCAGATACAGTCGAAGGGAGCGATTTCCATGCTTATGTCGGTTCTTATCTTTCGCCTCGCCATCGTGACAATGCTGCGGGGGGGTGCCCGACGGCGGGACTTGCCGCGGCCATCCGCCATCAGACTCCTGTCGCTCGCTCGGCCATGACCGAAGGCCTTCGGTCGCAGATCGACCGCATCGGCAAGGTGCTCCCTACGATGGAGGCGGCAGACAGGCGACGCACGGCGATCGGAAGCTGGGCAGCAATGGTGGGAGCGGTAATCCTCGCCCGGGCAATCGATGATCCCGAGCTGTCCGATGAGATTCTGGAGCAGACGCGCGCGTGGATCGATACCACCGCCAAGTAGGCTGTCGGAACGGGAATGCTCTCACCAAAGGCACTCCAACTCTACGTCGTGCCCAAAACTATGTGGCCTTGCTCGGCACTGCGGTCAGTCATGCTGCTCTGATTGCTCGCATGCCGCCAGGCAAGCTGACCAAGGCGGGCAAGCAGCAGTTCATCATGTGGGGACGCCGGAACCTGCGAGCCTGGGCGAGGCGACCGAAACTTGCGTTGGTCCCCGCACCAGACCGAGAGAGAATCGACCAAGATTGTAAAATACAAAGCATAAAAGCATTGACTTTACTTAATAAAATAACTCAATAAAGATTACAACATATAGCAGAGCGCCTCATATGCTGGCCATTATTGCCGACGATTTGACGGGAGCATTGGATGCCGCCGCGCCGTTCGCGACGAGGGGTATGCATTCTGAAGTCGCTCTGACGGTTGATGCAATTGAGGAAGCGATCCGAGAGAAGCCGGACGTCCTCTCGGTCAACCTTGGCTCGCGAGAACTCAGTGCGGAGCTGGCGCAGCGGTTGACTAAGGACGCTCTGTCCGTCCTGCCGCCGGAAACGCGCATTTTCAAGAAGATCGACTCGCGCCTCAAGGGGCCAATCGCGCAAGAACTCGACGTCATGTCTTTTCGATTGGCGTTGGTGGCGCCGGCGATCCCCGATTTCGGGCGGATCGTGAAAGCCGGCGCGGTAGAAGGGTTCGGCGTGAGAACACCGATATCCGTCGCTGAGAAGCTCGGCCGGCACGCGGCATGCGCCCTGGTCCCGGACACGTCCACGCAGGGTCAGATGCGCGCTGCACTCGCCGACGCTGAAAGAGCTGGCGTCGATCTCCTCGTTGGCGCGCGTGGTCTGGCCGAAGCGTTTGCCGAACACCTGGGCGGCGAAGCGCCGGCGCAGGCAGCCGAGATACCAGCCGGCCCTGTTTTGCTCGTTATCGGATCCAGAGATCCCATCACGCTTGCCCAGATCGACGCGCTTCGGGACGATTTCGAACCACGCTATCTGCCGGCACCGAATGGCCGTCTCGACGGTGCCCGGCCCGATGGCAGCACGATCACACTCGTGCAGGCGGTGCCTGGGGGAGAGGTCGTTGCGTCCGAGGATGTTTCGAACGCGCTTGCGGAAGGCGTGTGCCCAGACTTCACCGAAATGGCATCGACACTGGTTCTTTCCGGCGGGGCCACGGCGCAGGCCGTCTTGCAACGCATGGGCATCACGCATTTCCGCCTGCGGGGTGAATGCCTGCCCGGTCTGGGCTTGGCGTATGCCCAGAGACATTGCATCATTACAAAGTCGGGCGGATTCGGGCAGCCGGATACGCTGCGAGAGATCGCCAACAGAATTCTCCGCAAGACGGGATGACGAATGGGATTGCAAACTGGAACAGCGCGCAAGAGCCTCGGCGACCTTGTATTCGAGCGTATGCATCGTGCCATCAAGTCCGGTGCGTATAAGCCCGAGGAGCGCCTGCCGACGGAGCATGAACTGGCGATCGAGTTCGAAGTCTCGCGCCCGATCATCCGGGAAGCGCTGCGGCGGCTTCGCGAGCAGGGCTTCATCTATTCGCGTCGCGGTGCGGGCAGTTTCGTACGCTCCGTCGGCATGCGTGAGCCGATCGGGTTCGGGCAGTTGGAGAACGTCGCTGATCTTCTGAACTGTTACGAATTCCGGTTGACCGTCGAGCCGGCGGCGGCGGCGGCTGCAGCGGAGCGTTACGATGCCGCCAATTTGGATGCGATCCGCCAGGCGCTGGAGCTTATGCGCGATGCCACCAATCGACAGTCCCATCGCGAGGATGCGGACTTCCAGTTTCATCTTGCGATCGCGCGCGCCGCGCGGAACAACTATTTCTTCACGGCAATGGAGGCGCTCAAGGAACACATCGCCGTCGGCATGCGGTTCCACGGCGCCTCGGTCAAACGCGAGACAAGCGGCCTTGCGCGGGTCTTTGCCGAACACGAGGCAATCGCCGAGGCAATCGCCGCACGCGACAGTGCGAAAGCGCGGCAATTCATGCATGATCACCTGACCGGTTCGCGCGAGCGGTTGTTTCAGGCGACCAAGTAGCTCTCAAACAACCGGGCCGACAGCGACGGGTCCTTCCAGCACTCGAGAGGGAGGACCGACCTAGAAAGCCGTCTTGTAGATGCGGAGAACGTCCTCCGGGCTCATGTCGATCGGATTGTTGTTCATAAGGCGGCGGTTCGCATGCGCCTCACTCGCATAAAGCGGCAGGGTTTCCATCTTTGCGCCATGCGCCGCAAGCGACATCTCGATTCCGAGGTTCCGGCAGAAATCGCGGGCCTTAGCCAACAATTCGGCTTCGGAAAGGTTCTCGCCCAACCCCAGTGCCCGTGCCACTTCTGCTGTCTTGCTTGCCGCCGCCCGTTGGTTGAAAGCGAGGACATGAGGGAAGATGATGGCGTTCGCCAGGCCATGCGGCAGGCGAAGCCGCGTGCCAAGTGGATAGGCAATGGCGTGCCCCGCAGCTGTGTTCACCGGCCCGAGGCAAATGCCGCCATAATAGGAAGCAAGCATCAGCCCTTCACGTGCCTCTGTATCAGTTCCGTCTTTGACGGCGCGCGCGAGATATGTCCCAACGAGCCGGAACCCCATGCGTGCAAAGCCATCGATCATCGGATGGGCACGGCGATTGGTGAAGGCCTCGACGCAATGGGCCATCGCGTCGACGCCGGTGGCGGCGGTAACCGCCGGCGGCACGGAATAGGTCAGTTCCGGGTCGAGTACGGCGAAGTCGGCAATCATATGCGGACTTTCGACCGCAATCTTGTTTCCCTTGTCGGGATCGGTGATCAGCGAACGTATGCCCGCCTCCGAGCCCGTGCCAGCAGTGGTGGCGATCTGGGCTAGGCGCGTTCGGCGGCCGGCGACACGGTTCGGACCGGCAACATCTGCAAGCGTCTGCTGGGAATCCCAAAGCACCGCGACCAGCTTGGCCACGTCGAGAGCCGATCCGCCGCCAAGCCCGATGATCAGGTCCGGCCTACTTTGGCGCGCCGCTTCAAGCGCCGCGTCGAGCGTTCCGATGTCGGGTTCGCCGGGGATCGCGTCGAACACGGCGACACGGCCGGACAGTTTCAAGCGATCGACGAAACCAGCCGTGACCGGTGTTGCGACCACAAGAACAGACCTCGCACTTTGGGCCCAGGCGCCGACCTCTCCGACCGTGCCGGCGCCGATGGCAAGGCGAAGCGGCTGATGAAGGGTGATTGGAACGATCGTCATCGGCTTCATCCTCGCTTGGCAGAGCCCGACGCCAACTTGCGGGCATATGCAATGGCGGAAATCATGTTGCCATGATCGGCGATACCCTTGCCGGCGATGTCGAATGCCGTGCCATGGTCCACGGACGTGCGGTCGATCGGCAGATCCACCGACACGTTCACCGCCGTGTCGAAGGCGACGAGCTTGACCGGGATGTGCCCCTGGTCATGATATTGCGCCACGACCAGATCGAAGGCGCCGGAATAGGCCCGGTGGAAAACCGTGTCGGCGGAGATCGGACCATAGGCGTCGATGCCCTCGGCCCGGGCAGCCTTGACCGCTGGCGCGATCTGATCGTCGTCCTCGGTGCCGAAGAGGCCGTTCTCGCCGCAATGCGGATTGATGCCGGCGACTGCGATCTTCGGCGCGGTGTAACCGACGCGCTTCAGATGCGCATTTCCCGCTCTGATGGTTGCGAGGACCCGTTCGGTCGTCGAGCGGCGGATCGCTTCCTGCAGCGATACGTGCGTGGAGACGTGAATGACCTTCAGGCGCTCGGAGGCCAGCAGCATATAGGCCGCGTTTGAGCCGGTCAGGCTGCGCAGCATGCCGGTATGGCCGTCATAATGATGGCCGGCAAGGTTGAGAGCCTCCTTGTTGATCGGAGCCGTCACAATGCAGCCGATAATGCCGGCTTCCGCATCCCGCACAGCCTTCTCGATGAAGCGGAAAGCCGCGTCGCCGGCGACGGGATTGAGCTGCCCCCAGGGCAGTGGCGCGCCTTCGATCGGCAGATCCACGACATGAGGCGCGAGATCGACATCGATGCCAAGCGCAGAACGGGCGGCTTCCAGCGTCAGAAGATTGCCGTAGATGCGGGTCGTCTGGCGCTCTTCGGGTGACATGCCGGCAAGCGCCCGAACCGAAATCTCGGGGCCGACGCCACAGGGGTCACCCATGGTTATGCCGATGACGTTGCTCATGAAGGACCCCCTGTATCCGCCTTCTCCCAGCCTGGGGCCAGGCGGACATATTTTATGGCGCGCCGGTGATAGGTATAGGCGAGGTGCATGACGCCATCCGCTCCCTCCAACAGCCAAGGATAGGACATCTCCTTGTTGCGCCCGTCGGTCGAGTCGTTGGAAAGACACGTGCCGGGGCCGTCTTCTATCAGCTTGCGAACCGGAAAGGTTCGACCACGGTCCTCGGACAGGCAGACGGTGACGGGAGCGCGCGGCACGCCCCAGATCGGGATGCAGCCGCCGGTCGGATCTGCGTCAGGGCGGTTATCGTTCTCTCCGAGTTCATCATAGAGCGAGGCGCGGCGATCGTTGGACTGGGCAGCGTTGACAGGATTGCAGATCATCGCAATCCGACCGTCGCTTAGGCGTGTCGTGGCCAAAGAGGAATTGTTGCTCGGCACGTCGGTCGCCTCGGGTATCGACCAGGATCGGCCGCCGTCTCTGCTCTCTGTTCTGTAGACCCAGTCCGCCTGCCGTCGGCGGAAGAACGCTGCGATGTGTTCGCCGCCCAGTGTTACCGGCGACATGTGCACACAGCCGATGGATTGGTCTATGTCTTCAAGACGCCATGTCTTGCCGTGATCCATGGATACACCGATGGCGGCCGTGTCATGACTTCCATTCCATTTCTGGCCAGGGCGCTGGACACATCGAAAAATGGGAAGCAGCCAGGCCCCATCTGCACGGACCACGATCGATGCCCGAACGAAGCAGCCGAGCGGCAGGTCCAGATAGCGTCCCACCTCAGCCACCAGGATCGAAGGATCAGAAGTATCGCGCCGGATCTCAGCCATGCGAATCCGGCATTCATCCTGATTGCCGGACGGCTGGGAGGTGTGAAAGAGCCAGAGCCTGCCGTCCGGCGCGGTGAAGAGCATCGGATTTTGCTCTGAATGTGAAGCGTCGAAGCTCAGTTGCTGGGGTGGCCCCCATTGCAGCGCTCCTCTTTGCAAGACGGACGCGAATATCGAGATATCGGACTTGCCTTCCAGTGTGCCCCCGAACCAGGCGCAGACCAGGGCGCCATCGGAAAGCAAATGCAGGAACGCGGCGTGGTTCTGAATCATTGGGGAAGGCAGCAGTGCTTCCTCCCGCCCTCTCGACGCGGATTGAAGCACGCCATTCATGTTCCGGGCCAGTTCCTCCGGGGTCATCAGATCCTCCTGCATGCTGCCCAAAATTGCAAACTTCTCAAAGTTGTCAAGTGATGCTATGTAATTTCATTGCCGACATTAGTGGATATGAAAATTGTAACATAATGATTTTAAATTATTATATGCAAAATGGATCGATGCATGATTTTTACATAAAAAAAAGAATTGACAAATTAGTGCAAAGGCGAGATGGTTTCGGCACTGGCATGGCGATGCCGGGAGGAGCGTTTGTGCCGCAGGCCGGCTGACCACGGAGGGCTGCGATGGTCGTCATACTTGCTATGGGCTCTGCCATCATCGATCCGGTGTAATGGGCTTCCTTCGAGCCATCTTCGGATCGCTGTTTCTTGCCTCGGAGCGTTCTGCTCACCGCCGCGCGACCTAGGACCAACATGGGCTGAACTGATTTCACTAGGGAGGAAAATATCGTGAAGAAAATGCTTGTCCTGGGTGCCCTAATGCTGGGCTCTACCCTTTCACCGGTATATGCGGGCTCGGGCCCGATCAAGATCGTATTGGCCGAGGAGGCGGACCTGCTCGAGCCTTGCATGGCGACCCGATCCAATATCGGCCGCATCATCATGCAGAATGTCAGCGAGACGTTGACCGAGCTCGACCTCCGCGGTGATAAGGGTCTGATGCCGCGTCTTGCCGAAAAGTGGGAGCAAAATGCCGACGGCAGCTGGCGCTTTCATCTGCGCCACGGCGTCAAGTTTTCGGACGGCACGGCTTTCGATGCGAAGGACGTGAAACACAGTATCGACCGCGTCATGAGTGAAAAGAACGCCTGTGAATCGCGCCGCTATTTCGGAGGCATGACCGTCGGCGCAAATGTCGTTGACGATTTCACCATTGATTTCAAGGTCGATCCGGTCCAGCCAATCCTGCCGCTTCTTCTGTCTCTCGTCACCATCGTGCCCGAAGAAACACCGCTCGAATTCGTCCGCGAACCCGTCGGCACCGGTCCCTACAAGTTGACCAATTGGACACCGGGTCAGCAGATCGTGCTGACGGGCCGCGACGATTATTGGGGCGAAAAACCGCAAGTGACGGAAGCCACCTATCTGTTCCGCGCCGATCCGGCCGTTCGCGCCGCGATGGTGCAGACCGGTGAGGCCGATCTGTCACCGTCGATCTCCCAGCTCGATGCGACCAATCCGGCCACCGACTTCCCCTATCTTGACAGTGAAACGGTGTATCTGCGGATTGATCACAATATCGACCCACTCAACGATGTCCGCGTGCGTCGTGCGCTGAACCTTGCGATCGACCGCCAAGCGTTCATCGGCACTCTGGTTCCGGAAGGCGCCCTTCTTGCTACCGCTATCGTTCCGCCGCCGACGCTCGGCTGGAATCCCGACGTGAAGGTCTTCCCCTTCGATCCGGAAGGCGCGAAGAAGCTGCTGGCAGAAGCCAAGGCGGACGGCGTCAAGGTCGACACCCCGATCACCATCATCGCGCGTTCTGCGAACTTCCCGAACGTCGTCGAGATCATGGAGGCGATTCAAGCACAGCTGCAGGAGGTCGGCTTTGCCGTCAATCTCAAGATGGTGGAGGTCGCCGAGCACGAGCAATATTATTCCAAGCCGTTCAAGGAAGGCCGCGGCCCGCAAATCGTCGCCGCCATGCACGACAACTCGAAGGGCGATCCGTCCTTCTCGATGTTCTTCAAATATGCCACCGACGGCACGCAGTCCGGCTTCTCCGACCCGAAGGTCGATGACCTGATCAAGCGCGCTTCGGCAGCGGTGGGTGCGGACCGTGCCAAACTGTGGTCCGAGCTGATCGCCTACCTGCATGATGACGTCGTGGCCGATGTGCTGCTATTCCACATGGTCGGTTTCTCACGCATCGCCGAACGCCTGGAATACAAGCCGACCATGGCCACCAACTCGACGCTCCAGCTTTCGGAGATTACGATCAAATGACCTTGCGCTGGCCAACGCCGTGTTTGCCAGCCACAACACCAGTCAAGGCGGCGGGGAGATCCCGCCGCCGAGCTTTGCTGAGGCCGCCATGTTGAGATTCATCCGAAACCGTGCGTTGGCCAGTCTGATCTCGCTCGTCGGACTGATCGTCATGGTCTTCTTCCTCTCTCGGTTGACGGGTGATCCGGCCGCCCTTTTCCTCCCGGTCGAGGCCTCGGCGGAACTGAAGGAGCAGTTCCGCGAACTGCATGGGTTGAACGACCCGATTCTTTCGCAGTTCACGCGCTATGTCGGCGACGTGCTGACGGGTGATTTCGGTGAATCGCTGCGAAAGGCGCGTCCGGCGCTCGACGTCGTTCTCGAGGCCTTCATCTGGACCCTTTGGCTGGCCGTCATCACAATGGTGCTCGTCACGTGTGCGGCAATCGTCGTCGGCGCGCTTGCAGCCTTCCGGGCCGGTGGCTTCTTCGACAGGTTGTCGTCCATCATCTCGCTGATCGGCGCATCGGTACCGGATTTCTGGCTGGCGATCGTGGCGATCGTCGTCTTCTCTGTGAACCTGGCCTGGCTGCCGACGTCGGGAACGGGCTCTCTTTGGCACTGGATCCTTCCGATCTGCGTGTTGTTCGTGCGACCGTTCGGCATCATCGTCCAGGTCGTGCGGGGCTCCATGATCGGCGCGCTCTCCTCGGCCTATGTGAAGACGGCGCGGGCGAAGGGTGTCAAATCCGGCCCAATCATCTTCGTGCACGCGCTTCGCAATGCCATGCTGCCGGTCATAACCGTGATCGGCGACCAGGCCGCGAGCCTCCTGAACGGCGCCGTCATCGTCGAAACCATTTTCGGTTTTCCCGGTGTCGGCAAACTGATGATCGATTCCATTCTGCAGCGTGACTTCAATGTCGTCCTCGCAGCCATACTGGTCACGGCGCTGGCAATCTTCTTCATGAACCTCCTGATCGACCTTGCCTACGCGCTGCTCGATCCCCGGATCCGGCATTGAGGAGATCGTCCGTGACCCTGCAGACGACCGATGTCGCCATCATCGATGAGCGCCATTTCCTGACGCGGATGTTCCGCATGCTACTGGCCGACAAGTTCGCCCTGTGTGCCGCAGTCTTTCTCCTGATCATGTTGATCCTTGCGATCGTCGGACCGAGTTGGCTCGGCGATCTCGCGACCAAACAGAATCTTCGGGGACGCAATGCCGCACCCTTCGATTGGGAGCGCGGCTGGATCTGGTGGATGGGCGCGGACGCACTTGGTCGACCGCTGTTGGCCCGTATCGTCGTCGCGACGCAAAACACGCTGATGGTGGCGGCTGGCGCGGTTGCCCTGTCGTCGATCATCGGCACGGTGCTCGGGCTCGTTGCCGGTTTCTCGTCTCCGAGGATCAGCCAGACGATCATGCGACTGGCTGATGTCATCATGTCTTTCCCGTCGCTGCTGATCGCGGTCATCGTGCTCTACATTCTCGGATCGTCCATCGCGAACCTGATGCTCGTCTTGGCGATAACCCGCATTCCGGTCTATCTCAGGACCACGCGTGCGGAGGTGCTGGAAATCCGCGAGCGCATGTTCGTGCAGGCCGCGCGTGTCATGGGCGCGTCGAGCAAGCGCATTCTCTTCCGGCATATCCTGCCGGTGGTGTTTCCGACGCTGACGACGCTCGCCACGCTCGACTTCGCCTATGTGATGCTTGCCGAAAGCGCACTGTCGTTTCTCGGCATCGGCATTCAACCGCCGGAGATCACCTGGGGCCTGATGATCTCGCAAGGCCGACAGTACCTGACCAATGCGTGGTGGCTGTCCTTCTGGCCGGGCTTGGCGATCATTCTCACCACCATGTCGCTGAACCTCCTGTCGAACTGGCTGCGTATCGCGCTCGATCCGGTTCAGCGCTGGCGGCTCGAAATGAAGGGCAGCAGGAATGGCTGAGCATCTGATGGAAGTCCGCGACCTTTCGGTCGAGTTCCATACTGCGATGGGCGTCGTAAGAGCGGTCCGCGATGTTTCCTACCACGTCGATCGCGGCGAGACGCTGGCGATATTGGGAGAGAGCGGCTCCGGCAAGTCGGTCTCGGCGTCGGCCATCATGAATCTGATCGACATGCCGCCAGGGCGCATCACGTCGGGGGAGATCCTGCTCGACGGTGTCGATCTGCTTCGGATGCCGGCACACAAGCGTCGCGAGGTGAACGGGCGCCGCATCGCCATGATTTTCCAGGATCCGCTCAGTCACCTCAACCCGGTCTATACTGTCGGTTGGCAGATCCGCGAAGCGCTCACCACCCACGGCGCCGACTCTGCCACTGCCCACGCCGAGGCTCTACGTCTGATGACCCGTGTCGGCATATCGGACCCTGGGCGTTCACTCGACAAATACCCACACGAATTCTCGGGCGGCCAACGTCAGCGTGTCATGATCGCCATGGCGCTCGCGCTGCGGCCCGACCTTCTGATCGCAGACGAACCGACGACGGCGCTTGATGTCACTGTTCAGGCAGAGGTCCTGGCGCTGCTCGAGGAGTTGCAGGAGGAGACCGGCATGGCGATCCTCCTCATCACCCACGATCTCGGCGTGGTTTCGGAGATCGCCGACCGGGTCGTGGTGATGGAAAAGGGGGGGCTGGTTGAATCCGGCACGGTTCGTGAGGTCTACAAGAATCCGCAGCATCCCTATACGAGGAAACTCATTGCTGCCGTGCCCGGCAAGGGTGAAATGCACCAGCCCATCATCCGGGCCGAGCCCGTGCTCGCGGTTCGCGACGTGCGCAAGCGTTATGGCGCCTTCGAGGCGCTGAAGGGCGTCTCGTTCGATCTCATGCCTGGCGAAACCTTGGCCGTCGTCGGCGAAAGCGGCTCCGGAAAATCGACGCTCGCCCGCATCCTCCTGCGACTCGACGAGCCGGATGGTGGCAGCGCGTTCTGGAAGGGCCGCGATCTCTTCGCACTGTCGCCGGGCGAGCTTTTCAAGCTTCGCCGCGATCTGCAGATGGTGTTCCAGGACCCGACGCAGTCGCTCAATCCCCGGATGACTGTCTACCAGCTCATTTCCGAAGCCTGGATCATCCATCCGGACATCCTGCCCAAGGCGAAGTGGCGCGAGCGTGTTGCCGAACTGCTGGCGCAGGTGGGTCTGGGCGCCGAGCATATGGGTCGCTATCCGCACCAGTTTTCCGGCGGCCAGCGCCAGCGTATCGCCATTGCCCGGGCGCTGGCGCTCGAGCCGCAGCTCATCATCTGCGACGAGGCCGTTTCGGCACTCGACGTTTCGGTGCAGGCGCAGGTCATCGCGCTGCTCGACAGGCTGCGGAAGGAAATGGGAATCGCCTTCATTTTCATAGCCCACGACCTGCCCGTGGTGCGGGATTTCGCCGATCACGTCATGGTCATGCAGAAAGGTAAAGTCGTCGAGACAGGTACCGTTCGTGACGTGTTCGAAGCGCCACGAGAGCAATATACACGTGCCCTTCTTGCCGCCGGACTCGACCCGGATCCCGACATACAGGCCGCCCACCGCGCCGCCCGCCTTCTGCGCGCCTCGTAAGGTGCCATCCATCCAGAGGAAGACAAATGACCAAGCAAGCCTTCGTGGCCCTCGTGACCTGCTTCAACGAGGACGAAACCGTCAACTACCAGGCGACCCGTGCACAGGTGCGACGCCAGGTCGAGGCCGGCAACAACATCATGTGCGCAGGTACCAACGGCGACTTCACGGCGCTGACCTTCGAGGAGAAAGTGCGTCTTACAGAGGAGGTGGTGGATGAGGCGAGGGGACGCGTCCGGGTGATCGTCAATGCCGGCATGCCAGCGACCTTCGAAACGGTGAAGCTGGCGCGTGAATTCGACCGTATCGGCGTCGATGGCATTGCCGTGATCACGCCCTTCTTCATCGCCTGCACTCAGGACGGCCTCATCCGCCATTTTTCGTCCGTTGCCGATGCGGTGAAGACGCCCGTCTATCTTTACGACATTCCGGCCCGCACGCAGAACCACATCGAACCGGAGACTGCCCGCATTCTTACCGGTCACGGCAATATCGCGGGCATCAAGGATTCGGGCGGCGCGAAGGAGACTTTGGAAGCCTACCTCCAGGTCGCCAGGGAGATGGCTGGGTTCGAAGTCTATTCAGGACCGGACCACCTCGTGCTCTGGGCGCTGCAGCATGGTGCGGCTGGGTGCATTTCAGGCCTCGGCAATGCCATGCCCCATGTTCTGGCCGGGATCCTGGACGCCTTCAATGCCGGCGATATCGCCAAGGCAGAGGAGCGGCAGGGCACCTTCGCGGCGTTCCGCACGGACCTCTATGCCCTCGGCTTTGCCCCCGCCATGGTCAAGCGTGCCCTCTATCTGCAGGACCCCTCGGTCGGCGCCAGCCGCCAGCCAGCGCTGCTTCCAAACGAGGCGCAGGACGCACAGATCGCTGGCATCCTGCGCCAATATGGTCTGCTGTAAGTTGGTTGAGCGAGGCACATGGTGGCATGCCGCTTTCGCATGTGAGACCGTCAAAGCCCCGCCACATGACCGTGACCGCTCCGTCATCGTAGCTTGACGACCACCTTGCCTTTCGCGCGGCCCGTGTCGACGTAGGTAAGAGCCTCCTCGGTCGCTGCGAACGGAAAGGTCCGATCGATGAAGAACGCTTTCATGTCTTGTTCTCGTGCAAGGTATTCTGGTTTCTCGTTTCGCTGGCTGTGTGACATGCGTTACACGTCTGGTCCTGTCGTATTGGCATCGGCAAGTTGCCTGCCGGCAAAACTTCGCTCGCGCATTGCAATGGCCTTCGATCGCGCGGCCTGACTGGCGGGGGGCTCCCCGGGCGGTGCTCTGATTGCTCTGATCCTATCACGCCGACCAAAGCCAATAGACAAAAAGCCGTGATCTCTGCAAAAAGACCAATCAGATTGAAGTGGTACCAGACTACTGCCAGTCAGATGCGCAACTCGTTTATTTCGCGGGTGTATTTTCGCCTTATGACTGGGTGACAATTTGGCCAGAATAATACATTCGATGATCCGAGTTCTCGATGAGCAACGATCAGTTGACTTCTACAGGAAGGCTTTTGGCCTTGCCGTCGCCGAGCGACTTGAATTCGAGACATTCACCTTGCTCTATCTCAGCAACGCTGAAAGCACCTTCGAACTGGAACTGACCATCAACAAGCAACAGAGCGAAGCGTATGCACTCGGCAACGGCTATGGACATCTGGCGGTTTCGGTCAGTGATATCGACGCCGAGCACCAGCGCCTGGCCTCGGAAGGCCTCAAGCCGGGCAAGCTGGTCGATTTCGCTCATGGCGGCAAAAATCTGGCCCGGTTCTTCTTCATCAGCGATCCGGATGGATACAAGATCGAGGTGCTTCAGCGCGCGGGGCGCTACCTCTGAGACGTTGTGCGAACGTGTTTATAGACGGTTGTCCGGGAGAGTTCGAGTTGGCGTGCGGTCTGTGATATGTTCTTGTCAGTTTTTCGATAAACGGTGCGGATTTCCTGGCACTTGGCCCGGCTGAGCGGTCGGCCGCGGCATTCGTCGCACCAATCACCCGTAGCGTCGGCTGCGGGGCCGGTCTCATCGAAACACCCTTCATCGAAATAGTCGGCCCGCCGGCGAAGGAGCGCACGCTGCAGGACAGTCTTCAATTCGCGGATGTTGCCGGGCCAGGACCGTTTCGAGAGCGCGGCGATGGCCCCATCAGTCACCGGCGTGCCGGGCGCCATCCTCTCCATCAAGTGACGGACGATGCCGCCGAAATCAGTCCGTGAGCGCAGCGGCGGCAAGCGGATGAGGAAGCTATTGAGACGATAGAAGAGGTCGGCGCGAAAAAGCCTCTGCGCCACCATCTCCTCAAGATTTCGGTTCGTGGCAGAGATGATCTGTACATCCACCTTTTTTGACTTTAGGCCGCCAACGGCGCGAATTTCCATGCTGTCGAGAAATCTGAGGAGCGATGTCTGCGCTCCAAGCGGTATATCGGCGACCTCATCGAGAAATAGCGTGCCGCCGTCAGCGGCGCGGGCCAGCCCCGGCGAACCTTCGCTGCGGGCGTTGGTGAAGGCGCCACGCTCGTGGCCGAACATTTCGGCAATGAACAACTCTTGCGGCACTGCGCCGCAATTAATCGCCACAAAGTCGCCCTTTCGACCACTCAGTTCGTGGACGTGACGCGCCATCAGTTCCTTGCCCGTGCCCGTTTCGCCGGTGATGTGCACCGGCAGCGACAACGTGGCGGCTTCGGAAAGTTCGACAAGTGACCGCTTGATCGACGGATCTTCCGCAGCGAAATCCGGTACATCCTCTGATCTGAGCAGTTTTGGCGGCGCCGGCACGGACCGTTCCAGTGTCGCCGTCCGGCGTTCACCGATCTGCCGACAGACCATGAAGACGCCGCTGCCCGCCCGATCACGAACGAGGATGACGCCACCGTTCAGCAAGCCATCCATCGCGGTGCCGAAATTGGCTTCGAACAGGCTGTTAAACGCATTGCCCCGCGTCGCGGGGAGGCCCGAAAGCAGCACCCTCCCTGGCCGGTTGATCGAAAGGAGATCGCCTTCGAACGAAACAGAGATGAGTCCGGCCGAGAGCGTATCGAGATATTCCGCACGCGGATGGAAAGCGAAGACAAAGCTCTTGGCAAAATTCTGGTAGATCAAGCCGTTCTCGATCTGCGCGGCGGCCATCCGTACCAGCGCATGAGTGTGCTCTTGCCGCGCCTCGTGTGCGCAGGATGCATCGAGCAGACCAATAATCTCCCCGTCCGAGTTGATGATCGGCGCGGCCATGCAGCTCAAGTGCCCATGGCAGGTGAAATAGTGCTCCCGGCCATAGATCGCCACCGGCTGGCCAGTCATGCCGGCCAACCCAAGGGCATTGGTGCCGCGCTCGCTTTCGTTCCACATGCTGCCCGGGATGATCGACCGTCCGGCTTCACTATTTGCAAAATGCTGGTCGCTGATCGTATCGAGAACAATGCCGTCGGCGTCGCCGAGCGCAATCATGAAATTCGAACCGGCGATTTGCGAATACAAGAGCTGCATCTCCGCAAGCGCGAGCAGTCGCATCGCGGCTTTCGCCTCCCGCCGCTTCTTGACGTCAGAAAAGGCGACGACAGCGTGGTGCGGCCGGCCGCGCGGATCGAGATTGGCGTCGCGACAACGCTGCCAGCTGTTAGCGACAAGCGGCTGCAACGCACCAACTGGAAGCCGTTCGCCCCCTTCCAGCGCGTTGCGGGCGCGATCCATGCCTGACAGATGCTGCATGTCTCCTCCTCATATACAATTCCAACAAGCTAGCAGCCGGTAGCGGCGGCGCAATAGACAGAAACTGAACAGCCCCTCTGTTCATCCCGTTCAGCCGCTGCACGCGGACAGGATCGGACATCTTAGCCATGTATTTGATAATATTCGAAATTGCGACGTGGCACAGCGCTTGCTGCTCTGTTCTTGGCGGGCGCAGGTGCCGGCACTGGAGGAGACGACATAATGAAAGCGCAAGTTTTGACGAAGTATGATGACAGCCTCACGGCAGACCAATGGGTGTCGCTCCAGGAGGTCCCCGATCCGAAAATCAACAAATCGACCGACGTCATTGTCAGGATCGGCGGTGCTGGCGTCTGCCGGACCGATCTTCACATCGTCGAAGGAGTCTGGCGACCGCATATGGATCCGGCTGGCAATTCTCTCCTGCCACTGATCATGGGCCACGAGAATGCCGGTTGGGTCGAGGCGATCGGCAAAGAGGTCGAGGGCATCAAGGTTGGTGATCCCGTTATCGTCCATCCGAAGATATCCGGTGGCACCTGCCTTGCCTGCCGGCGTGGTTTCGACATGCATGGGCCGGGGACATTTCCGGGCCTTGACTGCAACGGCGGCTATTCCGAATATCTCTGCACGTCGGAGCGAAACATCGTCGCGCTGCCGAAGACGTTGGCGCCAAAGGAAGTCGCGCCTTACGCAGATGCAGGCCTGACCGCCTATCGTGCCGTCAAAAAGGCGACGCGCCATTTGCTGCCCGGCGAAAGCTGCGTCGTCATCGGCGCCGGCGGCCTCGGGCATATCGGTATCCAATGCCTGAAAGCAATGTGCGCCGCCGACGTGATCGTGGTCGATACTTCTGACGCATCTTTGAACCTGGCCAGCAACATCGGCGCCGACAAGCTCGTCAAGGCTGATGGCAATGAAGTGGAGGCTGTGCTGCAGCTGACCGGCGGTCAGGGTGCCGAAGCCGTGATTGATTTCGTCGGAGAGAAAGGCACCACGACCAAGGGGCTCGCCATGACCCGGGCGATGGGCAGCTACTATGTTGTAGGTTATGGCGAGGAGATCCGAGTGCCGACTGTCGACATGGTGATCACCGAGAAGAACATCATCGGCAATCTCGTCGGCACTTGGGCCGAATTGACGGAACTGATGGCGCTCGCCGACCGCGGACTCGTCAATCTGACGACGGTCGAATATCGATTGGCTGATGCCAACCAGGCGCTCAAGGACCTTCACAACGGCAAGATCCATGGCCGTGCGGTGCTCATCCCCTGAACGCCTTCCCGACAATAGGCCGTCCGGCTGAAAACGATGCATTACTCCCTGGGACAGCGCTCCGCGGGGAGTACTTGCCGTAGGCCTGAACACCCAGGAGGAATGACGATGATGTGCAGGGTATTGACGGGGCAAAATCCGCAACGGTTTGAAAAAGTCAGCCGATCGGTGCGGATATTTGGCCATTCGACGAGCGTCCGTCTCGAAGCGGCGTTCTGGCAGGTGCTGGAAGACATAGCGAGAATGGAGGGGCTTTCCACTTCCAAACTGATATCGGAACTCTATTCCGAGGCATTGGAAATGCATGGCGGCATGTCGAATCTCGCCTCCATGTTGCGGACAGTCTGTCTCCTGTATCAGCAAGAACGCGGGCAGCATACCGTTGCCTCGTGGTCGCCCTGAAGGCCGACAATCGAAGGCGGCGCGGATCGCCTTTGCTGATCTCGTCCCGCCGTAACGGGGCTTTCGGTGTTCAGTTGGTTTTTTTGCTGCCATCACTGCGGCCTTCGGCGATCCAACGGGCGCCGAGTACCAGCGCCCCCATGCTGAATTCCTTGCCATGGGCCGCGACCATTTCTTCGGAGAGCTTGGCGATCTTTTCGAAGAAGGCGTCCTTGCTCTTGTCTTCGGCGGTGAGTTCGGTCTGCATAGTGTCCTCCATGCTTGGTTGGTTGGATTCTATTTGAAGATCTCGTTGGGAAAGGTGACGATTGCGGCACTGCCGAGCGCATCTCCCACCGCCAGATGCCGGCCGTCGACCGACCACAAAAGCGTGGTGACCGGCCCACCCGCTTCCCGGACAGTGAGTTCCTCAGTCGAGCCGATCCGGGCAACGGCGACGCGACCGTTGGCATAGCCTGCCGCGACCAATGCCTTTGTGGGATGGGCGGCGACGGTTGCCACCATCACGAAGCCGGCCTGTCCGGTGGCGATCGCGCCGGTCGCGCTGTCGGAAAGCGGCGGCCTTTCCATCGACCAGCCCGCGATTCGATAGGCCCCCGAAGCGAAAAACGCGTTCATGGCCCGGCTCCAATCCAGCGTGCGGATTGGGCCTGGGAAATCACGAAGCATGACGTTCTCGCCGATTGTCACGTTGACTAGGCAAAGGCCGTCGGTCTCCAATCCGCATGCCAGCCACTTGCCGTCATTGCTCCATCTCAGCGAAAGCGGCCGCGATGGCAGCGCAATGTCGAGAAGCTCATTCAGCGCGCCGCCAATCCCCCGGAGGCCCAGATTGCCTGTGCCGGCAAATGCGATCATGCCGCCATCGCCGGATATTGATATAAGTTCAACCATCTGGTCGCCGAGATCAATCTCCCTGATTGGCCCCTCTTCGCCGAACAGCAGCCGCAGCTGGGAGTGGACGACCGCGGCTGTCAGCCCCGTCTTAAAACAGTGATCGAAAGCAGTGATGGGGCTCTTGTCCGCCAGCGCCTTTGCCGCAATCTCACCAGAATGGCCGATGCGCAGCAGTTCGCCACTTCTGGTCATGACAATGAGTTCGCCATTTGAACCTGCGGCAAGACTCAGGCCTTCCTGAACACGGGTATTGATCAATGGCGAGGGCTTGCCTTCGCGCGGGCGGATCGTGGTTTGGCCATTGTCGATCACGATGCGCGCTTCCGGCGGCTCGTTGTCGGGCAGGCGCGCAAGCGCCACCGTACCATCGACGGCCGAGATCGCCAGCAACTTATCGTCGCTGTTGAAACAAAGATGGGTAATTGCTGCCCGGCGCTGCCAGTTGCGCGCCAGTAGGTCAAACAGGGTTATGTTCGGCATGGTCTGCTGGTTCATATCATCCTCCCTTTGCCGTGGCGATCGACCGGTCCAGTGCCGCGACATCCTGTTCAGCCGCCGCGATCTCTTCAGTGCAATCGGCGTGGGCCTCTCGCATCTTGTTGGCGGTCTGCTTGACGTGATGCAATTCCTGCACCAGTTGGCCGTTAGCGGGATCGCGGCCGATTGCAAGCTCAAGCCGCAGGATGTCCATCTCAAGGCCGGAAATCGTCTGGATGAACTTCAACGCCTTGGCCGTCAGGGTCGAGACGGCAGCCACGGCTTCGACGCGCCGGCGCGTAAGGTCGAGGGCCGTATGGTCCTGGGCGATCATAGAAAATCCTCTGTTCCGCAGCGCGTTTGAAGTTCTCAACGGTCCCGGGTGGGGGGTGTTTTCCAGGCCTCCAGCGCTGTTGGCAGCTCCGGCATCTGGCTTCTGAACTGGTTCTCGGCCATGCTGATGTGGCTTCGCAACTGATCCCAGATGTCCACCCGGATCATCGTGTCCCCGGTCAGTTGTTCCATTTCTTCAATGCGGAACTGTTGGGACAGTGAGACGCCCGAAAATACGAAATCCCGCAGCATGAGCGCATGTTTCTCTGCGAAGGCATGGATCATCGGGTGGGTTTCTGACGTCACTCCGGTCATTGCCAGCTCGCGCATGATGAAGTGCTGGAAATGGTTCTGCATCACGTGCTGGCTTTCGCCGATGAAGCGCATGACAAACACCAGATCGCGTTGCATGAGCTCTGCGAGCTGGATCGTAACGTCGCTACGAACGGCGGCTAAAGGCCCCTGATTCCTGCTTCTGCCGGTCATGATGGTATCCAAATCAAGATTTGGCTCTGCCGAGCTGAGTTTGAAATATAATTAAATAATATATTTTGTCCATCCTTACTTATGGTGTATGCGCTCCGATATTGCATAGTATTGATATTGTTACATCTGTAAAATGCAATTGTAAAATTATGTTACACTTAAGGAAGATCTACTATCAACAGTCGTTGAAAGCTGCGTATTGTTAAGTTGGCACGCCCCTTGCATCGTCCCTCTTATAAGAGGCCATCGCGTTCACAGCGACGCTAAAAGAACGAAGGAGCGGGGGGAGCAGTTTCAACAGCCCGGGTCAGGAGTGCCCCGGCGCCTCTCCGACAATACCTTTGCCATGATTCACTCGAATGGTTCGACATGGTCGCGCTTGGCGCCTCCCTTTGCCATGCCATTCCAATTTTCGCTCGCGGCGCCCCGAGCGCCGTTCCAACCGGGGCCGAAGGTCTGCGGTTCACACACAGTGGAGGCTGATAACGATGTCGTCTTTGACACTCAACAAAATCACCTCGCAGCGCGGAATTTCCGTTGGCGAGGCAACCAAGAAGATTTCCGACCTCGGTTGGAATCCCACCTACGTTCAGGAAGCAATGACGTTTCCGACGGATTACAAAATCACCAAGGCGCCGCGCGATCCGATGAAACAGGTGCTGCGCTCCTATTTCCCCATGCAGGAGGAAAAGGACAATCGCGTCTATGGTGCGCTGGACGCCGCCCTGCGCGGCGACATGTTCCGCAATGTTGAACCTCGCTGGGTCGAATGGATGAAGCTGTTCCTGGCAATCATCCCGTTCCCGGAAATCTCGGCAGCCCGATCAATGGCAATGGTTGCCCGCCTGGCGCCGGGTGAAGACCTGCGCACCGGCTTCACCATGCAGATGGTCGATGAGTTTCGCCACTCGACGATCCAGATGAACCTCAAGAAGTGGTACATGGAGAACTATATCGATCCAGCCGGCTTCGACATCACCGAGGAAGCCTTCGGCAAGTGCTATGCCACTACGATCGGTCGCCAGTTCGGCGAAGGCTTCATCACTGGCGACGTGATGACGTCCGCCTGTATGTATCTGACCGTCGTCGCCGAGACCGCCTTCACCAACACCCTGTTCGTGGCCATGCCGTCAGAAGCTGCGCGGAACGGGGACTATGCCCTTCCGACGGTCTTCCTGTCGGTCCAGTCGGATGAAAGCCGTCATATCGGCAACGGCCACTCACTGCTGATGGCGGCGCTTAAGGAGCCGGAAAACCACCTGCTGCTCGAGCGCGACCTGCGCTACTCGTTCTGGCAGAACCACGCGATCGTCGATGCCGCTATCGGCACCTTCATCGAATACGGCACCACCAATCGCGACAAGAATAAGGAATCCTATGCGGAAATGTGGCACCGCTGGATCTTCGAGGACTACTACCGCACCTATATGCTGCCGCTGGAAAAATACGGCATCAAGGTTCATCACGACGACGTTCACGAAGCCTGGAACCGCATCACCAAAAAGCACTACGTCCACAAGGTCGCTCAGTTCTTCGCAGTCGGCTGGCCGGTCAACTTCTGGCGCATCGAGGCCCAGCGCGACGCCGATTTCGAATGGTTCGAGCATAAGTATCCCGGCTGGTACGCGCAATTCGGCGACTTCTGGAAATGGTATGACAAGCTCAGCCATCGCGGCGAGAAGGTCGTCACCTTCAACGAGGAAGTCGGCTATGTCTATCCGCATCGCTGCTGGAGCTGCCTCGTCCCCTGCCTGATCCGCGAAGACATCGTCGTCGATGAAATCGACGGCCAGTTGCATACCTTTGCCCACGAACTCGATCGCTGGACCGCCGTCGAAGCCTTCTCGGACGAATACCAGGGACGTCCAACGCCGGCGATGGGCCGTTTCAGCGGCAAGCGCGAATGGGAGACCCTCTATCACGGCTGGGATCTCGCGGACGCAATCAAGGACCTGAACTTCGTTCGTTCCGACGGCAAGACGCTGGTGCCGCAGCCGCATCTGCGTTTCGACGGCAAGGACATGTGGACGCTGGACGACGTGCGCGGCCACACCCTGATGTCACCGCTGAAGATTCTGCGCGACATGACACCAGACGCCCGTGAAAAGCACCTCGCCGAATATCGTGCAGGCTTCACCATCACGCCTTTCAATTAAGACGTCGACCCGCGGGGGCCGGTTTAGGCCTCCGCGACCTCATGGGAAGAGGCCGTTTCCTCAACAGGGAGACGCGCAGCAATTGGGAGATTGGGTACATGGCTGACGCACAAAAAGCACATCAGCACGCGCATACGGTGCGTCTCGAACCGGTCGGCGTCGAATTCGAGGTCGAAAACGGCGAGACGGTTCTGAACGCCGCCTTTCGGCAAGGCATAGCGCTGCCGCATGGCTGCAAGGAGGGGCAGTGTTCCGCGTGCAAATGCGTGCTGCTGGAGGGCGAAGTCGACATGCTGAAATACTCGACCTTCGCACTCAGTGAAATTGAAAAAGATTCAGGCCATATCCTGCTGTGCCGGGCGATTGCCTATTCGGACATGGAGGTCGAGCTCCTCAACTACGACGAGGAACTGCTCGCAAAGGCGATTGCTGTCAAGAGTTACAGCGGCCGGATCTCACGTTTCGAGAAGCTTACCCACGATATCAGAGGCATCGAAATCGAACTCGGTTCGCCAATCAAGTTCTGGGCGGGACAGTATGTCGACATCACGGTCACCACGGAAGAGGGGGAGACGATTACGCGCTCGTTCTCCATGGCAAATACGCCGAGCGAAACCCAGAAGCTCTCCTTCATCATCAAGAAATATCCCGAAGGAAAATTCTCCGGCGAGCTTGATTCCGGAGGCATCCGGGTTGGAGCCGAAGTCAGCGTTGTCGGACCCTACGGAACCTGCTTTCGACGAGAAGACCGGCAGGGACCATTAGTGCTCGTGGGAGCGGGATCGGGCATGTCGCCGGTCTGGTCGATTCTTAACGATCATCTCGCCAGCGGTGAGAAGCGGCCCGTCTATTTCTTTTACGGTGCTCGGACGGAGGATGATTTGTTCCATCTCGACCGGATCGCGGCGTTGGTCGGCCTCCATCCTGAACTCACCTTCATTCCGGTGCTGTCACATGCCCCGGAAGACGGCGGCTGGACTGGCGAGCGCGGCTTCGTGCACCAGAGCGTCGATGCCAAGCTGAAGGAACTGGCGGTGGATGGAGAGGGCGACGTCTACGCCTGCGGCCCGCCGCCGATGATCGATGCGCTGCAGCCTGTGCTGTTCATGAACGGCTTCGAGTCAGAGCGCATTTTCTTCGACAAATTCACCACTTCGTCCGGCGGAGGAACCCCAAGTCACTAGGGGTTGGCCATTGAGGCTGGACGAAGCACGGACAGCAATATCAGCAACTGCAACAAGGGAGTGAGAACTATGGCAGCATTATCGAGTTCAGTCGGGTCGGGCGCGGCGGGGGCGGCAATATTCGCCGATTCCGACAGCCGGAAATACCGCTACTTCGACCCGAAGGGTCAGCGGGCCACCCATTATGAAGACGTCACGGTCGATGTCCAGCCGGACCCCGAACGCTATTTGATCCAGAATTGGATCATTTCGTTCGCCAACGGCAAGGGCGCCTATGTCAAGGACAACACCGCAGCTCAGAGCTCCAACTGGCACGCCTTCCGAGCGCCGGACCAGGAGTGGGAACGTACCCACTATCAGCGTCAGTCCAAGATCGAGACCATGGTGCAGAGCGTCATCACAAACGCCCGCCGGGCCGGAGCGCCAAAAACCTTCGACAAGGTCTGGGTTAAGATCCTGCAGGCCCATCTGGGGGCATGGAAACATGCCGAATTCGGTCTGGGCACCTCGCTGATGCAAGCGCAGCGCTATGGTTACACCCAGATGATCAACAATGCCACGCTAACCAATTCCTCCTACAAGCTCAGGCTTGCCCAGGACATCACGCTTTATCTCGCCGAAATCGGCATGGATATTGCCGGCTGGGACGATGAACTCGGCAAGAAGCATTGGCTCGAGGACGGTGTCTGGCAAGGCACGCGCGAAGCCATCGAGACGATCATGGGCACGACCGATTATCTCGAACAGTATTTCGCCATCAACCTCATCTTCGAACCGCTGGTGGGAGAACTGTTTCGCTCGGGCTTCCTGATGCAGGCAGCTGCCGCCAACCATGACTTCATCACCCCGCCGGTAATTTCGGCCGCCGAGGCCGATTACGAACGCAATCTCGCCAACACGATCGACCTCGCCTACCTGCTGGTCCACGACGAGACATATGGCGCGGCCAACGCCAAGCTGTTCCAAGGCTGGGTCACCAAGCATGCCGCACTCGCCGACAAGGCGGCGCTCGGCCTGCAGCCGATCTGGTCCATGCCGCATTCCAAGCCGATCTCGTTCCCCGACGTCCGCGCCCAGTCCGAAGAACGGCTCGGCAAGATCCTCGGCGAACTCGGCCTCAAGCGTTAAAACCAGGAGATATCAATATGTCATCAGTCGCACGCGACGCGTCGCAGTCCAACATCTTCAAATCGATGAAGGACATCACTTTCGAACAGACGATTTCCCACCAGTGTGGCGTGACCATGAGTGACTCGGTCGAGGCTCGGGCCATTGCCGAATTCATGGGCACGAAGCCAGGCGTCACCGTTACCTATGCGCCGGCAATGATCCGCATCGACGGCAACGGCAAGCTCATCTTTAAGATGGACGATATCAGCGATTATCTCGGCCGCGAAATGACCGCCGAGATCTTCGAAGTCAACACCTCGACCCACTATGGGCGGATGGTTCGCATCGACGACAACGAGGTCATCCTGTTCGGCGATATGGACGAAGTCTTCAAATATATTTGAGGCAACCAGGCGGGCGGCGCGCTGACATATCGGCGCGCCGGAATTTCAACGATTGCAGCGGAGGCAACAATGTTCATCACACCAGAAGGCAAGGAAATATTCATCGTCGACGGCCACACCCATTTCTGGGATGGCAGCCCGGAAAACCAGCGCAATATCCACGGCAAGCAGTTCGTCGAGTGCTTTTATGGCTACCACACAGCGTTGAGCCCGAAGGAGCAGCTCTGGGAAAAAAGCAAGTTCGAGAAATACAGTGCCAATGACCTCTATCAAGACCTGTTTATCGATGGCCCGGATGACGTGGCGATCATTCAGTCAACCTATCTCAAGGATTTCTACAAGGATGGCTTCAACACGATCGAGCGTAATGCCGAGGTGGCCAAGCGGTACCCGGAGAGGTTCATCGTCAACGGTTCGTTCGATCCGCGCGATGGTGACAAGGCACTCGAATATATCCACTGGATGAAGGAGACCTATGACATCAAGGGCGTGAAAATGTACACGGCCGAATGGAATGGCGCTTCCAAGGGATGGCGCCTTAACGATCCAGCCGCCTACAAGTGTTTTGAGCTTTGCGAAAAGCTGGGTATCAAGAACATCCACGTCCACAAAGGACCGACGATCATCCCGCTCAACAAGGACGCGTTCGACGTTCATGATGTCGATTACGCAGCCACCGATTTCCAGGGCCTCAACTGGATCGTCGAACATTGCGGCCTGCCGCGTCTCGATGATTTCTGTTGGATCGCGGTGCAGGAAACCAATGTCTATGGCGGCCTCGCCGTCGCACTGCCCTTCATCCATTCAAGGCCGCGGTATTTCGCCGAGATCATTTCCGAACTGCTGTTCTGGGTCGGTCCGGAAAAGATCCTGTTCGGATCCGATTATGCGATCTGGACGCCGCGCTGGCTAGTCGAAAAGTTCTGGGCGTTCGAATTGCCCGAAGATATTGCGAAGGAGCGAGGTGTGCAATTGACACCGGAGATCAAGGAAAAGATCCTCGGCCTCAACGCAGCGCGCCTCTACGATATCGATATCGAGGCAAAGAAGGCGGCGCTTGCCAATTCACCCTTCAGCGTTGCTGCGGAGTGATCGAAATGACCTCTGCCACTTTGTCAGAAAGCCGCCAGGGAGAACTCTGGCGGCGCCTCGAAGAGGTAAACGACCCGGAACTGGATGAGCCGGTTACCGATATGGGTTTCATCGAGCGCGCCGAGATTGCCGCCGATGGCCGGGTCGATATCGGATTCCGCCTGCCGACCTACTGGTGTTCGCCGAACTTCGCCTTTCTGATGCTCGACGACGTCAGGAACGCGCTCGAGGCCCTTAGCTGGGCGCCAGCCTATCGCATCAATCTGCATGACCACATGTTTGCTGAGGAAGTGAACAAGGGCATTGCGGAGGGCAGGGTCTTTGCCGAGATTTTCCGGGGACTTGCGGAGGACACGAATCTCGACGAATTGCGGGAGAAGTTTCGCCTCAAGGCGTTCAAGCGCAGGCAAGAAGCGGTCATCCTCGACCTTAAGGGTATTGGTATCGCGGATAGCGAGATCATCAGGATGACGCTCTTCATGCTGGACGCCATCATCACCAACAGTGAACGGGCGCGCAAGAACAAGCTCCGCTATCGCCAGGCGTTGATGCAGCGCTGGCCCGATCTTGGTCCGCGTGATGCGGTTATCGTCGACTATGACGGTAAGCGGATCGCGCGCGACGCATTGCCAGCGCATATCGCCGATCTCCGCAGTGTCCGGATCAATATGGAGTTCAACGGCGCGCTCTGCCGGGGACTCAAGCAGACACGCTATAAGGAAATGGAAATGGTCGATGGCGAGCCGACGCTCGTCGATTTCATCCTCGACCGGGTTCCCGTTTCCGAAACGTGTGCATCACCGAGCCGCAACTGAATCAACGGCCTTACCGAAGAAGGCCCAAATCAACAAACCGCCCGTCAGGCGGATGGAGGACTTATGCCCAAATTGATGTTGCACAACTCCGAAGCACGTCGCGCTCTGGCGCGAGGGGTAGCCAGGCTGGCAGCCGCGGTCGAACCGACCCTCGGTCCAAGAGGCATGAATGCGATGATCGACCGGCCGCTAGGCACGCCGATGGTGACCCGCGACGGCGTCAGCATCGCCTCAGAGATCGAACTGCATGACCGCTTCGAGAACATGGGTGCACAAGTGGTCCGTGAAGTCTCGATGCAGACCAACGAGATCGCCGGCGATGGTACCACGACGGCGATCGTGCTTGCCAATGCGCTGGTGCAACGCGGCATCGAGGCCAATGAGCGTGGAGTGAAGTCCGTCGATCTCTGCAAAGGGATCGATCTGGCGGTGGACAAGGTGGTCGAGGCGTTGAAGGCCGGCGCCAAGCCGGCCAAGGGCAATGGTACACTCGCCGCCGTCGCCAATATTGCCGCCACTGATCCGAAACTCGGCGCGTTGGTCGCGGAAGCCTATGAACGGGTCGGTTCAGACGGCATCATCACAACGGATTTCAGCGTGACCACCGAAACGGTGCTGGACGTGGTCGAAGGCATGTCCTTCGAGCGTGGTTATCTCTCACACCATATGGTCACCAATCAGGAAAAGATGGAGACTGTTCTCGAACGCCCGCTGATCCTGATGACCGATCTCAAGATCCGGGAGCCTGCGTCCCTGGACGCCGTGCGCAGCATCGCCGACAAGGCTGAGCGCCCCTTGCTGATCATAGCGGAAGAAATGTCCCCCGAAGTTGTCGTCACGCTGCTCGGCAAGCAGGGGCCAGGAAAATACCTGGTCGTTCATCCGCCGGAATACGGCCATTGGCGCAAGTCGATGCTGGAAGACCTGGCGATCCTGACCGGCGGCAGGGTGATCGCCCGCGATCTCGGTGGCCGGATCGAGGATGCGACAGCTGAAGATCTCGGCTCCGCAGAACGTGCCATCACCAGTTCGACCTATACGACGATCGTCCGTGGGGGTGGCGATCCCGCGGCCATCTTTGCGCGCCGAGCGCAGGTTCAACGGCAGTTCGAGGCAGCGCCACCGAATATCGAGCAGGACAAGCTGCGCGAGCGTTTGGCAAAACTTTCCGGCGGTACGGCGGTTCTCTATGCCGGTGGGGTCACGCCGGTCGAGCAGAAGCGCACGATCCAGCTGATCGAGGATTCGCTGCATGCGGTGCGCGCTGCGGCCGAGGAAGGCGTGGTGGCCGGCGGTGGTTCGGCTTTGGCCCAGGTCGCGCCGGTGCTTGACGCATTACTCTCGACAGTGACTGGCGATGTGGCCGAAGGCATTCGCCTCGTAAGGTCGGTGCTGACACGACCATTGTGGCGGATCGCGACCAATGCCGGTGGCGATGCCGATGCGATCATTGCCGAAGTCACGCGTGTCAACAGCGGCTATGGCTACAATGCGGCAACGGGGACATACCAGAACATGATCGACGCCGGAATCATCGATCCGGTGCGCGTAACCTACACGGCGCTCCGCAACGCTGCCTCGGTCGCAAAACTGATCCTGACAACAGAAACGCTCATCGGCGATCTCGCCGAGAACGAGGATCCGACAGCAGGTCCGGCACTCGGCGGCGGTGCAGAGAAGCTCGGACGCGCTTAAGGAACAGGCGGTGTATTCGATGAGACCCGTGGCATGCGTTGCCACGGGATCCGCCGATGGCACGTTCAGACGAAGCTTCGTTTGATTCCAAACTGCTCTAGTTTGCGGTAAAGCGTCGGGCGCGATACGCCAAGCCGTTGGGCGACTTTGCTGAGATTGCCGTGTTCCGCTACTAGCGCATTCCTGATCGCTTGCCGTTCCGCATCCTCGAAGCTGTGAACCTGCTGTTCGGAGTCTGACGCGGCGCCGGCCGTTTGTGCGGTCGCGGCATGATCCGGTCGATCGATGATGTCGGCAGGCAGGTCATCGAGCCCGACGAAGCCGTGGCGGGATAGGATATGCAGCCTTTCGACGAGGTTGCGTAATTCCCGTACATTGCCCGGCCAGTGATAGGCAAGCAGCGCATCACACGCCTCGTTCGAGAAATGCAGTGGAGCGCTGTTCTTGCGGGCTGCCATTTTCTGGTTGAAGTGTTCGACCAATAGCAGGCTGTCACTGCCACGGTCCCGCAGCGGCGGCACGTGGATCGACACCGTACTAATGCGGTAGAATAGATCGCGGCGAAACCGACTTGCATCCACTTCGCGCTTCAAGTCGCGATTGGTGGAGGCAACCAGCCTGACGTCAATCGGTCGCGACCGGCTCTCGCCCAGGCGATTGACTACCCGCTCTTCGAGGACGCGCAGCAAGAATGGTTGGATGTCCAGTGGCATTTCGCCGATTTCGTCGAGGCTGAGTACGCCGCCGTTGGCGAGTTCGAAAACTCCGGGCTTTCCCTCGCGCGATGCGCCGGTGAAAGCGCCGCTGACATGGCCGAACAACTCGCTTCCGAACAATTCCTTAGTGATGGCGCCGCAATTTAGGGCGATGAACGGGCTGGCCGAAGGCTTCGTGTTGCCGGCATGGATGAGCCGGGCAAATAGCTCCTTGCCGACGCCAGTCTCGCCTTCGATCAGAAGCGATGTCACATCTTCGGTCTCCGCCACCCGGCAGGCGATATCGACGGCTTCACGCAAACTATCGCTCTCGCCGATAATCAGGGCGGCCTCATCGTGAAGTCGCCGCGATTCCCTCCGGCTCGACAAGGCAGTTCGGCCGACCGTCTTGGGGAAGACGAGAGCCGCGCCGCGAACGTCGCCATCGAGTTCGAGCGCGCAGACATGACAAGATTGCATCTCCTCCGGCAGCGCGATCGCGACACTGTCGAGAAAGCCGGAGTTGCTCAACTCCGGCAACCGACAGTTTCGATTGCCCTGGCGCAGAGTTTCGCCGAACCGTGTTCTCTCGGCGATCGGAACATTGTTACTGTAGATTGCCCGCCCGTGCCGATCGACAATCATCAGGCCGTCGCTGGAACGATAGTTGCCTGCCGATGCGATGAAGGCTTCCAGCAGCCGCATGCGCTCCTCGTTCTGGGAATCCGAGAGCGCCCGCTCGATTTCGCGCGCCGCAGCCGCGACAAGGGCAATATTGTGCGGTCGGAAGATGTCGGGGTGCCCGGAAAGATCGACCACGCCGATGATCTTGCCGTCGAAAGGATCGCGGATCGGTGCGCCGGCGCAAGTCCAAGACTTTATGCCCGCGCAGAAATGCTCTGCGGCGTGAACGAATACCGGTTCGCCCGTCCACAGCGCCGTGCCGATGCCGTTCGTGCCAACGACATCCTCCGTCCATTTTCCTCCTACTCCGAGGTGAATATCCATACCATCATAGATCGTCCGCTTGTCGCCAATGGCATTGATCAGTACGCCCTCGCTATCGGCAAGCACCAGCATGGCGCCAGTTCCTTCAAGCATTCGACCGATCGCAGAAAACGGCCGTTGCGCGGCATCGAGCAGTTCGGAATTGCCTCTCGTCAGGGCCTCCACCGCATCCTTGTCTGTTTCGAGCGGTGCGTCGTGGCGTTGAGCGTCGATACCACCGGTCGCGCACCGATGCCAGGAATCGTGGATGGTCGATCTCACAAGGGGTGACGACCTGGATGGCTCTGCACGACCTTCCAGCAGCGTCTCCCATGCCTTCATAGTCTGCAACTCGTCGTAAGCCTGGTGCAGCACAACGTCGCCAGAGAAAAGCCCTGCCAATTGCGGCGGCGGAGCGTTATCGGAATTTCCTGGCGTGTACGAATTGTGTCTCATGCGATTACCACACTCCACGCTCGAGGGAACTGGACGTCAACACGCGGTCTTGAGCGCGAGAACAAGCCTCTCATTCTCAGGTTTCGGGAGGAATATCGAGCCGGAGACCGATGTCGGTGGCCAAATCCCTGTTGCTGTAGGAAGAGCCTAGTGGGACGCCATCGATATCGCCAAGCGTCTCGATCGTCGCTTCGTCCAGCGGCGCAATGAAGCCGTTGGCCTTCGTTGCCAATCTGAAGATCTTCAGGCCACGTCCCTCGCGGATGTCTCCGAAATGCTGCAACTGCCGTCCCGAACCGACATCGACCGATATCACCCGGCCATTGGTGGTCACCCGGATTTTCGGCTCTGGTGCCGGCGCGGTTTTTGCAGCGCCGCCAATATGGATAATGAGCCCTTCGGCCTGCGGCGCCACTTTCGGCTTTCTCGATTCCGAGTATCGACCGCCGCTGAACTGGTCGGCCAGCTTTGTGATGATGCCGCGGTTCTGCTGTATCAGCCGTTTGAGTTGCGCATCCTCCCGACGCGGACCGTCCTTTTTCGAAAAGATCTCGACCATGAATCCTCCCAGATCCTGTCAAATTGCCATTATGCACGAATGTGCTCAATGGCATAACAGATTTTCTTACATGCGCTCCTGTAGTCTATTCTACGCGGCGACGGGGGCACCGTGGTAGTAGCCTGGTGTGGCGACCCATATGAATTCCACGATCTATGTCGTCCCAACTCGCCTCATTTGACGCTGCTGATCTTGGAAGGGGCTTGATGAGGTGGACGGCCTCCGGCGCCGGCACGTGACGTGCCACGATGCGGTTGTTAGGACCCGCAATGGGGGGAGCCGTCCATGAAGGAAGTTATCACAGTCGAAATTGACTTAGCCAAGAACGGCAACACATCGACATCGGCGCGGCGTTGGGCGCTCCTCTGATGATCCTGACAACTCCGTTTTGGGGTTGGGAGCCTCAGGGCGACAACCTTGTTCATACGGCTTCGAAACAGATGGGACAGGTTATCGAGTCATTCTCCGTTGCTCGCCCGCAGGGCGCGGGACGCAGGCATCGACCTGGCTGTCGAGCCTCTGACCGCATTGGAAACGAAATCTTGTCGAAACCCTGGACGACACTCTGGCGATGCTGGAAGGCGTTGGCTCAAGCCATCTCAAAGTGATGCTGGATACAGGGCACCTCAACGTCACGGCGCGAAAGCTGGGTGTCGATTTGATCGACTATCTTTCGGACAACATAACCGCCCTCGGCAGCAAGCTTTGCCACATCCATATCAGTGACAATGCCGGCACGCTCGACAGCCGTCTCCTGCCCGGGGAAGGCAGTTTCGATTTCAATCGTGCGATTGATCCCCTTAGCAAGACGGACTACGACGGTTTCCTGTCTGCAGATCATGATCTTCGGGCAGAATCCTGTCCCCCCGACACCCGCCTGACTTCTTGCGCAAACGAAAGAATATCTGAACAAGGCTGCAGAACGCATCGATCGCCCGTAGCGCTGAAGCAGAGCGAGTCTTCGCCCCGTCAGCCAGCCTTTTGATCGCATTTGCCCGTACCCGATCGAGACTGACGAGGCACGCGCCTTATGCGGTCTCGATTTCAAGTGGCGGCAACGCTCCAGTCATGATACCTACGACCTCCTGCATACTGTGTTCCGCCGGGGAGGTTAGTGCCACTCTTCGGCCCAGTCGCTGGATATGAATCCGGTCCGCGATTTCGAAGACGTGAGGCATATTGTGGCTTATGAGTATGACCGGAAGGCCACGGTCGCGAATGTTCCTGATTAAATCGAGAACCCGCCCGGACTCGCGTACGCCGAGCGCTGCGGTTGGCTCGTCCATAATCACCAGCCGTTTGCCGAAAGCGCCCGCGCGCGCCACCGCCACCCCCTGGCGCTGGCCGCCGGAGAGCACCTCGACCGCGTTGTCGAGCGATGGAATATTGAACTTGAGCCTCTCCATGTTCTCGGCGGCAATCTTGCGCATCAAGGGCTTGTCCAGCATGCCGAACCATCTCCCCATGAAGCCCGTCCGACATAGCTCGCGTCCGAGAAACAGATTGGCCGCAATGTCGAGTGCTGGGGCGACTGCGAGTTCCTGATAAACTGTCTCGATGCCTTTCGCCCGCGCATCGAGCGGGCTTCGGAAGTGAACTGCTTCCCCATCCAGGATCATCTCGCCTTCGTCGGGTCGGAGCGCGCCGGAGAGCGCCTTCACCAGGCTGGACTTTCCGGCACCGTTGTCGCCGATGATGGCCATCACCTCGCCTTGACGCAGCTCGAAGTTGGCGCGGTCCAGAGCTGTCACGTGACCGTAGCGCTTGGTGATACCACGCGCTTCGAAGACGATTTCCCCCAAAGTCTCCATCACGCTTTCCTCCTGTATAGCTGATCAACGGCGACGGCCAGGATGACAAGCACGCCCGTCACGAGGTCCTGCCACAGGGGATCGATCCCTTGCAGCGTCAGGCCGTTTCTGAGCACGGCGACGATCAGTGTACCTATCAGGGTCCCCGTCACGCTTCCGCGGCCTCCGAACAGACTTGCGCCACCGATCACCGCGGCAGTGATGCTGTCCAAGTTTGCCGTTTGAAGGGCGTTCGGGTCAGCGCTCGGTATCCGACCCAGAGCAAACCAGGCGCCCAGGGCATAGACAGCCCCGGCGACCGCATAGACGGAAAGTAGTCGAGCACGGACGTTGATGCCCACCAGCTTCGATGCTGGCGCGCTGTCGCCGATAGCATAAACGTGCCGACCCCATCTTGTTTGCGTGAGCGCGAACGACATGACTGCGTAGAGCAGCAACATCGAGACTACCCCGAGGGTTATCTTGGCACTTCCGAAAGTTACGCTGTTCGAGAAGAACGCCACAATGGGATCGTTCACCGGATAGGACGTGCCCAGCGAGAAAAGTCGAGTGGCCGCCGTCACGATCCCGAGCAGGCCCAGTGTCACAATGAATGGCGGAAGTTTGATAAAGCTGACCAGGCTCCCCGACACCATGCCCAGCAATGTGCAGACGACGAAGCACAGGGCAATGCATAGGACGGGGTCGTAACCGGCAAAGACCAGACGGCCGATGATGATCGTCCCCAGCACCGCGATGCCACCCGCCGCCAGATCGATGCCGGCCGTCAGAATGATGATCGTTTGGCCGATCGCAAGTGTCCCGAGGATCACGCTTTGCTGGAAGATCAGGGAGATGTTCCGCGGCGTCATGAACGGCCCGGTTATCGTCGCGAAAATCACGCAGAACAACAGCAAGACCAGTAGTGGGCCCACGCTTGGGAGCAACAGGATGGACTTCACCATCGATGTCCTTGGCGACTGAACGTCGGGAATTTGTTTGGTTATGGCAGTCATCTCGAAGCCTCCAGTGTAGGGAGCGGGACCCCAGCGCCCGGCAGTAGCCGAGCGCTGGAATGATTGCGAGTCAGCCCCAGCAGGCCTTCGCGCCGAATTCGGTATCCTTCGAAGGAAGTTCGGTGAACGGCTTGTCGGTGATCACCTCGGAACCGGTGTCGACGAATCCGGCCGGCTTCTTGCCTGTCTTTGCGTATTCGACGATTGCAAGAACACCCATGGCAGCCATCTTGCGGGGGAACTGCATTACGGTAGCCTTGGTCACACCGTCCTTGACGTTCTGGACGCCGGTGCAGCCACCGTCGATCGCGGTGAGCACGATCTGATCTTCCAGGCCGGCGGCCTTGATGGCGGCATAGGCTCCGGCGGCGGCAGTTTCGTTGATGGTGTAGACCGCGTTCACGTCAGGATGGGCGGCGAGGAGGTTTTCCATTGCGGCCTGTGCCTTATCAGTCGCGCCGTTCGTGTATTCCGCACCCATGATCGCCGGATCGCCGTCCTTGAGGCCAAATGCCTTGAGGTACCCGTTATGGCGCAGATCGGAAACTGTGCTGCCGGCGGTGCCGTCGAGCATGATGAGCTTCGGCTCCTTACCCGCAAGCGAGAGCTTCGCATAAGTGCCCTGATACTCTCCGGCTTTGAAGTTGTCGGTCGCGAAGGTCGCATCGACTGCGTCGGCCGGATCGGTGGCCGTATCAAGAGCGATAACCAAAATGCCCTTTGCGCGGGCTTCCGCTACAGCCGCCAAAACGCCGGTCGAATTGCTGGGAGTGATGAGGATACCCTTCGCACCAAGGCTGATCAGGTTCTCGATCGCAGCGACTTGGGACTCGTTGTCGCCGTCGAACTTGCCTGTGCTCGCGACGAGCTTCACGCCGAGCTTGGACGTTTCCTCTTCCGCGGCCTCCCTCATTTTCACGAAGAATGGGATCGTATCGGTTTTCGTGATGAGGCCGATGATCATCTGGTCCTCTGCGAAGGCATTTCCGCCGAGCGCGCCCGTGGCTGCGATAATTGCAGCACACAGACCCGATGCGAGAACCGCACGCCTACTAACCAAGCGTGCGCCTACCTGTTTGAATGTGCTCAACAATTTGTATTCCTCCAGTTGTTACATCGACGCCGAACCTTGCGGCGCGCTCCTCCTGGCCTCCGATGACGAAGGCAATCTGCTCGATCAGATCACGCGGATTTATGGACAGATCAGCATCAGTGGCAACTATATTTGCGTAATTAAATAAACAAATGTGTCATTCCTCGTTGATGTCATGATCAATGCGGGAACGTCGCCGGAGCCCTTTCAACCCCGCATCCGAGGAGAGGTTGATCCGCAGCAAGGACCCCGAAAGGATCGAATGAGATCATCTTTTGAGTATTTGATTTGACAAAAGTAGCATCAAGACTATAGGTGTGCTCACAGAAAGCTCATGGAGGATGGAATGCCCAAGGAACTCGTGGTCGACCCCGAAAAGATGTCCGTGAAAGGGGAGCTCAAGTTCGCGTCGATCAAGCTGCACGACTATTCGAAGCCGTTCTCGGCGGAGCGCGAGGAGTACGGCGACGCGGTACTGAGGGAAGTGCTCAGGCACATGATCATCGTGCGCGAGTTCGAGACAATGCTTGGATCGTTCAAGGCCACAGGCGCTTATCGGGAAATTCCCTATGCGTATAAAGGGCCCGCGCATCTCTCCATGGGACACGAGGGAGCGGCAGTCGGCGCCGCGATGTCACTCACGCCGGGCGATCATATTTTCGGCTCGCACCGCAGCCACGGCGAGTTCATCGCCAAGGGCCTTGCCACGATCCAGAAAATGGACATGCCGAAGCTTGATGCGATCATGGCCGAGCATCAGGGTGGCGCGCTGCGTGACAATGTGGCCAAGCACATCGGCGGTACCGGCAAGGACTTCGCCGAGAATTTTCTTTTGTTTGGGCTGCTCGCTGAAATCTTCATGCGGTCCAATGGTTTCAACGGCGGCATGGGCGGCAGTATGCACGCCTTCTTCCCGCCCTTCGGCGCGTATCCCAACAACGCGATTGTCGGCGCCTCGGCGGGAATCGCCACGGGTGCGGCGATGCGAAAGAAGCTCCTTCGCGACGGTGGCATCTGCGTCGCAAACGCTGGTGACGGCTCAACTGGCTGCGGTCCGGTCTGGGAGGCGATGAACTTCGCATCCATGGCGCAGTTCAACACCCTGTGGACAGACGCGCAAAAGGGTGGCCTCCCCGTCCTGTTCTTCTTCAACAACAATTTCTACGCCATGGGCGGCCAGACAATTGGCGAGACCATGGGATGGGAGCGGCTGTCTCGCATCGGCGCCGCCGTGAACGCGGATTCCATGCATGCGGAGACCGTCGACGGTACGAATCCGCTGGCGGTAGCCGACGCGGTCAAGCGCAAACGGGCGCTTTTGCTTGACGGCAAGGGTCCGGCGTTGCTGGACGTCGAGTGCTACCGCAACGGCGGCCACTCGACCACGGATGCCAACGTCTACCGTTCCCGCGACGAGCTGAAGCTCTGGGAAAAGCGCGATCCGATCGTCCAGCTCGAAGCGAAGATGCTCGAAGCCGGCGCAATGACCGAATCCCAGATCACGGAATTGCACGACCGGGTGGTTGGGGTGATCGAGGCGGTCACGCGCGCCGTCGTGCAAACCGACGCGGCGCCCATCGTCGACGTCCGCGCCGATCCGACCCTGATTGGAAAACTGATGTTCTCCAACGAGGAGATTGGTGTTCCCACTCAGAAGGCCCGCCTTCTGCAGGAGCCGGAGAAGTCGGCCGCCATTCGCGGCCTGGCCCGCAAAGCTCGGTTCGGACTTGATGACGACGGGCAGCAGCTGTCTGGCATGCGGGCGATCACGCTCCGGGACGGTCTGACGGAGGCGGTTCTCCATCACATGGTCAACGACGAAAGCCTCCTTGCCTATGGCGAGGAGTGCCGCGAATGGGGTGGCGCTTTCGGGGTCTATCGCGGTCTTTCCGACATTCTCCCCTACGAACGCCTGTTCAATTCTCCGATCTCGGAAGCCGCGATTGTGGCGACTGCGGTGGGATATGCCCTGGAGGGCGGACGCGCACTTGTCGAACTGATGTATGGCGACTTCATCGGACGCGCCGGCGACGAAATCTTCAACCAGATGGCCAAGTGGCGATCCATGTCCGGCGGCACGCTCAAGATGCCCGTCGTCCTGCGCTGCTCGGTTGGCAGCAAATATGGCGCCCAGCATTCCCAGGACTGGACCGCGATGATCGCGCACATTCCGGGACTCAAGGTTCTGTACCCTGCGACTCCTTACGATGCGAAGGGATTGTTGGCTTCAGCTCTATCGAGCAATGACCCCGTCGTTTTCTTCGAAAGCCAGCGCCTTTACGATCACGTGGAGCAGTTCCACACGGAAGGTGTTCCGGCCGATTACTACCGTATTCCGATGGGCGAGCCCGACATCAAGCGGGCGGGAGACGATGTCACTATCCTGACGATCGGCCCGTCGCTCTATCCTGCACTGAAGGCGGCGGAAGAGATGGCCGAACTCTATGACCTCTCGGCCGAGGTGATCGATGCGCGGTCGCTTGTGCCCTTCAATTACGAGGTTCTGCTCAAGTCCGTGAAGAAGACCGGCCACCTGCTGATCGTGTCCGAGGCCTCGGAACGTGGAAGCTTCGGCATGACGCTGTCCAGCAATGTCACCCGGTTTGCCTACGGCGATCTCAAGGCCGCGCCGCGTGTCCTCGGTTCGCCGAACTGGATCGTGCCCGGCGCCGACATGGAGTCCACCTATTTCCCGCAGGTGGGCGATATCATCGACGTCGTGACGGGTGACTTCTATCCGTCGAAGAAGGTCAACCGCCGCGGCATCCGCGACTGGAACGACCTCGAACTGGCCAAAGCATCGCTTTAGTCGCGAAATCAAGGAGCGCAACGATGTCGACCCCCATTCTCCTGCCGCAGCTCGGCAATGAAATCACGGAAGCCGAAGTCACCGAATGGCTGAAGGCCGAAGGTGACTCGGTCGAGCAGGACGAACTGATCCTGATCATCACCACAACGAAAATGAGTCTTGAAATCGAAGCGCCGGTGGCTGGTATCCTCAAGAAAATCCTTGTCCCCGAAGGCGAACTTGCCGAAGTCGGCACTACTCTCGGGATCATCGAGTAAAGCATGGCAACTGTTACGAATGCTCGGGCGGAAGCGAAGCTCTTCCGCCTGGGTGGCCCCGAGGGCGCACCAGACCTTCTTCTCGTCCATGGGTTCGGTTCCGACCGATTCTCATGGTCTGCGACGGCTCCTGCTTTCATGGGCAGTCATGCCGTCTGGGCAGTCGAACTGCCCGGTCACGGTGACTCAAAGTTGGGCGCCGAGACAGACATGATGACAATGGCCGCAGCAGTCGCCGAAGCTGTTCAAGACAAACTGCTCAGGCCGTTTCCAATCGTAGCTCATTCGCTGGGCGGCGCCGTCGCCCTGGAGCTTGCGAGACTGCATCCGGATATGGTCTCCTATGCGGTGCTGCTCGCGCCTGCGGGACTTGGGCAGCGACTTGACGGCGAGTTCCTGACGCGCTTCCCGGAGCTGAACACGCCGGAGGATGCCGAGGCCCTGCTGCACAAGCTCGTATCCCGACCCCGTCTCATCAGTTCCCAGATGGTCAACCATGTCTTAGCTTTCCTTGGTAAGCCACGCGCACGGGAATACCTGCGGTCCATTGCCGGGACACTCCTCGGCCTGCGACCCGTCGCAATTCCCGAGCAATTGGCGACATCGATCGTCTGGGGAGACAAGGACGAAGTCAATCCGTCCGACCCATCGCGGCTCGAAGCCCTGACGGCGGAAATTCACATCATACCGAATACCGGCCACATGCCGCATGTCGAGGCAGCTCGCAAGGTCAACGCAATTATCCTTGAAGCCATTTCGAGGAAATAACGAGCGTTGCCGGCCTGTATGGATGACCACAATGTTGGGGAGCAGTGTATGGACAAGGTCACGCCGGACAGCGGGAAAACTGCATCCGGATCGCTTCGCATCCGCGCGGCATGGCTCTATTACAGGCACAACACAACACAACGCGAAATCGCCGATCGCCTGGGTGTGAGCCGAGCCACAGTTATCCGCTTCCTTGATGAAGCCAAAAAGCGAAACGAGGTCCAAATATTCCTCAGCGAAGGGACGAATGAATGTGTGGAGTTGTCGCTGCTGCTCGAGGAGCGATTTGGGTTCAGCGAAGCGATCGTGGTGCCGTCCGATCCGCAGAACGATGACATCGCCCGGACGGTCGGCGCAGCACTGGGTCGTTTCCTCAGCGAGGTAATTTCGGACGGTATGAAAGTTGGCGTAGGTTGGGGACGAACCCTCGACTCTTCGTTGTCGAGCTTTCACCCTATGCGCCGTAGTGGAGTGACAGTGGTTTCCCTGATGGGCGGGATTGTCGAGCCAAGTCAGGTCAATCCAGTGGAGTTCGCTTGGCGCCTTGCAAGTATGATGGACTCTACCTGCATGCTATTCCTTTCCCCCCTCATCGTGGATTCCGCAGAGACGAAGCGAGCTCTTATCGAACGTTGCGGGCTGGAAAAGCTGATCATTCAGGCGCGTGACCTGGACATCGCGGTAGTCAGTTGCGGTAGTTTCAGTTCCAGTGGCGCGTCGCTGGCCCGGGACCATGTTCCAAAGGAAGCTCTTGCGGGTCTGACCAGCGCTGGCTGTGTAGGGGATGTCATGTGCAATTTCCTCGATGGCGAGGGAAACTCCCTCGACCATGCGATCAAGGATCGCGTGATGTCGGTGGACCTCGACACCGTCGCGGCCGCCAAGCATTTGGTATTGGCTTCCGGAGGCGAGGATCGTGCCTTGGCCATCAGAGCATCGATCCTTCGATTGAAGCCTGATACTTTCATCACCGATGAAAGGGCAGCCGCAGCCCTTGCCCGCCTGGCCTCGGATTCAGACCTGGGGACCCCGCGTTCTCAGCAGTCCGCGAGATAAGCCCCAAGGGTATTCGCCGTCCCGCGCTCCCAGAGCATGGGGAGCCACTTGGCAAAGGCCGCTGCAAAGCGACCGTCTGTCGCGACGTTTCCGTACACCTCCTTAAGTGAAAGCCACGCCAGAGGCTCTGCGCGGGCTTGGAGAGACAATTGCTTCAGGCGGTCCCAGTCCGGGTCGTTTGCAGTGATGCTTACTCCGCTGTCGGTCTTGCCTGCGCAGTAGCGCGCCCAGCACGCGGAAACCAATGCAAGTCCGGTGACGGGCGATCCTGCCGCAAGTCCATCCGCTACGGAGGAGAGGATGAATTTCGGTTGCCGACTTGAACCGTCGAAGCCAAGACGCCTCGTGGTGTCAACAATCGCCGTATTCGAGAAGCGGCCGTCGATGAGGTCCAGATATTTGGCTGGAGTCATGTCCGGGATCGGATCAACATGCGGAAGCACTTCGGTCGTTTCAACCTGTCGAAAGAACGCATGTATTAGCGGATTGGCCATCGCATCCGAAACGATCTCCAGGTCCATCAGGGCGGAGGGATAGGTGATGATTGCGTGACCCCCGTTCAAAATTCGAATCTTCATTCGCTCGTATTTCGCGACATCGTCGCTGAAAGTCACCCCGACCTTCTCGAGCGACGGACGCCCGGCTGCAAAGCGGTCCTCAACGACCCATTGACGGTAAGTTTCGGAGGTCACGGGCGCGAGGTCCATGATTCCGAATTTATCCAGGACCAGTTGCCTTTCGCGATCCGACGTGACCGGCACTATCCCGTCTACCATGCTGTTTGGGAACGTGACGTATTGGGAAATCCAATCGGCAAGAGCGGGGTCGCTCATCCGCGCAAGTTCCACGACAGCATTTCGCGTCACGTCGCCGTTACCTTCGATGTTGTCGCATGACATGATGGTAATCGGACCGGTGCCATTGTCCCGCCGTGTCGAAATGGCGGCGACAATCGCCCCGAACACCGTCCTCGGCACTGAGGGATTTGCGGCGTCGTGAATTATGTCCGGGTGAACGGCGTCCAGTCCGCCCTCGGAGTCAAGAAAATACCCTCCCTCTGTAACCGTGAGGGATACGATACGGATTTCCGGCGCAGTAATCTTGGCGATCAACCCTCTGTTCCCTTCCTCCACGGGAAGGTAATCGATCATCGAGCCGATGACCCTTGCCCGGGCGCCCGCCGGGCTGAGTTCGACCGACGTCGTCAGATAGTCCTGTGACGCAAGCTTCTGCCGCATAACATCGTCAGTTGGTCTGACGCCCGCGCCGACAATTGCCCAATCCTGGTCGAGACCGAGGGCAAACAGATTGTCGAGGTAGAGCGCCTGGTGCACCCGGTGGAAGCTTCCCACCCCGATATGCACGATCCCAGCCGTCAGCTTGCTGCGATCGTATCGCGGAGTTTCGACTTCACTCGCCAGAGCGTGCAATGCATTGTTCGAGAGTTTCATGTTCAATCTGCCATCATTTGGGCTGAGCACGAAGTAAGGTGGACTCGCCTTTAACCGAGCGCGATGCCTGACGCATCGAAACGGTGGATGTTGTCAGCGTTGGGAGTGAGCCAGACCTCGTCTCCGTGATGGATATTGATCTCGCCGGGTGCACGGACGTTGATGGTTCCTTGATCGGTGGAGACATGGAGATATGTATCGGAGCCAAGATGCTCAGACACTCCGACGAGCCCCTTCCACGTTCCGGCCTGCTTGCTGACGGACATATGTTCCGGCCTGATCCCGATCGTCGACGCTCCGCGCTTCTCAGCCTCGGGGCCTGTAACCAAGTTCATTTTCGGGCTTCCGATGAACCCGGCAACGAAGAGATTCTTCGGCTTCTTGTATAACTCCAGCGGACTTCCGACTTGCTCAATGCGGCCGGCATTCAGGACCACGATCTTGTCCGCCATCGTCATGGCCTCGACTTGATCGTGGGTAACGTAGACCATCGTCGTCTTCAGCGCATGGTGCAGTTGCGTGATCTCGATGCGCATGTTGACGCGCAGCGCCGCGTCGAGGTTCGACAGCGGCTCGTCAAACAAAAAAGCATCTGGCTCGCGGACGATGGCCCGGCCGATAGCCACGCGTTGGCGTTGCCCGCCTGACAGTTCTTTCGGTTTTCTTTCGAGGTAGTCGACGAGATTCAACGTCTTGGCGGCGGCCATCACCTTCGTGTTGATCGCGTCCTTGCTCTGGCCGGCCATCTTGAGCGGAAAGGCAATGTTCCCGCGGACAGACATGTGTGGATAAAGCGCATAACTCTGAAATACCATCGACAGGCCGCGTTTGGCGGGCGCCAGGTCGGTCGCAACTTTCCCGTTGATAAGGATTGAGCCACCCGACACGTCCTCCAGTCCGGCGATCAAGCGGAGGAGCGTTGACTTGCCGCATCCGGAAGGACCGACGAAGACCACGAAGTCTCCGTCGTCGATGTCGAGGTCTACGCCCTTGATGACGCTATGCGCGCCAAAGGTCTTCGTTACGTTTCTGAGCGAAATGCTTCCCATGACAATATCCTATTTCACGGCGCCGAAGGTCAGGCCGCGGACGAGTTGTTTTTGAGAAAACCATCCCATGATCAGGATCGGTGCGATTGCCAATGTCGAAGCCGCCGACAGCTTTGCCCAGAACAGGCCTTCAGGCGAAGAGTACGATGCGATGAACGCCGTAAGGGGAGCGGCTTTGGCCGCGGTCAGGTTCAAAGTCCAGAACGCCTCGTTCCAAGCCAGAATGATATTGAGCAGCACTGTCGATGCGATGCCCGGAACGGCCATGGGGGTGAGGACATAGACGATCTCTTTGTACAGGGTCGCGCCGTCCATCCGCGAGGCTTCGAGGATTTCGTTCGGTATCTCCTTGAAGTACGTGTAGAGCATCCACACGATGATCGGCAGATTGATCAGGGTGAGGATGACGACCAAGCCGACCTTGCTATCCAGCATTCCGGTGTCCCTGAACATGAGATACATCGGAACGAGGACCCCGACCGAAGGCATCATTTTCGTAGAAAGCATCCACATCAGGATGTCTTTGGTCCATCGTGTCGGCGCGAAGGCCATGGCCCATGCCGCTGGCACCGCGACTATCAACGCGACGAATGTGGAGCCGAGTGAAATTACCGCCGAGTTCCAGACGTGCTTCAGATAGTCCGAGCGCTCCTGCACTTCGCGATAGCTTTCCAGTGTCCAGTCGAAAAAGAGGAAGACGGGCGGGTTTGCGATCGCGTCGCCTTCGGTTTTGAAACTGGTAATCACCGTCCAGAGGATCGGGAAGAAAATCAGGAAAGCGATCGCCCAGGCCAATGCCGACAGCAGCCACCGACGCTTGTTTGAGATTGCTCGCGCCATGATCTCAGGTCTCCAGATTCTTGCCGATGATGCGGATGAGGAAAAACGCCACGATGTTTGCGAGTATGACGGCGATGATTCCACCAGCCGAGGCGCCGCCGACGTCGTATTGGAGGAGCGCCTGGGCGTAGACCAGATAGGAGAGGTTGGTGCTCTCTAGGCCGGGACCCCCGTTCGTGGTGACGAGGATTTCGGCAAATACGCCGAGGAGGAAAATCGTCTCGATCAGGATCACGACAGTGATCGCGCGGGCCATATGCGGTAGCGTCAGGTAGAAGAAGCGGGAAACAGGGCCTGCGCCGTCCATCTCGGCTGCTTCCTGTTGCTCTTTGTCCAGCGACTGCAACGCGGTTAGCAGGATGAGCGTCGCGAACGGCAACCATTGCCAAGCAACGATGATGATGACCGACATCAAGGGTATTACGGTGAAGAAGTCGAACGGCTGAATTCCAACCAGTCGGCAGAGCCATGCGAAAATCCCGTAGACCGGATTCATCAGCATGTTTTTCCAGATGAGTGCCGAAACTGTCGGCATCACGAAAAAAGGTGCGATGACGAGCAATCGTATGATGCCTTGTCCAAAAATAGGCTGGTCCAGAAGAAGAGCCAGAAAGATGCCGCCGATAACAGAGATGAGCAGCGCGCCACCGACCAGCAATATGGTGTTCAAGATCGCAATCGAGAATGCAGGATTTGTGATGAAATAGTAATAGTTGTTGAATCCGGCAAAGCTGACGACCGGATTGAGAAGGCTGTACCTCAGAAACGAAAAATAGATTGTCATGCCAAGCGGAACGATCATCCATACGAACAGCAAGATAACAGCCGGAGCCATCATGATTCTTGCGGTGGATCGCGTTTGTATGGTCGACATGATGTCTTCCGTTCCTGTCAGTTCTTGAGGGTCTGGTGGTCGCAACAGCGCTCGCGGTTTTTCGGCGGTTCTGCGAACATGGTCAAGGATGCCCGTCGGTAAGGCGGCGGGCATCCTCGTTGCCGACTGTCTCTTGAAGGAAAAGGTCGGCTCGCCCTTGGGAGGCTTACTTGATGTGGCCGGCCTTCTGCATCTCGCTGACCGTGAAGTCCTGAGCGTTCTTCAACGCCTCGTCCACCGTCACGTCGCCAGCGAGGGCAGCGGAGAACTGCTGACCGACATAGGTGCCAATGCCTTGGTATTCGGGAATGCTCGGGAAATTGCCAACGTCGTGCGGGATATCGTTGGTGACGGCATTGATCGCTTCGAGGGTGTATTTGGCGAAGGGAGCGGCTTCCAGGTACTTCGGATTCTCATAAAGAGATTTGCGGGTGCCGGGCGGCACATTCGCCCAGCCTTCCTTGCTGGCGACGAGCTCGGTGTAGTGCTTACTGGTCGCCCAAGCGATGAACTTCTGGGCGGATTCGACCTTCGCAGAACTTGCCGGAATGGCCAGGGACCAGGCCCACAGCCAATTGCCACGGTTGTTGATGTCGTGCTCGTTCGGCGCGAGCGCGAAGCCGACCTTGTCCGCGACCTTCGACTGCTTCGGATCGGAAACGAAGGACGCTGCCGATGTCGCATCGACCCAGATACCGCATTTGCCCTGCTGGAACAGTGCGAGCGTGTCGTTGAAACCGTTGGACGAGGCGCCCACTGGTCCAGCGTCCTTCATCAGGTCGACGTAGTAGCTGAGGGTTTCTTTCCAGATCGGCTTGTCGAACTGCGGTGTGAAGTCTTCCGCGAAGAAGTTCGCGCCCATCGAATGACCGAGAGTGTTGATAAAGCCGAGGTTTTCGCCCCATCCGGCCTTGCCGCGCAGGCAGATACCATTGATGTCATTTGCGCGATCCGTGATCTTGCGAGCAGCTTCTGCGATAAATGTCCAGGTCGGCTTTTCCGGCATCGTCAGACCTGCCTTCTCGAACAGGTCCTTGCGGTACATGACCATTGAGCTCTCGGCGTAGAAGGGCGCCGCGTAGAGCTTGCCTTCGTAGGAAAGCGCCGTACGGATGGATGGCAATACGTCCTCCACGTCGTAGTCGGCGCCGAGGTTTTCGAGGGGCGCGAGCCATCCCAGCTTCGACCACAGCGGGGCCTCGTACGTGCCGATCGTCAGGACGTCGAACTGGCCGCCCTTGGTCGCAATGTCGGTCGTCACCTTCTGACGGAGTACGTTTTCTTCCAGGGTAACCCATTCCAGATCGATATCAGGATTCTGTGCCTTGAAGTCGTCCGTCAGCTTTTGCATGCGGATCATGTCGCCATTGTTGACGGTTGCGATCGTAATGGTTTCCGCAATTGCCGATCCCATGAAGCCAGTTACGGCCAGCGCGGTAGTGAATAGACCTGTGATGTAGGCTGATGTTCGCATTGTTCGTCCTCCTCTTCGAATAGCTTGACGATGGAGAGCAGTGAACGGCCAGCGGCCTATCTTCGTATTCGGCACCACTCCCCGTCAGCCGCCTACGATCGACTGCATCATGATCCGGACGGTCACGCCCGGGCATCACTAAGCATACGCCAAATGTGCATGCTGATACACATAAGTCAACAACTTTTGCCTAATCAGTTTGACAAAAGTCCCATCTACGCGGCAAATGTGGACAGGGCACGTGACAACGTCCTGTGTCGATGGCACGGATATGGCGGTTTCTCGGGAGGGCATCATGTTCATAGGACTTGATCTGGGCACGTCGGGGCTGAAAGGCGTTCTGGCAGACGAGCGCCAGACTCTGATCGCCACGGCCACCGCGGCCTATCCCATTGTAAACGTCCGGCCCGGTTGGTCGGAGCAAGACCCGGCAACATGGCTGGCTGCGGCGAAACAGGTCCTCGATGAACTTCGCGCCAGGTTTCCGAACGAATTCAAAACGACGATCGCCATAGGCCTTTCGGGGCAGATGCATTCGCTCGTCATGCTGGACCATTCTCATCGGCCCGTTCGGCCCGCCATCCTGTGGAATGACAGTCGCGGCATTGATTGGTGCGATCGTGTAATTCTCGACCACCCGGAGGTGAGCACCATTACCGGAGTACGCCCAATGCCGAGTTTCACGGCAGCCAAGCTGTCGTGGATCAAGGCCAACGAGCCGGAAAACTTCGCCCGAATCTCACAGATCGTTCTTCCCAAAGACTATCTTCGCTTGTGGTTGACCGGAGATATCGCGACCGATGCGTCGGACGCGGCTGGCACGCAGCTACTGGACGAAAAGACCCGGGAATGGTCACCTCTCGTGCTATCGCTTCTGAATCTCGACGCGGAGCGTCTGCCGAAGGTAATGGAGGGGTCGGACATCGGTGGGCGTCTTCGTCCCGAAATCGCCGATTTGTTCGGCATCGGCCAGATTCCGGTGATCGTCGGCGGCGGGGATGCTGCAACGAGCGCGCTCGGCACAGGTTGCGTGGACCCGGGCGCGTCGATGATTTCCCTTGGAACCGGGGCGGTCTATCTCGGAGCCAGGGCGAGCTACACCTCGTCCTCGGACGACAGCATTCACTACTTCGCTCACTGCCTTCCCGATCGTTGGTACCAGATGGCCGCGTTGCTGAACTGCGGAAGTGCGCTTGACTGGGTTTGCCGATTGACGGGGATGTCGGATACGCCAGCTGCGATCAACGCAGTGGGAGCGCGCACCAATGGACCGTCGGCACTGATGTTTCTGCCCTACCTCGATGGAACCAGAACCCCATACTGCGACCCATCGATAAGGGGTGCGCTTTTTGGACTTGATCGCGCGGCATCACCGGACGATCTCGTCCATACAGTGCTTGAAGGCGTCACTTACTCTCTTGCGGACGCCGATCGAGCGTTGCAGGCGGCCGGTGAAACCGGAATGAGCCCTATCCTGATCGGCGGCGGCACGAAGAGCATGTACTGGTGCCGCCTAATCGCAACCGTGTTCGGCCGACCGGTCCGACGTGCTGTAGCCGCCGAAAGTGGCTCTGCTCTCGGTGCCGTGCGGCTTGCCATGTTAGGAGTGGGATTTGGCACTCTCGCGGAAATAGCGCGGCCACCCAATTCCGAGACGATCGAACCCGAGACAGCTTGGATCGACGAGTACCAAGAGCGCCTTCAAAAGTTTCGAGAGATGCACGCGTCAGCGAAAGCCTACTCCTGAAGCGCGTGAGTGCCTCTGGATAGGAGGTTGGCTCGCCTATCAACCGATCTCCAGCAGAGTCCTGGCTGCGGCTTCGTCCGTCACGAGCGTATGGCACCCGGTTCTCTTCATCGTTGCCCGTATGGCGGGTGCCCTATGGCGTCCACCGGACGCTAGAATAATGTGCTTGGCAGACGAAACCGCTTCCAGTCCCACCGACATCACGCGGTCGTGGATAGGCGAGTCCACCGTCCGGCCCTCGGCATCCAGAAAGTGGCAAAGGGTGTCGCAGACCGCTCCCGACTTCAGGAGCGTCCGTTGATCTTCCTCAGACAAGAAGCCGCGCGAGAGCGAAGTTCCTTCTGGTCCGAAGTCCCCGCAGCTGATCACGGCGACGTCCAGCTTGCTTGCAGTTTCGAACAGTCTGTCCAAGCCGCAACGTTCGATGAGCCTCGTCTTGGTTTCGAGGGAATCCACCACAAGTGGCGCAAGGAACAGCAGGCAGTCAGCGCCCAACAAGCTCGCAAGGCGCCAGGAATACTCGATCGGATTTATAGTGGTCGCCTCGAGCAGGCCGCCCAACAGCGACACGATCTGAACCTTTTCCTTTCGCGGCGGGCGGAACGTTTGAAGGGATGCGTTCAGCGTCCTGCCCCATCCGACGCCGACAACTGCACCGTCCTCGATGACTTCCGACAGAAACTTGCCCAGAGCGGAACCGACATCTCTGGCGGTTTCGTCGGGATCACCTTCTCCCGGAACCACAATCGCCTCGTCCAGGCCAAATTCCTCCTCGAGCTGCAATGCGAGATCGGTGCAATCCCCTGGCTCCTCGTTGATCCAGATTTGGACCTCGGCTCGTTTGACCGACTCGTCGAGCATCCTGATGACTGTCGATCTGCTGACACCCAGGTTCTCTGCGATATCCTTCTGGGTCAGTCCTCGCTTATAATAGAGCCAAGCGGCCCTCAATCGGAGGGAGCGCGTATCGAGCAAGATCGTCTGGTTGTTCCGTGTAAGTTTAGTCAATCCTCAGCTCCCAAAACACTCGTCGCCACCCAGGTCATGCTGGGGTTCCAATCACACCAATCCGCTATGCTGTCAATTTTTAGCCGCTTGAGCCAACATTTGAGGCGGGCAGCTCATCCACAAATGCTAGGACTTCGCTTAGAGTTGGCGGGTTCGCACCCTCGCGCTGGCAAGTGACGGACGCAACGGACACGCCAAAAGCGATCACATCTCGCAGCTCAGCGTTTGTCACTCGTTTGAGCCTATCTTTATCCATCAACCCCGTCTGCAAGATGCGGTAAAGCATGCGTTCAAGCACGATCCGCCGACCCTTGAAAGGTAGGCCGGGCCTGCGTGTGAAGTGACCGGGACCATGTCAATCAGTGCGTCGCCACAAACCAAGATCATGAAAGGGCACCGAGCGCACGGCCTGCGCGACAAACTTCAATGGAATCCACTCGCGCCATGCCGATTTTCTCCTTCTGACCGACACTTGAAGAGTGAGGAGCCCACAAACTTTTGTCAACAACATTTGCATAAATCATTTGACAAAAGTTTCATCGCTGAATGATACCTCTCTGCAAGGTGGCGCTCGAAGAATGACACTTCGCACGCACCTCAGATTGCTTGTGTCGGCACCGAAAAGTCGTGTCGAACGGGTGGATGCGACCTTGGTTCGTATCAATTGGGAGAAGCATAAATGACCTCGAAACTTGAACAGCTTCGTCAGATGACGACCGTCGTCGCCGACACAGGTGATATCGAAGCTGTCGCGCGACTGAAGCCGGTCGACTGCACAACAAATCCCACGATCGTTCTCAAAGCCCTAGGAACACCGCCCTTTTCCGAAACCGTTGCAGAGGCCGTTGCCTGGGGACGTAAGCAAACAGGGAGTGCGGAGGGGGTGATTTCCGCGGTTGCAGATCGATTGGCGATCTCCATCGGCACCGCTCTTTCGAAACTTGTTCCGGGGCGCGTTTCCACGGAAGTCGACGCGGACCTCTCGTTCGACACGAAGGCCTCGGTGGAAAAGGGGAGGTCCATAATCGCCGCTTACAATGAGCGCGGCATCGAAAGGGAACGGATTCTCGTCAAGTTGGCATCAACATGGGAGGGCATCCGCGCTGCTGAAGTCCTGCAGAAGGAGGGCATCGACTGTAACCTGACGCTCCTCTTCAACAAGGCCCAGGCGATCGCTTGCGCCGACGCTGGGGCGTTTTTGATTTCTCCCTTCGTGGGCCGTATTCTGGATTGGCACGTCAAGTCCACGGGCCAGCAATTCACCGCGGAAAACGACCCGGGAGTCGTGTCGGTCAAGGACATCTATTCGTATTACAAGGCCCACGGCATAAACACCGTCGTGATGGGCGCGTCGTTCCGGAATACCGGAGAGATCGAAGAGCTCGCGGGTTGTGATCGACTGACGATCAGCCCGCCGCTTCTCGACGAGCTATCAAAGGCCGACGGAACACTGACCCGAAAACTCAGTCCAGAGCACAATCATCCGGTAGCACGGATCGTGGTCGATGAGCCTAGGTTTCGCTGGATGATGAACGAAGACTCCATGGCGACCGAGAAGCTCGCGGAAGGAATAAAGGCTTTCGCAAAGGACCTCACTGCGTTGAGACTCATGGTCCAGAAGGAATTGACGAAATAGCCTTCGTCCGACACCGGCGCAACTCATACGGCTGGAATCACGATGAGATTGAAAGACAAAGTCGCGGTTGTCACGGGCGGCGCGCGCGGCATAGGCGCCGCTATCGCGCGCGCCTACATAGCTGAAGGCGCTCGGGTAATTATCGCGGACGTCGAAACCGATGCGGCCTCGGCGCTGGCGGTCGAGCTTGGGGGTGGAGCGAAGGCGATCTATCTCGATGTCCGCAATGAACAGTCCATCCGATCGATGGTCGCCGAAACTGAGCAGTCGTTTGGGAGGATCGACATCCTCGTCAACAATGCCGGCGTTTTCGATATGGCACCATTGACCGAGATTTCGAACGACATGTACAGGCGACAGTTCGACGTCAACGTCGGCGGCCTGATTTTCGTAACGAAGTATGTTGCAGAAAGCATGAGAGCGGGCGGAAAGGGCGGCGCGATCATAAATATGTCGTCGCAAGCCGGAAGGCGCGGCGAGGCAAATGTGATCCTGTATTGCGCTGCCAAGGCGGCAGTAATCAGCATTACTCAGTCGATGGCATTGGAACTCATCAAGTTCGGCATTCGCGTGAATGCGATTGCTCCGGGCGTTGTCGATACGCCAATGTGGGACAGGGTCGACAGCCTGTTTGCCAAATACGAAGGGCGACCGATCGGCGAAAAGAAGCGCTTGGTTGGAGAGGCTGTTCCGGCGGGTAGAATGGGCGAGCCGGAGGACATGGCGGGTCCGGCGGTCTTCCTGGCAAGTGACGAAGCTAGGTATGTTCTCGCGCAGACCTTGAATGTGGATGGCGGCAACTGGATGAGCTGAAGGCGTCATCTTATCCGCGCCGTAGTTTGCGGGACGGCTCGACGAAGAGATCGTCACGATCGAAGCGACCTTGCTGGTGGCGGACGACGCAAGTGGTGAGGCCGTCTCCTGTTCCGTATCAAGTCTGGGAATGGCCGGAAGTGCCGATGACGGGTGGCACTTTGATAGGCTGATAATCAAAAAGCCCGCAAGAGACAGGGAACATTAGTGCACGCTTTTGGCCTCCCGAAATCCCGATCACTGGATCCTGGCCTACCTTCAGAGTTGGATTATCGGGCCTGCCCGCCCCAATCGACGTACGGCCGCGATTGAACACTTTGTGACGGATGGCGAAAACACGCGGAGCGGCACAGGCTCCAGCTTGGCGCGTGCGGTGTTCCTCCAGATGCATAGCTTCGGAGCGCCGGTGTCGACAGCGGACATCGATTATCCAAAAATGCTTATCATACTCTGGTGTGAGACTGGAGAGATCATCGCCCACCAGTCTCTTTCGCCCGAATGGCTGAACCGGGCGCTAGTCTTAACGGAAGCGCGGGGCGTTGTCGGCGATATAGTCAACAAACCGGCGAGGCAGGCGCCCTGTGAGGCGTGCGGTGTTCCCGCTATCGGCGCTCGTCCAGCCTTGGGCAACAGGGTAAAAAATCGGCGCAAGCATTTGTGCATGTGTTTCTGAAAGCCCCAACTTTGCAGCAAGGTTGAGGAATCCTGTTGTGTCGACGGCTTCGTAGCGGATGGTGCGGCCCAGCACCGCAGAAAGTATTTCGGCTGCCTCGGCATAGTTGAAGCTTTCGGCGCCGGTGAGCGTAAACGCCTGTCCGTCATGGTCCGAAGTGGTCAGCGCGGCAACCGCGGCGTCTGCGATATCACGTGCGTCGATAAAGCTCGTCCTGGCATCGCCAGCGGGCAAGGCAATCAAGCCGTGACCGAGGATACCCTTGAGCCAATAGGTATGGAAATTGTCGAAGAACCAGTTCGGGCGCAGCAAGACGTAGGGCGTGCCGGACTTCTCGACGAGCCGTTCAAGCTTGCGATAGGGTATGTCCTCGCTGGCATCGACGCCCATAGCCGACTGCATAACCAGCTTCACGCGGGCAGCCGCGGCAGCGTTGATGAAGCCACCGAGCGCCAGGGGGTCTGCGGTTCCGGAGGGAATCACGAGATATGCAGCGTCCACGCCGGCCAGAGCACTTTCAAAGGTTTCCGACCTTGCGAAATCGAGCAGGACCGAATTGTCCTGGCTGCTTGAGGCGCTCCGCGAACCTGCCTTGACGGTATGCCTGTGGGCCAGCAGTCTCGGGACCAGGTGTTGGCCCACTGTGCCAGTCGCTGCAGTTACCAATATTGTCTTTGTCATATAGGCCTCCATGATGTTGAGGTTCAAATTTGCGCTGGAACTGGAAGACGCTCAATGATAGAGACGCTCTATATGATTGCAGATCGTCTTAAGAAAGGGCATTATGAACGTGCTTGATGACTGGCTGCGTATATTCTGCCATCCCAAATATCATCTGGCGCGGAGTGTGACTTGCGGCCGTTGGGGCTTTCGGCTCGAAGGCGGGTCGGTACTGGTCTTCCATATGATCCGGCGAGGCGGAGCCTGGTTGCGGATTGAAGGGCGTCCCATGACCCCCCTGAACGAAGGGGACCTGGTTGTCCTGAGTGATGGCGTTGCTCACGAAGTCGTCGATAGTCCGCAGACAACGGCAGAACCGGTGGAGCAGTTCGCTCGCCGTCAATTCGATTTGGCTGCAAATGACAGTTCGACGGAAATCTTTTGCGGACAGTTTCGGCCTGACACGATCCGTGCCCAGATCGGTGTGTCCGCCCTGCCGCCCTTTGTGCATCTCAAGGCCGCCGACATTGAGCAGGATCGCGGAATCGCGGCACTCTCGGCACTTCTGACAGCCGAACTGGATAGCGATCGCCAGGGCAACGAGATGCTGGTCGAAAGACTGGCCGACGGCTTGCTGATTTACGTCCTGCGCAACGCCGCGGCACAGGCAGGACACGGCCCTGGCTGGCTGGCAGCAATGCATGACCCGCAACTGGCCCGGGTATTCCGCGCCATTCACGCCGCCCCACAGTCCGATTGGACCGTCGCGACGATGGCTGGGCAAGCCGGACTATCCCGAGCGGCGTTTGCACGACGGTTCACCGAACGTGTTGGCGACACGCCGCTGGGCTACCTTACAGCTTGGCGCATGACCTTGGCCGCACGGCGTTTCGAGGGTGGCAAACTACCACTCGGGATCGTGGCATCGGAAGTCGGCTATCGGTCCGAGGCTGCATTTAGCCGGGCCTTCACGAAGTATCATGGCGTGGCACCCGGCAAATATCGCATCACTGCGGGCGCCTGACAGCCGGTAGCCGATGGCGGCAATCCGACCTAGACTTGGACCGCCAGCATCTTCTTAAGCAATTCTCGTAGGCGAGTTGTACATTGCCGTCGTGACCCTGTCGCAGAGAGGGCAGGTCGGAAGACTTTGATGGCCGGAGGAAGGCCTGAGACTCCGACTTCAATGGGCGGGGGAACCTTTCCCGGTCCTGCATTCTTTCGCATCGTCTGCAGGCTCCTCCACAACGAAGCCACCACCGGCATTACCAATGCGTCTGGCAAATAAGGGAAGGAGCACGGAGAAATTCGCAGGATGCCCGGATCAACCCAATTCCGGACATCCACTTTCAAAGCGCTTGGGCTGTCAAGCCGCCTCGCGGAAACCGATGATGGCCTTGATCTCAAGGAAGTCGGCGATTGCCATCGGACCCCATTCACGTCCGTTGCCGGACTGCTTGTAGCCGCCGAAGGGCGCAGCCAGATCAAGATTAACATTGTTCAAGTAGACTTGGCCGGCACGCAGGCGACGCGCGATAGCTTCGGCCGCAACCCGCTCACCCTGAACATAGGCAGCAAGGCCATACGTCGTGTCGTTGGCGATCCTCACCGCTTCCTCTTCGTCGGAATAGGCGATGATGACCAGGACTGGCCCGAAGATTTCTTCACGCGCGATCGTCATGTCGTTGCGCACACCGGCAAAGATCGTGGGCCGGACGTAAAAGCCAGCATCAAGTCCATCGGGACGGCCGAGCCCTCCAGTCACAAGCGTGGCGCCTTCATCGAGACCCGACTGGATCAGACGCTGGATCTTATGCCATTGCGCTTCCGAGGCCACCGGTCCCATCTTTGCATTGGAGGAAGGATGGCCGACCGACCAGGTTTCGGCGGCCGCCTTGGCAAAGCTGATTGCTTCGGCAACCTGATCGACATGGACCAGCATCCGCGATGGCGCGCTGCAGTTCTGTCCGCTGTTGAGCATCATCTGCGCTACGCCCCCTTCGACCGCAGAAGCGAGGTCCGCGCTACGCAGAACGATGTTGGGTGACTTCCCCCCCAGTTCCTGGTGCACCCTTTTGACTGTGAGCGCACCGGTGCGAGCCACCTCGATCCCAGCCGCAGTTGAGCCGGTGAAGGAGACAAGGTCCACGTCGGGATGGCTCGTCAAAGCATTGCCGACAACGCGTCCATCTCCATGAACAAGGTTGAATACGCCCTTGGGTGTTCCGGCGTCATCGAGGATCTTTGCAAGGATGGTACCCGAGAACGGCGCGATTTCAGACGGCTTCAACACGACGGTGCAACCCGCAGCAAGCGCAGGTGCCACCTTTGCGGCCATCAGCATCAGCGGCCAATTCCAGGGCGTGATCAGAGCACAAACGCCGATGGGCTCGCGCACGACTTCACTTGTGCCAAGCGGCTCATCAAAACGGTAGGTCTGAAGCGCTGCTCGTGCAATCTTGAAGTGGGCAACGCCGACGGTCACCTGCAATTGCTCTGAAAGCCATTGCGGCGCGCCCATTTCATCCGTCACCGCAAGGGCTAGGTCGTTCGCTCGCTTGTCGTAGGCAGCAATAATTCGGTCGAAGAGCGAAATTCGCTCCTCAATCGAGGTGAGAGAATATGTCTCGAAGGCTCTGCGCGCAGCTGAAACCGCGTCGTCCACGTCACTCGCATCGCCCAGCGCGACCTGACCAACGACGGTTTCGTCCGCGGGGTTGATAACATCGATTATGGTTGTGCTTTTGGGCTGTACCCAGGTTCCGTCGATATAGAATTGAAGATTGTTACGCATGAGAAAGCTCCATCATTGTTGATGGAGCCATAGGTATCTTTTGTAAACTTGGCGTCAATCAGGCACCTGAAGTCGCGCTGGTAGGGCAGAGTATACTTGGCACGGATTCATCATTGCGGGCACGATGGCGAACCGTCTATTGAAGGCTTCCGCCGCTTCGTTCGTGTCACAGGCGTAACTGTATCAGCGACCTGTCCGCTGCCTTCTGCCCGCCATCCTTACCGTCGAAAACCTCTCTCGCTTCGGTGACCTCCGGCAGTTTCACCAACGTCCACTTGTGCAGTTCTTGAAGGGGCTCCCGCAAGGTATGGCCGAGTGGCGTCAGCTGATATTGCACCGCCACGGGGGAGAGTGAAATTACCTCTCTCGTTATAAGACCGTTGCGCTCAAGGCGGCGAAGGCACTGAGTGAGAGCCTTCTGCGTCACCCCTTGTAAGCGGCGGCGGATGGCATTGAAGCGCTGCGGTCCCTCATTGAGAACCGCAATCACCATCATCGACCATTTGTCGGCGATCTGATCGAATAGAGCCCGGCTCGGGCATTCGGAAGAAAAGCAGAGCGGTTGCAGTTCGAGCATGATGGTTTCCTTCGATATACCTAGGCGACTTGAAGTGCCTTATTTACGCTAGGTTTATATCGTATACCTGAAAGACTGTTAAACACAACGGAGCTCTAGTTGTGCCCAGTCCGATACAAGCGGCCTATTCCTTCCTTTCACCATTCGGTGGCTTGATCTCAAAAATCGACAAGTACCGGTACTGAACGGTGCACGCTGGTGTCTGGCATGCTGCGATTCCCAAAGTGATTCTCTTGACGAAGAACGAAACACAGCTGCATCGACGTGGACCTACGGCACAAGCGCTCTTGCAGCGCCAACTGCGGCCGCCCTCTTACCCACTGCAGCCAAAAACACTTGGCTTGAACATGCGAGCCGACAACATTATCGAAAATAGCCATCATTGTCGGAACGCTATTCCAATAACAAGTGAACTGTAGTAGACGTGCATTGGGAGGAAGCGGGTTCGGAGACCAACATTCAGCTTCCTTGAGATATCTAGCAAGTCCGAAGGAGGGAAGATCACTTCTCGCCAATCGTAAGACTATTGGCCGTGTGTAGGCGCCCGCGCCGTGCCCATCTGGGCGAGTATCCCGCTTTCGCAAAATACGCCGAGAGAATCCACCAGATCTTCTCCAGTCTCGGCGTATGCAAGTTCTGAGAGGTCTGATGACAGAGATCGTATTCAACCACGCTACCGTCCGTGAACGCGCGGATATGTTGACGTTCCTACGTCTTTCTTCAGACAGGGGGCTAAAGACAGTGTCAGTCTGGGGTGACGAAATCGCAAAAGTTGGCGAGTCCGATGCGCTGTCGGCACTTGATGACTTTGGCATGACAGTCTCGGGCTACAATCGCATCGGCCCGTTCGTTCCAGAGTACTTGGATCGCGCAGAGGCGGAACTGGAGCGAGCGGCGCGTTTTGGTGCCGATCACGTCTTCGTCTTCACCGGCGGCCTCCACGAAACCGAGAAGAACCTATATGCGGCCCGGCGGCGGGTGGAGGATACGTTCGGCCGGTTGCTCGATATGGCGCGAACGATCGGTATAAAGCTGGCAATCGAGCCGCTTCATCCCATGCTTGCGGGCGATCGTACAGTCATCGCAAGCTTGTCCCATGCCAATGCGCTGGCCGAAACTTTGGGTCCGGGAATTGGGGTGGTCGTCGACGTATACCACGTCTGGTGGGATGAGCGTCTTGCGGCGGAGATCGAACGTGCCGGCCGCGCGGGAAGGCTTCTAGGCTTTCACGTCAACGATTGGCTCGTACCTACCCGGCATATATTAACGGACCGGGGTATGATGGGAGACGGCATTATCGATCTGCTCGCTATCGAAGGTATGATACGGCGTGCCGGTTTCCAAGGGCCGGTCGAGGTGGAAATTTTCTCAACAGATTGGTGGTCACGGGATCCTGGCGAGGTGATGGACATCGCCATCGCCCGGTGTCGGCAGCTGTTCGGCCAGGAGGCGACATCATGAAGGCAACGATCCCAAATCTCGACGGGGGGTCGCGGATCTATGCCGTTTTCGGCGATCCGATTTTCCAGGTACAGACACCACATCTGATCAATCCCATCTTTGCCGCTTCTGGCAAGAACATCTACGCGGTGCCGTTTCACGTAACGGCCGAGCGTTTCGCGGACGCATGGGACACGTTCGCTGCCATGGCGAATGTTTGCGGAATCAGCACCACCGTGCCACACAAAGTGGTGGCCGCGAAACGTTGTGACACTCTAACTCCGACTGCCAAGGCGGTTGGCGCTGTGAACTGCGTGCAGCGGGGCACCGATGGGCGTATGCATGGCGCACTTTTTGACGGAACTGGCTTTGTCGAAGGTCTTGGGGAGGCGAAGGCACGAATTAGGGGCGCCCGCGTGCTAATCGTCGGAGCAGGAGGTGCGGGTCGCGCCATTGCGTTTTCGGTTGCGGAAGAAGGAGTAGGGCAGCTTGGTCTGATGGATCTTTCCGCTGACTCAATCGCGTTCACCGCAAGCATGGTTAATTCGGTTACGGGGCGTGAATGCGCGCGTGCGGTCGATGCATCGAGCGGCTGGGACTATGATATAGTGATCAACGCTTCACCAATCGGCATCAAAGGAAGTACTGTTTTCCCCATGCCGGATGCAGCGATGCGACCGGACATGCTGGTTGCCGATATTGCGAGCCTCACTGGAGAGACGGCGCTCTTGCGCGCCGCGCGTGCGGCAGGTGCTGCTACCTTCGACGGCAATGATATGCTTGGTGCACAGATCCGGCTAATGGCCGGTTTTTCCGCAGGACTTCCTGCGGGAGCGGCATTGTAATCATCAGAACGACGCGCGGCATGGTAAGCGCGGCGTTAACGTGTCAGCTTTTCTATCCCCAAAGTTCGCAAAGGTGGTCGGCAATTAGTCCGACCTGCCCGGTGATCATGTGAATTCCCGAATGGACTTGCACCCCTCTCTTCTCGGCAAGCGATAGGAGCTGAGTGGTCTCAGGCTGGGCGATGACCTCCGCAAAGGTCATGCCAGGTTGCAGAAGTCCGGCATCGAGCGGCAGGGCATCCGTTTCCTTGAGGCCCAGGGACGTCGCATTGACGACCAGTCCGCCCGCCTCAGGCTCCGCCTTTCCCGCCTTCGCAACGTTGCCGGCGAAGGCAGCGTTGACTGTCGTGGCCAGAGCGTCCGCTTTGTCCATTGTTCGATTGGACACGGTGATGGCTCTAGCGCCGGCTTCGACGAGCGCGAACGCAATCGCCACGGCGGCACCACCTGCACCGACCAACAACACGTCACGGTCTTCTATCACGATACTTTCCGCCCGAAGGCCCCTGACGAACCCTTTTCCATCGAACTGATAGCCACGGAAGCTGCCATCCCTTTCGCGCCGAACGACATTGACCGCCCCGACGCGTGCCGCCACGGGATCAAGACTGTCGCAGAGTTCGACCGCTGTCTGTTTATGGGGAAGGGTAATGCCGAAACCCACGAGATTCGGCATTACCTTCAATCCAGCCCAGATGGTCGACAGATCGCTCGCCGGTACATGCAGCGGGACGCAGGCAATATCGGCGCCGCGTGCTGCAAACAAGGGATTGATGGCGGCAGGCGTCTTGGCTTGGGCAATCGGATCGCCGATCACGCCCATCAGACGAGTGGTCCCGCGAATTTCGAAGCTACCTACCACGACAATTCTTCTCGCTTCAACCACACGATGGTCCCGTCCTCGACCCCGACGATCAGGTCAAGAGCGCCGCGTCCGGCCCAATCCACCGCTTCAGGAGAGGCGACGTGCATGGCCATCGCAATGGTCTCGCCTTTGAACCTGATGGGGAGCGGGAAGGCAAACCGAGGATCTTCCGGCGTCCCTACGTTCCGGGACAAGAACAAGCCGGCTTGCCTCGTGGTATTCCGCGGAGCGCCGGTCTTTGGGTCGGGCGGGACGCAGGCGCGGGCATGGGTTCCGAAAATAAGGTCCATGCGTCCGCTATCCTCCCAGTCGCAGAGGCAAAGCTTCACCCGGCCGCGACCGCCGCCGACATCGACAGTGAATCTTATCGCATCGCCATTTTCCCACCGGACGTGTCTTTTGTTGACCAGTTCGGTGTCGGACGCGCGTGTCCAGTCGCTGAGAACGCCGTCCTCGTCCAATGCGAGATAGTGCAGTTGGCCATTCTGCTGCCAGTCAACGACCGCCGGACGAACCCGCCAGACAGTTTTCAGCGGCTTGCCGTTATAGTTGAGAAACTCCTCTTCCGCGAAACGCGGTGGGATCGTCTTCTCGCCAGTATTGCGGAACAACCGATGACGGCCCGTGACGTCGCTGACCAGGAGATCCATTTGTCCGCTGCCGGTCCAGTCGGCAATCGTCGGGCAGGAATAGCCGAACATCTTTTCCGACGGCCCCTGGATCGAGCCGTCGAGTCCCGCCGCGATCCTGACAGGTTTGCCGCCAGCTTCGAGCATTTGTTCCTTGCCGAGATAAATAGAACCGTTCTCTTCCCGGCTGGGATAGAAGAGCAGTTCGCCGCTGCTGTTTCCGACCACAAGATCGAAATGTCCGTCGCCGCTGAAGTCATAGGCAGCGGGGCTTGGCAGAACGCCGGCATGGATCAGAGGTTTGGTGGTCTCCACACGTCCACGCTTTTCGAACCTCGGGAGTCCGTCCGCTCCCTCGCCGCAGTTCTTAAGAAAGGTAATGTAGCCGTCCTCGGCGCCGACGAGAATATCATCACGCCCGTCTCCGTCCCAGTCGACCACGCAAGGCAGGTGGATGCATTGATCAAGTTCGAGAACCTCGTCGTCCGGCGTGCGTAGAAGGCTTGTGGGTTCGAACGACCCGTCCTCGCGTTGCCGCGCGATATGCAGAATATTCCAGAATTCGCCGGCGATCAGGCTGTCTCTCTGTCCCCCGAACCGGCCGAAAGCGGGCGCAAGCTGTCCGTAGACCTCGAGTGCCGTTTCGCCGGCTATCAGAGCTTTTCCCTTCTCCAGAACCGGATTGGAAAGTGTTCCGGTATTCTTGAAGGCGTAAAGGAAGCCTCGCAACGGACCGCCCAGCCAACGCCCAGCATCGTCATAACCGCGATAACCTTCGTCGTTCCATTCAAGCCCGTTCGGCCAGTAGTCGTCCCAGTAGTCGCTGCCCACGATCAATTCGGGGACGCCATCACCATCGATGTCGTGGAAGCGGGCCATGTGGAAATATTCGTTCCCCTTGACCCAGTCAGCGTCCAGATCGAGCCGCACGGGTTCGCCGAATTCCGGCGCTCCCTTGGAACCGATATTCAGGAAAACATAGATCTGCTTGCGCATGCGCGATGCTGACACCAGGTGAAAGGTGTCGCCGTCCTGCACGGCCGTCACATAGCCGCGGACGCCCTCGATGAGCTCCTCCTCACCCAAAACCGGCGTTCCGTCTTCATTTGTTCCGATCTGGCGTCGCAGAAAGACCCGGCCATCGTAACAAGGATCCCATGCCGAAATCAAAAGGTCTCTGCTTCCCGTTCCGGTCCAGTCGACCACTTCGACGCAGGTGATGATGCGTCCAGCCACAGCGGCGGAATCGACCGTCGGATGATAGTGCAGCACCTCAGCGCCATAGTCCGGACCATGCCAGACTGTCGCATCGTCCTCCCACCTTTTTACCCTCACGCGCCTAATCTCCCTATTTCAAATTCCTTAGTGGAATGCTATTCTAATATCAAATCATCACGTAAATCCATATGAAAGAAACACTGATGAACAAAAATGCGCACGGAATTGTCCCGGTCATGCTGACGCCGTTCACACCGGACAACCAGATCGACTGGGACGGACTTGAACGGCTGGTCGAATGGTATGTGGACAATGGCGCCGATGCGCTCTTCGCAGTATGCCAGTCGAGCGAGATGCAGAGGTTGTCCCTCGACGAGCGTGTCGCTCTGTCCAGGCGTGTCGTTTCCCTGGCAGGGGGCCGCGTATCCGTGATCGCCTCCGGGCACATCAGCGAAAGCGCGGACGATCAGCGCACCGAACTGAAGGCAATGGCCGATACGGGTATCGATGCGCTGGTGCTTGTTACCAACAGGCTGGACGCAGGTCATGCCGGAACGGAGGCGTTTCGCGCCGGCATCGAAAATGTCTTAAGCTGGGTGCCGGGCGATATGGCACTCGGGCTCTACGAATGCCCTGCGCCGTATCGCCGCCTGCTTAGCGACGACGAATTCAAACTCTGCCGCGATACGGGTCGTTTCGTAACGCTGAAGGACGTATCCTGCGATCTTGAAACCATCCGGCGACGTGTGGCGATGTCAGGCGATTCCGGGTTTGCCGTGGTCAACGCCAACGCCGCAATCGCTGCGGCGGCAATCCGAGTGGGATCGAAGGGGTTTGCCGGGGTCTTCACCAATATCCATCCGGATCTCTACGCATGGTTGTACGAGAACGCTTCCGAAGACATCCCATTGCGGCGTGATCTGGAAATATTCCTTGCCCTTGCTGCCATGGCGGAATCAATGGGCTATCCAGGCCTTGCGAAGACCTATCATACGCAGCTTGGGACGTTCCCGAGCGCCTACTCCCGCGTCACCGATTACGACATCACCGAGCGCCATTGGGCCGTTCTGGATCTGCTCAACCATATTCACGAGGGCACGATCCGGTTCCGGGAGGCGATCGCTCAACGCGCCGGACACTAACGTCGGCATTTCAACTTCAGCCAAGACCCACGACTTTGGCTGCCATGGACGGCGGCGAAGTCGTGATCATGTCCGGGCTTTCCACATTCGGGCACGCGTAGGCAACCCGCATCAGCCGCTTCATGTCAGGAAGGATTTTTCGTGATTGTCACGTTTGGCTCCATCAATGCCGATCTGGTTTTCTCGGTTAAGGAGATGCCGCAGCCAGGCCAGACGCTTCTGGCCGATCAGTTCCGGACCGAAGCGGGCGGTAAAGGCGCCAACCAGGCCGTTGCTGCCTCACGCGATGGCGCAACCGTCGTCATGGTCGGGGCGGTCGGGCAGGATGCCCTAGCGGACGTCGCGCTAAGAAATTTGACCGAAGCCGTGGACCTCAGTCGCGTGCGCCGGGTCATGGAGCCAACGGGCTGCGCTTCGATCCTGATTGATAGCCACGGCCGGAACATGATTGCGGTCGCCTCCGGTGCCAATCTCGTCGCGTCCTCCGAAGACGTCGAAGACGCACTTATCCACGACACGCGCATCGTCCTTATGCAGATGGAGAACGACCCCGCCGAGATCGAGAAACTCCTTCGGCGTCTCAGCCTCACGAACGCCATGTCGATTCTCAATCTGGCGCCGGCCTTGCCTCTCGAAAGAGAGGTTCTCTCGCTTTGCGCGCTCATCGTCGTGAACGAAGATGAGGCCGAAGCACTTGCGGGCTGGCTGGGCTCCGGATCATCCGCAATGGATCTGTCTCGCACGCTCGGAACAGGCGTTCTCAAAACGCTCGGCGATGATGGAGCGGAGGCGAGCGTTGCGGGGGAGAATATCAGAATCTCGGCTTTCTCGGTTGAAGTCAAGGATACGACTGCAGCAGGGGATTGTTTCGTTGGCGTTCTGGCATCGGCGCTGGATCGCGGACTCTCATTGACGGACGCCATGAAACGGGCCGCGATTGCGGCGGGTCTTTCCTGTTCCCGCAGCGGGAGCCAATCCAGTATTCCCTTCGCCGCGGAGACGGACCAGTGGTTGGAAATGCCGCAATAAGTTGGTGTGCGTGCCCTGCATGCAGGCTTTCGATCGTTTACAGGCATTGTCCATTATGTTTCCCCAGAGGTTAGCATGAGGTATTCGACGTTCCTTTTCGCGGTTCTTGCGCTTCTGCTTACGCCGGGACCGACGAACATGCTCATTGGGCTTGCTGGAGCTCAACGCGGTCTGCGAAGCCTTTGGCGTCTTCTGCCGGCTGAACTCATCGGCTATCTGACGATGATTTTGCCGGCCGCGTGGTTCGGGGCGATGATGATCGAACGCTGGCCCATGGCGACGGTTGTTCTGAAACTCGTTGCTGCCGCATGGGTGATGTATCTGGCGATCAGGCTATGGGCCCCGCGATCCGCTGTCGTTCGCCATGACGAGGTGACGGCAAAGCGCGTCTACATCACCACGGCCCTCAATCCAAAAGCCCTTATCGTCGCGTTCGTCCTCTTGCCGGCTCCAACGGATGAGCAATTCCTGCTGAAGCTTGCGCTTTTCTGCGTTACCGCAGCTGGCGTGGCACTGGTGTGGGCTGCGTTTGGAACGGCTACTCGATCAAAGGTAGACGGTGGCGATCGCTTGACGGCTATCCGCCGCGTGGCGTCGATATGGCTCGCGATCGTGTCCGGATCCCTGTTCCTCGCCGCTCTTTCCTAATGAAGACGAGGCGGCCGTCGAGAGGGACGGTAGCCCATCAACCGAGAGTACGCTTCCTTTCACCAATCCCCGTGAGCGACGAGCCGCAAGCGACAATGGAGACGGCATGAACCACTTGAGATCAACCGCCGCTATCAATGAAGTGGCTCGGGAGCTGGTGAAACTACGGAGCGAGGGAAGGCAGCTGCGGGCCGCACGTTTTCCGATACGTCCGACCGACCTTCGAATGGCAATGGAAACGCAACATCTCGTTTCGGAACTGGAAGGCGTTGACAGTGGGGCCTGGAAGGTCGCGGGCTCGCCGGCCGGAAATTTCGTCGTCGCACCCCTTCATCCCTTTATGCATAGTGTCTCGAAACCCAGTTTACTCTGGCGGCCAGGCATGAAGCTCGAGGTGGAAATCGCCGTAAAGCTAGGCCGGGACCTCCCTGTCTTGTCCGAAGGCACTTATGACCGTTCCGGGATTTCGGAAGCGGTATCGGAAGTTTATCTCGGCGTGGAACTGGTTTGGTCCGCGATAGAAGACGGCGCGGGAGTGTCGTATCCTCTTTTCTTGAACGACAGGCTTGGAAACATGGGTTACGTGCTCGGACCGCTTCAGCCGGCTTCGCTCCTGGATTCGTGTGCGGGAACGCCGCTTCATGTGTCAGTTGATGGGCGTGTGCTGTATGAAGCCGGAGCGCGACATCCGACCGGAGACGTACTTACATGGCTTCTCGGCTATGCAAATAGTAGATCCGGGCCGCCGGCGAGCTTGACGGCGGGTTCGGTGATTACCACGGGCAGTCTTTGCGGGGCGTTCGAGATCGCGGAGCCGGGGAAGATTGAGGTCAAGCTCGGCTCGGGAGCAAGCTTCGATTTTCTGCTATCGGCCGAATTGTAATCCATTGAGGCGAGGCCAAAGTTACCTCGCACCTTGATGTTGTAGTTTCAGCCCTTTCTCCCCCCAAAGAAGTCTTCCGACGCGCCCTGTCAGCGACAGGGTCACGACGGCATTTTGCATCTCCGCTCCTACAAATGCGAGATTTGTCGGGTAGATCTCTGGCATCCAAATTTGGTCGAGTAGTTCGCCTTTAGGCGAGACCACCGTTATGCACCCGGTCACTAAAGTAGAGACGCAGATGTTGCCTGAAGCTGCGATCTTCAGGCTGTCGATCCGCTGGAAGCCGCCTAGCCCGATGACGAGTTCACCGCCGCTTTGGCTCGGGAAAGGCTTTTTAAGGACCGCGCCCGGTTCAGCGATGGTGTAGCTCCATAGTCGGGCTGTTTCCATCTCCGCGACGTATAATGTTTCAAGATTGGGTGATAAGCCAATGCCATTCGGCGCCAAAAGAGGAAACACTACCCTCTTTAGTAAACTGCCATCAGATTTTCCGTAAAACACCGCACCGTGGTCGCGCTGGAACTCCCGAACCCTACCCGTGTCAGTGAAATAAAATCCCCCGTGATTATCGAAAACGATATCGTTTGGCCCGTTGAGTGGTCGGCCCTCGTATCGATCATACAACGTTGTGACCTCGCCGGTAGACACCTCAACCCGTTGAATCGTGCCTCCTTTGTAGTCCGGCGCCAGACCGAGGGGCCGCAACCAGCCGCCCTCTTCTATCCAGGAGAATCCGCCATTATTGCATACGTAGAGCGCCCCGTCCGGTCCTACAGCCATCCCGTTAGGGCCGCCATTTGTTACAGCCAGTTGTTCCTGTTTGCCGCCTTCCCTGATCCTCACAATCCTGCCGCGGCCGATCTCAACGACTGCAATCGAACCGTCAGGGAGTTCAACCGGTCCTTCTGGAAAGCGAAGTCCCGTCGCTATGATCTCGATATGGGGTTTCGTCATGGGATCACCCCTATGGAGAAAAATCTGATGCTTAGAACCAGGAAAGACATTTGCAGTTTCTCCCCGTCGGGCCGCCCTCTCCCAAACGAGTTACAACGTCTTAAGTCTGGAGGCCCATGAGGAGTCCGGTTTGCTCGCGATGGGATGTAACCGTGTCGCGAGCGCCCGGAAACTGCAAGCACCGTTTCAATCAAAGCTTCAGAGTAGATTTGACAAATTCCGTGATCGCCTCTGTCGATGCGCGAGTCGCTTCGGGGTCGTGGCCAACGACCGGCTTTAGTCTTACACAGGCATCTTTGTAGCTGAATGGCGCGTTGGTCTCCACGTTCATCAGGATACACTGATCGTTTTCTCTGATCTCGCAATCACGCACTGATTGGTCAGCCTTCGTGGGCATGGGAGGATTGGCGCCGAGGGGATTATCAAACGCGTGCGCCGCATTCGGATATTCACTTATTGCGATGTCAGCCCCACCATTCTTGAGCCGTTCGGCATAAGCCTTGCAGGTCCGAACGGGGTTATAGTCGTCCAGAGTTCCATGAAAGATGCGGATTGGACGTTGCTGGACGCTCCAGTCGTGGCGGTAGGTCGTTCCGCAATCGGGATAGAAAATCACATAGCCCGCGAAATCAACGCCGCTCTTGTTCCACATTTTCTGAAACCGCGAAACGCTCGAATAAAGGGCGCCTTGGCCACCGCGGGAGAAGCCCATCAGAATGATCCGATCTGGGTCGACCCGGGGATGCTTTGCCAAGATGTTAAGCGACCGAAAAATGTCGAGAGAAAAATTGAGGCGGCCCAACAGAGCCTGATTGTCGCCCACGCTGCTCAAACCCCACCCAGTCATCCCGTCGATGATAAATGTCGAAATCCCCATGGAGTTGAAATGGCGACGCCAGTATTGAATATTGGGACCCGGGCCTCCCGAACCATGCATTAGGACGACAACAGGGAGCGGCCCCTTACCTTGGGCAATCCTCAATTCACCGCCAAGGATAACCTCCTTACCATTAGCATCGCCGTTCAGATATTGCGTATAAGTGATTGTCAGCGAGTGTATTGAGTGGAGTTCGACCCGCGCCGGCGACGATTTATCTGCAAGTGCCTGAGCTCTGCTCTGCCCATGCGCAATAGATGCCAAGAGCGCGATGGCAAGCAATGCTTGCAGAAGTAGTCTTGTCATGTTGCCTCCTCCCGTGAGCGCTTTAGGGTTTAAAACGTTGATTCCTTGCTGAATTCTTCCCGAATTCCAACAGTTAGTCGATAATGCAGACCAATCGGCTCTGCTTCCTTTGCCATGGGTACAGGACCCTGTTCAGCCGCTATGCAGCCTTGCCGGAACCAGCGCCCGCGTGTCGACGGATCTCTGGCACTAACCATGGCGAGACGTAGCCGCGATCAGCTTCTTCGATAAGTGCGCCGGGAGGAACGAGCGCGTCGATTTGGTCGAGCGTCGAATGATCCAGTTTCGTCTCAAAGCCAGCCTCCATTCCAACGAATTGGTCGATCGTCCGGGGGCCGAGGATCACAGCCGTCACCGCAGCATGCGCAAGCGGAAACGCCTGCGCCATGTGTATCAGCGACAGTCCCGCCTGCCGCGCTATCGACTCTAATTCGGGAAGCAATTCGAGCTTCTTGAGGTTGCCGGGACGCTGCATGTCGAAGCGCGATTGTAGAATGGGATAGTGCTTGCCCCACTCACCCTGGACGCGGTCCGCACGCGATCCAGCCGGTGCACCAACGTCAGATGTATATTTGCCGGTCAGCCACCCCCCGTTCAAGGGGCTCCAAGCCGTGAATCCCATCCGGTAGTGTTGAACGGCGGGCAATGTCTCGCGCTCGACAGACCGCTGAAAAATCGAATAGGGCGACGTCTCGTTGATAAATCGGGAGAGCTTTTGCAGGCGACTGACAGCCTGTGTTTCGGCAAGATACCAGGCGGGGGCCGTAGAACAGCCGAGGTATCGAACCTTGCCTTGGGTTACGAGATCGCTCAACGCGCCGAGCGTTTCTTCAAGATCGGTCTGAAGATCGGGGCGGTGCATCTGATAGAGATCGATGTGATCCGTCTTCAGCCGGCGAAGGCTGTTTTCGACCTGTTTCATGATCCAGTAGCGCGATCCTCCTTGATCATTATGGCCATCGCCTGCCGAAAGCCTAAACTTTGTTGCAAGAACGACCTTGTCGCGGCGTCCTGAAATCGCCTTGCCGACAATATTCTCCGCTTCCCCGTGGGAGTACGTGTCGGCTGTATCGATAAAGTTGATGCCCCGGTCGAGGGCACGATGCACGATTTCAACGCATTCGCGTTCGTCGGTATTGCCGTCCGATCCGTAGCTCATGGTGCCGAGCATATATTCACTGACCTGAACCCCGGTCCGGCCAAGGTATCGATACCTCATGACATGGCGTCTCCTGCGCCAAACTCTGGTTCATCGACAGGATGATCCCGAAAAGACTGCTGTAAGATCCGTTATTGGTCCCGCTAAGTGCGGGAATGGTCGCACCGCATCCCAAGTCTGGGATGCGGTGCTTGAAGGCTCAAGACTTCGAGAGAGCCTCGGAATAGCGGGATTTGATCTGGGAAACGACGCTCTCAGGCGTAGTTCCACGCAGGATCATGCGCTGGAATTCCTCGCCGGCAATCTGATTGAATATCGATTGAATGACAGAGTAGGTCACCAGACGGCCTCGCTCCCGCACGAGGGTCTTCCAACCTGACTGATCCGCGGCTTCAGGCGTTGAAAAATACGGATCATTGTAGACGCTTGCCCGCGCCACGACTTCCCCGCCACGGGCGGCGAGAATCTGCGCTTCCGGGCTTGTCATGAATTTCACGAATTCCCACGCGGCTTCCTTGTTTGGGGAATTTGCGTTGATGCTCAACTGGAAGCCATAAGCGGTAAGCTTGTCGTCAGGCCCAATGGAAGGCGCCGGAGCCCAGGCGAGATCATTGTCGGCAACTGCCTTTTCGATTCCCTTATATCGGTAGAGGCCAAACGAGGCGGAAGCGACCGTTCCCGAACGCAGACCGTCCTGCAACTCATTATATCCGTATTGCAAAGTGACAGGCGTGGAGGCCTTTTTTGCAAAAAGGTCTGACACGGTAGTTGCCGCCAGCAGAAGCCGATCATCAGCAAAAGCGATGTTGCGTCCGTCGGGAGCGAAAAGTGGACCGTCATTGCCGGCGAGCATCGAACTGATGATGAATTCGTTAAATGCTTGAGCACCGCCAATCCCGCCCGTAACGCCGATCGGAACAGCATATCCGATTGTTGCTCCCTTGGTGAGTTTCGGCCCCAAAGCTCCGACTTCCTCGTAGGTGCGCGGAGGTGTCGAAATCTGGGCCTCGGCAAACCGGCTTTTGCGGTAAATGAGGATCGGAATGCGAAGGTCTTGCTGCAGGCCCCAAAGCTTCCCATTAACCTTCGTCTGGTCCAACGGAATCAGCCAATCCTTGGTGTCGATGCCATCGCGAGCTACAAGGTCATCGATTGGCAAGATAGAACCGGTGGACGAATATTCTGGCTGCTGGGAATTCGAGACGCGTATGACGTCGGGCGCACCGGCACCGGCGCGCGCCGCTCGGATTCCATTTGCACCTGATGGGTCGACAACGACCTTGATCCTGATCGACGGATTGGCCTTTTGAAAAGCTTCGATCATGCGGTTTTGCGCCGCTGCTCGGGGGTCTTTGGCGTTTGCCGGATCCAGGAAGCCGTTATAGCTCACCTCTGTTGTAGTGCCGGATTGCGCCGATGCCTTACGGATTCCAACGCTGGCAACGACTGATGCAGCGGCGATGCCGCCCATCAGTGACCGGCGCGATAGTTTCAATTTTTCGTGCATGTGCTTACCTCCCTGTTGCACTTCTTCGCTGTCGTGCGCGCAGCGCGCCACGTCAAATAATCCCGTTATCGATGCGGCAAGATTCTTCCGAGACCAGCGTTGCCATCATCTCATGGCTATTGAAGTGTTATTGGAACATCATTCTATCTAGGAAAATGTGCTTGTCAACTGCGGCTGAATCTAGGCTCCAGGACGCGAAATTGCCTCCGATCGTGCCTTGACAGACGACACGCGCCTGTATGTGATGGAATATCATTCTGATAGCAATTTCCCCAGCGGGCGATTAAGCTTGTTTCAAATTACAATCGGATTGCGGGGACGGCTGGGTAGCTCAGGATCCCGTGCGGCAGCGTCACTGACCGCGTCAGGAGCGAAGACGACGTTCCATAGCGCCTTCAAACGGGCGCTGAAGGAAATGGGGGTAAGATATGCGTGTTCTCGTGACCGGAGTGAGCGAGGGGATAGGCGGTACGATTTGCCGCGAAATCGCCAAAAGACCAGATTCAGGCGTCGCAATATGCGTTCGAAGGAACCGCGGGTCTGTGGAGAGACTTGCAGATGACCTGCGGCATCAGGGCTGCCAAGTCCTTGTCCTTGAGGGTGACCTTCGCGATCCCACGGTGCCCGACTACTTCGTCGGGGCGGCAACGGACGCGTTGAAAGGTCTCGATGCGATTGTTTCCAATGCGGGCGCAGTCGATCCCACATCTTTGGAAGATATGCCGCTCGAAGTCTGGGAAGAGATGTTCGCGTTGACGTGCCGCGCGAGCTGGCTTCTGGCTAAGGCGGGATTCCCGCACCTCAAGAAAAGCCAGGGCGCCTATGTCGCGATTTCATCGCAATCCGGCGTTCATCCGCATCGCCAGACCGGGGCCTATAGCGCGGCGAAAGCGGCGCTCATTATGCTGTGCAAGCAAATGGCGCTCGAATGGGGGGAGCACGGCATACGGGTTAACAGCATTTCTCCCGGGATGATCATGACACCCATGACGCGCTCGATATACGACGACGTCGACATCATGCGCCAACGAGAGGCCATCGTCCCGCTGAAGCGGATTGGCGCGCCCGTCGATGTCGCGCGTATCGTCGATTTTCTGATTGATCCCGACAATCGCTACATCACGGGCGAGAACATCATGGTTGACGGCGGCCTCACGCTTTCTGTTCTCGACCGGATCCCCGGCATCGCCCGTCGCAAGGCGGATACCAGCCCAGCGGGGGCAGAAAATGCCTAATGTCGCAAGCAGCCCGACAAGACACGCCGTGAGGATTGGTGTCGTTGGCACGGGCGCCATCGGGCGTCGCCACGCCCTTTTCTGCATGGACGAGCCGACTGTAAGCCTTGTCGGCATTGTCGATCCGGCGGAAAGCGCCGCCGGCTTCGCCGCGGATCTGGGTGTCGACCACTATCGATCATTGGAGACGTTGCTGGAACGGCAGAAGGTGGACGGGCTCATCATCGCGGCCCCGACACAGCTTCACCGCGACATCGCGATCATCGCCATAGCGCGTGGGATTTCCGTGCTCATTGAGAAACCGATCACAGTGCTGCCGGGCGAAGCCGCTGAATTAATCTTGGCCGCACAGGCGACCAACGCGAAAATACTGGTCGGCCACCACCGGCGACACAATCCCATTGTTCAACTTGCGCGAGACATCGTCAGGCAGGAGCTTGGTCGTCTGCTGGCAGTCAACGTGATCTGGGCCCTGCTGAAGCCCGCAAGCTATTTTATACCGGACTGGCGGCGCCGCGTCGGCGCCGGTCCGATCCTGACGAACCTAGTGCATGACATCGATCTTCTCCGATTCATCTGCGGAGAAATCAGCAGCGTTACGGCGCAGACGAAAGCATCGGCTCGAAGCCATGAGGTTGAAGACACGGTCGCCGTCTTGCTCGCTTTCGAAAGCGGCGCGTTGGGTACGCTAATCGGAAGCGACGCTAGTCCGTCACCTTGGTCCTGGGATCTGAACTCGGGGGAAAACCCATTGTTTCCCGTCAGTCGGGAGAACTCCTTTCACTTTTTCGGCACAGAGGGATCGCTTGAGTTCCCTGACCTGCATTTGTGGCGTTACCGCGTCGATGGGGAAGCCGGATGGACGCGACCGATCAGTCGCGAGGGCCGAGTTGTACAAGCCACCACTGACCCCTACCGCCTGCAATTGCAGCACTTCGCGCGCGTGATCACTGGCGAGGAAGAGCCGCTCGTGAGCGGCGAAGACGGAATGCGAAGTCTTCAGGCAACCGCTGCCATTTTGCATTCCGCCACGACCGGCCGATCCATCGATCCTTTGCAGTTGGCCTGATCGCCAAGCCGCAAAGGGGTAGCTGATATAGTTGCAGGTTTCGACCGCTCCCGCTGGCAGAACCTTGTGCAGGTGTGATCCGCGGAACCAGTCTCGGATGTTCCCAATATGTGCGTTTCCCGGCTATTGCTGACAAACATCCTGAGCTCACGGTGCAAAAAGAGGCGGGGCGGAACTGAGAATACTCCCCGTTCCGCCCCGCCCGTCTTGGGAGGTAGTTGATCACTGCGCCTTGCTTAGCGCGGCATCATAACGCTCGACGACTTCGTTATAGGCATCCTCGGGCGAACCATCGCGAAGGATCATTCTCTGGAAAGCCTCGCCGACGATCGTGTGGAAAGTCGACAGGATCGGCGTATATGCCACGGTGCGGCCACGTCTTCTGATGAGATCGGCCCACTGTACCTGGTTCTGAGCCGCTTCATTCTGGAAGTACGGCGCGCTGTACGCCGATTTCCGCGAGACGACTTCGCCGCCTTCGGCCGCGATGGCCTGCGCCTCGGGTGAGACCATGAACTTGATGAAAGTCCAGGCAGCATCCTGCTTCTCGGACTTTTTGTTCATGGCAATGTGATAGCTGTAAACCGTCTGCTTGTCTGTGTCCGAGAAGGTAGGGGCGGGTGCCCAGCCTAGATCGTCTCCACCACCTTGCTGCTGAACGGTCTTGAATCTGTAAAGGCCGAACACCGTCATCGCCGCCGTTCCCGACCGGATTCCATCGTGAACTTCGTTGATACCCATCTGCGCGCTTCGCATCGGCGTGACCTTGCACGTCGTGAAAAAGTCCTTAATGGTTTTCGCAGCGCTGACAAAAGACTCCTTCGAGAAGGCGATCTTGCCATCCGGACCAAAATATTGGCCTTCATTGCCGGGAAGCATGGAGCTTAGATAGAACTCTCCGAGCCCCTGCGCGCCGCCAAGACCACCTGTCGCCCCCAGCGGCACTGCAAATGGAGTGGTATTGGCTTGCGTGAATTTCGGACCGGCCGCGCATACGTCCGCCCAGGTGTTAGGCGGGGTAACACCAGCTTCCCGCAGGGCGCCCTTGCGATAGAACAGGATGGGAATACGGAAGTCCTGAGGAAGGCTGAACAGATGGCCGCCGACCTTGGCGCTGGAAAGCGGAAGAAGCCAATCATCATCGGCAATCGCTTCCTTCTTCACGAGATCGTCCAACTCGACGAGATTGCCGGTCGATGCGAATTCAGCAATTGCGAAGCCGACAATGCGCACAACGTCAGGCGTCTCGCTACCGGATTTGATCGAGCGCGATACCGTCTGACCCGTCGGATCGACGAGCAGTTTGATCTTGATGTCTGGGTTCTTCGTCTCAAAGGCCTGGATCATCTTCGTTTGAGCGGCGGCTCGAGGATCCTTGGCATTGTTGGGATCGAGAAACGTGGAGTAAATGATTTCGCTGCTCTGGGCGAAAGCCTGTGTGAGGGGCGAGAGTACCCCCGCGCTAAGGCCAAGTACCGCTGCCGCTGTGAGCAGGGCACGTCTTGATTTAGAGTTCATAATGATACTCCTCCTTGTTGTTTGGTGAATTTCGTTCAGCCTTTGACCGCGCCCGCGGTTAGGCCGGAGATGAACCATTTCTGCATGAAACCGAACATGATGATGACAGGCATGGATGCGATCATGACAAAGGCCATCATGTAGGACCACGAGATGCCGATCGCGTCGAACACCTGGTTTACAAGAGCAACCTGGAGCGTTCTCTTTGCCACGTCAGGCGCAAAGACCGCGACGGTAATGTAATCGTTCCAGGTGGTAACTATGCCGATGGTGGCAACGGCGGCGATGCCCGGACGTATCAGCGGAAGGATGAGATTCCAGATGATATCGAACCGGTTCGCTCCGTCCATTATGGCCGACTCTTCGATTTCGACCGGGACCGCCTCGACGAAATTGGCAATGAACCAGACCGTCTGCGGGATGATTCTCGCGGAGAGAATGATCGTCACCACGATCCCGCTATTGAGCAGGCCTACCGAGTCGAGCAGGTAATAGGTGGGAACTAGCAATGCCACACCTGGGACCATCGAGGTCGCCAGAATGACCATCATCAACGCCCGCTTGCCAGTGAAATCGAAACGCGCGGCAGCATAGCCCGCAGGTATTCCAACAAGAAGGGCAATGACGACAGCGCCGACGGCGTACGCGACTGAATTCCACAGATCCTGCACAAAGGACTGATCTTGAAAAACCTTGATATAGTTTTCGAGCGTCGCCGAACTCGGCCAGAGCGTTGGTGGAACTGCTACTGCTTCGACTTCCGTCTTAAACGAAGTTGCCAATGCCCACAAAATTGGGCCAAGGACGATGAGGGCGATGAACAGGGCACCCAGTATCGCAGCGAGCCTTCCAGCTGGACGATCAGAGGATAGAGCGGTACTCATACTTTGGGATCTCCTATCCGGTAACACGGCCGGTGAGGCGTGTGTACAGCGCGCCAAGAGCGATGTTCATGAAAAGAACGACGATCGAGACGACAGCGGTGGGGCCAATGTTAACGGCTTGAATGGTGCCGCGGAACGCTTCGAAGCTCAGCGTGGTGGTCGAACCCAAAGGCCCGCCGCCCGTCATGACGATAATCAGCGTCATCAGCGTCAGGTAGATGATCGAAAGGGTGAGAGCCGTGCTGCCGAGCGTCGGAATGATATGCGTCAGAGTGACATATCGGAATTTGACGAAGGGACCGCCACCGTCGATCTCTACGGCTTCATACAATTCCTTCGGAATCGACTGCATCGCGGCCGTGGCCATCACCATGACGTAGGGAAACGACCACCAGGCGGTGACCAGCGTGATGAGAGGCAATGCCAGACCCGGGTCGCCCAACATCAGGCCGGGATCGAACCCAGCCGCCTGAATGAGGTACGGAATAGGTCCAAAGGACGGGTTGAGAAGCCAGAGCCAAATGCTGCCCACCACCGACATGGAAAGCGTCCAGGGGAACAGAATTAAGACACGCAGGGCCGAACCGGTGACGCCGGCGCTATTGAGCACAAGCGCCGCCGCCATGCCAAGGATCAAGGCACCTGCGAGTGATCCGAAAACGTAGATCAGCGAGATGAGGGTGGTGTCCCAGAATTCAGGGGACGTCAGAACCTCGCGGTAATTGGCGAGCCCGACGAAGCCGGCTAGCTCGTAATACTTCGTCTTCTGAAAGCTGAGCCAGGCCACGAACACCGTCGGATACAGTGTTACGAGAAAGAGAATCAGTACCGCCGGCGCGAACCAGAGATATGGCGCCCATGTGAAGCGAGGCACTTCATCGACCTCTGGATCTTGACTTATGAACCCGGCTCCAAGGGGATTGGCTGCGGCTTGAATAGGTTGTGTTGACATATTTGCTCCCGTCCTTACCAACGCTGCGCGAGTACTGACAGCTAAAGGCTGTCGTGCATTCGGTGACTAGGAGATGCGCCGCCCGTCGCTTTCACGGAAAAGGTGGACGCGGGAGAGGTCCGGCGTCACCCGTATTGTTTCTCCGGCTTTCGGCAGGGTCCGGTCACGGAATATGCATACGATGCTCTGGGAGCCATGTCGGGCAATGATCTGCGTCTCTGACCCTGTCGGTTCTACGACGGCGACGGTGAGAGGCAAACCATCATGATCGCTCAACGTGAGGTGTTCCGGTCGCACGCCGTAGATGACGCTCTCGGAGGAGGAATGACCGAAGCTATCGGGTAGAGGCAGCGAAGATCCGTCTTCCAGAACGAAGCGCCCCTGCTCGACCCGACCTTTCAGGAAGTTCATTGAGGGCGAGCCGATGAAACCGGCCACGAACATATTATCGGGGTGATCGTAGAGCTCGAGAGGGGCGCCGACCTGCTCAACGTACCCATCGTGCATGACGACGATCTTGTCAGCCATTGTCATGGCTTCCACCTGATCGTGAGTCACGTACACAGTCGTGGTCTTCAGGCGCTGATGCAGTTCCTTAATCTCTGCACGCATTTGTACGCGCAGCTTGGCATCGAGGTTCGAAAGAGGCTCGTCGAACAGGAAGACCTGCGGGTCCCTGACGATCGCACGCCCCATGGCCACGCGCTGGCGCTGGCCGCCCGACAGTTCACGGGGATAGCGGTCGAGGAGCTTGGTGAGGCTGAGTATCTCCGCTGCCCGTCTTACACGCGTTTCGCGCTCCTCTTTGGAAGCCTTCTTCAGCTTCAGAGAAAAGCCCATGTTTTCAGCAACGCTCATATGAGGATAAAGCGCGTAGTTCTGAAAAACCATAGCGATGTCGCGCTCTTTCGGCGGAATGTTGTTGACCGTGCGTCCGCCAATCTGGATCTCGCCGCCGGTGATGCTCTCCAACCCAGCAATCATGCGGAGAAGGGTCGATTTTCCGCAGCCGGAGGGTCCAACCAACGTGACAAATTCGCCTTCGTTGATGTCGACTGACACGCCATGAAGCACCTTTACCGCTCCATATGCCTTGCGCACTGCCTTTAGCTCAACATTAGCCACTCACACCTCCCATTGACCGTAAAGACGGCCCCTCCTCGACCACGACCGATAACGGTCGTTATCGGAACGTTATTCCATTAAGGATGTCGGGTGTCAAGCTTTGCCTAGGTCATCGAAGAATTCGATGTTATCTCTCGGTCTTAAACGGCCTCTTCAATGCCTTTGGGCACGGCTACGGCTGGGGTTTGCCGACTAGTGAGCGAAATCCGATAAGGCCATAGCTCAGAAAGTTCCTGCGCCGCTGATTTCACCTGCTCTGCGACTTCCGGCACTACGAGAGGCGAAAAACGGTGAATTGGACCGGCAACACTGACCGTCCCAACGACTTGCCCGCTTACTCGTATCACGGCCGCGATTGCGGCGACCCCTGGCTCGGCTTCCTCAATGGCACTCGCCCAACCTTGCTCTTGAGTTTCGTCAAGGGCTGCCGAGAACGTCTGCTTGGTCGTTATCACCCGAGGACCGCCAATATCTGTGCGTCCGAGACCGCTGGCTATTGCACGCGCCAGCGCTTCGTCGCGATCAAGTGTCGCGAGCCACGCTTTACCGTTTGCCGTTGTATGAAGCGGCACCTTCGCGACTAATTCCGGCTGATAGATCAGACCCGAACGAACACCTTGTGAATGCGCAATCCATGTCAAGCCGTCTGGGTCAATGATGGCAATCCTGCCAAGGCCTTTGGTAGTATCTGCCAAACGATCGAGGATCGGCTGACAAATGTCTGGGATCTTCGTCCCGGCCAGCAGACGTTGGCCAACAACAGCCAATCGCAGTGATAAGCGATAATAACCGCTCTCAGGAACTTGTTCAGCCCAGCCCAAGTCGCACAAGCTGGTAAGAAGGCGATGAGCTGCGCTTTTCGGAACGTCTAAGCGTCGACTGATCTCGCCAAGGGACAATCCGCCCGCGTTTTCACTGAGTAGCGTGATGAGATCGAAACAGCGGTCTAGGAGGGATTTGACAAGTCGCATGATACCACGATAGTTAGTTGCCGGAACACAGTTCTGTTAACATATTGACGCCAAGGGCGCAACTTTCCGCTTGTTGTTGTCAGCAATACAGCCAAGCCGCTATGCAACGTTAAAACGGGCTACCACTGCTTCAATCGCTGCGTGAAGTCCGAGCCTGCATAACGGTATGCGGGCAGCATCATAGTGTGAAAGGTGGCTCTGGATAGAGAACTGAATAATATCCTTACCGCGGAGGACAATATGAAAATAGCGATATTCGACGTCAGTCACTGGCACTTTCCTCTCTATCTGTCCGCGCTGCAAGATCCAGGAATAGAGGTTATTGGAATATCCGACTCTGCGTCATTCGCTGGTCAAAAGTTCGCCGACCAACTGAATACGAAACTCTTCGCTTCGAACGAAGATCTCTTTAAGGAGAATTTCGATTTTGCTCTGGTGTTTAGCCGCCATTCAGACATGGCAGAGCTTGCCGATCGATTGATCACGCGTGGAATACCCTTCCTCATCGAAAAGCCTTGCGGTCTCAACCTTCAGGAAGTCAGCCGGATACGCCATCTTTCAGAAGAGCGTGGCATCTATGTCAGCGTTCCGTTCATTCTGCGCGTGAGCGATCTCGCGAGCCGCCTGTCGGTGTCAGAAGGCTTCACCCCTGACGGCTATCAGCACCTTGCATTTCGGTTCATTGTTGGACCGGTCGCTCGATATGAACGGGGAGGGTGCAACTGGATGCTTGAGAAACAGTATGCCGGTGGTGGATCGACGCTCAACGTCGGGGTTCATTTCATCGATCTGATCGCAACATTGACCGACAGTCCGATCACTCAGGTCTCTGCTCAAATGCAGACCTATCGGCCCGATGTCACCGTTGAAGAGCAGGCCGTTTTCACATGCCGAACCGCCGCTGGCCAGATCGGGGTGATTGAGACAGGCTATCTGTATCCGTCAACGGCAGATGATCAACGCGACTTCGATTTTTCGATCTCGCATGCAAATTCGTACGTTAGAGGATTTTCAGACCAGTTCTACAAGAAGCCGCGCGATCAACAGCAGGGGCGATCCGACACGGTAGAATACAATACCGACGCTTACTACTCCACTTTCCTAAGGCAATCGTGGGCAGATCTTCGGGCCGGTCAAAAGCCGTTCGCAGGTCTGCGGGAGGCTGCGCATGCATTTGCCGTTGTCGAGGCAGGATACCGTTCCGCGGCTAATGGCGGTGCGCCTGAAGCAGTGCAGAGCACTCTGAAATAACTGGGCGCTGAGGGCAGGTGCTTAGCGCTGTCTTGGAGACATTATAATGACCAGATCGATATATAAAACCCGTGGAGTTTCCCTTTCCGTTTCTGAGCATGGAGAGGGAATGCCATTCGTATTTCAACACGGGCTTTGCGGAGACGCAGACCAGGTTATTCAAGTCTTCCCTGAAGACACCAGATATCGGTGCTTGACGGTCGAATGTCGGGGACATGGGCAATCCGAGACTGGTCCGCTTGACGATCTGTCAATCCCTATGTTCACTGAAGACGTAGCTGAATTTCTACAACACTTGGGCCGACCGGTTATCGGCGGCATCTCTATGGGGGCCGCGATATCTCTTCGAATTGCCGTACGGTGGCCACATATGATAAGAGCGCTGATCCTAGCCCGCCCTGCGTGGGTAACCGAAGATGCGCCCAAAAGCGCGTATCCCAATCTTTTTGTGGGGCAATTGCTCGCGCAATACGAGCCTCAAGAAGCTTTAAGTCGTTTTGAGGCGTCAGCGGTTGCAAAGGATCTCGCTGAACACGGTCCAGACAACTTGTCGGCAGCCCGCGGATTTTTCACCCGCGAGCCGATAACGGTAACATCTGCCTTGCTAACCTCCATCACTTTGGGCGGTCCTGGCGTAACTGAAGACGAAATCAGGAAGATTTCTGTGCCAACTCTCGTCATTGGAAATAATCGTGATCCAGTCCACCCTATTTCTTATGCGCGCGTGTTAGCCGAACTGATACCTGATGCCTCATGTGTTGAGATTACTTCGAAGTCTGATAGTGTTGAAGCATACCGACGCGATTTTAAGTCTGCGCTCGGGACGTTTCTGAGAAATCTCAATTAACTGGCAGAGGCTGCTGACTACGCGCATGTCGCTGAAGTAGGACAAGGATACCTAGGCTACTCTGGGCGTCTAGTTGACCTGCCACTGCGAATTTCCTTCAGAATTGATTAGCACTACTTTGGCAGATTTTT
>NZ_JBYCZP010000022.1:0-97596 GCF_057586295.1 Rhizobium sp. SRI_017 | reverse complement strand
GCGCCGCCAGCATAAGCCATTTTACTTAGGGTTGCGACAACGTTGCTTTCAATCCACTTAGCGCAAAGTCGCATAAGACATTGGCTTCAAGTCCAACATTTGAAGGGGCCAACCCGTTCATCCAGACGGGCCCAAGCTTTTGTGGGTTAACGCACTCGAGAGTTGCCACATCAAACGGAGCGAGTGGTTGACGCAGCCAATCTCGCAGTCGATATACGGAAAATGACTGGACGGTGGCGGAGGATGTGCCGGCAGGGCGGCTGGTACAGGCCATGCCCAAATGGACACCTTGCTATCCGGGACCGTGCCTCCAACATCCCGGCCGCCGCCATGTGGCGGCTGACCTAAGGACGCCGATCGGGCTGATCGAGACACGAAAAGAAGCGGGAATCGGCAGATCGCAAATACTGAGCTGGCTGCGTTACGCCAAGATCGCGAGCCGATCGCACTCGGCTGCGATTTCCTCGGGGACGGCTGTGCTGACGACGATCTTTTTCGCCACCGCCATCAGCAACTGCTGCTCGCTCTGGGAAAGATCCTTGATCGTCTGGCGTTCGAGCTCGGCCCAAACCTTGGTGATCGCGTCGGTCATCTTGCGGCCTTCGGCGGTGAGATGGACCTGCGAGACGCGGCCGTCTTCGGGACACTTGCGGCGTTCGATCAGGCCGTCGCGCTCCAGGCGCGCCACGGATTTCGCGACGGTGGAATGGTCGAGCCCGATCGACTCGCAAAGTGATTTCTGCGGCTTGCCGTCTTTCTCTGCAAGCTGCATCAACAGGATTTCCTGGCCCGGGAACAGGCCGATATCGGCCAGCATGGTGGCCGCCTTCGCCCGGTGGGATCGGGCCAGCGCGAAGATGGCGAAGCTCACCGGATAGTCCGTCTTCAGGCATGCGCAGGGCACATGCTCAAGGCATTCGCGGCTTACTTCGTCCATCTTCTCACACGGTCCTGTCAGGCAACGGCACTTTCTGCCGATTGCAGTGTCGGATAATCGATATAGCCTTTCGCGCCGCCGCTGTAAAACGTAGACGGATCAGGGTCGTTCAATGAAGCGCCCGACTTGAGGCGTTCCACAAAATCTGGGTTGGCGAGACCCCAGCGGCCGACCGGCACGATGTCGGCCAGGCCGCTGTCGAGGTCCTTGGCGATATCGTCGAGCGGGCGATCGTAGCGCAGCACCAAGAGCTTCTGCGACCAGCGGGCACGAAGGTCCGCAAGCAACGCGTCGTTGCCGAAATGATGCAGGTGCAGATAGACGAGGCCGAGCTTGTTCAGTTCCGTCACGAGGTAGCGGTAGAGCTCCTCGCCATCCGGTCCATCGTTCAGGCCGCCGATTTCCAGGCCCGGCGACAGCCGGATGCCGGTCCGTTCAGGCCCGATTTCATCGGCGACGGCTTTGGCAACTTCGATCGCGAAGCGGGCGCGGTTCTCGATCTTGCCGCCATATTCGTCGGTGCGGATATTGGCGTTGGATGCGAGGAACTGGTTGATCAGGTAGCCATTGGCACCGTGGATTTCCACGCCATCGAGGCCGGCGTCGATCGCATTGCGGGCTGCCTTGCGGAAGTCATCAATGGTCTGGAGGACCTCGTCGCGGCTGAGTGCGCGCGGAGTGGGTGTTTCTTGCGGGCCTGTCGGCGTGAACATCGTCTGGCCGGCGCTGATGGCGCTGGGGGCCACGAGATCGCGGTGATGCGGCGTGTTGTCGGGATGGCCCATGCGGCCGGAATGCATGATCTGCATGAAGATGTGGCCGCCTTCGGCATGAACCGCGGTCGCGACCTTCTTCCAGGCGGCCACCTGATCGGCGCTGTGGATGCCTGGGGTCAGCATGTAGCCCTGGCCGTCTTCCGAGGGCTGGGTGCCTTCTGTGATGAGCAGGCCGAGCGAAGCTCGCTGCGCATAGTAGATCGGCACCAGATTGGTGGGCGTACCATCAGCATTGGCGCGGCTCCGGGTCATCGGAGCGAGCGCGAGACGATGGGGCAAATTGATGTTACCGAGCGTGGTCGGCGTGAAGAGGGAATTCATGGCGAGCTCTCCGTTACGTGGTTGGCAACAGATATCTAGGAACGAGATATGTGGTTGGCAACATGTATCGACGAAAATCTTCGCAAGAATCGGCTAGGGAGAGCCACGAGGAGGGCTTAAGCCTCTGAAATCAATTATTTAATGCTACTGAAAAAATTTTGCGATGGGCAGGAACCAGTAGACGACAAAGGCTGCCGATAGGGCGACAGTGGTCGCAACGCCATAAGACAGTGAAAACGATCGCGGCGCGATCGCGGCCGCGCTGACGAACCGCACCAGAGCATTGGATGCATAAGCGGCGAGGATGGCAAGGCCGAGTATCTCATGCGGCGTCGGCCCATTCTGCAGCCGCACCATGGACAGAACGGCGACGTCGACATCGGCCATGCCGGCGATCGCGGCGGTGATGGGAAGGCTCGACGCGCCGAAATAGCGCGATGAGATCGCACTGAAGGTCGACATGACCATCAGGATCAGCGCCGAGATCAGGATCGGCTTGAGATCGAGAGGGTTGCGGTGTTCATGGCTGGATGTGTCCGACAAGGCCGCGCGCAGCAGGATCAGGCCGAACAGCGCGAAGACGATCGCCGCTGAGATCGTCGGCGGCGCAACGTAGACCGCGATGTCGGGGCCGATGAAGGTCGTGATAACGAGCATCCGCAGCACGGATACGACCGCAGCAAGGCAAGCCGCGCCCGCCCGGCGATGCGGATCGCCATCGGTCCGCGCAAGCGACAGTGTCATGGCGGTCGAGGAGACCAGTCCGCCGGCCAGCGACGAGTAGATCAGCCCACGCGAGGGACCGGCAACGCGGATCAGGATATAGCCGAGATAGGAGAGTGCGCCCATCAGGATGGTGAAGAACCAGATCTGGCGCGGATTGATCGCGTTCCATGGGTCGACCGGTCGATCGGGCAGCAGTGGGAGCACCACCGCAGTCATCACGGCGAGCACGAGCGCGGAGCGCAGTTCGATCCAGGTCAGGCGCTTGAGCCAGCCATGCAGCAACTCGCGGCTGGCGAGCACCGTGGTCAACGCCACGCCGCCGGCAGCGGCCTCCATCGGCTTGCCGGCGACCGCAAGCGCGCCGAAGGCGAAGACGGCGATGGCCGCGATCACCGATGTCGCGCTGAAATCCTCATCGTGCTCGGCCTCGTGCCATTTGAACCAGGCGAAGACGGCGGCAAAGGCAATGAAGCCGGCGGGAAGCACGAGCGAGTTTCGCGTGGCCTCGCCGAGCGCAACCGTCACACCGCCGAGCAGGCCGGAAATGCCGTATGTGCGGATGCCGGCTGTCCGGCTCCCTGCCGGTGCCTCGCGCTCACGCCAGCCGCGTTCGAGCCCGACCAGAAGGCCGATGGCAAGCGCCAGTCCCAAACGCAATACCAGCGGGTCCATCGTTCTTCCTCATGCGGCGACGCCGGCTTGCGGGTCGAGAGGCAGTATAGCCGCCCCATCAATGCGGTCCATGGCCTCAGCTTTGCGAGAGCACGACCACCTGCTCGCCGGCTTCAAAACGGATCTTCTCCGACTTGGCGGGATTGATCTTCACCGACCAGGTGCCATTGCTATTGTGCTTGCGGTAGCCGATGGCGGTCTGGCCCTGCAGCATGGCGGCGACCGTGATCGTGTAGAAATCGACCTCGGCGCCGGTCTCGATATAGTCGGTCGCGGGCTTGAGATAGAGCTCCGAACCCTGCTCATCGAGCAGGTTCCCGAAGATGCGGGTCATGTATTCGTTCTCGGCCGCCTGGGCGAGCATCAGGCTGACAAGCTTGTTGCTGACCACGAAGTCGTCGGCCTTGGAGACTTCGGCGAGTTCGCGGTTCCTGACGTCGATCATTTCACTGACCACGCTGGAGCGCGTGCCGGCGCCGTCGGCGATCTGGCGCAGATGCAGCAGCGTGACCAGTGTGCGCGTGTCGGCCGGCTGGGCGTCGAGGTCCTCGTTGTAGCCGAGTACGAGCACGTGATCGTAGGAAAGCGGATCAAGGCTGCGGATGACGTTGCGCGACGAGGAATCGCCCTCGCGGATGTCGAGCTGCAGGTTGGTGCCGTAGAGGCGGATGCCGCGCGACTTGCCGGCAAGGTCGTCGGTATCGGCGACGATGGTCAGCACCGAGCCCGGCGCCACGAAGCGCGACAGCTCGGAGGCGATCATCGGCGCGCGGCGGTTCCAGCCGAGCAGCAGCGTACGCTCCGGCGCCAGCACCTGCTCCTCGGCGCGGCGCATGATGGAGCGATCGACGGCGCCGGTGAATGGCTTGTACATGATCGCGTCGTCGTCCTCGGCGATCAGGACTAGCTTCTCGCCGCCGGCGATGCGGCGGGTCTTGTCGGGGTTGAGTTCCACCTGTCCCTCGGGCGAGACGAGACCGATGATCGTGCTGCTCTCGTAGGACATCGCGGCCTCGGCCAGCGACTTGCCCTCGAGCTTCGGCTCGGCGGTCGTGTAGATTTCCGAGCCGTCGAAATCGAGCAGTTCGGTATAGACGGCGCTCAGGCCCGGCTGGCGGCTCGAATGGACGACGATGCGCGAGATCAGGTCGTCGGCGAGCACCAACTGCGCCTCGCCGCCGCCGACGATCTCGGCCAGTTCAGCATTGACAGGATCACGGATTTCAGCCGCGATGCGGTATTTCTCGTCGCGGCGGCCGGGTCCCTGGGTCAGCGCGAGAATGGTCTTGATGACGCTGGAGTCCGGGTCGGCCGCTTCGGGTGACAGGATGACGATCGAACGCGAGGCGTTGGGATTGACGATCGAGAGGTCGTAAAGGTCGGTCGGGTCGCCCGAGCGGCAAATGACCTTGGTGTTCCTCAGATCGGCCACCTTGGCGGCGATCTCCTCTTCCATTTCGACCTTGTCCCTCGTCGCCATGACGACGATGCGGGGATGGCGGCGGCTTTCGTTGGCGATCACCAGTTCAGAGATGACATCGAAGATCGAGGGCGACCAGTTGAAAATGATCGTATGATCCTTCTCGAGCACCTGCGAGCGGCCCTTGCGCAACTCGTCGAGCTTGCTTTCGATACCCGAACTCAGCACGCCGATGAGGGTGGAGACGACGAAGATGCCGGCAAGCGTGACAAGCAGCATGACGCCGCGGAACACCCAGCCCGAGTCTCCGCCCATCGTGCCGGCGTCGAGCGTGCGCATCAGCGATGCCCAGGCCGCTTCGGCGAAGGTCAGGGTCTCGCCGTCCTGCTGGGCGACGCCGGTGATCGCGATAAGCGCGCCGAAGGCCAGAATGATGATGAGTGAGATGATGCCGAGCCAACCGATAAGCGCGCCAGTGCCCGCCGCCATGGTCTGATCGAACCAATAGCGGAGCTTGCTCGAAAAGCTGATCTTGTCTTTCACGTCTGTCCCCTCGCGTCCAAGTCCACCGTATAGACGCGTCAGTGACAAGTTTTACAGATGCTTCAAGGCGATATGGGGTAATAAATTGCCAGTAGCGTTAATAAGACTTCATTTACCATATGCCCGATTACCAAATGCCTCGGGCTTCCCGCACGATCTCATGCAGGAAATCGGCGACGATGCGGATGCGCGCGAGGTCACGGGCACTCTCGTGGAAGACGGTCCAGTAGGTGCGCTGGATTGCGGTATCGGGCATGACGCGGACGAGATCCGGATACTGCCGGGCAATGTAATTGTGCAGGATGCCGATGCCCGCACCGGAGCGCACGGCTTCGGTCTGGCCGGTGGCCGATGAAATCTCGAAGCCGGCATTCCAGTTGCGCATCACTTCGCCGGTGAAATTCAGCGACTGCGAGAAGATCAGGTCCTCGACATAGCCGATGCGGCGGTGGCTCTTGAGCGCTTCGGCGTCGTCAGGCGCCCCGTTCGCCTCCGCATAGGCGCGGGAGGCGTAGAGACCCAGCGTATAGTCCGTGAGCTTGGAGGAGATAAGCCGGCCCTGTTCCGGCCGCTCGAGCGTGATGGCAATATCGGCCTCGCGGCTCGACAGCGAAAAGGCGCGCGGCACCGGCACAAGCTGAATCTTGAGCTCCGGATGGCGTTCGAGCAGCCGCCCCATGCGCGGCGCGAGGAACGAGACGCCGAAACCATCCGGCGCGCCGATGCGGACGGTGCCGGCGATCGCCGTATCGGTGCGGCCGAGGCTCGATTGCGCCGCCAGCATTTCGGTTTCCATGCGTTCGGCAGAGGCCAGGAAGACTTCACCCTGTTCGGTCAGTTCGCAGCCATTGGTGCGGCGGATGAAGAGGCGGGTGCCGAGCGCTTCCTCCAATGCAGTGAGCCGTCGGGAGAGGGTGGCATGGTTGAGCGCCAATCGCTTGGAGGCGGCGAGGATCTGGCCTGCGCGGGCCACGGCGAGGAAAATGCGGACGTCATCCCAGTTCATGGGGAGAGCCTCGACGTTTTACCCCTCACCAACTTCGGCCAACGGTTCGCAAGGCTCACCGGGCCTTCGTATCCTCTCCCACAGGGGGCGAGGTAGACCCGCGGCGACCTCGGTGCCTTGAGCAAAGGCGGAACTTGAGGCATCCTACCTCTCCCCTTGTGGGAGAGGATACGTAGGCCGCATGAGACATAGTCGAATGCATGGCCGAAGTTGGTGAGGGGTAAATCCACAGCGTTCCTACTTCCCCCGCATCATCACCGGATCGACATCCACCAGCCTCAGTGCCTTCACCATGCCCGCCGTCCCCTCCTTGTATTTCAGGAAATGCGGCGTCTTGAGATGCGCCTCATAAGCCTCCCGGTCAGCATAGACTTCCAGAATCCGGATCTGCTCCGGCCGCTCCCGCTCCGCCACCGCATGCAACATCAGCACGCCCGGCTCCTTCTCCACCGATGCCGCGATCTCCTCCGCAAGCAGTGCGCGATAGGCGTCCAACTGCTCCGGATCGATCTCCAGTTCCGCAATTCTGACCATCTTGCCGTCCATGCTGCACCATCTCGTTACTTTAATTCATGCACAACGGATGCTTATTCCATTCCATTGCTTTGTGCAAATTGAAGCGTAAGATCCGCACCAACATAATCACGGAGGAAAATCCATGTACCAGATCGGGCATTTCATCGACGGCAAGCAGGTTGCCGGCACGTCCGGCCGCAAGCAGGCGGTATTCAACCCGGCGACCGGCGAAATCCAGGCCGAAGTGGCGCTGGCAAGCGAGGCCGAACTCAATGCGGCGGTGCAGAGCGCCAAGGCCGCACAGCCCAAATGGGCCGCTACCAATCCGCAGCGCCGCGCCCGCGTCTTCATGAAGTTCGTGCAACTGCTCAACGACAACATGAACGAATTGGCCGAGATGCTCTCCCGCGAGCACGGCAAGACGATCGACGATGCCAAGGGCGACGTGATCCGTGGCCTCGAAGTCTGCGAATTCGTCATCGGTGCGCCGCATCTGATGAAGAGCGAGTTCACCGAAGGCGCCGGCCCGAACATCGACATGTATTCGATCCGCCAGCCGGTCGGTATCGGCGCCGGCATCACGCCCTTCAACTTCCCGGCGATGATCCCGATGTGGATGTTTGCCCCGGCCATCGCCTGCGGCAACGCCTTCATCCTCAAGCCCTCGGAGCGTGATCCCTCCGTGCCGATCCGCCTTGCCGAGTTGATGATCGAGGCTGGCCTGCCCGCCGGCATCCTCAACGTCGTCAACGGCGACAAGTCGGCTGTCGACGGCATCCTGACACACAGCGATATCTCGGCCGTGTCCTTCGTCGGCTCGACCCCGATCGCCCGCTACGTCTATGGCACCGCCGCGATGAACGGCAAGCGCGCCCAGTGCTTCGGCGGCGCCAAGAACCACATGATCATCATGCCCGACGCCGATCTCGACCAGGCCGCCAACGCCCTGATGGGCGCGGGCTACGGTTCGGCCGGCGAGCGCTGTATGGCGATCTCGGTCGCCGTCCCGGTCGGCGAGGAAACCGCCAACCGCCTGATCGACAAGCTGACACCGATGGTGGAATCGCTGCGTATCGGTCCTTATACCGACGACAAGGCTGACATGGGCCCGGTTGTCACCAAGGAAGCCAAGGCCCGCATCCTCGGCCTGATCGACAAGGGCGTCGAGGAAGGCGCCAAGCTCGTCGTCGACGGCCGTGCGTTCCAGCTGCAGGGCTACGAGAACGGCAACTTCATCGGTGGCTGCCTGTTCGACAACGTCACGCCTGACATGGACATCTACAAGCAGGAAATCTTCGGACCGGTCCTGTCGGTCGTCCGCGCCAAGAACTACGAGGAAGCGCTGGACCTGCCGATGAAGCACGAATATGGCAACGGCGTCGCGATCTACACCCGTGACGGCGACGCGGCCCGCGACTTCGCCTCCCGCATCAATATCGGCATGGTCGGCATCAACGTGCCGATCCCGGTGCCACTGGCCTATCACTCCTTCGGCGGCTGGAAGTCCTCGTCCTTCGGCGACCTCAACCAGCATGGCACCGACTCGTTCAAGTTCTGGACACGGACCAAGACGATCACGAGCCGCTGGCCGTCGGGCATCAAGGACGGCGCCGAGTTCGTCATGCCGACGATGAAGTAAGGTCTTCGGAAAGCGAATGCATTGGGGCCGGCGGGGAGATATCTCCGCCGGCTCTTTTGCTTCCGGTGCGGACGCTAACCCCTCACCAACTTCGGCCAAGGGTTCACTCACGTTCACCCGGCCTTCGTATCCTCTCCCACAAGGTGAGAGGTAAACTCGCGGCGCACACGGTGCCTCAAGCGAAGCGGTGCTTGTGGCAGCCTACCTCTCCCCCTCTGGGAGAGGATAGCAAGCCCGCATGAGACCGAAGGTCGAATGCCTGGGCGCGCTTGGTGAGGGGTGTGGCGGCTCACGCCACCGCCCGCAGCCCACCGCGCAGCGCCACCGCCTGATCGCTGCCCAGTTCTGCGTCGATCTCCGCATGCGTGCCGATCCAGATTGGCAGCGCCGCGCTCAATGCCGCCATTCCGGCATTCAGAAGCCGGACGCGCCGGCTCCGGCGGTCTTTTTCATCAGCTGCGAGTGCGATCATCCCGCGCCGCTCCAGCGGCTTGAGATTGGCCGTCAGCGTGGTCCGGTCCATGGCGAGCAGGCTGGCGACAGAGCCGATCGTCGGCGGTTCGGGCCGGTTGAGCGACATCAGAAGCGAAAACTGGCCGCTGGTGATGCCGATCGGCTTCAGTGCCTCGTCGAACCGCCGGGCGAGCCGGCGCGCCGCGCGCTGGGCGGCGAGGCAGAGGCAGTGGTCCCTGACATGGAGTGTGGTTTCGAACGGGACGATGCAGCTATTTGACATGTCGCAATTATGTTGATATCAACCTAAAAGTCAAGCCAACGCCTTCTGACATGAGGCGTTTCCCCAAGGGGAATCGCAACCGCTACCAGAGAGGAGAAAGTCATGACCTATGTTTCAGGATTTGTCGTCGCCGTGCCGGAAGCCAACAGGCAGGCCTATATCGACACCGCCAATGCCGGCATCCCGCTGTTCCGCGAATACGGTGCCCAGCGCCAGGTCGAGGCCTGGGACGATGATGTGCAGGAAGGCAAGGTGACCGATTTTCGTCGCGCGGTGAAAGCGACGCCCGGGGAAAAGATCGTGTTTTCCTGGCATGAATATGCCTCGAAAACCGTGGCCGATGAGGCCAACAAGATGATCATGTCTGATCCGCGCATGGCCGAGATCGGCAAGGACATGCCCTTCGATGGGCAGCGCATGATCTACGGCGGCTTCCAGGGAATTCTCGAGAGGGGCCAGCGCGGCAAGGCGAGCTATATCGACGGCGCGCTGGTGCCGACGCCGGGCGACAGCCGCGCCGCTTATTCGGCCTACGCCGAACGTGTCGCTGATATCCTGATGGAAAACGGCGCGACCCGCGTCGTCGATGCCTGGAGCGACAACGTGCCCGACGGCAAGGTAACCGACTTCCGCCGATCGGTGAATGCCGAGCCGGGCGAGGCGGTCGTCTTCTCCTGGGTCGAGTGGCCGTCAAAGGCGGTTCGTGATGCCGCCTGGCAGAAGATCTTCGCCGATCCCCGCATGCACCAGGGCAACCCGCCGCAAGACGAGACGCGCCGGGTCTGGGGCGGATTCGTGCCGGTCATGGACGCACACTAAGGCTTGCCCGGATATCGGCTTTGCCGGTCGGTTCCGCCAGCCGACAGCGCGAAGAGGGCAGGATATCAGGGTTGGGGACGGCCGTTCGCTTGATCGCGGGCGGCCGTTCTCGTTTGCCCTGTTCCCCAGGGCACAGGGCACCCCTGCGACGACAGGATGAAATCGCGTCGCTCACACGTCTTCCGGACAAATCGATATTCGCGAGGCCAGGCGATCCGTGCCTGCTGCAGGTTGAATATCATGGTTCGGGAGCGCGAATGCGCAGTGCGAGGATACCCGCATGGTCATGGATGCAGCCGTCGGAAACGGCGTGGAAAGAGAACAGCTACTACCCCGTGTACGCATCACGACGAAGCAAGCCGAGCAGCTCCGCCTCGAACGGACGCATGTGCTGCACCGCGCCGAATTCCACGGCACCGCGCGCGACTATTTCGGCATCTGGATTGTCAACACGCTGCTGACGCTGGTCACGCTCGGCCTCTACGCGCCTTGGGCCAAGGTGCGGCGCAACCGCTTCTTCCATGCCAACACGACGCTGGCCGGCTTTGGCTTCGATTATCATGCGACCGGCGGCCAGTTGCTCAAGGGTTGGCTGCTGGTCGCGGCCTATCTCGTCATCACCCAGTTGATCGGCGATGCCTATCCGCTCGCGACGTTCGGGATCGTGGTCCTGGTGCTGATCGCGTTGCCCTGGCTGGTCGAGCGCGGACTGCGGTTCAAGGCACGGATTACGAGCTATCGCAACCTGCGCTTCCAGTTCCGCGGCAGCCTGCTCAAAGCCTATGTCAGTCTGCTCCTGGGCGGGGTGCTCGGCCTTGTCTCGTTCGGATTGCTCGCCCCCATCTTCAGCAAGATCTATTACAACTACTTGTTCGATGGCGCGAGCTATGGCGGCCGCCGCTTCATCACCAGGGGCCGGATCGGCTCGATCTACAAGTCGATCTGGCTGCCGGCCCTCCTGCTGATCGTCGGCCTGGTGCCGTCCTTCTTTCTCTTCGCCTATACGCTGAGCCATGAATATGACGTCATGCCCACCGAGGTGATGCGGTCGGACTGGTGGCGGGCGATCTTCCACGTGGTCTTCAGCTACGTGGCGATCATCCCCTTCCTGCTCTCCTATTACCTGATGCTGATCGTCTATCGCATCGGCGTCCGCAACGTCATGTGGAGCGCTGCGACATTCGACGACAAGCATCGCCTGGTCAGTGACGTGCCCCGCTTCCACTATGCCTGGATCCTGATCTCCAACACCGTGGTGACGATTGCGAGCTTCGGACTGATGCGGCCCTGGGCGGCGGTGCGCGAACGTCGCTTCGTCGCTGCCTTCACCGGTCTCTGGATCATGGGTGATGTCGACGAACTGCAGTCGCAGCTCGAAACGACGGGCAGCGCCTTCGGCTCGGAGTTCCTGGATTCGGACGGGTTCGATATCGGGTTCTAGCGGCGGAGGTCAGGCGCCCTTCAGCGCCGCCACCAGCCCCGCCGTCGACGAATCCAGTCCCTCGGTGCTTTTCTTGCCCTGCACAACTGGCAGCAGGCCGGTCGCCAGTTCCTTGCCGAGCTCGACGCCCCACTGGTCGAAGGAATTGATGCCGAACAGCACGCCTTCGACGAAGACGCGGTGCTCGTAGAGTGCGATCAGGCGGCCGAGCGCGAACGGGGTCAGCTTGTCATAGACGAAGGTGATCGATGGGCGGTTGCCGCTGAAATAACGATGCGGCGCGATCTGGTCCGCCTTTTTGTCTTCCCAGCCCTGGGCGAGCAACTGGGTCTTGGCCTCGGCCACTGTGCGGCCCTTGAGCAGTGCCTGGCCCTGGGCGAGGCAGTTCGACATCAGCAGTTCGTGCTGGTAGCGCAGCTCGGGCTCGAAGCCCTGCTTGGCGATCATGAACTCGACCGGGATGACATCGGTGCCCTGATGCAGCAGTTGGAAGAAGGCGTGCTGGCCATTGGTGCCGGGTTCGCCCCAGACGACCGGGCCCGACGAGCCTTCCACCGGCGAGCCATCCATTACCACGCCCTTGCCGTTCGACTCCATGTCGAGCTGCTGCAAATAGGCCGGGAAGCGGCTGAGGCGCTGGTCGTAGGGGATGACGGCGCGGGATGTGTAGCCGAGAATGTTGCGCTGGTAGTAGCCGATCAGGCCGAGCAGCAGGGGTACGTTGCGATTGAAGGGCGCGGACCGGAAGTGGTTGTCCATCGCATGCGCGCCGTCTAGGAATTTTCCGAAATCGTCCGCGCCGACCGCCAGCATCAGCGGCAGGCCGATGGCAGACCAGATCGAATAGCGGCCGCCGACCCAATCCCAGAAACCAAAGACGCGTGTCCCCTCGATGCCGAAGGCCGCGACCTTGTCGAGCGCGGTGGAAACGGCGGCGAAATGATGCTTCACCGCAGCCTCGCCCAGCGCATCGGCTATGAAGGCGCGCGCCGTCTGGGCATTGGTCATCGTCTCGATCGTGGTGAAGGTCTTGGAGGCCACGATGAACAGCGTCGTCTCGGCGTCGAGCAGCTTCAGCGTGTCGGCGATATGGGCGGCATCGATGTTGGAGACATAATGCAGGCGCGGGCCATCATGGTAAGGTGCGAGCGCCAGCGTGGTCATGACGGGGCCGAGGTCGGAGCCGCCGATGCCGATATTGACGACATCGGTGATCTTCTTGCCGGTCGCGCCGGGGATGCTGCCGGACCGCACGCCCTCGGCAAAATTGCCCATGGCGGCGATAACAGCATTGACGTCGGGCATCACATCCCTGCCGTCGACCATGACGGGCGCGTTGGAGCGGTTGCGGAGCGCCGTGTGCAGCACGGCGCGCTTTTCGGTGATGTTGATGATCTCGCCCGAAAACATCGCCTCGCGCTTGGTGGCGACGCCGGCTTCGGCGGCGAGTTGTTCGAGCAGGCCGAGGATCGTGTCGTTCACTGCCGTCTTGGAATAGTCAAACAGCAGGTCTTCGAACCAGGCGTGATATTTGTCGAACCGCTCCGGATCGGCCGCAAAGGCCTCACGAATGGCGGTGGCGCTGGTGGATGAAACGGCGTCCTTGAGCTTATCTGATATCGCAGACATGGCCTCGTGCCCTCCTGGTCAATGTGGCCGGACGCTACTCATTTCAACCGATTGGAACAAGGCAAAAAGAAGATCGGATTGATGGTTTTGTGCGGCGCGGCTTATCTCCTTGGAAGAGCCTATCCGTGCTATCCTGACATGCGATAAGACCGTATTCGACGCGGTCGGGGGAGGACAGCGATGGATATCAGGTTGACTCTGGTCTCGCTATGCGACGCCTTCAACGCCCATGATCTCGATCGGATCATGTCATTCTTCTCGAGCGATTGCGTCCTGCAGATGCCGAGAGGAAGCGAGCCCTGGGGCGCCCGTTTTGAGGGCAGGGACAGGGTCCGCGCGGCACTCGCAACCCGCTTTGAAGGCCTGCCCGACGTCCATTATGGCGAAGAAGAGCATTTCGTCGACGCTGGCGCCAATACCGGAATGTCGAAATGGACGCTCACGGGTACCACACAAGACGGCGTGAGAAAGCACGTGCGGGGCTGCGACTTCTACACCTTCCGCGATGGCAAGGTGGTGCAGAAGGATTCGTACTGGAAAATCGTGGAATAGCGTCACGAAGGCGAGGGCGCAAAGCACCCTCGCCTCAAGACCAGATCAACCCCGCAGTTCCTTCCTGAGAATCTTGCCCACATTCGTTTTCGGCAGGCTGTCGCGGAACTCGATGAAATGCGGGCGCTTGTAGTTGGTCAGGCCCTGGGCACAGAATTCCTTGACCGACTCGGCGGTGAGGTTCGGGTCCTTGCGGACGACGAAGAGTTTGACGGCCTCCCCAGTCTTCTCGTCGGGCACGCCGATCGCCGCGGCTTCGAGCACGCCGGGATGGGCGGCGGCGACCTCCTCGACTTCGTTGGGATAGACGTTGAAGCCGGAGACCAGGATCATGTCCTTCTTGCGGTCGACGATCTTGACGAAGCCGTTCTCGTCCATGAAGCCCATGTCGCCGGAGCGGAAATAGCCGTCCGGGGTCATGACACGGGCGGTCTCGTCGGGTCGGTTCCAGTAGCCGGCCATGACCTGAGGGCCGCGGATGCAAATCTCGCCGACCTGGCCGAGCGGCACGCTCTTGCCGTCGTCGTCGCGGATATCGAATTCGGTCGAGGGGATGGGCAGGCCGATCGTGCCTGAGAAGGTCGTGGAACCGGGCGGGTTGACCGAGGCGACGGGCGAGGTCTCGGAGAGGCCGTAGCCTTCGAGAATGACATCGCCGGTTATTGCTTCCCACTTCTCGGCGACCGGGCGCTGGCAGGCCATGCCGCCGGCCACCGTCAGCATCAGGCTCGAGAAGTCGAGCTTCTTGAAATCCTCGTTGTTGGCGAGCGCGTTGAACAGCGTGTTGAGGCCGGGGAAGAAATTGACCTTGTATTTGCCGAGCTCCTTGACGAAGCCCGGAATGTCACGTGGATTCGGGATCAGCAGGTTTGTCGCCCCCTCCGCCATGCCCATCACCATGTTCACGGTCAGCGCGAAAATATGGTAGAGCGGTAGCGGGCAGACGTAGAGCACGTTGTTGGGGTCGGCGCCCTTCATCTTGTAGGCCGCGGTCAGCCAGATGCCGCTCTGCGCGGCGTTCGACAGCACATTGCGGTTGGTGAGAACAGCGCCCTTGGAAATGCCGGTCGTGCCACCCGTATATTGCAGGAAGGCCACGTCGTCGAGGCCGATATCCGTGCGTTTGAAGTTTCCGCTGCCCGCCATGATCTGCTTGAACGGCGTGTGACCCGGCAGCGACCATTCCGGCACCAGTTTCTTGACCTTGCGGACAACGAGATTGACGATATGGCCCTTGAGCCCCAGCATGTCGCCCATCGTCCCGACGACGACGGTCTTGAGCTGTGTCTTGCCGATGACCTGCTGGACTGTCCGGGCAAAGTTCTCGAGAACGAAGATGCCGGTCGCGCCCGCGTCGTTGACCTGATGCTCGAGCTCGCGCGGCGTATAGAGCGGGTTGACATTCACCACCGTCAGGCCCGCGCGCAGGATGCCCATGGTCACGACGGGATACTGCAGGACGTTGGGCAACATCACGGCGATGCGCTCGCCCTTCTTGTGACCCTTGGCCTGGAGCCAGGCAGCGACCTTGGCGGAGGCCCGGTCGATCTCCGCATAGGTCATGGTTTTGCCCATGCAGATGAAGGCGGGCTTGGCCGCATATTTCCGGCAGCTCGCTTCGAAAAGGCCGGCGACGGAGCTGTGCTCCAATGGTCCGATTTCAGCAGGAATTCCAACCGGGTAGGACTTGAGCCAGTGACGGCCCGCCAGATGGTCATGGACTGCGGGGCTTGCTCCCGTCATTTGTTGTTCCTCCACTTTCTCGCACGGCTCCCCAACCGCTTCGCTAATCTCAAGATGAGCAAAGTCGGCCCATCCTGCAAGGGAATTCGGCGGTGATATACATTTTACGTAAGCGTCAATTAAGATCGCATTACGCCTGCTGGACCGCGTCGATGCAACATGGGATGACGGTGCGGGAATCATGTGGCGGAGATTGGAATGCGGTTTGCGACGGCTTCGGCGGAAGGCAAGGATCGGGACGGAAATCGCCTGCCGGCTGTTACCCGGCTTTACGACTGGCCGGTCATCAGCCAGCCGCCGCGGATGCTCTCCGAGACCATGGACGCACCGTCTCCATCCTTCCTCGCTCCTGCAAAGAGGAGCCGGACGCTGTTCGTCACATCGGAGATGGACGGCGAAGGCCAGGTGAGCGCGCTGGCGCTTGATGGCGAGAGGCTTGTTTTCAAGGGCAGCCGGCCGACTGGCGGTAGTGCCGCGGTTCACGCAGCACTCGACCAGAGTGGCCGTTGGTTGGCCGTTGCCAATTATCGCGCCGAAAGGGCAGGTGACGACGCGGCAATTGCCCTGTTTCCGATCTCGGCCGAAGGCGGCATCGATCCGCTCGCGGTTGTCCTGTCGCAGGCTGGCCATGGCCCCGACCGGTCTCGACAGGAAGGACCGCATAGCCATTGCGTGATGTTCAGCCCTGACAACCGATTGCTTGCCGCCGTCGATCTCGGCACCGACGGGCTCTGGCTCTATCATTTCGACCAGGATTTGGGCGCCATTCGTTTGGCTCGTGAAGTGAAACTGCCCGCCGGCTCGGGCCCGCGCCATTGCGCGTTCCATCCATCGAGACCGTTCGTCTATGTCTGCGGTGAGCTCGATTCGACGCTGTTGACGCTGCGCTACGACTCCAGCGCCGGCATGGCCGAGCTTGCTGATACCGATGCCGCGACGAAGGCTCCACATGCGGGCCGAAACTATCCGTCCGGCCTCGCCATCTCGCCGGACGGACACTATCTCATGCTGGCGAACCGAGGGGCCGATACGATCGCCACCTTCTGGATCGACCCGGAGACCGGCATGGCGCGCCTGCGCGACGAGGTGCCGTGCGGCGGAAAATTCCCGCGCGCCATACGGCTCGACCGAACCGGAACACTGTTGGCAGTCGCCAACCAGAAGTCCGGCAACGTGGCGCTTTTCGAACGGGATTTCGAGACGGGAAAGATGTCCGCTCACCCGGCTCAGATCATCGATCTGCCGTCAGCGATGGATGTGATCTTTCTCGATCAATAGCCGGACTGACGCGAGACGAGATGTTCGAGCGGCTTGCCCGCCTCGACCCGCTCGATCTGCCGTTCGACATGATCGAACAATGCCTTCACGTCGGAATCGGCGGCCGAATGCGGCGTCATCAGCACGTTGTCCATCGTCCAGAGCGGCGAGGTCGACGGCAGAGGTTCGGTCTCGAAGACGTCAAGCGAGGCACCCTTGAGGACGCCCTTGCGGAGCGCTGCGATGACATCGGCCTCCACCTGGCTGCCGCCACGACCAGCATTGATGAAGAAAGGCGCCGCGAGCGGGCCGCCTCGGCGTAGCTTTGCGAAGAGCTCGGCATTGAAGATGCCGGATGTTTCCGAGGTCAGCGGCAAGAGGCCGACGAGGATATCGGTCTTGCCGAGGAAGGCGTCGAGCTGCGATCCTTCGAAAGTCTCGACGCCTTCGATCGACTTCCGGGACTTCGACCAGCCAATGACGTTGAAGCCCATGACCTTGAGCTTGCAGGCGGCATCTGTGCCGAGCACGCCCATGCCCATGATGCCGACGGTCAGTTCGGAGGCCTCCGGCTGGGTGAGCGGCGCCCACAGCTTCTTGGCGCGCTGCCGCTCATAGACAACATGCTGGCGAAGATGCATCAGGCACTGCATCACCACCCATTCGCTCATCCGCGTGGTGAGCGTGGGATCGACGAAGCGCACGAGTGGCAGGTCGGGCAGGCCGGGCAGGGTCAGCACATGGTCGACGCCGGCGCCGCCTGAGAACAGCACCTTGAGGCCCTTGGCGCGCAGGAAGAGATCGTCGAGCGGCTTCCAGAGCACGGCATAATGCGCCGTCGAGAGATCCTTGTCGCGGCTTGCCGGATCGGCGCGGTTAATGACCTCGCGGCCGGGAAAAGCATTCTTCAGGCCTTCCCGGACCTGTTCCGGATGAAAGCGAAGATCGACGATGACGGGACTTTTGGCAGGCATTTCGGCACTCTGTCAGGCGGCTGGAGGAACGGGCTTCGCCTCGATATCGAAGGCAGCAGCGAGGAGAGCCTTGGTATAATCTTCCTTGGGGTCGGCGAAAAGCTCTTTCGCCGTTCCCGTCTCTACGGCCTTGCCGTTGCGCATGACGATGATGTCGTTGGCGAGCGCCTTCACGACTTTGAGGTCGTGGGAGATGAAGAGATAGGCGAGCTCGTGCTTGACCTGCAATTCGCCGAGCAGCTCGACCACCTGGGCCTGCACGCTCATGTCGAGCGCCGAAGTCGGTTCGTCGAGCATCACGAATTTTGGCTTGAGCACCATCGCACGGGCGATCGCTATGCGTTGGCGCTGTCCGCCTGAGAATTCGTGCGGATAGCGATGGCGTGTCTCTGGATCGAGGCCGGTCTCGGTGAGTGCTTCGGAAACGCGGGCGTCGCGCTGGTCCGCGCTGAGAGAAGGTTCATGGATGGAGAGCCCTTCACCGACAATGTCGCCCACCGACATGCGGGGTGAGAGCGAGCCATAGGGATCCTGGAAGACTATCTGCATCTCCTTCCGCAGCGGCCGCATCTCGGCAAAGCCAAACCCCTGAATGTCACGTCCGACGAAAGCAACGCGGCCCTCGGATGAAATGAGACGGGTCATGGCAAGACCGAGCGTCGTCTTGCCGGAGCCGGACTCGCCGACGATGCCCAGCGTGTGGCCGGCCCGGAGCTTGAGGTCCACGCCGTCGACCGCCTTGACGTAATCCGTGATCCGGCGAAGGAAGCCGGTCTTGATCGGGAACCACACCTTGAGATCATCGGTCTCGATGATGATAGGCTTGGAATCGTCCGATGCCGGCGGTTCGCCCTTGGGTTCCGCGGCGAGCAGGTGCTTGGTGTAGGCATGCTGCGGATTGGCGAAAATCTCCGACGTCGGTCCTGCCTCGACGATCTTGCCTTTGGTCATGACGCAGACGCGATCGGCGAACTTTCGGACGATGCCGAGATCATGGGTGATGAACAGCATCGACATGCCGTAGTCGGCCTTGAGTTTGGCGAGCAGTTCGAGAATGCGGGCCTGCACCGTGACGTCGAGCGCAGTCGTCGGCTCGTCGGCGATCAGCAGCTCGGGGCGGTTGGCGAGCGCCATCGCGATCATCACACGCTGCCGCTGGCCGCCGGAGAGCTCATGCGGGAAGGCACCGAGCCGTTTCTCGGGCTCGCGGATGCCGACTTCGTTGAGCAGTTCGATCACCCGTTTTCGCGCCGCCGCCGCAGTCATATCCTGATGCAGGTGGAGGATTTCCGCAATCTGCCGCTCGATCGAGTGCAGCGGGTTGAGCGAGGTCATCGGCTCCTGGAAGATCATCGTGATATCGTTGCCGCGAACCTTACGCAGTTCATCCGGCGTCGCCTTGATCAGGTCCTTGCCCTTGAAGAAGACTTGGCCCGAGGGATGGCTCGCGGCGGGATAGGGCAGGAGCTTGAGGACGGAATTGGCGGTGACCGATTTGCCGGAACCCGACTCGCCGACCAGCGCCACGACCTCGCCCTTGGCGATGTCGAAGGAGACGCGATCGACCGCAAGCGAGGTCTGCCCGCCCTGATGGAAGGCAACGGAGAGATCACGGATGGAGAGGAGGGGTTCGGTCATTGGAATGTCTTCCGCGGGTCGAAGGCATCGCGGACCGCTTCGCCGATGAAGATCAGCAGCGACAGCATGATCGCCAGTGTGAAGAAGGCGGTGAAGCCGAGCCAGGGCGCCTGGACATTGTTCTTGGCCTGCGCCACGAGTTCACCCAGCGAAGCCGAGCCCGGCGGCATGCCGAAGCCGAGGAAGTCGAGCGAGGTCAGCGTCGTGATCGAGCCCGACAGGATGAAGGGCATGAAGGTCAGCGTTGCGACCATGGCATTGGGCAGCATGTGCCGCCACATGATCGTGGCATTGCCGACCCCAAGCGCGCGCGCCGCCCTGATATATTCGAAATTGCGGGCGCGCAGGAACTCGGCACGGACCACGCCGACAAAGGCCGTCCAGGAGAACAGCAGCAGGATGAAAAGCAGGATGAAGAAGCCCGGAGGCAGCACGGCCGCCAGGATCATCAGGATGTAGAGCACCGGCATCGACGACCAGATCTCGATGAAGCGCTGCATCAGGAGATCGACCCTGCCGCCGAAATAGCCCTGCACGGCGCCGGCAGAGACACCGACGACGGCCGAGAGCAGCGTGAGCGCCAGGCCGAAAAGCACCGAGATGCGGAAGCCGTAGATCACACGGGCAAGCACGTCGCGGGTGCCGTCGTCGGTGCCGAGCCAATTGAGATTGCCGAGGTCGCAATTCGGATCGTCATTGCCCAGCGGATAGGCCGAGCACGCCGTATCCCGGATCATCCACCACGGTTCCGTCGGCGCCGAATGCGGGATATTGAATCCCTCGGTATTGTAGGAATACCGGATCGGCGGCCAGATCATCCAGCCATTGGCGTTGATCTCTTCCTGGATGATGTCGGACCGGTAATCGGTCTGCGCCAGAAAGCCGCCGAACTTCTCCTCCGGATAATCGACCAGCACCGGGACCAGGATCTCACCCTTGTAGGAGGCGATGATCGGCTTGTCATTGGCGATGAATTCGGCAAACAGGCTGAGCCCGAAGAGCACGAGAAATATCCAGAGCGACCAGTAGCCGCGCCGGTTCGCCTTGAAGTTCTGCAGGCGTCGCTGGTTGATCGGGCTGAGCCGAGGTCTCTTCACGGGAGCTGCCATGTCAGACCTCCCGCTTGTCGAAGTCGATCCGCGGATCGACCCAGGTATAGATGAGGTCCGAGATGAGGCCGACGACGAGAGCCATCAGCGAAAAGATGTAGAGCGTGCCGAAGACGATCGGGTAGTCGCGCTTGACCACCGCATCATAGCCGAGGCGTCCGAGGCCCTCGAGGGTAAACAGATACTCGATGAGCAGCGCGCCGCTGAAAAAAGCCGATATGAAGGCGCCCGGCAGGCCGGCAATGACGATCAGCATCGCGTTGCGGAAGACATGGCCGTAGAGAACGCGGTTCTCGGTCAATCCCTTGGCTCTGGCGGTCACGACATACTGCTTCTTGATCTCGTCGATGAAGGAATTCTTGGTCAGCAGCGTGGTTGTGGCGAAGGAGGAGAGCACCAGCGTCGTGATCGGCAGCACCATGTGCCAGGCATAGTCCAGGATCTTTTCCGGCCAGGAGAGCTCGTCGAAATTGTCCGAAACCAGGCCACGCAGCGGGAACCAGTCGAAGAACGATCCACCGGCGAAGAGCAGGATCAGGAGGATGCCGAACAGGAAGCCCGGCACGGCATAGCCGATGATGACCACGCCAGAGGTCCAAACGTCGAAGGTCGAACCATCGCTGACCGCCTTCTTGATCCCGAGCGGAATGGAGATCGCGTAGGAGAAGAGCAGGATCCAGAGGCCGAGGGAGATGGAGACCGGCATTCTTTCGATGATCAGGTTCAGCACCGTTTCGTCGCGAAAGAAGCTCTCGCCGAAGTCGAAGCGGGCATAGTTCCACATCATCTCGCCAAAGCGCTGATAGGCCGGCTTGTCAAAACCGAACTGGACTTCGAGCTTCTTGATGAATTCAGGGTCGAGGCCCTGTGAACCGCGGTAGCGGCTTGATGAATCGGACGATGCCGGATCGAAATTGCCGACTTCGTTACCCGATCCGGTCAGCCGGTCGCCACTCGAATCCTGGCCGGTAATCTGCGCAATGACCTGCTCGACGGGTCCGCCAGGCGCGAATTGCACGACGATGAAGGAAAGCAGCATGATACCGAAGAGGGTGGGGATCATCAGCGCAAGGCGCCTGAGGATATAGGCTCCCAAGTCAGGTCTCCGTCTTTTCGGCGATATGCTCGATCAAGGCTGGTCTCCGGCGCTTACGGCCAACAGGTGATTCGCGTTTCGCAAGGAAGGCCGAATTTCCCTAAAGCGCAAGCCTTTCGCGAGGCTTCAATCCTACTTGGCCCACCAGATCGTGGGGAAGCCGGTGGAATAGTAGGGAAGCTCCTTGGGCCGGTCGAACTTGTCCCAATAGGCAATGCGGGAATCGCGGGTCGTGTAGCTCGGCACGACGAACTGGTGATGGAGCAGCACCCGGTCGAGTGCCTTGACTGCCGCGATATGATCGTCGCGATCGGTCGAGAAGACCACGCGCTTGACGAGGGCGTCTATGCCGGGATCGGAAATGCCGGAATAGTTCTGCGAGCCGTCGGTCTTGGCCGACTGCGAGCCCCAATAGTCGGCCTGCTCGTTGCCCGGATTGAGCGACTCGCCCCAGGCATAATAAAATATGTCGAAGTCGCGCTTGCGGGAGCGTTCGACATATTGCGAGGCGTCGACCGAGCGCACGGTGGCATTGATGCCAATACGTTTCAGGTTCTGCGCATAGGGCAGCACGGCGCGCTCGACCACGGGCGAGTTGAGCATGATTTCGATGGTGAGCTGCTTGCCGGTCTTGGAATCGACCATCTTGCTGCCCTTGAGTTCGTAGCCCGCCTGCTTCAGCAACTGGATCGCCTTGAACATGTTCTCGCGGAAGATCTTGGGATCGCCGGCGACGGGATTCTTGTATTCCTCGGTGAACACCTCGGGCGGCACCAGATCCTTCACTTCGTTCAGAATCTCCAACTCCTTGCCCTGCGGCAAGCCCGATGAGGCGAGTTCCGTGCCGTAATAGAAGGAATTGACGCGCTTGTACTGGTCGAAGAAGAGCGTGCGGTTGAGGGTCTCGAAGTCATAGGCGTAGTTCAGCGCCTTGCGGACCCTGACATCCTTGAACTGCTCGCGGCGCAGGTTCATCACGAAACCCACCATCACGCCGGTGTTGCGGCCGTCATTCGGCAGCGTCTCGCGCTTGACCTTGCCTTCCTTCATGCCGGCAAAGTCGTATTGCGTCGCCCAGCGCTTCGCCTCGTTCTCGGCCCAGTAGTCGGTGTCGCCGGCGCGGAAGGATTCGAATTCGACATTGCGGTCGGCATAGAATGTGTATGTGACGGTGCGGAAATTGTCCTGGCCGAGACTGACATTGAGGTCCTTGCCCCAATAGTCGTCGCGCAGCTCGTAGACCACGGTATTGCCGGGATTGACGGACTTGATCCTGTAGGGTCCCGAACCCAGGACAGGCTCGAGCGTCGTGGCGCTCACATCCCGCTTCTTGCCGTTGGCCGCGGTTCCTTCCCACCAGTGTTTCGGCACGATGATCAGCTGGCCCATGATGGCAGGCAGTTCCCTGTTGCCCTTGGTGTCGAACTCGAAGGTGACCTCGTTGTCGCCGGTCTTCGTGCCCGCCTTGACGTGCTGGTAATAGAAATACTTGGTCTGGTCGTGTTCCTTGGTCTTCTCGAAGGAGAAGAGCACGTCCTCGACGGTGATCGGCTGGCCGTCGGCCCATTTGGCCTTCGGGTTGAGCCGGAACTTGACCCAGCCGAAGTCGGGCGGATAGGCGATGCTTTCGGCGATCAGTCCATAGCTCGAAAAGGCCTCGTCCAGGGAGCTCTTCATCAGCGTCTCGTAGACCATGCCGATGCCGGCGGCGATATTGCCCTTGTTCACCACTGGATTGAGATTGTCGAAGGTGCCGAGATCGGAGAGCTTGAGAGTGCCGCCCTTGGGCGCATCCGGGTTCACATAGTCGAAATGCTTGAAGCCCGGCGGATACTTGAGTTCGCCGATGACCGATATGCCATTGGTCCATGGAGCATCTTGAGCCATCGCGGGCAGGGCCAAGGAGAAAGCGGCGACCGCCAGTATAAGTCCCCCACGCAGTCCCGAGACGATCAAACCCATCTGTATTCCTTTCAACAATCGTTGCCGATTTGCAGCAACAGTGCATGAAAACGCCATCATGGCAATTCTAAGAGGCTTCTGCCGCCCCTTTCGGCCTTCACCATGGATTCACCAGAATCATGGAATTGGTTAGACTGCGTAGCAAATCACGATCCCGTTGAGTGTGACGGGCAAGACGCGGCGAAAAGGGGACAACCGGTTTGAGAGCATTCGGTTTCAAGCTGTCCGCACTGATCCTGTCGGTGCTGATGGCAGCATCGGCGGCGCTGGCGCAGGACGCCGTGCCCGCCAAGCAGCTCTTCGGCAAGCTGACACTGCCTTCCAAGCAACGCGCCATGCCGCTCGGTTTTTACGCCAAGGGCTGCCTGGCCGGCGGCATCGCCATTCCGGTGGACGGGCCGGCGTGGCAGGTGATCCATCTGTCGCGCAACCGTCGCTGGGGCACGCCCGAAATGATCGCGCTCGTCGAGCGGCTGGCGCGTGAAGCCAAGGCCGAAGACGGCTGGAACGGGCTGATGATCGGCGACATCTCGCAGCCGCGCGGCGGGCCGATGCTGTCGGGCCACGCCTCGCACCAGATCGGCCTCGACGCCGATATCTGGCTGACGCCGATGCCTAATCGTCCGCTCACCTATCAGGAGCGCGAAGTCGTTCCCGAGGCCTCGGTGCTGAAGCCCAGCATGGTGCAGGTCGACAACAGAAAATGGACCAAGGCGCATCAGCGCTTGATCGTCCGCGCGGCGCGCTATCCGCAGGTCGAGCGCGTTTTCGTCCATCCCGCGATCAAGAAGAAGCTCTGCGACACGCTCGAGGGTTCGGACAGGTCCGTGCTCAACAAGATCCGGCCGATCTGGGGCCATCACTACCACTTCCACATCCGCATGAAATGCCCGCCTGGGTCTTCCGGCTGCGAGGATCAGGTGGATCCGCCGACGGATAGCGGCTGCGGTAAACAGGTCGCCGACTGGCTCGACAAGGTCAGACCGCGCCCAGTCGTCAAACCGACCAAGCCGGTGAAGGTCGCCAAGCCCAAGCATCTCATGATGTCGGCCCTGCCGGATGCCTGCGCCCTTGTGCTCAAGGCGCCTTCGGTCGCCAACATGGCAGTCGCAGAGTACCGGTCCGATGGCATGATCACCGACACGCAGGTGCCGGTAACGGCCTTTGTCGCCGAACAGCCTGTTGCCACGGCGCTGGTGACGACAAGCGACGACTTCTCGCTCTTCATCCCCCCGCTCGGCAGCGTACCATTCCCGCTGGTGCGGCCGTCGATGCAATAAGCGACAATGATTTGCGATGCTGCCACTCCGGCGGCGTTGCATTATCATTGAAAATTCACGCGTCGGGCAGTTCCCTTCCGCGTTTCTTCGTGTTACGAGCCCGCGTCATCTTCCGATAGTCCACACGCGCCCAACGCGGTTCTCCCAACCGCCACCGGGCCGTTTTTTTAAGGATCATGGCATGGCACGTATCATTGAAACTGCAACCGGGCTCGAAGCGCTCACGTTCGACGACGTGCTGCTGCAGCCGGGTCACTCCGAAGTCATGCCCGGGCAGACCAATATCGCCACCAAGATCGCGGCCGATATCGAGCTCAATCTTCCCATTCTTTCCGCTGCGATGGACACGGTCACCGAGGCGAAGCTGGCGATCGCCATGGCCCAGGCCGGCGGCATCGGCGTCATCCACCGCAACCTCACCCCGATCGAGCAGGCCGAGCAGGTCCGCCAGGTCAAGAAGTTCGAGAGCGGCATGGTTGTCAATCCGGTGACGATCAGCCCGGATGGAACGCTCGCCGAAGCGCTGTCGCTGATGAAGACGCATTCCATATCGGGCATCCCCGTCGTGCTCGGCACCGGTAATGCCCGTACGGGCAAGCTGGTCGGCATCCTGACCAACCGCGATGTCCGTTTCGCCACCAATCCGGACCAGCCGGTTCACGAACTGATGACCAAGGAAAACCTCGTCACGGTGAAGGAGAGCATCGATCAAGTCGAGGCCAAGCGCCTGCTTCACAATCGCCGCATCGAGAAGCTGCTGGTTGTCGATGACGAGGGTCATTGCATCGGCCTGATCACCGTCAAGGATATCGAGAAGTCGCAGCTCAACCCGAATGCCTCCAAGGATGCGCAGGGTCGGCTCCGTGTCGCTGCCGCCACCAGCGTCGGCGACGATGGCTTCGAACGTGCCGAACGGCTGATCGATGCCGGCATCGACCTTCTCGTCATCGATACCGCGCATGGTCATTCCCAGCGTGTGCTGGATGCCGTGACGCGCGCCAAGAAGCTTTCGAACTCGGTCCGCATCATGGCCGGCAATGTCGCCACGCCGCATGGGACGCAGGCGCTGATCGATGCGGGCGCGGATGCCGTGAAGGTCGGCATCGGTCCGGGCTCGATCTGCACCACCCGCATCGTTGCGGGTGTCGGCGTACCCCAGCTCGCCGCGATCATGGGGGCTGTCGATGCGGCCCAGAAACAGAACATTCCCGTGATCGCCGATGGCGGCATCAAATTCTCGGGCGATCTGGCAAAGGCGATCGCGGCCGGCGCTTCAGCCGTCATGGTGGGCTCGCTCTTGGCGGGAACCGACGAGAGCCCCGGCGAGACCTATCTCTACCAGGGCCGCTCCTTCAAGGCCTATCGCGGCATGGGTTCGGTCGGCGCCATGGCGCGCGGCTCGGCCGACCGCTATTTCCAGGCGGAAGTGCGCGATACGCTGAAGCTGGTGCCCGAGGGTATCGAAGGACAGGTTGCCTACAAGGGTCCGGTCGCTTCCGTCCTGCACCAGCTTGCAGGCGGTCTTCGCGCCTCGATGGGCTATGTCGGCGGCAAGGACATTCCCGATTTCCAGGAAAAGGCGACTTTCGTGCGCATTTCCGGCGCCGGTCTGCGCGAAAGCCATCCGCATGGCGTGACCATCACGCGGGAAAGCCCGAATTATCACGGCGGTGCCTGATGCCAGGTCTGGGCTGGATGTTCACGGGCGACTGGCTGCCGGCACTGTGGCTTGCCACGGTCGCCAGCGTCCTGCTCGCCGCCTATATGCGCATCCAGGCACCGGCCTTTACGGCGCTGCAGGCCCATAGCTTCTTCGGCTATCACGTTCGGCGCGTGAAGAAGATGATGAAGGTGCTGCATGGCGACCGCGAGCGGCTTGCGCGCGTCAACCGCGTGCGAAAGCTCGATCAATATCTGCCGGCGTTGACCGGCGTTACGCTGATCGGCTGGTCGCTGCATTTTTCCGGCATTCTCGGCGCAGCACATTTCGTGCCGCGGCTGACGCTCTACCTCGGCATTTCGGCCAGCCTCATCGCTGTCGGCTTCGACTATCTCGAAAATGCCCGGATCGGTGCGATGGTCGACGCGCTGCCGGCCGAGCCGAGAGACGACGCGATCCGTGCCGCCTCGCGTGTCACAGCGTTCAAGCTCTGGAGCTATTCGCTCGCCATGGTGATCGTATTGCTTGATGCCGGCGTATTGATTGTCCTGAAGGCCGTTGTCGGCTGAACGGAGACATCAGGCATGCAGCAGTCCACCGCCATATTCTGGCCCGTGATCGTTCAGATCGCGCTGATCTACGTCGTCTACTACCTGCTCTTCAATCGCAGGAAGGCGGCAGTGAAGGCGGGACGGGTGAGGCTGTCGCAACTCCGCGACAATGTGACCGAGCCCGAGGAGACGCGCTTCCTCAAGAACAATCTGACCAACCAGTATGAATTGCCGGTCCTGTTCATCGCGGGCTGTATCGCCAACTACGCAACCGGGAATGCCGGGATGATCGCGGTCTTGCTCGCCTGGATCTTCGTCGGGCTGCGCATCACCCATGCCATAATTCATGTCGGCCAGAACCGGCTGCGCTATCGCGTGCCGGTCTTCATTGCCGGTTATGCGGTCAACGGCCTGCTCTGGCTGTGGCTGGCGGTCAACCTTGCCATAAATTAATTTTGCAGCGCAGCATTCCGGCCTATATGTCTCCTATAGGTTGACGGAATGTTCGACATGGACCTCGGCAAGGACAGAAAATACCTGGTTCTCCAAGGCGGCGGCGCACTCGGTGCCTACCAGGCCGGCGCGTATGAAGCGCTGCATGAGGCGGGTGTGAGGCCCGAATGGATCGCCGGCATTTCGATTGGTTCGATCAATGCTGCGATCATTGCAGGAAGCCCGGACGAGAAGCGCGTCGGCAACCTGCGCCGCTTCTGGGAATTGGCGACATCCGGGCCGGGAACGCTTCCTGTCGAGACGGGTCCGCTGATCCGCAAATGGCTCAACGAATATTCCGCCGCCTTCAGTGCAACGGCCGGCGTCAACGGCTTCTATCTCCCGCGGGCCTTGATGCCTTGGCAATATCTGGCCGAGCCGGATGCCGCGATCAGTCTCTACGATACGTCGCCACTCATCGACACCCTGAACGCACTCGTCGACTGGGAATTGATCAATCGTGGCAAGATCCGGCTCAGCCTGGGCGCGGTGGACGTCATGTCAGGCAATTTCGCCTATTTCGACACCCATCCCTGTCGGCTGCGAGAGCGACCGGTGCCGATTACAGCGCATCATGTCGCGGCTTCCGGTGCGCTGCCCCCAGGCTTTCCGCCAGTGGAGATCGACGGAAAGTTCTATTGGGATGGCGGCCTGGTTTCGAACACCCCGTTCCAGTGGATCATCGACGAGCGCAATACCCGCGAGGACATCTGTGTCTTCCAGGTCGACCTGTTCTCCGCCAAGGGTGCCATGCCGCGCGACATGTCCGACGTGCTCGCCCGCGAGAAGGAGATCCGCTTTTCGAGTCGGACCCGTCTCAACACCAACGAAGCCGCCCGGCATGCGCGCCACGAGAAGGCACTCCGCCGCCTGCTCGCCAAGCTGCCACCCGAATTCGCCAACGACCGCGATGTCAGATATCTGAAGGAGCAGGACGATCGCGGCGCGGTGACGGCGGTGCATCTCATCTATGCGCGCAAGACCTATGAGACCCATGCGATGGACAACGAATTCTCGCGCCTGACCATGGAAGAGCACTGGCGCGCCGGATATGACGACGTGATGAAGACATTCGCGTCGCCGCAATGGAACAACCGCGTGATCCCCGATGACGGTTTCGTCTCGATCGACTACCGCCGGGACCACGCAAGATCCGAAGGAGGACTACATGAACCTGCAAGGTAAGATCGCAATCGTCACGGGTGCTGCGAGCGGCATCGGACTCGGAATCGCCAAGCGCTATGTCGAGGCGGGCGCAAAGGTCGCCATCGCCGACCTCAAGGCAGAAGCGGCGGAGGCCACCGCGGCGGAACTGTCGAAAATGGGTCCGGGAGAGGCCGTTGGCATCGCCATGGACGTGACCAGCGAGGATGCGGTCAACAAGGGCGTCGCCGATGTCGTCGCGAAATGGGGCACGGTTGACGTGCTCGTTTCCAATGCCGGCATCCAGATCGTCAACCGCATCGAGGACTTCCTCTATTCTGACTGGAAGAAGATGCTGGCGATCCATCTCGACGGCGCCTTCCTCACCACCAAAGCCGTGCTGCCGCATATGCAGAAGCAGAAGTCCGGCGCGGTCCTCTATATGGGTTCGGTCCATTCCAAGGAGGCTTCGGCCGCCAAGTCGGCCTATATCACTGCCAAGCATGGCCTGCTCGGCCTTGCGCGGTCGGTCGCCAAGGAAAATGGTATCCACGGCATCCGCTCCAACGTGATCTGCCCCGGTTTCGTGCGCACGCCGCTGGTCGAGAAACAGATCCCGGAACAGGCCAAGACACTCGGCATCTCCGAGGAGGAAGTCGTCAAGAAGGTGATGCTCGGCCAGACGGTCGATGGCGAATTCACCACGATCGAGGATGTCGCCGAGGTGGCCTTCTTCTTCGCCGCCTTCCCGACCAATGCCCTGACCGGGCAGTCGCTGATCGCGAGCCACGGCTGGCATGTCGAATAGGGTTAAATTAACGCTCGAAATTCGCGGAAGTTCCATCACACAATTTTGACTGCGCGGCGCCCGCATTTGCGATGCCGGATGTGGCCTTTGCCTTACTCGCGGCTAAGGTGGCTGACAGCAAAGGGACAAGCAGGGAGCGAAACGCCATGGAACAGCCCCGGATTACCCAGGCCATGATCGATGCCTATGATGAATATACGCATCTGACACTCGATCGCCGCGCCTTCATGCAAACGCTCAAGAGATTGGCCGGTTCGGGTGCCGCCGCAGCAGCGATCGCGCCGCTTCTGGCGGCCAGCCAGGCCGCCGCCGAAGTGGTGTCGGTCGACGATGCGCGGCTGACGACCACCGACCTCACCTACCGCGGCGCGCCCGGCGACATCAAGGCCTATGCGGCCATGCCCAAGGACGCCACCAAGCTGCCGGCGGTGATCGTGATCCATGAGAATCGCGGCCTCAACAATCACATCAAGGACGTGACGCGCCGCATGGCGCTCGAAGGCTTTCTCGCCATGGCGCCGGATATGCTGTCCCCCTCGGGCGGCACGCCCGAGGACGAGGACAAGGCGCGCGAGATGATCGGCGCGATCACGCCTGACATCTATGGCACCAATCTTGTTGCCGCAGTGGAATTTCTCAAGACGCATGCGAATTCGACCGGCAATGTCGGCGCGATCGGCTTCTGCTGGGGAGGCGGCCAGGTGAACCGGCTGGCAACGCTGTCGCCCGATCTCAAGGCGGGCGTCGCCTATTACGGTGCTCAGCCTCCGGTCGAGGACGTGCCCAAGATCACGGCGGCGCTGATGCTGCACTATGCCGGGCTCGACGATCGGATCAACAAAGGCATCGACGCCTACAAGGCGGCGCTTGAGGCTAACAAGAAGGACTTCCAGATCTTCATCTATGAGGGCGCCAACCACGCCTTCAACAACGATACCTCGGCGGCCCGCTACAACAAGGAAGCGGCCGACCTGGCATGGTCCAGGACAGTCGAGTTTTTCAAGCAGAAACTCGGCTGACCCCGCGGCCGGGGCTCGCCCCCGTCCCGGCCGCACCACTTATCGACTATGATTTAGTTTGGAATTTTCACGGCTTGCGCTAGATCAGCCCGGCGACGACGAGCTTGAGAAGCAGCATGAAGAGAAGGACCCTGATCCTTGGTGGACTGGCCGTCGCAGGCAGTGCGGCAGGTGTTGCGCTCTGGCCAGGACGGCATGGCGCCATAGCCGCGCGGAGCTTCGACTGGAAAGGCAGCGATTTCCTCTCTGGCGGGACGCGAGCCGTGTCAACCGGCAAGTTGCCGCCGCCGGTCTTTCGCGAGCGACCGAATTGCAGCACGACCGTTGCCCAGACGCTCGGACCCTGCCATGTCAACGGCGTGCCGGTGCGGCCCGACATTACCGAAGGCAGGACGGGCCTGCCGATGCGCGTTGCCTTCCGGCTGGTTCATGCCGGCGATTGCCGCCCCATCGAAGGCGCCGATGTGGAAATCTGGCATACCGACCATCGTGGCGTCTATTCCGGTCGCGAAGCCGCCGCCATGTGTACCCTCGATGATGCCGAGGCGCTGCAGGGACTGGCCTTTCGTGGCCGGCAATCGACGGATGCCAACGGTGTGGCGGCATTCATGACCGCCTATCCGGGCTGGTATTCGGGCCGCACGATCCACATTCACTGCCGGATCGTGACAGGGGGCCGGGAATTGCTGGTCAGCCAAATCTATTTCGACGACAATCTGAGCGACATCGTCTACGGCCAGCATCCGGATTACGAAGGCCGGCCGGCGCGGGACACCCGCAACGGTGACGACAACATCATCCCGATAAAGGACACGGAAAACTACATGTTCGACTTCGAAAAGCTCGACGGCGGCGTGCTATCGTCCTCGATCACGATCGGCGTCGCGGCCTGAGTCTCACACCGCGCTGACGAACTTGACGCGCGTGCCCCACGGGTCCAGCGCTTCGACCGTGTCGCCCTGCTCGTGGAAGTCGCTGCCCGCGGCCGTGAGCCGGCGGCGCAGGCCGTCCATCAAGGGTTCGGAAACCGAGAAGGCGAGGTCGTCGAGGCCGTTCATCTTCTCGTCGCGCAGGCCCGCGCCGCGGCTGCGCCAGACATTGGCGCCGATATGGTGGTGGTAGCGGCCATTGGCGAGGAAGATCGCGCTGGCATCTGGGATCTTGGCCATCATGTCGAGCCCGGCGGTCTTCAGATAGAAGTCCTCGGCCTTGGCGGTATCGCCGACACGCAGATGCACATGCCCGATGCGGAAGCCTTCGGGTGCCACGTAAGGCATGGTGGCGTCGCCCGGCAGGCCGGCGACGAGGCTGTCGATGTTCAGCCTTTCCGTTGCCATGGCAATCTGGTCTCCGTTCCAGCGCCAGGTCTCGGGCGCGCGGTCGGCATAGACCTCGATGCCATTGCCCTCGGGATCGTCGAGATAGAGCGCTTCCGAGACGAGATGATCCGAGAAGCCGGTAAAGGGCACGCCGTTCTTGACGGCGAAGATCAGCCATTTGCCGAGCGAAGCGCGGTCCGGCATCAGGAAAGCCGTATGGAACAGGCCGGCCGAACGGCCGCTGTCGGGCTCGCCGGCGGGGCGCGCCTTCAGCGTCAACAGCGCCTGGCCATCCTTGCCAAGCACGCTCTCGCTCTCGTCCTGTGAAAAGATATCCATGCCCATGATCTGGTTATAGAACCCGGTCATCATGGGCAGGTCGCGTACTTTCAGCGACACCGAGCGGATATGGATCGGCCGCGTGACGGCGAAACTGGGTGCTGCCTCTGCGGCAGGGGCGAGCGAAGTTAGCGACATGGCAATGGTTCCCGTAGCGACGAACTGGAGCACGGCGCGGCGGGATAGATCGTGTTCTGACATGGTTTTCCCGTAGGCTGGCTGCTTTCGACAAGAGATGAGCCTATCGAGGGGGAAATGCAACATCGCGCCGGGGAGATAGAGCGTTCACACTTTCTTGCGGATCACGAAGCGGTGGCCGCCATCCGTCTTCTCCTGCGAGACGAGTTCATGGCCGTTCTCGTTGCAGAAATGTGGAATATCGATGGCGGAAAGAGGGTCGGTGGTCTCGACCTCGAGCAGCGTGCCGGATCGAACCGCCGACAGGCGGTTCTCGGTCTTGAGGACGGGATAGGGGCATTTCAACCCGCGGAGATCGAGCCGGATAAGCGCGTCGTCCGGCTTCACCAGACCTTCCAGAACGGCTTTTCCTTCGGCTTGTCGGCTTCGGTCGTCACGACCGGCGCAGCGACAGGCTTTTCTTCGGCACCATCGGCCGGCGTCTTGGCGGAAACCTTTTCGTCCATCTTCTTCTTGGACTGCGTACCTTCGGTCATGACAGGAAGTGCTGCCGGATCGGCCGTGGTCACCTCAACGGGCGGGGCGGCCTTGATCTTCTTTTCCCAGACCTTCCAGAACGGAACCTCGGCTTCCTGCTCTTCGGCCGCATAGGCCTGCATCACCGGCTTGACGGGATTGGCTTCGGGAACCGGGATCTTCGCCTTGGCCAGGCGCTTCTCGATCTTTTCCAGTTCCTTTTGCTTTTCCGCGGCGATCTTCTTGCGGTATTCGACTTCGGCGACCGAGATATATTCGACGGTCGGCGGCAAGCCGCGCATCTTGGCTTCTATCTTCTTTTTCGCCTCACTATAGGAGGCGACCGAGTCAGACGTCTCGGTACGCTTGGCCGACGGATCGACGACGACATAGTTGGCGTCGTTCGGGATGTTGGCCACCTTGCCCATGCGGCGAGCAAGACGTTCCTGTGCCTTGCGGTCCCATTCGGTCGTATCCTTCCAGGAGGCCGGATACTTGTTCGCCGCCGCGTTGAAGGCGGTCTCGTAGGTCTTCGAATAGCTTTGATAGGCTGAAGTCAGCGCCGGCGGCGTGCCGGAATCGCAGCCGCCGACCTGGTTGAAGACATATTTCTTGCCGCAGACGTCGATAACCGGGGGACGATGCGTGATCTCGAAATGGTCGTAGCCGACCTTGAGGTTCTTCCAGAATTCGTAATGTTCCGAGGACCGGTGCTTGGCCATGTTCTCGGCGGTCATCCGGAACGGGAAGGCCTGGATCTGGAAGCTCTTCTGGCCGCCCTTGAAGGCGTCGCGCGCGAAGGCGAAGACCTGCAGCACGGCAGCATCGGAGATCGAGTAGCAGCCCGACGACGAGCAGGCACCATGGATCATCAGGTTGCGACCCGAGCGGCCATAGGCCCGGTCGAACTTGTTGGGATAGCCCATGTCGAAGGAGAGATAGTAGCCCGAGCGTGGATTCATCTGGGCGGGCGTGACCGTGTAGAAGCCCTCCGGCGCCTGGCGGTCGCCTTCCTTCTTCTTCGGGCCGAGCTGGCCCGACCATGCACAGATCGGATAGGTGCCGACGAGTTGGTAGCGGTCCTGCGAATTGGCCTTCCACACCTCCATGACCGCTTCCTGCTTGAAGATGCGCATCATGATCGGCGACGACATGGTGAGATTCATCTTGACGAGCTTCTGGCGCATCTTCGCCGGAAGCGGATGTTCCACCCGGTTCGAGACGTGCTCGACACCGAGCGTCTCTTCTGTGCTGCAGCCCGTCAAAAGGCCCAGCCCCAACGCCAGTACAAGTCCGTGAGAGAAACGCATGCCCAAAACGTATCCAACCTTGTCCACTTGCGCGCCGGCGAGGCGCCGCGATTCCAGCTCGCTATATACGGCAAAATTGGTTACCGGACTATTCACATCCGGTTAACCAGTGCAAGCCAATCCGTCGCGGGAAACCGCAATCGTTTCAGAGAGAAGGAATGTGGCCGAGTTTAGGCGAAAATCGGCCGGCAAGGGTGCTAACCGAGCTGGCGGCCCATATTAAGGAATTTCTGGCGCCGATCCTGGCGGAGATCGCCCGATCCCTTGAGTTCGCCGAGCGCCTGCGCAATGACATCGCCGGTCTGGCTGATGACCCTCTCAGGCGCTCGATGAGCGCCACCGACGGGCTCTGGAATGATGCCATCGATGATTCCGAGCGACTTCAGGTCCTCGGCGGTGATCTTCATGTTCTGCGCCGCTTCCTTGGCGCGGGTCGAATCGCGCCACAGGATGGATGCCGCACCTTCCGGCGAGATCACGGAATAGATTGCATGCTCCAGCATATAGACGCGATTGCCGGTCGCGATCGCGATCGCGCCTCCCGAACCGCCTTCGCCGATGACGACGGAAACGATCGGAACGCGCGCATTGAGGCAGGCTTCGGTCGAGCGGGCAATCGCTTCGGCTTGGCCGCGCTCCTCGGCACCGACGCCGGGATAGGCGCCTGCGGTGTCGATCAGCGTCACGATCGGCAGCCTGAAACGATCGGCCATCTCCATGATGCGGATGGCCTTGCGATAGCCTTCAGGCCGTGCCGAACCGAAATTGTGGCGGATGCGGCTCTTGGTGTCGTTGCCCTTTTCCTGGCCGATCAGCACGACGGGTTCGCCGCGGAAGCGCGCAAAGCCGGCCTGGATCGCATCGTCATTGGCGAATTTGCGGTCGCCGGCAAGCGGGGTGAATTCCGAGAACAGCTGGCGCTGGTAGTCGATGAAATGCGGACGGTCAGGATGACGGGCCACCTGGGTCTTCTGCCAGGGCGTCAGCTTGGAATAGATGTCGATCGTCGCGTCGCGCGCCCGGGCCTCGAGCCGGTTGATCTCGTCCGAGGTGTCGATGCTCTCGTCCTGCTCGGCGAGCGTCTTGAGCTCGATGATCTTGCCTTCGAGATCGGAGATCGGCTTTTCGAAATCGAGATAGTTGTGCATGGTCACCCGTTCACAGCGTCAGGGATAGTTCCCGCCGGTGGCGCTCTAATCCCCGTTTTTTGCGGCTTTTGCAAGAGGGTGATGCGTTTCCACCAGTTCCCGCAATGCCTCGTCCAGTACATGGGTGTAGATCTGAGTGGTGGAAATGTCCGAATGCCCCAGCAGTTCCTGGACCACGCGGAGGTCGGCTCCATTGGCGAGGAGGTGGCTGGCGAAAGCGTGGCGGATCACATGCGGCGACAATGCCGCCGCCGATATGCCGGCGCGAGCCCCGAGGCTCTTGAGATCGCGAGCAAAGACCTGCCGGGCAAGATAGCCGGTGGCGCTGTCGGCCGGGAAGAGATAGGCGAATTCCTTGTCGCCATGCACGGCCTTCAGTTCTGCGCCATAGGCGGCGACGGCGGCCATGGCGGCCTTGGTGAGCGGCACGAGCCGTTCCTTGTTGCCCTTGCCGCGGATGATCAGGAAGCGGCCACTCTCGGCAAGGACGCGCGCCGAGAGCGAGACCAGCTCGGTGACGCGCATGCCGGTGGCATAGCAGAGTTCGAGCAGCGCCAGCAGGCGCAGCCGTTCCAGCCGCCCCGGACCTTCCCGCACAGCTTCCTCGGCCGCGAGAGACAGCAGCCGGTCGATATCGGCCTGGCTCAGGGTCTTCGGCAGCGGCCGGCCCTTCTTGGGCGCGTCCAGGATGCCGGTCGGGTCGTCGCCGCGGATGTTTTCCGCATAGAGGAATTTGTAGAACTGGCGTATCGCGGAGAGCCGCCGCGCCTGCGATGAGGCCTTGTAGCCCTCCCGGGCCATCTGCCCGAGAAAGGCTTGCAGGTCCGCGGTTCCGGCAGCGCCGAGTGTCGTGTTGCGCGTGCGCAGGAATGCCGATAGCTCGTCGAGGTCCTTTTCGTAGGAGGTAAGCGTATTCTTGGCTGCGCCGCGCTCGGCGCTCATCATTTCCAGGAAGGCTTCTGCATGGGCGGCCGAGAGATCGCGCATGGTCTCTCCTTACTGGGTGGGTACCTGAGACGGCGGGTTGGTCCGCTCCGATGGGATCTCGATCGTCGCATCCCGCGGCCTCGGCTCGACGAGATGGGCGAGCGAAAAGAGGATGGCATAGATGATACCGGCAATCAGCGCGCACCAGTAGAGGAAGCGGAACAGTGTGGGCATCGGCCGGCCGGGGGGTCCTTGATCTCGATTCGGGGACAGGCTTTCCTGTTATGGTCGGGCTCAAACGCTTGTGCAAGGGTGAAAGCCGAGAAGTGCGCGGCCTTGACGCACGAATGTCCTGCCCCTAGGACACACTGAAACACGCGGGAACGAGAAGCACATGGAGGGGATGGCGATCTTCGAGCCGACGACGGCCGACCGTGCCAAACAGGTTCTGGGCAAGCGCAATCTCGTGCTCGTCGGGCTGATGGGTGCGGGCAAGTCGGCTATCGGCAAGCTGGTCGCCTCCGAACTCGGCATACCCTTTATCGATTCCGACCACGAGATCGAACGCGTCTCCCGCATGACCATCGCCGAACTCTTCGAGAAATATGGTGAGCCGGAGTTCCGCAAGCTCGAGAACCGCGTGATCAAGCGCCTGCTGCGATCAGGCCCGCGCGTGCTCTCGACCGGCGGCGGCGCCTTCATGAACGGCGACACGCGCGGCTCGATCAAGGCCGCCGGCGTCTCGATCTGGCTCGATGCCGATCTCGAAACACTGTGGGAGCGGGTGATCAAGCGCGACAACCGTCCGCTGCTCAAGACCGAGAACCCGAAGCAGACGCTCGAGAACCTGATGATCGCGCGCTATCCTGTTTATGCCGAGGCCGATCTCGCGGTGAAATCGCGCGACGTGAAAAAAGACATCGTGGCCGCCGAGGTGATCGCCGCCGTGGCATCGCTTGCAAATGAGAATGCGAAATGACTGAACTGGAAAAGACCGTCCGCGTCGAACTTGGCGACCGGTCCTATGACATCCTGATCGGGCCGGGCCTCATCGCACGCGCCGGCAAGCAAATCGCCGCCCGCCTCAAGGGCCGCCGCATGGCAGTGATAACCGACGAGCATGTCGGCGCGCGCTATCTCGAAGTGCTAACCGCGAGCCTCTCGGCCGAGGGCATTTCCGTCTTCCCGCTGACACTGCCGGCCGGCGAGAAGACCAAGAGTTTCGATCCCTTGATCCGCAGTTGCGACCACATTCTCGAAGCCAAGATCGAGCGCAACGATGCGGTCATCGCGCTCGGCGGTGGGGTGATCGGCGACCTCACTGGCTTCGCCGCCGGTATCGTCCGTCGCGGCACGCGCTTCATCCAGATCCCGACCTCGCTGTTGGCCCAGGTCGATTCCTCGGTCGGCGGTAAGACCGGCATCAATTCGCGCCACGGCAAGAACCTGATCGGCGTGTTCCACCAGCCGGATCTGGTGCTGGCGGATACCGACGTGCTCGATACGCTGAGCCCGCGGGAATTCCGCGCCGGCTATGCCGAAGTCGCAAAATACGGATTGATCGACAAGCCTGACTTCTTCGAATGGCTGGAAGCAAACTGGCGCGACATGTTCGAGAAGGGTGGTGCGGCGCGCATCCAGGCCATCGCCACGTCCTGCCAGGCCAAGGCTGATGTCGTGGCGCAGGACGAGCGCGAGAATGGTCTGCGGGCTCTGCTCAATCTCGGCCATACCTTCGGCCACGCATTGGAAGCGGCGACGGAATATGACTCCGCGCGGCTGGTCCATGGCGAGGGCGTGGCGATCGGTATGGTGCTGGCGCACCAGTTTTCCGCCCGCATGAACCTTGCAAGCCCGGATGTGGCCAGGCGCGTTGAAAAGCATCTCAAGGAGGTCGGCCTGCCGGTCTCCATGGGTGAGATCCCTGGCGGCCTGCCGCCGGCTGAGATGCTGCTCGAAGCCATCACCCAGGACAAGAAGGTGAAGGGCGGCAAGCTGACCTTCATCCTCACCCGCGGTCTCGGTCAGTCTTTCGTCGCCGACGACGTGCCGGCCTCCGAAGTCCTGTCCTTCCTCCGGGAAAAGCTGGGGGGCTGACATGCGCTGGCTTGCCTCGTTCGGCCACTGGCTGACCCGCATCGCGGGCGAAGGCGAACGTGACGGCGGGCGCGAACCCGAGCAGAACGGCAGCACGCCGCGTGAACACGGCAATGGCGGCGCCCGAGCGCGAGACAGCTGGAAAGAACTCGACGAGCGCGAGATTTCCGACGTCATGATCCACCGCACGGTCATGAAGGGGATCAACGCTGATGATCCGCCCGAGGCCGTGGTGCGTGCGATTCTCGACAGCCAGTTCACCCGCATGCCGGTCTGGAAGAACTCGACCGACAATATCGTCGGCGTCATCCACGCCAAGGACATCCTCCGTGCGCTGACCAATGGCGAGGCCCGGCCGGAGACGCTCGAGGTCATGAAAATCGCCGACCGGCCCTGGTTCGTGCCTGATACCACCAGCATGAAGGACCAGCTTGCTGCCTTCCTGCGCCGCAACACGCATTTCGCCGTCGTGGTCGACGAATACGGCGATGTCCAGGGCCTGATCACCATGCAGGATATCCTGGAAGAGGTGGTCGGCGACATCGACGACGACCGCCAGCCGGACCTGTCGGGCGTGCGCAAGGAGGCGGATGGGTCGATTGTCGTCGACGGTTCGGTCTCGATCCGCGACTTGAATCGGGCCATGGGTTGGTCGCTGCCGGACGAGGATGCGACGACGATCGCGGGACTGGTGATTTATGAGAGCCGCTCCATCCCGGAGGAGCGCCAGTCGTTCACTTTCCACGGGAAGAGATTCATCGTGATGAAGCGGGCGAAGAATAGAATTACCCGGCTAAGGATCCGGCCGGCAAATGAGGTTCTGCTGCTGGCGCCGCCGGGGCGGTAGGGTTTCCCGCACAGCTCGCGAGCTGCCTTTCACCCCTCACCAAGCGCGTCCAGCGATCGGCTTTGCCTCTCGCGGACTTGCTATCCTCTCCCACAAGGGGAGAGGTAGGGTGCTACAAGCGCCTCTCCCGGTGAAGCGAGACGGTGCCGTGAATTTACCTCTCCCCTTGTGGGAGAGGATACGAAGGCCGGGCGAGCGCAGCGAGACCTTGGCCGAAGTTGGTGAGGGGTGAAAACGTCGGACTCCTCGTTACATCATATCCCGCGGAATAACCTTCTCGAACATCTTCTCGAAGAACTGCTCGTCCCCATCAAACGCCTTCACCTCGGCGCTGATCACCCAGTTCTCGGCCGTGCAGGTCATCTTCGCGCTAGACACCGTTCGGACGAACCAGCCGTCGCGAGCCATGTCGCAGACCCAGCTCGCCTCGCCGACCATCGACAGCGGATTGCCTTCTGATATCGACCATTCCTCCTCGCGGACCTGGCGCGTGCCGAGCCCGGTATCGGGATGTTCGTAGCGGCCTGTGTCCTCATGGATGCGGTAGACCGTCTTGCCAGTCGACAGTTCGCGGGTGACGCTGCGGCGTGAGGCGGCGGGCAACTGCTCGAGGTAGTTGGGCAGGGGATTGGGATCCTCCGGCTCCTTCATCTCGATCCGCTCGGCTGCGCCGAGCTTCGGCAGCGAGAGTTCGATCGAACCCGTATCGATCGTCAGCGTGGCGTCATAGGGCGGCGGCAGCATGATCGGCCAGTAGCTGGTCGAGAGCGACAGCCGGATGCGGTGGCCCGGCGCGAAGCGGTAGCCCATGGCGTCGAGATCCATCTCGATCTCGGTCGCCTCGCCGGGCGTGAGTGCCTCGGGATGTTCGTTGGACTTGCGATGCGCGAGATTGAGCACGCCGAAGGCAACGCGCAGCGACGAGCCGTCGGGATGGACGTCGACGATGCGGGCGCAGAGATTGGCGAGCGGCGCGTCGGATTTCAGAACGAGCTTGAGCTTGGCCATGCCGAGATAATCTTGCGCTTCGGTGAGCAGATCCGTCTCGAACACCAGCGAGCCGGCATCGTCGCCGCGCTGGTCGATGGCCATTTCGACATCGGGCTTAAGGGTGAAATATTCGCCCGAGGACGTGCCGGTATCAAGTGGCGAGCGCAGCAGGACATCGCCTGTGCCGCCCTTGGCCTTGCCGAGGGTGCCGTCCGTCCCGATGGCGAGAACATCCTTCTCCGGGGCGCTCCAGCGCTCCTTGGCGATCCAGAAGCCAGGATCGAAGTCACGGCGCAAAGCAGGCTTCACCGCGTCCATGATATAGGCCCGCACCTGCGGCAGGTCCTCCGCACCGTTCTGCTCGTCGCGCAGCCAGCGGTTCCACCAGCGGATCGCCTCGCCGTGGAAATCGGCGCGCGGCTTCGGCCAGGCGAAATGCGGGTACTTGTGAACCCACGGCCCGATGATCGCTTTGGACTTCGCGCCCATGCCCTCGATTGCCTTGATCGGGGTGTTGCGATAGCCGTCGGCCCAGCCGGCGATGACCAACGATGGGATTTCGACATCGTCGAAATTCTCCGAGATCGAACCATGCTTCCAGAAGTCGTCACGGCGCTGGTGCTGCAGCCATTCTTCCATGAAGAAGGGCTCCTTCTCCAGCCGCTCCTGCCACATCTCGCGCCAGCGGTTTCCGGTGAGCTCAGGATCGGGGGAACGCGACTGATAGGCCAGCATCGTAGCTGCCCAGGAGAGTTGGGCGGAGAGATGCGTGCCGTTCTTGTAGTGGATGTCGTCGTTGTAGCGGTCGACGGTCGAGGCGATCGAGATCACCGCCTTGAGCGGCTTGGGTCGGAGCGCCGCCACCTGCAGGCAGTTGAAGCCACCCCAGGAAATGCCCATCATGCCGACCGAGCCGTTCGACCAGGGCTGTGCTGCGATCCATTCGATCAGTTCCACCGCGTTGGCCAATTCGAGCGGCGTATATTCGCCGTCGATCACGCCGTCGGACTCGCCCGAGCCGCGGATGTCGACGCGCACGCCGGCAATGCCTGCGGCCGCGAAGACCGGATAGGTCGATTCATCGCGCGGGCTCGTTCCGTCACGCTTGCGATAGGGCAGGAACTCGAACACCGCCGGGACGGGGTCGCTCTCGGCATCGTCGGGCATCCAGATGCGGGCGGCGAGGCGGGTGCCGTCTTTCAGCGTGATCCACTGGTTTTCGATGGTGGTGAAGGAACGGCCGGTCATGGTATGCACTCGCGATTGGATGGAGAATCTCGGGGGAGAAACTCAGACATATTAGGTCGACTGTCCAGCCGTCGATTGTTGGAAAGCGGCCAGTGCTGCTTTGATTCCGCTGCTCGCATTGGCCCCGTGCTCAGACTAAGCTGACCTCATGACTTTCCTGGAACGAATGAAGGCCTGGGCTCGGATCATCAAGCGCGACATCGCGACCCTATGGCTTGCGGCGCGGCATCCCGGTGTGCCCTGGTACGCAAAGGCAATTGCAGCTGCGACGGTCGCCTATGCGCTGTCGCCGATCGATCTCATTCCGGGTTTCGTACCAGTGCTCGGCTATCTCGATGACCTCATTATCGTCCCCGCGGGCATCCTGCTGGCGGTAAGGCTGATTCCCGCCATTACGCTGGCGGAACTGCGTAGCCAAGCCGACGCAGCCGGCCGCCTGCCCAAGAGTCGTGCGGGCCTCATTGTGATCGTCGTGACTTGGCTGCTTGCGGCAGCGGCCCTGGCAGGCTGGCTGCTGGGTGGCCGCTAGCCTTTACCAGCCCGGCGTCAGAGCCGCGGCGCGCACGCGGCCGGTACGCGGGAAGACGCCGATGTCGCGCGCCATCTCATCGTCCACACCAGGCGGCGTGATATTGTCGAGGCAGGCGCTGATATGAGCGGTGATGGCATTGGTGAGCGAAGTCGACAGGCCCGTCCGCTTCATGATGCCGATCTGCACCGGCGCGAGCGGCGGAAAGCCATCGGGCTGGCCGAGTACCTTCATGCCTGTGCGCAACGCCGATTCCGGCAGGACGGAAACTGCCATGCCGGCGAGCACGGCCGAGGCCACGACGGTCGACGACCAGCTGGTGAACAGGATTTGGTATTCGCGGCCGATCGCATCGAGTGAGGCGCAGGCGAGCCGACGCCACTGACAATCGCGGCGGCCCACTGCGAGCGGCACCGGCGCATTCTCAGGCAGCGGATGGTTGGCCGACATCACCCAGCAGAGCGGCTCGGTCCGCACCACCTCGGATTCACGCTCGAGCGGATTGTGGGTCACCAGCGCAATATCGAGTTCGCCCTTGGCCATCTTCTCGGCAAGGTCCACGGAGGGCTCGCAAACGATGTAGAGTTCGACATTGGGATGCGAGCGGGCGAAGCGCTGGATGATCTCGGGCATGTAGCGGTCGGCATAATCGTCAGGCGTGCCGATGCGCAAGGTGCCCTCGAGCCGGTTGTCGTCGAAAGCGGCGACAGCCTCGTTGTTGAGGCGGATGATCCGGCGGGCGTAGTTGAGCAGCTTCTCACCCTCGGGCGTCAGTCGGTTGCCCCGTCCGTCCTTGACGAAGAGCGGCTTTCGGATGCGCTCCTCCAGTCGCCGCATCTGCATGGAAACAGCGGACTGGGTCTTGAACACCCTGTCGGCGGCCTTGGTGAAACTGCCGGCGTCGGAGATGGCAACGAATGTCTGCAATTGATCAATATCGAGAGGTGAGACCATGACGAAGCTCATTCATAAGGATGATTGATGGTTATCATTAAAAACATTCGTTGGACTGATCAATAGATTTCTTGCATCTTTTCAGCATCGAAACGACGGCCCGACCAACCGCCAAGTAAGCGGGCCGGTCAAGGAGAGACCCATGTCCATCTGTGAAGAAGCGCCCGCAAGCGCGATTGCGGGCAGAGGTAGCTATTTGTCAAAATTCAGCGTGGTCGCGCTTTTTGAGCACGCCGGTTCGATGCTGACATCCTGGCGAAATCGCCGGCTCGTCGTGAGCATGCGCGACTTCGACGATGCGCAACTCGCCGATATCGGCCTGACCCGCCGCGACGTCGAGAGTGCGCTCAAGATGCCGAGCCTGGATCCGACCCAGCACCTCATCGTTGCGCGGCAGAATCCGCTCAAGGGCGTGCGCCACCGCTGACAGTTTCTTGTCAGCATGCGTTGTAGAGTTTGAAACGTTCTGACCTCCCGACTGAACCGTTTCCCCGCAGGGTGTCCGCCAAGCTACCCTGCATTCTTGCCCGGTCTGTTGCCATCCCAGGCAACCGGCCGGGCTTTTTCTTTGTTGTTTCAAGAGTTTCCGCCGTGGTTCAAAGCTGTTTCCATCGTGTAACCTTTGAAACAGCCAGCGCCTGTTCTCCAACTGTATAACGCCGTCCAACTACAGGAGAACACAACGATGACCATGATCACTGAAAGCCAGGGCGCCGCCCACCCCCTCGCCTCGACCGGCCTCATTGCTTCGGTCGTCCGCCTCGTCGCCGCCTATCGCAACAACCGTCGCGCCTTGCAGGATCTTGCAGCGATGGAAGACTATCTGCTCCGCGATATCGGCCTTTCGCGCGCCGACGTCCTGCGCGCTTCGGGCGCCGAATTCGGCGCTGACCGCATGGCCATGCTGGACCACGCCCGCAGCCGCGGCATGGGTCGCTAATCACGCAACCGAGCCGGATAAATCTATCGCCTGACGATGGCGCGCGTTTCAAACGGGGGCGGTGAACAGAGACAACTGCCCCCGGATGATCGCCTTGAAGTCGCCGAGCACGCTGGCATTGTCCGGCTGTTCCCAGACCGCCAGGCGGACCGCGCCAAAGGCGAGATGGAACATCAGGAAAGCCGCGCGGCGGAATTCCTCATGTCTTATCTCGGGTATGAAACGCTCGCCGTTTCGACAGAAGCACTCCGCCTGACGACGTGTGGCCGCGAGATCGAGATGCGTCAGGGCCTTGTCGGCCTGCACGGCGTTGAGCAGGTCGAGGATCGTCGAGTCCTCCGTCACGCGGGAGTAGAAGTAATCAAGCAGCTCGGAAGCGGCCTCCATCAGCTCGGCGACGTCGGTGACCTCAGAAAACCGGGCTTCGACAAGCCCGTCGAGTTCTTCCGACCATTGCGCGAAAAGCATGGCGAGGATGGCCGACTTGTTGGGGAAATATTGATAGACGGAGGAAATCGGCCCGCCTGCCAGCGCGGCGATCTCGCGCATCTTGACCGCATCGATACCCTTTTCCCCGATCAGCTTCTTGGCTGCGGCGAGAATTTCCTCAACCCTTCCGCGACTGCGCTGTTGCTTCGGGGGACGCCTGAGACGAGTATCCATTCCAACTGTATTCCGATTCCATAATTTAGACCTGAGGAGTTTCTACGCAGAAGCCAAGCCCCGGATCATGTCGTGCCGAAATAAATTGTTCATTTATTGACGATCGTCAGTATTACGGTGGCGAATTGTAGCTTCGGGTGTGGATTGCTATAAGGCGCCGGCTGCCACGCCAACCGGATCATGCTCATGCCGCTCAGAATCGCCTTTCTCGGAACCGGTCTCATGGGCGCGCCCATGGTGCGCAATCTTCTCAAGGCCGGCTTCCCCGTGGCGGCCTGGAATCGCAACGCCGACAAGGCGGAGCCGCTACGCGCTGATGGCGCGGATATTGCCGGTTCTGCGGTGGATGCCGTGCGGGATTCGGATATCGTGATCACCATGGTGTCGGACGGGAGCGCGGTACGCGCGCTTCTCGACGGCGGCGTGGCGGAAGCGATGAGACCGGGCGCTGTCTTCATCGACATGAGTTCGATCAAGCCACGCGAGGCGCGCGACCATTTCGATCTTCTCAAGGCCAAGGCTATCAGCGCACTCGACGCCCCGGTCTCCGGCGGCACCAAGGGCGCCACCGACGGCACGCTGGCCATCATGGCCGGCGGCGAGGAAGCGGCTTTCGAGACAGCCAGGCCGGCGCTCTCGGCCATGGGTCGCCCCACCCTTGTCGGCCCGCCCGGCACCGGCCAGCTCGCCAAGCTCGCCAATCAGGGCATTGTCGCCACCACGATCGGCATTGTCGCCGAGGCCATGCTGCTGATGCAGTCTGCCGGCGCCGACATGAACCGATTGCGCGAGGCGCTGAAGGGGGGATTTGCCGATTCGGTGATCCTCCAGCAGCACGGCAAGCGCATGGCGGATAACGACTTCACGCCCGGCGGCCGGTCGTCGTTGCAGCTCAAGGATTTGAACAACCTGTTGGAAGAAGCGGCAGCGCTAAGGCTAAAGTTGCCACAGGCGGAGCTGCAGCAGCAGCGGTTCCATCGCTTCGTGCATGAACTCGATGGGGCGGACCTGGATCACGCCGGGCTGTTCTTGGAGTTGAAGGATCGGCAGAAAGGTTGAGAGCGATTTATCGATACCGTTCCGACAATCCTCTCAAAGCCGCCATCGCCCGATCGGCGTCATTCGCGCCCACGAAAATATGGTCGTGATAATATCCAGCCACGACGTTAGCGCTGATGCCATGACGCGTGAGCTCCGTCGCGAAGGCGGCAGTGAGCCCGACCGCTTCGAGCGAGGAATGCACGGTCAGAGTAATCTGCTGCAACGGTTTGCTGGCGACAATAGCTGGGTGCCCGGCATCATGGGCCGGTAATATCAGGGTCGTGCCTTCGGCTTCCTGGAAGGTGCCGATCGGTTCGAGCCCCGCTGGAATGTCATGGCCCTCTATTGTCGCAAAGACGAAGGCGCCCGGCTGTAACTCCGGCTGCATGGTCGCGAGCAGCTTTCCGAGATCTTCTTCGCCCGCCATGTCGCCTCCCGCTTCGGTCCTATTCCATGCTGAGGATGTGGTTGCGCACAACCGGATAGATCTCGTTCTCCCAACGCCTGCCGTTGAACACGCCGTAATGGCCGACATTGGCCTGCAAGTGATGACGCTTGAGATGCGGCCGGAGCGACGAGCAGAGCTCATGTGCCGCGGCAGTCTGTCCCATCGAACAGATGTCGTCGCGGCCGCCTTCCACGGTCAGCAGGGCGGTGCGGCGGATGGCTGCGGGATCGACCTTCTTGCCGCGGTAGTTGAAATCGCCTGTCGCAAGCTCCGCCCTGTGGAACACGCGGTCGATGGTCTCGACATAGAATTCCTCGGTCAGGTCGAGGACGGCGAAATATTCGTCGTAGAAGTCCTTGATCTTGGTGGCTTCCTTGATCTCGCCCTTGGCGAGATGGTCGAAGAGCTTCTTGTGGGCGTTGCGGTGGCGATCCATGTTCATCGCCATGAAGGCAATCAATTGCAGGAAACCGGGATAGACACGCCGCCCGCCTCCGCCATAACGCGCCGGCACCGTCGAAATGACTGAGTTTTCGAACCATTTCAGTGACTTGGAGACAGCGAATTCATTGACCTCGGTCGGGCTCTCGCGCGGGTCGATCGGGCCGGCCATCAGCGTCATGGACCGCGGCGTGCAGGGATGGCTCTCCTGCGACATGACAGCGACAGTTGCCAGCCCCTGGACGCAGGGTTGGCAGACCGCGAGGATATGCGCACCCGGACCGATCGCTTCCAGGAAGCGGATGACATAGGCCACATAGTCGTCGACGCCGAAAGCCCCGGCCGAAAGCGGTACGTCGCGCGCATTGGCCCAATCGGTGATGTAGACGTCATGGTCGCGCAGCAAAGTTTCCACCGTGCCGCGCAGAAGCGTCGAGAAATGCCCGGAGAGCGGAGCAATCACGAGCACTTTTGGCTGAGGTGCCTCGATATCCTTCTTGAAATGCAGAAGCTTGCCGAAAGGCAGGTCGAGCGCGACGTCTTCGGTCACGTCGGCCATGGTGTTGCCGGTCGCCACCTTCGCAATTGCGAAATCGGGGCGCGCGTGCGTCAACTCGTTGCGCGAGATCATTTCGAGCGCCGCGAGATATTCTCCGGCGACGAATTTCCGCATGCCGCCAAAGCGGGAGTTCAACGTTTCCAGCATGCTGCGCGCCCATAGGCGCCATGGCGCCCAGAGATCATCCTGCAGCTGGTAACCCCGGTACAGCATGCCCACCCCCGTACCTTTTCCATTGTGCAATGCGAAAAACTAGTGCATTTTTTCCGGGCTGGCCAGCACTTCTTTTTGGGGCGGCAGAGTGCGCGGAGTAGATCGAAATGCCGGAGACGTCTCTCACCATCTCATCAAAGAATTATTCGTCCTGGTCGCTGCGCGGCTGGCTGCTTTGCAAGATGGCGGGATTGAACTTCCGGGAGGTCATGATCGACCTCGACGACCCCAATGCGCGGCGCGAGCTGTTGCTCCTCTCGCCCTCTGTTCTGGTGCCGCGGCTGACCCATGGCGATGTCGTGGTCTGGGACACGCTGGCGATCGCCGAATATCTCAACGAGACCTTCCCGAAGAAGAACCTGCTGCCCAAGAACAAGGTGGTCCGGGCACATTGCCGTGCGGTGAGCGGCGAGATGCATTCCGGCTTCTACAATCTCCGCTCGGCACTCTCGATGAACATCAAGGCACGGCACGAGACCTTCAAGGTCTTCACCGGCGCGCGGCCTGATATTGAACGCATCAAGGCGATCTGGTCGGAATGTCTAGAGACCTATGGTGGTCCCTGGCTCTTCGGGGAACATCCCAGTGTCGCTGACGCCATGTATGCGCCGGTCTGCTCCCGTTTCCTGACTTACGCCGTCGATCTTCCGCCCGACCTCGCGGCCTATCGCGACCGCATACTTGACTGGGACCTGATGCGCGAATGGACCGAGGGCGCCAAGGCCGAAGCCGACGAGATCATCGAGCTCGAAGTCGAGTTTTAAGCCGGCTAATTTCCTTAACTCCGTTTCGACCTCCGAGCGATTGCAACCCGATTCTCGCTTGCCTAGAATTTGGTTGCATTTGTTTTTATTGCAATTTATGGTAAATATGCCAGTCTAAAATACGGGGCCGGTTCCAAGCCAACTCATTGAAACTCAAACAGGCTGCACGTGCGTTTCGTGCGGCAAGGCGACCTTTGTCGCCAGGAGGAGAAATATGCTTGGACTTCTCAAACTTGGTCTCGCTGGCGTGCAGGTATTCCAGCTCATCAACGACCTCAAGGGTGCCGGATTCGAAGCCGAAGGCAACAATGGCAATGTCTTTACCTCGGCCGTGAAGCTTGCCGTGATGGCATTCCAGTCCGCCAATATCGGTCCGAACTTCCAGCCACTGAAGGTCGACGGCGAGGTCGGGCCCTTGACGCAATGGGCGCTTGATGTCGCACTCGGCCGAAAGCATCTGCCCGACTTTCCGCCCGCGCCTGCGCCGGCCGACACCGGCAAGCCGGCGACCGTATCAGACATCGGCTGGAACGCGCTGAAGATTGCCCGCCGGGAAGTCGGCAAGGGCGAGAAGGGCGGCGACAACAAGGGTGCGGATGTGATGCGCTATCACGCCGTGACTGGCGCGCCCGAAGGCGCAAGCTGGTGTGCATCCTTCGTCTCCTACTGCTTCAAGGAAGGCAATCCGGGCAATATGCCCTATCAGGCGACGGCCGGCGCGCGCGAGACATTGAAGCGGTTCAAGGACAAGGGTTGGACCTACTTGGCAAGTGTCGCCAATCCGCCGGAACCCGGTGACATCATCGTCTTCTGGCGCGGCACCAAGACGGGTTGGATGGGCCATATCGGCATTGTCGAGGCCTACGAGGACGGTCTCGTCAAGACGATCGAAGGCAATCGCGGCCCGTTCCCGTCGCTTGTGCGGCGTTATACCTACACGCTTGGGCAGATCGACAAGATACTGGGCTGGGGCCGCGTGCCTTGATCGCGCTGGGCTCTTAGAGCCCCACTTCCTTCGCCCAGGGCGGATTGGCGCCGGCGCGCGAGACAGTGACCGCGGCGACCTTGGCTGCCAGCGCCAACGCATTGTGGATCGCTTTCTCGTCAAGGCTCGCAACCTGGGCCTTGGTGAGGAGATTGTCGCGACGGAGTGAAGCCAGCACGCCGGCGTCGAACGTGTCGCCGGCGCCGATCGTGTCGACCACCGTGACCTTCTCGCTGGGGACCTCGACCTTGTGCGATCTGGTGTAGCCGACTGCGCCCTCGGCGCCCTTGGTGATGACCACCAGCTTTGGGCCAATGTCGAGCCACTTGCCGGCCAGCGTGTCGTGGTCGCCTGACATGCCGAACCATTCGAGGTCTTCATCAGAAAACTTGATGATATCAGACTGCGCCGCCATGCGCATGATGCGGTCGTAATGGGCTTGCTTGTTCTTGATGAACCCTGGGCGGATATTCGGATCGAGCGATATGACGCTCTTCTCGTGCTCGCGCGCAAGCAGGGCCTCGTATGTGCCGCCGCAGGGATCGGGGATCAGGCTGATCGCGCCGAAATGCAGCGCCTCGATATCATTGCCGAGCGTGGGCAGATCATCGACGGTGATCATCCGGCCGGCGGTGTTCTCGTCATAGAAAGCATAGGTCGCTGACCCGTTGACCAGCTTGACGAAGGCTACCGTGGTTGGGCGCGACGAGATGGCACAGGGGCTGTCATCGACGCCGGACGCCTTGAGAGTCTCGCGCAACACGTCGCCGAGCATGTCGTCGGAAAGGCCGGTGAAGAAGCCGGTGGGGATGCCGAGCCGGCCGAGTGCGATGGCCGTATTGAAGATCGCGCCGCCCGCATAGGGGGCATAGGCATTTTCGCCGAGCGTCGATTGACGCGGCAGCATGTCGATCAGCGCTTCCCCGCAGCACAGGATCATGTCCGAAGCCTCCCTCTCGATGTGTCTTTCAATCGATTAGAACAACGGCCATGAAAATGCCAGCGCATTTCGATGCGCCGGCGGAAATCGGGTCAGGCGGCGGCGGTTGCCGGGATTTCGAGGCCGAGCAGCATATGGATCTGGGGGCGCGCCTTGACGAGGTCGTCGATCGTATATTCCGACAGCACGTCGAAGAAGGCGTTGAGCGCGCGGCGCAGCGCCGAATTCAGCCCGCAGCTGTCGATCAGTGGGCAATCGACGGCACCTTCATCGAAGCATTCCGCCATCGAGAAACTCTCTTCCGTGACGCGGACGACATCGAAAAGCGTGATCTTGTCGGCAGCTCTACCGAGCCGCACGCCGCCGTTGCGACCGCGCAGGGTCTCGACCAGGCCGGCCTTGTGCAGCGGCTGCAGGATCTTGAACAGGAACAGCTCGGAAACGTTGTAGGCCCTGGCAATCTCGGGAATGCGGCTCAGCTTGTCGCCGTTCGCGGCACAGTACATCATGATGCGCACTGCATAATTCGTCTGCTTTGTCAGCCGCATGCGGTTCTCCTGGGCGGTTCGTAACCGTCTATATAGACGGTAATGTAGTTTGGAACAATTCCAAAAAGTGGAAAATCACAATCATGTTAGGAATGCGATTCAGCCATTGACTTATGGTGCAACCGACGTACTAGACCAAAAGTTTACTAAATTAGCCAAGTTTGGAGGGCACCATGGCAAAAGCCACATCGATTCTTTCACTCGCCTCGACGCTGACGCTGCTCGGCGCAGCTTTTCCCGCTCTCGCCGATGGCGAAGTGAACGTCTATTCCTATCGTCAGCCCGAACTGATCAAGCCGCTGCTCGACGCCTTCACCAAGGAAACCGGCATCAAGACCAACGTGCTTTTCCTGGACAAGGGTCTCGTCGAGCGCATCCAGGCCGAGGGAGAGAACTCCCCCGCCGACGTGATCCTTACTGTGGACATCGCCCGCCTGACGGAAGCCAAGGACGGCGGCGTGACGCAGCCGGTCAGTGACGAGACCATCAACAAGGACATCCCGGCCAATTTCCGCGACCCTGACGGCGCCTGGTTCGGCCTGACCACGCGCGGCCGCGTGATCTATGCCTCCAAGGAACGCGTGAAGGACACTGCGATCACCTATGAGGAACTCGCCGATCCCAAGTGGAAGGGCAAGATCTGCATGCGCGACGCGCAGCATTCCTACAATATCGGCCTTTTCGCCTCGATGATCGCCCATCACGGCGCCGACTATACCGAAAAGTGGCTCACGGGCCTCAAGGCCAATCTCGTTTCCAAGCCCAATGGCTCCGACCGCAGTCAGGCCAAGGCGATCTTCGCTGGCGAATGCGATCTCGGCCTCGCCAACACCTACTATCTCGGGGTCATGATGACCAATGAGAAGGAGCCGGAGCAGAAGGATTGGGCGAGTGCTGTCAACATCCTGTTCCCGAATGCCGGCGATCGTGGCACTCATGTGAACATTTCCGGCATGGCCTTGGCGAAGAATGCGCCCAACAAGGACAATGCGCTGAAGCTGATGAAATTCCTCTCTGCAGGCGACGCGCAGAAGATCTATGCCGAGCAGGTTTTCGAATATCCCGTTCTGCCGGGCGCAGAGCCGTCTGCCATCGTCAAGGGTTTCGGCCCGATCAAGCCCGATACGCTGCCGCTGGTCGAGATCGCCAAGAATCGCAAGCTGGCGTCGGAACTGGTCGACAAGGTTGGTTTGAACGACGGGCCGACGGAATAGAGGTGAGTTGGTTTAACCCTCACCAAGCGCGCCCAGGCATTCGACTATGTCTGATGCGGGCTTGCTATCCTCTCCCACAAGGGGAGAGGTAGGCGCCTCAGTCGCCGGCCTCACTTGAGGCAAGGCGGTGCCGCGAGTTTACCTCTCCCCTTGTGGGAGAGGATACGAAGGCCGGGTGAACGGAGTGAACCCTCGGCCGAAGTTGGTGAGGGGTAATCACCGCTATCGCGACCCCTACTTCCCCATTTCCTTCGCCCAATCATCGATCTGCCGGCGCCGTTCCGGCGTGCCGGGATGGGTCGAGAGCATGTTGGTGCCGCCCTTGTCGCCAAGCTTCTCCTCCAGCAGCTTGAAGAAGCGGCCGATCGCAGCAGGGTCATGGCCGGCCTTGGCCATCAGCTGGACGGAAACGTGGTCCGCCTCGCTCTCGGCGCTGCGGGAATAGGATAGCGCAAGAAGCGCCGCGCCGTCCGTCAGCACTTCTTCGCCGCCCGCGCCGACATCGCCGGCGATCAGCATGATGAGGCCGGCAAGGCCCGCCGCCCGATACATCTGCCGGAGCGCATGGTCTTTCTCGACATGGCCGATTTCATGCGCCAGCACGCCGAGAATCATTTCGCTATCGCTGCCGGCCATGCGGACGAGCTGGTCGGTCAGCACGAGCGTGCCGTCGGGAAGCGCGAAGGCATTGGCTCCGATGAGGCCGCCATCGCGGAAATTGAGATTGTAGTTGGCGACGCCGCGCGTCGAGAAACTCGCGATCTTGTTGAAGCTGTCCCGGATCGTCTTCTGCTCGGCGGCGCTGAGCTTGCTGGGCGACAGCATGGTCTGGTCGAGCGAGGCGAGCGTGCCCGATGAGAGCCATTGTGGCACGACGGGCGGCGTCACCAGGATGGCCACCTCGACCAGCGCCGGCAACGCATAGCGGTAGATCAGGGCACCCAGCAGGAAGACGAGGACGACGAAGCCGATCAGCCGCGGCCGGAACTGCTCGAGTTCGGCGATCCAGCCGGTGCGATCGGCCTTGTGTGCCTTGAGCAGTCCATCGATCGCATCATTGTTCGATGTTTCGAACATCGAATCGTTGTGCAGATTGAGCCGCCGCGGGACGCTGCCGACCCGGTCGGAGATCCGGATCGACTTGAGCTCGTCGCGGCAGACGATCGAGCCGTCGTCGAGCCGGATCGAGAGCCGCAGACCATCGGCCAGCAGGCTCGCGCCCATGGCCGCATTCGAGCGCGGCGGATGCCAGGTGCCGCGGGCGACTTCCACGCCGTCAGAAGCCAAAGTCCATGCCCTCCATGTCCATATATTCGGCGCTGATCGCAGAGCCTGATGCCTGGATCGACGCCATGATCTCGCCGATAGCGCCCTTGGGGATGATGCCGGTGTGCTCGGCCATATAGCGCGCCTCTCGGCAGGCAGCCCAGGGGCGCATCAGGCCGAGCGTGACAAGGGTGATCACGAAGTTCGATATGTAGATCCAGAAGAAGCGGCCGCGCGACAGGTCGCTGTAGAGCGGGTGAGCTTCGTCGAAGATCGTAGAATTCAACACGACATTGCGCACCATGACGCCATAGATGAATCCCGCCACGACGAAGACGATGAGGATGGGGATGGCCACGGCATAAAGCGCCAGAACCGTCAGGACGATCTGCTGCTCCTCGCTGTAATTGTTCAGCGCGCCCGACGACTGAATGACCATGGGCCATACCACGATCCAGAGGAGTGCTGCCGTAATCAGCAGGCCCAACACGACCATCAAGGCGGGAACGATCCATCCGCGATAGAGCGCGCCCAAGCTGGGGTCGGTCTCGAAACCGCGATCACCGTAGCGCAGGTGATTGAAGACATAGCGATTCACCCAACGGCTGGCGAAAGGCGCCAGGATGCCGAGCGAGAACGCCGAGACGAGACTGCCGAGGATCACCGCCTTGAAGGCGCCCCAAGGCGTGCCGGTGAAATCAAGGCGGATATTGCGGTAGCTGGTTACCCGCGCATTGAATTTGAGACTCCGCACCACGAACCAAGGCAGGATCGCAAGGAAGATGAACGGCGTCGCAATGGCCAGCAGCGGATATACCGAGGTGACCACATTGATGATCGACAGCACGATGAACAGGATGAAGCGGCCGAGAAAAATCTGCAGGCCCTTGGCATGGTAGTCGAAGGAATGGCCGTCGAGATAGGTATTGCCACGGAAATAGCGCATCCGCCGCACCTTGGCCCAAGCCGAATAGATGCCCAGCGTGATGATGGTCAACAGGATGTTGACGATCCAGATGCCGAAATATTCGCTGGCATTGCCGCGAAATTCGGCCCGCACGAGATCGCTCGCCCCTCTATCGACAAAGGCCATCGGCCGCCCTTTCAACGAAACATTCAGACTTCCAAGGCAACGGTCGGCAGCGTGGCCTTATTCGGTTGCGCCGGCGGATATGAGCATTTGTCGATGCGGCCGACAAGCCGCCGCGGAGCAAAGGGAGCCCGGCAGGGTCGGTGCGATATCGAACGGTTGAGCTCAAATGCCGGAATTGGTGAAAAACAATAATGAAACACGCTCTGATTTCAATCTTCATTAACCCTACATACCTTTGAATGAAGTCAATGAACTTATGCCCGCAAAAAGCGATTCTTTCACAAAAGCAATTTGGTAATGAGCATGACCAGTATTCAGACAAACGCTGCCGCCACGGCCGCTTTGAGGGTACTACGCGCGACATCGTCTGGCCTGCAGGACGCTGAAGCACAGACCTCTTCCGGCCTCCGGGTGCGGGACTCGTCGGACAACTCCGCCTACTGGTCGATTTCCACAACCATGCGCTCCGACAACATGGCTATCTCGGCGGTCACGGATGCGCTTGGTTTCGGCGCCGCAAAGGTCGACGTCGCCTATAGCGGGCTGACATCGGGCATCGGCATTCTCGACGAGATCAAGGCCAAGATCGTCGCCGCGCGCGAACCTGGCGTCGACAGGGGGAAGATCCAGACGGAGATCGAACAGCTCAAGCGGCAGGTCGATCAGGTTGCCCAGTCGTCGAATTTCAACGGCGTCAACTGGCTGAAGACGGGCTTGGCGCAGGATCTTGCCGATGTCTCGACCTTCAATACGGAGATCGTCGCGTCCTTCGTTCGCTCGAGCCAGAATCAGGTCTCCGTCAAAACGATCGACCTCGATCTTGCCAGGATCAGCATGATCAACGAGGGCGGCGGTGGATCGCTGCAGAAGGACATCAGAAGCCTCGGTACGATCGGCGGCTTCCGCAATGTCAATTTCACGACGGAAAGCCATGTCGGTCATCAGGATCACGGCTTCACCGGACCGAAGACATTCGGCGCGACGGATACGCTTTCCTTTGACCTAACAGTCGATCAGAGCGCCTATTCGTCGGGTAACACCACCACCGTCACCCTCGACAAGAACGTCATCGACGCGGCACTCGGCACGGCGACGGGGACAATCGGCTCGGCGGGCGCCATGCGAGCCGTGCTCGAACATTACTTCCAGACCAATGGCATACCGGCGACGACCAATTCCTACCGCGCTGGCAACGATCCCAGCCGCTTTGAAATCGCGTCCACGGAGCAATCCGGTCATCCGGGATCGAGCATCGCGATCAGCAATGTCACGTCGAGCTTCGGCTCCGGACTGGGTCTCGAAAGCAATGTGCATGTGATCGACCACGACAATATGTATCCGAGCTACACATTCGGCTTCGACACCACCTTCACCGTGCACAACAGCTCGGAATTCAGCTTCGATGTGAAGATCGGCAGCGGTGGCACTTCGACTGTTACCATCGACAGATCGACCGTCGACGCTGCACTCGGCACGAGCGATGGCGTCGTCAGTTCTGCTGGCGAGCTGGCCGCTGTCCTGACGGCTGCCGGCCAGAGTCATGGCATGGTGGCGATCGCCAGTGGCAACGACATCGAATTGACGGCCGATCACGCCGTCTATCCGGATGCCGGCGGCAAGGCGCCGCAGATGACGCTTGGCAATGTCCGCGACAATATCGGCTTCTTGCTCGATTTCGACCTTGAGGACGTCGATGTCACCGACACAGCGGTATCGCTCGACCATTATCTCGATGGCATCGAGGAAATGCTGAGGAAGACCACCAATGCTGCCACCCAGCTCGGCGCCATCGGGACGAGAATCGAGACCCAGCACGACTTCGCCAAGAGGATCCGCCAGACAATCGAAAAGGGCGTGGGACGGCTGGTGGACGCCGACATGAATGAGGCCTCGACGCGACTGAAGGCGCTGCAGACCCAGCAGCAGCTCGGCATCCAGTCGCTGAACATCGCCAATACCAAGAGCGATGGCATCCTTCAGCTCTACAGATAAGCGCTTGCCGCGGCAGTTCACACTTGCAATGAATGGCCGCTCGGCCTAGGCGAGTTGCATGACCGCACAGACCGCACTTCCCTCCAAGGCCGATTTCGCCCATGTGACCGATTGGGTGTTCGATCTCGACAACACGCTCTATCCGCATCACGTCGATCTCTTCGCGCAGATCGACAGGAACATGACGGCCTATGTCTCGGACCTGCTGGGGCTCGAATATGGCGAGGCTCGCGCGTTGCAGAAGAAATATTACTACGACCATGGCACGACGCTGGCCGGCTTGATGCACCATCATGGCGTCGATCCGCATCATTTCCTCGAAGCAGCCCACCTGATCGATTATTCGCCGGTGCTGGCCGATCCCGATCTCGCCGATGCGATCAAGGCGCTGCCGGGCCGCAAGTTCATCTTCACCAACGGGACGGTGAAGCACGCGGAAGCGGCAGCCCGCGCGCTCGGTGTTCTCGAGCATTTCGAGGATATTTTCGACATCGTCGCCGCGGATTTCGTGCCGAAGCCAGCCAATGCGACTTACGACAAATTCGCCAGCCTGCACCGGGTCGATACCAAGAATGCCGCCATGTTCGAAGACCTGCCGCGCAATCTTATCGTACCTCGACTGCTCGGCATGAAGACGGTTCTCATTATTCCGGAGCCTGGCCATAAGGGTTTGGAACGATGGGAAGAATTCGATGAGGACGATGGCAATATCGACTTCGTCACCAATCGTCTTTCGGGCTTCCTGAAAGCGATCATTTGAGTATTTTCGCGGCCTTATGTAGAATGAACCGCCCATTCAGCCCGCATTCAGCCGGCTGTTTCTATACAGGCTTCAACTTTGGCGGCGGATCGGTCGAACCGTAACTCTTTCCCGCGAGCCGCCCAGAGGAAGCAACCAAGCAGCACGGGCTGCATTTAAAGATAGACGCGTTCTATCGACGAAAGGCTGAATCATGAAAATCAAGACCGCACTGATCGCTGCGCTCGCTGGCATTTTCGCCGTCACCGCAGCGGCGCCTTCCTTTGCCGCGAAGGATCCGATCAAGAAGGAAAAGCGCATCAATCGCATGATCAAGCGCGCCGACCTCAATGGCGACGGCAAGATCTCGCAGAGCGAAATGAGCCGCGGCATCGCCGTTACCTTCTCCAAGATCGACACAAATGGCGATGGTGCGCTGAGCTCGTCCGAAGTTTCCGGCGCAAAGGCTGTGCTCAAGGCCGAGCGCAAGCGCGCCAAGGCTGAAGGCAAGGGCCGCCTGCAGTTCGTGAAGTTCCCGGCCAAGCGCATCAACAAGCGCTTCGACAAGATCGACGCCAATGGCGACGGCGTGCTGTCGAAGGGCGAGATGGAGCGCGTCGCCGAGCGCATGTTCAAGAAGCGCGACAAGAACAACGATGGCTACATTTCCGCGGCCGACTTCAGCCGATAAGCCGATAGCGCTCTAGTTGTGACACCGAGGCGGTTCGCGATGGCGAGCCGCCTTTCTCATGTCGGGTCTCAGGCCGGCTCTTCACGGTAGAAATCCTGGATGATGCGGAAGGCTTCGTCGGCCGTGTCGACCGACTGCATCAGCGTCACGTCTTCGGGCGAGATCGTCCCGAACTCGGCCAGCGCCTCGAGATTGATCACGCGCCGCCAGAATTCGACGCCGAAGAGCAGGATCGGAATGCGCGCCATGCGGCCGGTCTGCATCAGCGTCACCGCCTCGAAGAGCTCGTCCAGCGTGCCGAAGCCGCCGGGAAAGATTGCGATCGCCTTGGCCCGCATCAGGAAATGCATCTTGCGGATCGCGAAATAGTGGAAGTTGAAGGAGAGGTCAGGCGTCACATAGGGGTTCGGGGCCTGCTCATGCGGCAGCACGATGTTGAGGCCGATGGTCGGGGCGCCGATTTCGGCAGCGCCGCGGTTGCCGGCTTCCATCACTCCCGGTCCGCCGCCAGTCACGACCACATATTCCTTGTAACCGAAACCGGCCGACCATTCCGAGCAGAGCCGGGCGAAGAGCCGCGCCTCCTGGTAATACACCGAGGCTGCTTCGAGATTGCGCTTCTGGATATCGTTGCGCGCTGCCCAGGCCTCCTGGCCCGGTGCCGGAATGCGGGCGCCGCCGAAGAGCACGATCGTCGAGCGGATGTCGCGCTCGGTCAACGCCATCTCGACCTTCAAAAGTTCGAGCTGCAGGCGGATGGGGCGGAGCTCTTCCCGGGAGAGAAAGTCGGTGTCCGCATAGGCTAGCCGGTAGGACGGTGAAAGAGACTGCGGAGTAGCGGGAACCATGGCGGCGCGGGACTTGTCCGCGCGGTTGCTTTCGAGGGGTGCCCAGGCACCGTCCTTGCGCCGCAAACTGTCGGTTTTCCCCTTTGCCATCGATATTCCCATCCGCTATAGAGCCGGCCAGCCGGCATACCCAAAGATGGCCAGAATAATCCTTCAAAGTTTAAGGAATTGACATGACCGCCACCGATCTCGCCTCGCTCGAAAAGATGATCGACGCTGCCTTCGAAAGCCGCGACAGCATCAACACGTCCACCCGCGGTGAAGTCCGCGACGCCGTGGAAGAGGTGCTCAATCTGCTCGATGCCGGCAAGGTGCGCGCCGCGACGCGTGGGCATAACGGTGCCTGGGACGTGCATCAATGGGTCAAGAAGGCGGTCCTGCTCTCCTTCCGCCTCAACGCCATGGAAGTGGTCAAGAACGGCCCGGGCGATGCGGTCTGGTGGGACAAGGTCCCGTCCAAGTTCGATGGCTGGGGTGCGTCGGAATTCGAGGCTGCCGGTTTCCGCGCGGTGCCGAGCGCGGTCGTCCGCCGCTCGGCCTATATCGCCCCCGGCGCCGTGCTGATGCCGTCCTTCGTCAATCTCGGCGCCCATGTCGGCGCCAACACAATGGTCGACACCTGGGCGACCGTCGGCTCCTGCGCCCAGATCGGCGCCAATGTCCACCTTTCCGGCGGCGTCGGCATCGGTGGCGTGCTTGAGCCGCTGCAGGCTGGCCCGACTATCATCGAGGACAATTGCTTCATCGGCGCCCGCTCGGAAGTCGTCGAAGGCTGCATCGTCCGCGAAGGCTCGGTACTGGGCATGGGCGTGTTCATCGGCAAGTCGACCAAGATCGTCGATCGCGCCACCGGCGAAGTTATGTATGGCGAAGTTCCTCCCTATTCGGTCGTCGTCGCCGGCTCGATGGCATCTGGCAAGGCCATGGCCAACGGCCAGCCGGCGCCGAACCTCTATTGCGCGGTCATCGTCAAGCGCGTCGACGAGCAGACCCGCTCCAAGACCGGTATCAACGAATTGCTGCGCGACTGATCGGGCGCGCAATCGATGAGATTGAAATTCCGGCTGAAAGGCCGGAATTTTTGTTTGCGCCGATGCGTCATGGTCTCCGATATTGGAGACGGACATGATCCTGAAGAGAATATTCCTCGCCGCCGCGATGACGGCGTTTTCGATTCCGGCTTTGGCCGATGAAGGCATCGTCGTCGGCTACAAGAATGTCGTTGAGCCCGATGCTGAACTCGTCGAGTTCAGCGAACAAGTGCTGAATGAATGGACCGGACGCGCCGAGTACGATTTTGCGGCCATCGACCGGTTGTTTGCACCCAAAGTGAAGACCTTCATGAAGAACGAGACGCCGCTCCGGCCTTTCGAGGCGCGGGCGGATATCGCGTCCGACTACCTCATGAACTCGGTCTTCACATTGCAGGCGAAGAAGGGCTCGATCCGCCAAGAGGAAGTGTCGGAATATCGTTCCGACGCAATGACGGACATCGCCTCTCGCATAGATCCAAAACATCCCTGGGGCACGCTGCCCGATGTTCCAGGCATGATCTGCCGCGATGCGGCTTTCGATTTCGACCAGATGGCGGTCGGGAAGTTCGCGCGCGAGACCGGCGTGAGAATCGACGAGCTCGTCTTCTACCGGAAGGCGATCACGCTCTATGTCGGCAAAAGCCGCAAATCGGCCGTTGTCGCTGTCGTTCCGCCACGCACCCTGATGGCGATGGGAAAGGAAAACGTGTTCATGGAACGCTGGCACCCGATGATCTCCTCTGCCGGCATCAAGGGATACATGGGAGACATCGAGCCTCATCAGACGCTGGTGCAGAAGCATGTCTGCTTCAGCAAGGTGGATGGAAATTACAAGATCAGCGCACTCTTCGGCTACGGCTTCTGAGCGCGGATTGACGTGGCGGTGCCCGGCGTGACAGAAGTTCTGCGATCCGCCAGGGAAGCTCCATGAAAAATGCCTTGCCGTTGCTTGCTGCCCTGGCTTCTGCCAACTCGCCGCATCCCTTGGCGGCGAGGAGCTTTTCGGTCCCGGCCGCCAAGCTGGAGCGCACGTGCCGCGGCGTCATCATGAGCAAGTTCGGTATTTGACGATGGATCAGGAGCCATCCCGCCTGTGGTTCTTCTTCAGTCCTTCGGGTCGCCTTTCCCGTGGCCCCTATGCGCTCGGCATTCTGTTCTGGTTCACACTGCAATTTGCCGCTATCGGCCAGATGTTCGCCGGCGATCGCCTGAATGCCGATGGGCTTCTCATCCTTGCCTTCCTCGGCTTGATCGTCGTTGCGCTCCTGAGCATTGTTTCCATGGTGATGTTGACGATCAAGCGCGTGCACGACCTTGGCCACCCCGGTCTGCTGGCTTTCCTGCTCTTCGTGCCTGTCGTCAGTTTCTTCGCACTCTTCTTCTTCCTGCTGTTCCCGTCCGGCCCGGCCAACCACTACGGCAGCTATCCCAACCAGCCGAGATAGACGGGAAAGACCCGTGACAGACTGCGGCTGATCGGCTATCCGTTGCCCACCATGTCGACTGATCCTATCGCCAATCTCCAGACCCTGATCCGATGCCCCTCCGTGACGCCCGCCGAAGGCGGCGCGCTCGCCGCGCTGGAGGCCATGCTTGCGCCGCTCGGGTTTGTGATCGAGCGCATCGTCTCGACCGACGAGAACACGCCCGATATCGAGAACCTCTATGGCCGGCTAGGCAGCAGTGGTCCGCATCTCATGTTCGCCGGCCATACTGATGTCGTTCCTGTCGGCGACGAGGCGGCTTGGACGCATGCGCCTTTCGGCGCCGAGATCGAGAACGGCATCCTCTATGGCCGCGGTGCCGTGGACATGAAGGGGGGCATTGCCTGTTTCGTGGCGGCGATGGCGCGTCATATCGAGAAACATGGCGTCCCAAAGGGCTCGGTGTCTTTCCTGATTACCGGTGACGAAGAAGGACCGGCTATCAACGGCACGATCAAGCTCCTGCAATGGGCGCACGCCAGGGGTGAGCGGTGGGATGCCTGCCTCGTCGGCGAGCCGACCAATCCCGACCAACTCGGCGACATGATCAAGAACGGCCGGCGCGGCTCTGTCTCGGGCACCGTGACCGTGCATGGCGTGCAGGGGCACGTGGCCTATCCGCATCTCGCCGACAATCCGGTGCGCGCGGCGCTCAAGATGGCTGAGGCGCTGATGAACCCGCCCTTCGACGCAGGCACGGCCGATTTCCAGCCATCCAACCTGGAGGTCACCAGCATAGACACGGGCAACAAGGCGACGAACGTCATCCCGTCGCGCGTAACCTTCTCCTTCAATATCCGCCATAGCGACAGGTGGACGTCAGAGAGTGTCCAGGCCGAGATCATTCGCCGGCTAAATTCATCTGCCGCCGACAACGATCTGCGGCCCGACCGGATGCCGGCGCGTTACGACATCGTCTGGGCCGAACGGCCGAGCCAGGTCTTCCTGACCCGCGACGATCGCCTGATCGCCTCCCTGACCGCAGCGGTCGAGGCGCGCACCGGACGCACGCCGAAACTCTCGACGACCGGCGGCACTTCGGATGCGCGCTACATCAAGGACTATTGCCCGGTGGTCGAATTCGGCCTCGTCGGCCAGACCATGCATATGGTGGATGAGAATGTCGCGGTCGCCGACCTCGAAGCGCTGACCGGTATCTACGAGACCTTCATCGAGCGCTGGTTTGCCGATGCCGCGGCTTGACGAAGTCGGATACTACATGCGCGGCCTCTGGCTGCTGCTGATCGGCAAGGCCGAGGGATTCCAGTTTCTCGACCTCAGCGAACGCGGCTTCTGGCGGTCGTGGTGGGCGATCCCGTTCTGTCTTCCACCGACGCTGCTCAGCTGGGCATCGTTTCGTCTCTATTTCCTGGCCCAGATGCCGCAAGGCACCGAAACGGGCCCGTCCTTCTTCTTCAAGCTTGCCGTGGTCGAGGCCGCCAATTGGCTGATCCCGCTGCTGGTGGTGTTGGTCCTGGCGCGTATTGCCGGCTTCGGCCGGGTGGCAGTGCCGCTGATCATTGCCTTCAACTGGCTGTCCGTGCCGCTGCAATGGGCCTATGTGCCGGTCAGTCTCATCCAGATCTGGGCGCCGGCCGATACCTCGGCGGCGCTCCTCTACCTGTTGACGCTCGGCACCTACGTTTACGTCACCTATCGGATCTCCATCGCGATACTCGGAGGCCAGAAACTGCCGGCCTTCGTGCTGGTCATGGTGGTGTTTTCCGTGCCGCTGATGGTGCAGTCGCAGCTTCTGACGATGCTGGGACTGGTGGAATCATAGATCGTCGTCATCCTCGTAGCGCAAGAGCTTCGAGGTATCGCCATATTCCACGTCCATGAAATAGAGGCCATGCGGCGGGGCGACCGGGCCGCAACGGCTGCGGTCGCGTGCTTCAAGCGCGTCCTTCACATCCTGGGGCGACCACCGGCCGTCGCCAACCATCTTCAGCGTGCCGGCAAAGGATCGGATCTGATTGTGCAGGAAACTCTGGGCCGAGGCGCGGATCTCCACCAGCTCGCCGCTGCGCGTCACCGTGATCCGTTCCATCGTCCGCTTCGGGTTCTTCGCCTGGCAGCGGATGGACCTGAAGGTGGTGAAGTCGTGATGGCCCACCAGCATCTGGGCGGCTTCGTGCATCGCCTCATGGTCGAGAGGCTTCCTGATATGCCATGCGCGCATCGCCTCGATAGCCAGCGGCGCAGGCCGAGAGATGATACGATAGAGGTAATGCCGCTTGGTGGCGGAGAAGCGGGCATCGAACGTCTCCGGCACCTTCTCCGCATGGAGGATCACCACACGTTCATCCGCCGCGACCAGATGGGCGTTGACGGCATTGGCGACGGTCTCGGCTTTCCAATCTCGGCTGAGATCCGCGTGACAAACCTGGCCAAAGGCGTGAACACCGGCGTCGGTCCGCCCCGCTGCGCGGAGCGATACCCATTCACCGGTCATGGCATGGATTGCCTTTTCGATCGCGCCTTGCGCGGAGTGGCCATTGTCCTGGCGCTGCCAGCCGACATAGGGCGTGCCGTCATATTCGACGGTCATGCGGTAACGCGGCATCAGCTGAGCCTCGTGCCGGCGGGCAGAGGGGTGCCGCGCAGGAAGTCGGCCAGATCGAGTGGCTTGCCGCCGGCGCGCTGCAGGCGCAGCGGACGAACCGCGTCTGTGCCGCAGGCGATGGCCAGGCGATCGTCGAGCACCGTGCCCGGTCTGCCGGTGCCGACGGACATCTCGGTCTTCAGCACCTTGATACGCTCCGCCTTGCCATTGATCTCGGCCTCGAACCACGCGCCAGGGAAGGGGGCGAGGCCGCGGATGTGGTCGTGGACGTCGCGCGCTGGCTTGGCAAAGTCGATCCGGCTCTCTGCCTTGCCGATCTTGGCGGCGTAGAGCACGCCCTCGACGGGCTGCGGCGTCAGCGGCAGATCGCCCTTCTCCAGCTTCGCCATGGCCTCGACCATCAGCGTCGCGCCGACCTCGGACAGGCGGTCGTGAAGCTCTCCCGCCGTCATCGTCTCGCCGATGGCGAGGCGTTGCGTGAGCGCTACCGGGCCGGTATCGAGCCCCTTGTCCATCTTCATCACCATCATGCCGGTCTCGTCATCGCCGGCCATGATCGCGCGCTGGATCGGCGCGGCACCGCGCCAGCGCGGCAGGAGCGAGGCATGACCGTTATAGCAGCCGAGCCGCGTGCCTGACAGAATCGATTCCGGCAGCAGCAGGCCGTAGGCGACGACGACAGCGACATCAGCCTCGAGCGCGCGGAAGGCGTCGACATCGGTTGGATCCTTGAAGTTGGGCGGTGTCCGGACCGGGATGCCAAGCGCCTCGGCCGCACGATGGACGGGCGAGGGCGTGAGTTCGAGCCCGCGTCTCCCGGCCGGCCGCGGCGGCTGGGAATAGACCGCGACGATCTCATGGCCTGCTGCGTGCAGCGCTTTCAACACTGGCACGGAAAAGTCCGGCGTTCCCATGAAGATGATGCGAAGTGCCATTGGTATCGTCCGTCGAAGTTTCAGGCGCCTTCAAACGGGTTTGCGAGCTTCAAATCAAGCCCCTCGAAGTCTTTTGTGTTGCGCGTGGCGAGGGTGGCGCCATGCTGGAGGCAGATGGCGGCGATCATGGCGTCTTGAACCGATATCATCCGGCCGCTCATTTCGCGACGTGCGCGCAGTCGACCGGCGTTAGCAAAAGCGTCACGATCCAAGTCGAGAATTCGATCTCGAAAGCGGCTATCGATAAGACCGGTTACGAACTGTTGGTATTTCAGCGACCCGTATTTAATGAGATACCGCTCGGCACCGAATTCGAGTTCCATGACTGTGACGTTGCACAGATAGAGCTCTGGCGGGCTGCTCGCCACAAACCACTTCAGCACTTTGTCGTCGGGTCGAGGCTTCGTGATTTCGGAGATCACATTGGTGTCGATGACGATCATTCTTCGAAGCTGAAGGGGCGTCCGAAGTCCTTCTTCCTCTCCTCCTCGATCTCGTCCATGATCTTCGCAAATTCCTCCCGCTCCTCATCGGGAATATCTGCGAAGAGCGCTTGAATGGATTGAAGGAATTCAGCGCCCGTTTGCGGTACGGAGGTTTCCTCGGGAGCCGAGTGTCTGAGGCGCCGCTTGGCTTCGTCCGATAGGCTGCTACCGGCCTGACGCGCGGCCTCCGTCAGCTCCCGCTTCAGATCCTCCGGCACATTCCTGATCAGCAGATCACCCACAACGACACTCCCATGATATCACTGATATCATAGGCGCTGCGCGGCGTTCGATCAAGGATGGGGCTCAAGCTCTGATTTTGGACGCCTTAGCAAACTTCCGGATCACGATCTCGCGCTTGAGCCGCGAAATGTAGTCGATGAAGAGCACGCCGTTCAGGTGGTCGATCTCGTGCTGCAGGCAGGTTGCCAGGACGCCTTCGGCCTCGGTGACCTGCTCCTTGCCGTCGAGGCCGATATGCTTGACGGTGATGCGGGCCGGGCGCTCGACTTCGGCATAATAGTCCGGGATCGAAAGGCAGCCCTCCTCGTAGGTCGAGCGCTCGTCGGAAGATTGCAGGATCTCCGGATTGATGAAGACCTGCGGCTTCTTCTCCTCGTCTTCCTTGGAGAGATCGATCACCAGCATGCGACGCGGGATGCCGACCTGGATCGCTGCCAGGCCGATCCCCGGAGCGTCATACATCGTCTCCAGCATATCAGCCGAGAGGTTTCGCACGGCATCGTCCACCTGTTCGATGGGCATGGAGACTTGTCGGAGAACCGGGTCGGGCAGGATTATGAGGGGCTTGATCGTCATGCCACGTCACTTAATACAGGCCGGTTGGTCTTGCAATATTCCGGCACCACCCATGTCATGGAAAATCAGGCGGCTCCAGCGCGCTTCCAGTTTCCTTCGGTCCGGCGGCGGTCATTCCGGTCAAGCGCGGGAACGTCGCTGTCGGGGTCGCGGCTCTTGAAGCCCCTGAGCGCGATGGTGAGCCGCTCGACTTCGCTCGTCAGATCGGCGATCTGGCGGGAGGTTCCATCGACCATGGTGGCATTCTGTTGTGTAATGGTATCCATGTCGCCGATCGCGGCCGAGACCTCGGTCAGGCCCGAGGACTGTTCCGCGGTGGCTGCCGCGATACCCTGGATGATGCTGTCGAGTTCGTGCACCCGATCGACGATATCCCCGAGCGACTCGCCGGACTTGTTGACGAGCGCGACACCGGTCTGAACCTGGCTGGAACTCTGGGCGATGATCGTCTTGATTTCCTTCGCCGCATTGGCGGACCGCTGGGCCAGTTCGCGGACCTCCTGCGCGACGACCGCAAAGCCGCGTCCTGCCTCTCCGGCCCGCGCAGCCTCCACTCCGGCATTGAGCGCCAGAAGGTTGGTCTGGAAGGCAATTTCATCGATGACCGAAATGATCTTCGAGATCTCGGTCGACGAACGTTCGATCGCGCCCATGGCCGCCACCGCCTCGGAGACGACGGCGCCGGAAGACTGGGCGACGGACAGGGCGTCTCCGGTCACATTGGCGGCTTTCCGTGCGCCGCGTGCGGTGGCCGTCACGCTCTCCGAGAGCTCGTGGAGCGCGGCCGAGCTCTCCTCGATGCTTGCTGCCTGCTGCTCGGTGCGCTGGGCGAGACTCGCTGTCGCGTCGCTGATCTCCTGTGAGGAGCCGAGTATCTGTTGCGCTGCGAGCCGCACCATCGAGATCGATTGGCGCAGCGTTTCCACAGCCGAATTGTAGTGATCGGCCATTCCGGCATAATTCTCAGGCAGCCCGGCCGGCAGGCGGGATTCAAGGTCGCCGCCGGACAGGAGCGCGAGCACCTTTCCGAGTTCGCCGAGCGCCACGCTCTGCTCGGCTTCCGCCTGCTTGCGGGCGGCTTCCGCCCGTTCCCGCTGGCCTGCGAGTTCATCGAGATAGACGGAGATGGCATAATCCATGTCGAGCAGGGCGGCCTTGACGATCACCGAAACCTCGGCAGCGAGCCCTTCGGCCTTGCCCTTGCCGAACATGCTGGGCCAGTGCTTGCTCATTGTCGTGTGTATCAGCTGTTCCAACACCAGCGCATAGCCGGCAATATACCAGCGCGGCTCGAGCCCGATCCGGGCATGGGTCTTGCCGATCGTCGTGACGCTGGCGACATAATCCTCGTCGAGCTTGCCGGAGGAGATCATTTCCCAATGGTTCGCCTGCTTCCCTTTGGCGCCGGTTATATGCGCCTCTTCCCGGAAGAACCGTGCGGTCTCGGGCGTGGATCTCACTTTCTTGTAGAAAGTGTCGAGAGCGCCGCCGATCGACTCCCGGACCAGCGGCTGAAGTGTCTTGAGCAGCGCCTTCTGGCTGTCGTCGAGCCCGAGGAAGTCCAGTCTTTTCCGGTGCATTTCGCGCGCGTCGTCCTGGGCGGTCATCTCTTCATGCCTTTGTGTGTCCCGAGAATCGCTTTCTCGGTTTCACTCCAACTCTGATCAGTCATGGTTAATGTAGTGCTATCTAAAATTACGAATAGTCGTGTAGAAATTGACGCATGTCATGTCGGCGGACAGTTCTTCGCCGCATCGCCGAAATATACTGTGTCGTCTGAGGACAACTCGCCGGGCGTTCTCGTTTTGATCTGGCGGCAGCGAGCGAATCGGATAAGCTTGCGGCATGTTGGATTCTATCTCCGCCGAAACGCCGGTCTTCATGATCGGTCAGTTCCCCGTGACACTCGTCACGCTTCTCGTCGGCGCCGGAGCGCTGTTGGGGCTGCTTCTGGTCATCGTGCTTTTCGTGCTCTCCGCATCCGGACGTGCTAGACGGGCCGAGCAGGAGGATGCCGAACGACGTGCCAGGGAGTCCGAGCTCCGCATGGCCGAGATCCTCAAGGCCCAGACGGAAATGCAGGGCCGCATCGCCGCAATGGCGGATGTTTTCGGCACGCGGCAGCACGAACTCAACCAGTCGATCAACCAGCGTATCGACGGTATGACGCACCGGATCGGTCAGACGATGACCGAGCAGACGCGCCAGACCCACGAGAATCTGCGCCGTCTGCAAGAGCGGCTGGTCGCCATCGATACGGCGCAGAACAACATCCAGGCTCTGGCCAAGGACGTTGTCGGGCTTCAGGCAATCCTCTCCAACAAGCAGACACGTGGCGCCTTCGGACAGTCGCGCATGGAGACCATCGTTGCCGATGGCCTGCCGATGGGCGCCTACGAATTCCAGGCGACTTTGTCCAGCGGTTCGCGGCCGGACTGCCTCATCCGGATGCCGAACGGCCAGCCGTCACTGGTGATCGACGCCAAGTTCCCGCTCGAGGCCTGGAACGCGATCCGCGAGGCGGGCCCGGAAGGGACGAAGGTAGCCAGCCAGCAGTTCCGCCGCGATATCGAGGTCCATATCAAGGATATCTCGGAGAAATACCTGCTCCGCGGCGAGACCCAGGACACCGCCTTCATGTTCGTGCCCTCGGAATCGATCTTCGCCGAGATTCATGAGAATTTCGAAGGCGTGGTGCAGCGGGCGCACAAGGCGCGCATCGTCATCGTCTCGCCCTCGCTGCTGATGCTGTCGATCCAGGTCATTCAGTCGGTTCTCCGCGACCAGCGCATGCGCGAGCAGGCGCATCTGATCCAGGGCGAGGTCATCCGCCTGATGGAGGATCTCACCCGCCTCGACGATCGCGTCCAGAAGCTGCAGGGCCACTTCGCAGCGGCCCAGAAGGATGTCGAACAGATCGTCACGTCGTCCAGCAAGCTCGCCAAGCGCGGCGAGAGGATCGAGGCGATGGAATTCGAAGCCGGTGAGGCGGCGACGTCGGCCGTCGAGCCTGCACGGAGTGTCGAGAGCCGGACGGGCCAGCTGAAGCTGAGAGTGGTTGACGAGGACTGAGAAACCGGGCCTAACAGTGACGGGGGAAATCAAAACAATAGAGCTCTGCCATGATCACCGTTCTCGGTTCCATCAACATGGACCTTATCGCCAGCGTCACCCGTTTGCCCGAGCCGGGCGAGACGGTCACCGGTGATCATTTCGTCACGGCGCCCGGTGGCAAGGGCGCCAATCAGGCACTTGCGGCACGCCGTGCCGGTGCCACGGTGCATATGGCGGGTGCCTGCGGCGAGGACGAATTCGCGGTGCCGGCGCTGACCTATCTGCGCTTCGATGGCGTCAATCTCGACCGGGTGAAGAGTGCCTCGACAGCCACGGGCGTCGCGCTGATCTTTGTCGGCGCCGACGGCGAGAATGTCATTGCGATTGTCGCGGGTGCCAATGGCACGGTAAAGGTCGACGATGCCAAGGCGGCCGTCTCCGACATGAAACGCGGCGACACGCTGATGCTGCAGATGGAAATACCGGCACCCGCGATCGAGGCGGCGCTGACAGCGGCGCGCGAGAAGGGCGTCACCAGCGTCGTCAACATCGCGCCGATTACCCCCGATGCCAGGCGCCTCGCACAGATGGCCGATATCGTCATTGCCAACGAGACCGAGTTCGAGCTGTTCTGCGGCAAGTCGGGGCTCGACGCAGCTGCGCGTGAAGCCGAGATGATGCAGATCAACCAGGAACGGAAACAGACGATCATCGTGACCCTCGGCGCGGAAGGCGTTGTCGCGGTTCGCAATGGCGCGCTCCATAAGGCCAAGGGGCTCGTCATCGAGCCGATCGACACGGTTGGCGCTGGCGACACCTTTTGCGGCTATCTCGCTGCCGGTCTTGATCAGGGCCTCAAATTCGAGGTGGCACTGCGCCGCGCCGCGGTTGCCGGCTCACTCGCCTGCCTCAAGGCCGGCGCGCAGCCTTCGATCCCGATACAGGCCGAAGTCGAAAAACACCTCAAGGCATAAGCCGATATCCGGGCCAGAGCTGCACATTGCCAAAGTGTCGCAGCTTGCATTTGTGCGGCATTAACCAATTGACTTTATCCAAGTCTCAGCCGCCCGGACCGCGCGATGATCGCCGGCCATTTGCCCCCGCAATGATGTTTCCATGATGGAAGCGGCGTTATCCGCCACTCCCTTGAGGCCATCATGCTGAAGCTCGCTCCGAAGTCTCTCGCACCGAAACTGCTTCTGGTTACCGGTGCGATCATTGCCATTCTGCTGATCGCAACCAATTTCGTTCTCATCAGCCAGACGCGTGATCGTGTCGGCTCCCTGATCGGCCAGCAGGCCGAGACCGAGGCCAAGGCGATCGCCCAGGGTATCGTCACCGACACCAGCGCGCTCGCCAGCGCCGCCCGAACCATGTCGGGCATCATCGCCCACGGCAAGCAACAGGGCGTTCTCGACCGCAAGGCCGTGATCGACATTCTCAAGACCAATCTCGAACAGCAGAAGATGGCCTTCGGCAGCTGGTTCGCCGAGGCGCCGCAGGGCTTTGACGCACTGCAGGCACAGTCCAAGGACAAGCTCGACGTCGCCGGCAACAAGAACGGCGTCTTTACGCCCTATTGGACCAAGGACAAGACCGGCGGCATCTCGCTGAGCACCTTTGGCGAGGACTATGAGGCCGAGTGGTATGCCAAGGCGGTCAAGGAAAACGGCGGCGCGATCACCAAGCCTTATGTGGCCTCGGAAATCGTTCCGCCGACTGCGATGAGCTCTATTGCCTATCCCGTCACGGTCGACGGCAAGATCATCGGTGTCACTGGCGTCGACGTGTCGCTGACCATGCTGGCCGACAATGTCTCCAAGCTCTCGCCCTTCGGTACCGGCAAGGTCTTCATCGTCTCACATGATGGCAAGTGGCTGGTTGCTCCGGATGCAGCCTTGCTCAACAAGGACTATGATGGCGTCCAGCCGGAAGCAATCAAGGCCGCGATCGCAGACGGGAAGGTGACGCCGATCCCAGGCCTCGAGAACGCGAATGGTCAAGGCTACAGCCGTCTCGTCTATCCGTTCGAACTCACTGGCCTCAACGTCAAATGGGCGCTGATCATGGATATCCCGGATGCTGCGGTCGCCGCGCCGATCCAGGACCAGACGATGATGATGATCATCGGTGGTCTCGTCATGATGGCAGCAGCGATGATCGGCCTCTATCTTGCGGCCCGCGGCTTCGTTGCCCGTCCCCTCGAAGGCCTTCTCGGCTCGGTCGGTCGCCTCAGCGCCGGCGACTACGCCAATCCAGTAGCCGGCCAGGATCGCGCCGACGAGACCGGCGCTGTGGCGCGTGCGCTCGAAACCTTCCGCGGTCGCCTGGCGGACTCCAACCGCCTCGAAGCCGAAGCGGCCGAAGCCCGCCAGCAGGGCGAGACGGACCGCAGCCGCACCGAAGCCGAGCGCAACGAAAATGCGCGCGTCCAGCAACTGGTGGTGAGCGAACTCAAGGATGCGCTGGCAAAGCTCTCCGCCGGCGATCTCAGCTTCCGCGTCACCAGGGATTTCCCCGGCGAATATGCCGAGCTCAAGCAGAACTTCAACGGCGCCGTGGCGAGCCTCGAAGAGACGCTGCGCATGGTGGGCCAGGCGGTTGCCAATATCGACGGCGGCACCAGTGAAATCTCCTCTGGCGCCAACGACCTCTCGCATCGCACGGAGCAGCAGGCCGCCCAGATCGAAGAGACCGCAGCAGCGCTTAACGAACTGACCGAGCAGGTCCATTCGAGTGCCGAAAACGCCAAGACGGCGGCTGCGGCGGTGAACAGCGCCAGCCAGGAAGCCGCCAAGTCCGGTTCCATCGTCAACAGCGCGATCACTGCCATGCACGGCATCGAGAAGTCGTCGGCGCAGATCACCAACATTATCGGCGTGATCGACGAGATCGCCTTCCAGACCAATCTGCTGGCGCTCAATGCCGGCGTCGAAGCTGCCCGCGCTGGTGACGCCGGCAAGGGTTTTGCCGTCGTCGCCCAGGAAGTCCGCGAACTCGCCCAGCGCTCGGCCACCGCGGCCAAGGAGATCAAGGCGCTGATCAGCACTTCGGAATCTCAGGTCAATGACGGCGTGGCACTTGTCGCCCAGACCGGCAAGGCGCTCGAAGCCATTTCAGGCCAGGTCGTTCATATCAACGGCCTGATCAACATGATCTCGGTCTCGTCGAGCGAACAGGCCGCGGGCCTGCGCGAAATGAACACGGCGATGCATCACATGGATCAGGTGACCCAGCAGAATGCCGCGATGGTCGAAGAGACCACTGCGGCATCGGTCTCGCTCAGCGACGAAGCGGCGCGCTTGAAGACGCTCGTAGCACGGTTCCGAGTGTCGGACGGCGCGTCGGCCAGCGACTTGCGCTCGGTCGCACGGCGGATGCGGGCGTAGGCCCTAACTACATTTGAGATGAGGGGCTCGGTTGGAAGACCGGGCCTCTTTGGTTTGAGGGGACCGGAAACACCCCTCAACAAGCGTGTCTAGGCATTCGACTACGTCTCATGCATGGCTGAAGTTGGTGAGGGTGAATCCCGCCGAAACCCTAGAGCCTTGCCACCCGTTCCGTCAGCAAGTCAAAGAACCCGCCCGCATCGACATCCTTCAGCACGAGCGCGTTGTGCTTGCGTTGGGTGACCTGCCACCAGTCGACGACCGTCATGCCGAGCGTCAGTTCTGAACCCGTCTCGATCTCCACATTGCACATGCGGCCATCATAGAGACTTGGCTTCACGAGATAGGCGATGACGTTGGGGTCGTGCAGCGGGCCGCCATCAGAGCCGTATTTGACGATGTCGAAGCGCTCGAAAAAGTCCAGCATATCGGCCAAAGCCACGGCCGCCGGGGTGCCGAGCGCGCGGATGCGGTTCACGCGGGCCTTCAGTGTCAACACCTTGTGTGTGAGGTCGAGCGGGATCATCACGATCGGGATGCCGGACTTGAAGACGATCTCGGCGGCCTCGGGATCGACATAGATGTTGAACTCCGCTGCCGGTGTGATGTTGCCGACCTCGAAATAGGCTCCGCCCATCAGGACGATCTCCTGGATCCGGCTTGCAATATCGGGCGCACGGGTGAGCGCGGTCGCGATGTTGGTCAGCGCCCCGAGCGGGCAAAGCGTCACCGTGCCCGCGGGCTCGTTGCGCAGCGTGTCAATGATGAAATCGACCGCATGCTGCGGCTGGAGCGGTGTCTCGGGTTCGAAGAGCTCGGGGCCATCGAGGCCGGTGGCGCCATGGACATGCTCGGCGGTCACCAATTGCCGCTTGATGGGCTTCTCGCAGCCGGCAAAAACCTTGATGTCCTTGCGGTTGGCGAAGTCGCAGGTAATGCGCGCATTCTTGGATGTCAGCGCCACAGGCACATTGCCGGCGACGGTGGTGATTCCCAGCACCTCGATTTCGTCGGGTGATCCGAGCGCCAGCATGATTGCCGCGGCATCATCCTGACCGGGATCCGTATCGATTATGACCTTGCGCGCATCCGCCATTCCTCAATTCCCTTTCAGTATTCTGTAAGCGTTCGGCGACATGATCTAGCCGCCCTAACAACGCCTTGCAACTCGACTGTCTCTAACCCATATGAAACGGCGTGGATGCTCTCTGAGGTCCATAAAATTGTCGCTTGCAGCCAAGGACATGACAGAATGACACGTGTAACCCCCTTTGCGAGCCCGCTTCTCCTGGGCTTTGACGCAATGGAGAAGACGCTGGAGCGTCTCTCCAAGATCAACGACGGTTACCCTCCCTATAATATCGAACGTTTGCGCGCCAATCCCGTGACCGGCGACCCCGACCGCCTGCGGATCACCTTGGCTGTGGCCGGTTTTGCGGACGAGGATCTCGACGTCACCACCGAGGAAAACCAGCTCACCATCCGCGGCCGTCAGGCGGCAGAGCCGGGCGAGCGCGAATTCCTCCACCGCGGCATCGCCGCGCGCCAGTTCCAGCGGGTATTCATGCTCGCCGACGGCATGGTGGTGACCGGCGCGATCCTCAAGAACGGTCTTTTGTCGATAGACCTTGTTCGCCCGGAGCCTGCCAAAATGGTGCGAAAAATTAATATTTCTGTCTCAGACTGAATATTCGTGGAATTGCCGCGTCTCCTAATTAGAAGGAGTTTTATCATGATCTCCAAGTATACACAGGCGGGTCGCATGACCAGAAATGAGTTCGCGCATCTCGGCGCAGGCAAAGTTGGCTATATCCGCAAGATGCGGTCCGAGGACGTCGCAAGCGTCTTCCCGGAGGCTCCGGATCTCAATCCGGGCATCGACCTCTGGGCGCTGTTCGGCGCTGATGGTACGCCGATCCTGCTGACAGACAACCGTTCCTCGACCTTCTTCAAGGCCGCCGAGGACGATCTGCAGACGGTGCCATTGCACTAAGCGGGTCCAGGAATTCCGCAGCATCGCGTTCTGAGTGGCTGCGGCGTGGCATTGGTGTACAAGCGCCAGCGCATGGCTCGTGCGAGCGCACATGCCAGCTATTGAAGACCGGCTCGGCTTGACCGAGGCCGATATGTGATCCTAGCTTCGCCTCGCGAATGGAATGCGAGGCCCGGATCATGGTGAAGTTCCAAGACGACAATCTCGAGCGATTCGACGCAGTCGGAGCGACGCCCCTTCCGGCGGACGCGAGGACCGGTCGTGTCTTGAATGACGGCGCGTCGATATGGTATGCCGACTGCGGTACGGGGCCGGCGGTGGTCCTGCTGCACGGTGGCCTCGGCAATGCCGGAAACTTTGGCCATCAGGTCGCGCCGCTGGTCGAAGCGGGTTATCGCGCGATCCTCATCGATAGCCGTGGTCATGGCCGCAGCACCCGCGATGACAAGCCCTATTCCTATGATCTGATGGGCACGGATGTGCTCGCCGTGATGGATGCGCTTTCCATCGGGAAAGCCGCGATCGTGGGCTGGAGCGACGGCGCCTGCACGGGCCTGATTCTCGGCCATCATCATCCGGATCGCATCGCCGGCGTGTTCTTCTTCGCCTGCAACGTCGATCCCTCCGGCACACTGCCTTTCGAGATGACGCCGCTGATCGAACGCTGTTTCTCACGCCATAAACAGGACTACGCCGCGCTGTCGACGACGCCGGCAAGGTTCGATGAGTTTGTCGAGGCGGTGGGGCTGATGCAGCGGACGCAGCCGAATTACTCGGCGAAGGATTTGGCCGAGATCGTGGTGCCCGTGACGGTCGTGCAGGCCGAGAGTGACGAGTTCATCCGGCCCGAACATGCGGACTATCTGGCGCGTAGCGTCGCGGGGGCAAAGTTGGTGACGCTGCCCGGCGTGACGCATTTCGCGCCGGTGCAGCGGCCGGATGTGTTCAACGGGGCGGTGTTGGAGTTTCTTGGCCAGTTACCCCAGTGGAACTGAACGGGCGCCTTCCTTGTGGCTAACCCCCTCAGACCTTCCGAAACGTCAGGTACGCCGAACTCCGGCCCTCACGCCGCGCCTTCGCCTCATACCGCGTACCCGGCCAATCCTCGAACGCGGTCAGCCAATCCGACGCATTCCGCGCCGTCCATTCGAATCCGCCATGGCGGTCGATATGTTGTAGCACCCAGTTCACATAGGTGTCGATGTCGGAGGCGAAGCAGAAGAGGCCGGCGGGTTTCAGCACGCGGTGGAAACGCTCGAGATTGACGTCGGAGACGAAGCGCCGTTTCCAGTGTCTCTTTTTCGGCCAGGGATCGGGATAGAGCAGGTCGATATGGTCGATCGAGCTTTGCGGTAGCCAGTCGAGAACCTGTACTGCGTCATCGTCGTAGAGCCGGATGTTCTCGAGGCCCAGATCTTCGATGCGGGCGAGCAGCTTCGCCATGGAATTGACGAAGGGTTCGACGCCGATGAAGCCGGTGTCGGGATTGGTCGCGGCGCGGTGGATCAGATGCTCACCGCCGCCGAAACCGCTTTCCAGGCGGATGGTCTTCACCGGTACCGGAAAAAGCATGGCGAGAACTTTGGGCGCTGGCGCACCGAGATCGAGCCGCAGCCGATCGAGCGCCCCATGGATCAGCCGCTCCTGGTTCGGGCGAAGCGTCTTGCCCTTGCGGCGTCCGAAAAAGGCTTCGGTGGAGCGCGATTTCCGCGCCCCACCGATCGTATCGTCGATCTTGTCGTCTTCGGAGGTCACGCCTTGAGCGCGTCCTTGAGCGGCTTGACGAGGTCCAGCTTCTCCCAGGAGAAGGAGCCGTCGCGGCCTGCCTTGCGGCCAAAATGACCGTAAGCCGCGGTGCGCGCATAGATCGGCTTGTTGAGGTTGAGGTGCCGGCGGATGCCGGTCGGCGAGAGGTCGATGACCTTGCGGATCGCGGCTTCGATCTGATCCTCGGTCACCTTGCCGGTGCCATGCAGATCGACATAGACCGACAGCGGCTGGGCGACGCCGATGGCGTAGGAGAGCTGGATGGTGCAACGGTCGGCGAGGCCGGCGGCCACGACGTTCTTGGCGAGGTAGCGGGCGACATAGGCAGCCGAGCGGTCGACTTTGGTCGTGTCCTTACCGGAGAAGGCGCCGCCGCCATGCGGAGCCGCACCGCCATAGGTATCGACGATGATCTTGCGGCCGGTCAGGCCCGCGTCGCCATCCGGGCCGCCGATCACGAACTTGCCGGTCGGATTGATGTACCAGTTGCATTCCTTGGCGATCGGCAAAGTGCCGAGGGCTTCACGGATGTAGGGTTCCACGACCTTGCGGACTTTCTCGGAATCCCAGCTTGCATCCATGTGCTGTGTCGAAAGAACGATCGAGGTCACTTCGGCAGGCTTGCCGTTCTCGTAACGGACGGTTACCTGGCTCTTGGCATCGGGACCGAGCTTGCCGACATCGCCTTCGCCCTTGCGACGGGCATCCGACAGAAGCTGCAGGATGCGGTGAGAATAATAGATCGGCGCCGGCATGAGATCGGGGGTCTCGTTGCAGGCATAACCGAACATGATGCCCTGGTCGCCCGCGCCTTCTTCACCCTGCTGGTCGGAAGCGTTGTCGACACCCTGTGCGATATCGGTCGACTGCGAGTGCAGCAGCACATCGATCTTGGCGGTCTTCCAGTGGAAGCCGTCCTGCTCGTAGCCGATGTCGCGGATCGCCTTGCGGGCGGCCTGCTTGAACTTGGCGGGGTTGATCACCTCCACGCCGTTCTTGTCTTTCTTCATCAGGCTGTGCGGCAGGCGCACTTCGCCGGCGATGACCACGCGGTTGGTGGTGGCAAGCGTCTCGCAGGCAATGCGGACGGACCACGGATCGGTCTTGGACTTGATGGCTTCGCGATAGACCAGATCGACGATCTCGTCAGAGATGCGGTCGCAGACCTTGTCCGGATGTCCTTCGGAAACGGACTCGCTGGTGAACAGATAGCTTGGGCGCATTACGGGAATTCCCCTCAATGAAGATGGCGGTGCTCTGTGTAGTGAGTTCGCTTGCGAAAGACAAGCGCACAAACATATGGATATATCTTTATATCCCCCGATATTGGCACGTTTTGCCCGCTTTTGGCCACTTTCAGCCGTCTATCCGTGGTTTTGGACAATAGGAATTCCCGATGAAGCCTTCTCTCGAAAATACATTTCTGCATGTTGTTTCGCTGGCTCTCGCGCTCGTCGCGGTTCTCCCGGTTTCATCAGCCAAATCCGCCCCTGATGTCATCGAATGCACGCTCATCCTCGATCAGGAAACAGGTGCCGCGCTCATTCGCACCGGCACATGCGACGAGCGATTCACGCCGATGTCGACCTTCAAGTTGCCGCTTGCGCTAATGGGTTATGACGCCGGCGTGCTGAAGGACCGGCACACGCCACGATGGGACTATGACGCCAAATTCGACGCACCCAAGCGCGCTCGCAAGCCGGTCGATCCGACGACCTGGGAACTGGACTCGATAGTCTGGTATTCGCAGGAGCTCACGCGCAAACTCGGAAACAAGCGCTTCGATGCCTATGTCCGCAAGCTGGGTTACGGCAACGCTGACACAAATGGTAGTCCAGGGAAGGGCGATGGCCTGACACAGTCCTGGCTCTCGTCGTCGCTCAAGATTTCGGCCGACGAGCAAGCGGCCTTCATGCGCCGCATTGTGGCGCGCGACCTGCCGGTCAGCGGAGAGGCTATGGACATGACGGCGAGCATCGTCCCGTCTTTCGAAGCTGGGGACGGCTGGACAGTTCAGGGCAAGACCGGAAGTGGGTCACTGAGGCGCAAGAACGGCAAGCTCGATCCTACGCGTCCGATCGGATGGTTCGTCGGCTGGGCTGAAAAGCACGGCCGGAGGATCGCATTCGCCCGTTTGCGAATCGGCGTGACGCGGCCGACCGAACCGTCAGGCTTGGCGCTTCGGGCCACTTTCCTGGAAGAATTGCCGGCGTTGATGCGCGGCAAATGAGTTTCGGTTGCGGGCCCCCCGCCAAAAAAGGGGCTCGCAAACGTATGCGTTCACTCGGCTTCGGTCTCGGCGGCGAGCGCCTTGACGAGGTCGACGATCTTGCGACGGACTTTCGGGTCGCTGATCTTCACAAACGAGCGGTTGAGCTGCAAACCTTCGGATGAGGACAGGAAGTCCACAACATAGTTGGAGCTCGAAGCTTCAGCCATACCGGCAGGTGTGTTGGCGGGATTACCGTCGGGTGCATCTTCGAAGAAGAAGGACACGGGCACGTTGAGAATGCCGGAGATCGCCTGCAGGCGGCTGGCACCAACGCGGTTCGTACCCTTCTCGTACTTCTGAATCTGCTGGAAAGTGATCCCCAGTGCTTCTCCCAGTTTTTCCTGGCTCATACCAAGCATAGTCCGTCGCAACCGAATCCGGCTTCCGACGTGAATGTCGATCGGGTTGGGCTTCTTCTTGTTTTCCATCGTCTAGTATCCTGTTTAGGAAGTGTTCCCCGGTTTTTGATAGTCGTCAATTGTATCGCGTGCATCCTGCCGTTTTTACGAAGCTTTCGTACGCATACTCACTTTAACGCGTAATCGCCGGTTAGGATACTATGCCTTTTTAGGGGTTTTTGGTCAATTGCGGGTGAAACTGAAACTCAAACGGGTGAGAATGAGTACCATAATGAGACTGAGTTCCAACAACCAAAAGTACAGACTTCTTGGAAGTTCGGAAAATGGAAGCCTGACCCTGGGTGGTATATCTCCGTCGATAACCCCGACCGCTCCGAAATCGAGGCCGGTCCGTATCCTGCCGTAGCTGTCGATGATGGCAGATACGCCGCTATTGGAGTTTCGGATGACCGGCAGTCCCATTTCGACAGCATGGATGCGGGCCTGGTGAAAATGCTGCCACGGCCCTGGCGTGCGGCCGAACCAACCATCATTGGTCAGATTGACGATGGCGTCTGCCGTGCTGGCTTCGGCAGCGCTTTCAGCGGGGAAGATCACCTCGTAACAGATCAGCGGGAGGAACTTGGTTCCGTCTGGTGCAGTCAGGTGCTGATAGCGAGGGGCGGCGCTATAGCCGCCCGGAAAGGCCGCAATCGCAGTGAGTCCCAGGCGGTTCCAGAATTCCTCGAAAGGCAGGTACTCGCCGAACGGGACGAGATGAACCTTGTCGGAAGCCGCGATGATCTGCCCCTGGGAGTCGATCATGTAGGCCGAATTGTAATAGCGCGTCGGCGTCCCTGTACCATCGTTTTCGGTGCGGACGGCGCCTGCGATCAAAATTTGACCGTCTTCCAACGCCTCGGCGATGCGCCCCAATGCGTCCGGGTTCTGGGTCAGAATGAAGGGAATCGACGTCTCCGGCCAAATCACATAATGCGGCCGCTTGCCTCCATCCCTGGGCGTCTCGACGGTAAGCTTGAGATGCTCTTCAAAGATGCGGCTTCGCTCGCCATTGTCGATCTTCGCGGCCTGGTCGATCATCGGCTGGACGATGCGCACTTTTCGCGTCGTCTCAGCCGGTATGTCGCTCGCTTCCCGCAACCTGTAGGCGCCATAGCCGACATGGGACGCGAGCAGGATCACGGCAAGGCCGGCCGCCGCGCGCCCGCCGCGTCCAGTGAAGATCAATGCGGGTGCCGCGAAGACGAGCACGGCGAGCGTGTTCATCACATAGCTTCCGGTCACCGCGACGGATTGCATCATGACCGGGAAAGGCATCATGGCATAGCCGATCGCATTCCAGGGGAAGCCCGTGAGCACCGTCGCCCGCAGCCATTCCGCAATGCCGAAGGCGGCAGCGAGCGCAAGGAGACGCGTCAGCCCGTCTGTCCAGATCATCCGGGCGATGAAGGTCGCGAAGCCGTAGAACAGAGCGAGACAGGCGGGAAGGCCGAGGATAGCGAGCGGCAGTGCCCAGGCGAACTCGTCCGCTTCGACCAGCAAGGCGGCACCCGTCCACCACAGGCCCGCGACGAAATAGCCGAACCCGAAACTCCAGCCGACCCAGAAGGACGACAGCCGTCGCCGGATCAAGCCGCGGTCCGGATCGCCGCTCCCGCCGTCGACCAGCCAGAGCAGCACGGGGAAAGTCAGGAAATTGATCGCAAAAATGCCGAAAGGCGGTTGTGACAGGCTGGTGAGGGCTCCGGCGATCAGCGCTATGAGAAACCGTTTGAGGCCCGAACTCAGTATGACATAGGCCGCGAACCGCTGCATGCGTACCATCCCATCCCCGAATCACCCGATTTGGCGCAGTTTTGCAGCATTTCGGGGCGCTTGTCCGCGCCAAACGCCGCGGGTTAATTCGAAAGCTCGCGCGTTAAGGATATCGGCGAAGAAAATCCGTGCGCAACGGCTTCGCTAACCTTCTGGAACCCTCTTTGCGCCACAGTCGCGCGCAATGAGGACCGCGGTGTGGTCGGGGATAGCCCGGCCGGCCGTGTCGCGCTATTGAGCAGATGGCTGCGCCGTGTGAGGCGGCGGGCAGATGAGGTGGAGAGACTGATGGCCAATGATCTGATCGTTCCGGTAATTCTGGCGGGTGGGAAGGGGACGCGGCTCTGGCCGATGTCGCGGTCGCAGCGCCCGAAGCAGTTCCTGGCGCTGACCGGCGATCTCTCGCTCTTCCAGTTGACGCTGATGCGCCTCGCCGACCCGACCCGTTACGACAAGCCGATCGTCGTCACCAACTCTGAATACCGCTTCCTCGTCGCCGAACAGGCGCAGGAAGCCGGTGTCGAGCTCGAAGCCGTGCTGCTCGAACCGTCCGCGCGCAACACCGCGCCGGCCATCGCTGCCGCTGCCTTGGTCGCCTCGCGCAACGGCCCGCGGCTGGTGCATGTGCTGGCTTCGGACCACAACATCGCGCTGGATGACGCTTACCTCACCGCCATCGATACCGCCGCCAAGGCGGCGCGCGACGGCCGCCTCGCCACCTTCGGCATCACGCCCACCGCACCTGCCACCGGCTTCGGTTACGTCGAGGCCGGCGAAAAAGAGCCGAGCGGCGCCCATCACGTCGCCCGCTTCGTCGAGAAGCCGAACGAAGATCGGGCGAAGGAGATGATCGCTCAAGGCAACTACTACTGGAACTCGGGCATGTTCCTGTTCGACAGCGCCGTCTTCCTCTCCGAATGCCGGGCGCTGGCGCCTGACGTGCTCAACGCAGCCGAGGCTTCGGTCAAGACCGCGCGCGAAGACCTGGACTTCATCCGCCTCGGCGAGGCGGAGTTTGCGGCGTCGCCTGACATTTCGGTCGACTACGCCATCTTCGAAAAGACAGCGCTCGCTTCTGTCGTGCCCTCGCCGATCCGTTGGTCGGATCTCGGCGCGTGGGACGCGGTATGGAAGGAAAGTGACGGCGATGCAGAGGGTAACGTGACTCGCGGCCCCGTCAGCCTGTTCAATTCGAAGAATTCCTTCGTCCTGTCAGAGGGCACGCATGTAGCCGTCAACGGTGTAGAGGACACGGTGGTCGTCGTTTCCGAAGACGCCGTCTATGTCGGCAGGCTCTCGGATGCGCAGGATGTCGGCCGCGTCGTCAAGGAACTCGCGAAAGACAAGGCGACCGCCAAGCTCACCGAGGAGCATCGGACCAGCTATCGTCCGTGGGGCGGCTATTCCTCCATCCTTGTCGGCGAGCGCTTCCAGGTGAAGCGGCTCTTCGTCAAGCCGGGCAAGCAGCTGTCGCTGCAGAAGCACCATCACCGTTCCGAGCACTGGATCGTCGTGCGCGGCACCGCCGAGGTCCAGATCGGCAACACCATCCAGATGCTGCGCGAGAACCAGTCGGTCTACATTCCCCAGGGCGACGTCCACCGCCTCACCAATCCCGGCAAGATCCTGCTCGAGCTGATCGAGGTCCAGACCGGCTCCTATCTCGGCGAGGATGACATCATCCGCCTCGAGGATACGTTCGGTCGGAGTTGACGTCCTCATCGTGAGGCGCGTGTTCGCCCGGCGTCAGCCTGAGCGCGAGCCGCTCGCCCGCGAAGGGCGCAACGAGAATGCTGACCAGTACGATGACCGGCAGCAGAAGCTGGGCCGCGGTTGCAAGGCCCGGCAGAATCAGGATCGTCGCCGCGCCGATCACGAACAGGACGATGCTGATCAAGAGTGTACTAAGAGCGCAAATCCACGCCTGCCTCGACATGACGGATGACCTCGCAGACTCCCAATTGGAAGCAACGCGGGAGGAACTTTTTTGTTCCGGGCGAACCTTTCGGAGCACGAGTGACCTTATCGATGGTCGCCAGACCTGCTAGACAATCGTCCAAATAACGAGAGATTTGGTATTGGAGAGTCCGATGGCCGTCACGGATCGGAGCGCACCTGTTGGTTATGGCACGACGACGCTGTCGGTGATCATGGCGGTCAGTATCTGCCATGGAATCAACGACATCATGCAGTCACTGCTGTCGTCCCTCTACCCACTATTCAAGGCCAATTACAATCTCGACTTCGTGCAGATCGGCTTGCTGACGCTCGCCTTCCAAGTGACTGCTTCGCTTTTGCAGCCTCTCGTCGGCATCGTCACCGACAAATGGCCGATGCCCTATTCGCTGCCCGTCGGCATGGCCAGCACCTTCTTTGGCCTTATCGTGCTCGGCAATGCCCATAGTTTTGCGTTCCTGGTGCTGGGTGCTTGCCTGATCGGCTTCGGCTCGGCGGTGTTCCATCCTGAATCCTCGCGCATTGCCCGCCTCGCCTCCGGCGGCAGGCACGGGCTGGCGCAATCGGTCTTCCAGGTCGGCGGCAATGCCGGCCAGGCGATCGGCCCGCTGCTTGCGGCCTTCATCGTGCTGCCATACGGGCAGGGCAGCGTCGCCTGGATCGCCGTCATAGCCTTTGCCGGCATGTCGATCCTGACCTGGGTCGGCCGCTGGTTCATGGAGCATCGCCGCCTGAACGCCTCCAAGGCACCGGTGAGCCGGGCCTTGCCGCTGTCGCGCAACCGGGTTCTCTGGGCGTTGATCATTCTCGTCGTGCTGACGGCGACGAAGAACGTCTACATGTCCTCGATGGCGAGCTATTTCACTTTCTACACGATTGAGAAGTTCGGCATGTCGATCGAGAACTCGCAGCTCATACTCTTCCTGTTCCTCGGCGCCGCTGCTGTCGGAACCTTCATGGGCGGGCCGATCGGTGATCGCTTCGGGGCACGCTTCGTGATCTGGTTCTCGATCCTCGGCGTCATCCCCTTTGCGCTGCTGCTGCCCTATGCCAACCTGTTCTGGACCTGCGTGTTGGCGATCATCATCGGCCTGATCTTCGCCTCGGCCTTCTCGGCCATCGTCGTCTTCGCGCAGGAACTGGTACCCGGACGCGTCGGCATGATCGCCGGCATCTTCTTCGGCCTGGCCTTCGGGGCAGGAGGCCTGGGTGCGGCCTTCCTCGGCGACTTTGCCGACAGCCACGGCATCGAATGGGTCTTCCGCGTCTCGTCCTACCTGCCGCTCCTCGGCCTGCTCACGATCTTGCTGCCGAAGCTGCCGGGGCACCGCCCCGGCTGAGTTCGACCGTCAGATGATGTCGGAGAAGTCGAGGCGCGCCAGACTATCGCCGTTCAGGATCTCGATCGCCACATCGATGACCCTGTCGCTGTTGAAGTCGCCGAACAACCATCCTCTGCTGTTGCCGGCGATGAAGACATATTCCTTCAAGCCTTCATTCGCGACAAGGAGCTCGGTCGCCTTGCTCGAAGCGTCGGCGTAAGAGCCGGTCCTGAGGCGCTCTTCGATATATTTGGTTGCGTCACCGGCAGCATCGAGATCGAATTTGTCGCTCGCCGAGATGAATTCCACGACCTTGTCGAACAGCCCGACGCCATTCGGACTCTCGGCCGCCGTGATCTTGAATGTATCGGCACCCTTGCCGCCATCGAGCCTGTCGGCTTCCGTTCCCCCGGTGATCGTGTCGCTGCCCGCAAATCCCTTGATGGTGTCCTTGCCGGCCCCGCCCTCGAGAATGTCATTGCCACTGCCGCCGTCGAGCCAGTCGTCATCGTCCTGACCGTAGAGCGTATCGTTGCCACCTTGGCCGAACATCAGGTCGTCGCCCTTGCCGCCCGTCAACTCGTCGTCGCCGCCCATGCCGCGCAACTGGTCCCGGTTCTTGTTGCCCGGGAAGAAGGGCTCGATCATGTTGGCATTGTCGTCGTTGGTGGTCGCAAAGACCTTGTCGCCGACCAGGAGTTCGGAGCCGTTATTGAAGGTCACCTGGTCGATGTTCAGGTTGCCGAGCTCCCAATCCTTCAGGAGAATCGTCTTGCCCCCGGCGTTGAGCTGAACGCCGGTTTTCAGTTCGGCTATCGCGACATCCGCCGCGCTGATGCCGCCGTCGAAGACGAGTTTGTCCCCGCCGAGATTGATCTTATCCTTGTTAGCCAATGTACTGAAATTTATGATTGCCATGCCATTTCTCCTTGCGTGCCGTACGTTACCGGCGTGAGAGTTGAGCGATGGCGGGCCGGTGCGTGGGGCTGCGGCACGTCTCGTTGACCGAGTCACGTATCAGAAAGTTGTAATATTCAGATTTGACCGAACAGCTCCGCGCGGCCTACGGAAATCGCCGGTCCAGACGCGAAATTTTCGCGATTAAGGTCAGGCAATCGCTTTCGCCGCGGGCGCTGCCGCCGTCTGTCTCAGGCTCACGACTTCGAAGAGTTCGATCTCCTCCTTCCGCCCCTTGGCGTGGACTCCGCCAAGGGGGCGGAAGAGGATCGTCTCGTGACATTGCTCATAGACAGCACGGCTCGCGAGGATGGTTGTGCCGTGTTCCTTGTTCATGCCCTCGAGCCGCGAGGCGACATTGATCGTGTCGCCCATCGCCGTATATTGCAGCCGGTCGACGGCGCCGACGCTGCCGACGACGGCGTCGCCCGTATGCAGACCGAACCGGGTGCGGAATTCAGGCAAGCCTTTTCGCTTCTGCCCGGCATTGAACTCGGTGAGCGCATCCTGCATGGCGAGTGCTGCCCGGCAGGCATTCTCGGCATGATGCTCGTCCGGCACCGGTGCGTTCCACATGGCGAAGATGGAGTCACCCAGGAACTGCACGATCGTGCCGTTGTTCGCATTGACCGTGCGGTTGAGGATGTCGAAATAATCAGACAGCATGGTCACGACAGCCTCCGGCGAATTGCCCTCGCTGATCGTGGTGAAGTCGTAGATATCGGTGAAGATCGCCGTCACCTCGTGGCGCGTCGCTGTGCGTCTCGAAAATTCGCCCGACTCGATGCCCTTGCGCACCAGTTCCTTCGGAACATAGAGCGAGAAGGTGAAGATGGCATCCCGCGCCTGCTTCATGGCGCCGGACAGCATATGGATCTCGCGCACGCGGCTCGGCACGTCGATCTCGGTCTGAAAATCCAGCGTCTGCATGCGATGCGCGCTTTCCGTCAGCTGGTTGAGCGACTGCGTGATCCTGCCGGCGAGCACAAGCGCGCCGACGATGACCAACACCACCACGCCGCCCGCGATGGCAAGGCCCTGGAACAACATGTCATAGGCCGGCCCCAGCAACTCATCGAGCGGGGCCGCCATGACGATCGTGCTGCCGGCAAAAAGGAGCGTCGACGGCAGTTTTGCCGTCATCACCACATAGGTGCGATCCTCGACATTGACGGCCTCTACGCGCCCATCGCGAGCCTGCAGCACCCGGCTCAGCGAACGGGTCAGCGGATCGGCCCCGTTCGAGGCATTGGCGTCCTTGTCATGGGTCGCCGCGATGATCTTCTGCATGACCGTCTGGCTGGAATGGATGACCGGCGTTCCGCTCTCGTCGGCAACGAAGACCACGGAATTCGGCGTGAGTAACTCCTCGGTCACGAAATCGGTGACACGCGTCAAAAGCACGTCTGCGCCGATCACCGTGCCGGGGCTGCGTGCATGCGCCTGCGAGACGGTCATGGCAAAGGCGCCGGTCACGGCGGTCGCATAGGGCCCGGTCCCGACGGCGGTCGTGCCGCCCTTCGCCTTCTGGTACCATGCGCGCTGCCGCGGATCGAAATTTGATGGCGCGACACGCTGCGCCTGGAGCCTCTTGCCGCTCGCGTCGAGGAAGAACACCGCCGTCGTGTTTGCCTGGCCAACGGTGCGGTCGGCAATGCGCACGGCGATGGCCGCTTCCTTTGGTGCATCGAGCGCCTTGCGCCAGGTATCTTCCCGGAGATTCACGGCATGGAAGAAGGAGCCATCCTCATATCCGATGAAAATCCCGTCGACGGTTGGCGACCGGATCAAGGCCTCGCGCGCGAAGGTCAGCTTGTCCGCCAGCCGCTCGTTCGGCGGGGTGGCAAAGGCGCCGAGCGCCGTGGCGAAGATGTTGACGAAGGTGGCGGTGTCGCCGGAGATGATCGCCAGCCGGCTGGTCAGCCGGTCGGAGAAATCGTTCATCCGCTCCTGCACGCGCTCCACGGCGGTCTGGCGCGCACGGACAAAGCCGATAGCGATCAGCGAGGCGGCCACGGCAAGCACCAGCCCGACCATGACGACGCTCAGGATCAGCCGCAAGGTCGGTCTGCGCCAGTTCTTTCGCACGTCGTCAGTCGCCAGGGCCATCTGCTCTCCTCAGCCGGCAATATCAGCTGCCGTTCGTCAAGGTTGGTCTAGCCGATTTTGCGCTCACGGCGCCAGTGGCACGGCGCCATCAATCGGATGAGTGGTACCCGGATTCCGGCTTTCGAATGGGCTCATGGGAGCCATGCGCAAACCGCATCTTGTCGTCAGCGTGATACAACACTATCTCATATTCAAGTGAAGCCGGTCCTTTCCTCCTCCCAGACCGGCGCATCAAGACCATCGGTTTCCCTCCCCTCACCGATGGTCGTTCATGCTAGCCCGGCGCCTCCTCCCGCGCCGGGCTTCTTGTTTTTGGGCGACTAAGATAAACGGATCAGCGAACTCTCAGAGGACCCGCAAATCTCGCGGCAGCGGAGAGGTCGGATAGCAATGGGGGCCGGCGTCTTGGTCTCACCTGCTCCACGCGAAATGTCCTTCTCACGGGATTACTTGGCGTCCAGATGGGATCCCAAGAGGACGCGGTCTGCATTGCTTAGGCGGTCGGCCGCGGTGTTGAGTTGATGCCAATACGGATACAAGATCGGCGGCGCACTGACGGAATCGAGACGGCTCCGTTCCTCGTCAGTCAGTCGCAGTTCGGCTGCGGCCAGGTTGTCGGCGAATTGCTCCGGTGTGCGTCCCCCCACGATAACCGAGGTGACCCCTGGGCGGCCAAGCAGCCAGGACAATGCGACCCGCGCTGCTGACACGCCGCGCTCTTCGCCGATATCGACGAGTGTATCAACGATGTTCCAAAGTCGGTTCTCGTCTCGGATGGGAGGCTCGGTCCAGCCGGCAAATTGTCGCGTTCCCTCCGGCGTCGATTGATTGCGACGATGCTTGCCCGACAGCAGCCCGCCTGCGATCGGGCTCCATACCAGCACGCCGAGACCTTGATCAACGGTGATCGGCAAAAGTTCGTATTCGGCTTCGCGGGCTTCGAGCGTGTAGTGGATCTGCTGGCTGACAAAGCGCGCGCGATTGTCTCGTTCGCTCACGCCCAGCGCCTTCATGATGTGCCAACCGGAGAAATTGGAGCAACCGACGTAGCGCACCTTGCCCTGGCGAACCAGTTGGTCAAGCGCCTCCAGTGTTTCTTCAAGCGGCGTTACGCCATCCCATTCGTGCAACTGGTACAGGTCGATGACATCGGTCTTCAGGCGTCGGAGACTCGCTTCACAGGCGCGGATCAGATGATAGCGAGACGATCCAACGTCATTTGGATCGGTTCCCATCGCAAACCGGGCCTTGGTCGCGACAAGTACGCCGTTGCGGCGCGGGCCACCGATGATTTCACCCAGAACCTCCTCGCACGCGCCGTCGGAGTAGACATCGGCCGTGTCGATGAGATTGACGCCGGCATCGAGGCACATGTCGACCAGCCGTCGCGCCTGGGTGACGCCGAGATCGCCCACAGTCTTCGCCCAGCCTTTGCCGCCGAAGGTCATGGTGCCCATCGTTATGGTTGAAACCTTCAGCCCCGATTTGCCGAGGAGACGATATTCCATGGCAGTGTTCCTTCTCCCGAGTCATGAAAGCCGCATCGTGAACTGGAGATGCAGGCGCCTCTCATGTGCAGCAGGGTTTCGGACAATCGTCAAGGAGCTAAGAGTTCGGACACTTGCATTCGGGAAAGCCTCGGCGCCAGGACGGAGGCCGCACAAGTCGTCCTGATCGTTGCAGCTCACATAAATGGTCGTCAGGGTCTTGCCGGTCTTGCCGGCCTTGCGGATGGCGTCGGCGAGCGTGCGACCACCCGACAGCGTGAAATCCCCATCGTCTCGGCGGCTTCGAGCAATGTCGCGTCGCCGCCCGGAGCTCGCCGCGGCACGTGCGCCGTCTCAGTTGGCCCTATATGCTCGAGCGCCGGACCAAATGCGGCTCTATCAGCAAGTGCCGCGCTTCCGCACGTCCACCGATGCGGCTCAGCAACAATTCGGCTGCTTCGATCCCAAGCTTTCGACCTTCCTGATCGATGCTTGCCAGATCGATCAGTGGCAGGCTTGCGACTGCGGAATTGTCGTAGGCAACAATCGCGAGATCGCGGGGGAGGTTGAGCCCCATGGTCTTGGCTTGATTGACCAGGTGGATGCCATGCAAGTCGCTCCAACAAAAGATGGCGCGTGGCCTGTCCGACGAGAGCACATTCCTCATCGCTTCATCACGTTCCCGTCCGGCGTTTGGAATGCGTATGATCCGAGCGCGATCCGCGAGCCCCGCCGCGGTCATGGCATTGATGTAGCCAATCTCGCGAGGAATCGTGACCCCGGTTTCCGAGAATTCTCCGGTCTCTTGCGAGAGCATCAGCACATCCTGATGGCCTTCTGCAAGCAGTGCAGTAACCGCGATCCGTGCGCCGAGCTCGTCGTCACCATTGACCGTGTCATAGAGTGTCGCCGCCCCATGGTGGTGTGCGACGGCGACGATCGGAAGCTTCTTGGCATAGCGGCTGATCATGTCGCCGGTCGCTTTCGGCGCGACCAGAATGAGCCCATCCATGTGGTTGGCGATCATCGATTCGATGAACGAGCTTTCGATGGGCAAGTTGGCTTGCCCGATGCCGATCATCGCCTTGTAGCTCGACGATGCCAGCCTTTCGTTCACTCCACTGATAATTTGCGGCAGGAACGGGTTTTCAATGTCGATAAGCAGAATGCCGACAGTATAGGTTTGTCCGCGCATGGCGCGAGCGGCAATGCTCGGCTGGTACTTCAGCCTTTCAATCGACTCGACCACCTTCCGGCGCAATGCATCGCTGACGCCATAAGCATTGCGCAAGACCTTCGATACGGCGGCTACCGAAACACCGGCATCCGCGGCGACGGTCCGGATGGTGACGCGATCGCCGCGCTCGAGCTGGTTGGGTTTGTTCATGCGCTCGTATCTACCGATTAACTTGATCAGACGGTACGCAAAAAGATCTTGCAAGGCAAAGCATTTTGTATAACGTTACACATAGAACGATACACAAGCGCAGTGAGGAAGCCGTAAGGGCTTGCGTTCGTGGAGGAGAATGAACGATGACTATTCTGGAACGAAGGCTCGAAGCCGCGCAGGCGGCTGCACGTCCGGGACGCCAGTGGACCGGCCGGATGATTGCGCCGCTTTCGGATGCTGGCCAGGGCACGCCTGCCAGCTTCGTTGGTCGCAATTTTTCGCTTGCTGCACTGCCCGCCGATGTTGTGCTGCATATCTCTGCACAGGGCCTCTATCGTGCCTTCATCAACGGGCAGCGCGTCGGTGATGATCTGCTGACGCCCGGTTGGACCTGCTATGACGATCGCATCGCCTATCAGTCCTATGACGTGGCGCCGCTGCTGCGTCCGGGCGAGAACCGCATCGAGATCTGGCTTGCGGACGGCTGGTTCCGGTCGCAGATGATGTGGGCGGCCAATCCGATCTACAATTGCTGGGGCGACCGGATTGCGGCGATTGCCGACCTCGTGTCGAGTGGCGAGACCATCCTCGCGACCGACGGCGGTTGGAAGAGCGGGCTTTTGCCCGTCCGCAAATCCGGCATCTACTACGGCGAGGATTATGACGCCCGGCTCGAAGCGATGTCGGACACGCATGGCGTCGAGCCGCTCGCATTCGACACCGACCTTCTCGTGCCGCACGAAACCGCGCCGGTTCGCGAACTGCCGCCGCTGCAGGTGGTCGAGCGCTGGACCGATGAGGAGGGTCGTACGGTCCACGATTTCGGTCAGAATTGCGGTGGCTATGTCCGCTTTACGGTCGAAGGTGAGGCAGGCGCCACAGTACTCGTCGAACATTCCGAGATATTGGGACCCGATCGCTTCTTCGATAACCGCAACTATCGCAGCGCCGCCGGCCGGACAGCCTATACGCTTAGGGGCAACGGCCCCGAGACCTATGCGCCACTCTTCACCTTCCAGGGCTTTCGCTATGCGCGTGTGACTATCAAAGGTAAGGCGCAGCTTACGGAAATTGCTTCGATCCCGATCTCGTCGGTACCGGAGCGCGCCGGCGGTTTCTCCTCCGGCGTCGCTGCCGTGGACCGGCTGGTCGAGAATACGGTCTGGTCGCAGCGCTCGAACTTCATCGAAGTCCCGACCGATTGCCCGCAGCGTGACGAACGGCTCGGCTGGACCGGCGATGCGCAGGTGTTTGCCGGCACCGCCTGCTGGCTGGCCGACAGCCAGACCTTCCTCCGCAAATATCTGCGTGACGTGATGGCCGACCAGCGCGACGACGGCGCCGTGCCGCATTTCTCGCCGGATCCGACCCGGCTCCACCCGATCGGCGGCCGTGGCGATTGGGCCGGATCGACCGGCTGGGGCGATGCCATCGTCATCATCCCCTGGCAGCTCTACCTGCATTACGGTGACAAGGCGGTGCTGACGGAATGCTTTCCGGCGATGGTCAAATGGGTCGACTATCTCTGGTCGCTTGGCGAGGGTCCGATCGTCAAGACGTCGTCGCATTGGGGCGCGAAGGGCTTCACCTTTGGCGACTGGCTTCAGCCCGTCGGCGACAACCGTAAGCCACGGCCGACCATTGCCGACGATTGTGCGGCGACGCTCTATCATTTCATCTCCACGGATCTCTCTGCCAGGATTGCCGATCTCATCGGCGAGACCGCTGCGGCGGCAGATCTGAAGGCGCGCGCCGAACGCATCCGCACTGCCTTCGCGCACGAATATATCTCGCCCTCGGGCCGCCTCGCCCACCACGACCAGACGTCCTATGCGCTGGCCTTCCTCTACGGCCTCGTTCCGGCCGAGCATGACAAGGCGGCGCGAGCCTATTTCCGCACGGCCGTCGAGGACGCGGATTATCTGATCGGCACCGGCTTCATCGGCACGCCGGCGCTGCTTCCGGCTCTGACCAAGCTCGGTTTCGACGATCTTGCCGGGAAGGTGTTCCTAAACCGCAAGGTTCCGGGCTGGCTCTACCAGGTCGAACACGGCGCGACGACGATCTGGGAGCGCTGGGACGCCATGGCGCCCGACGGCACGATCTACGATCCCGACATGAACAGCTACAACCACTATGCCTATGGTGCCGTCTGCCAGTGGCTGTTCGAGAGCGTAGCGGGCATCGCGCTAGACGCAACCAAGCCCGGCTTCGCCCGCGTCATCGTCGACCCCGTCGTGTTGCCCGAACTCGGCCATGCCAAGGCGTGGCATGATTGCGTCTATGGCCGGATCGAAGCTGGCTGGACGCTTGACGAAAAGACCGTGCGCTACACGCTTCGTTTGCCCGATGGCAGCGAGGGCCTGCTGGTGCCGTCCGACCGGCGTGGCGACATCGCGATCGATGGCCGTCCTGCCACGATACCCGCCGAGGGCCTCACACTGCCAGCCGGCGACCATGTCATTACCTTTCGCATGACCTGAACGTCATGGCGGGAATGAGCCCGCCATGGCTACGCCTTTTTGATCTGAGGAGGAGATCTGATGCGCAACACATTCCTGAAAACGACGGCAGTCGCGGCCTTCATGCTGGCATCGACCAGTCTGGCCTGGGCGGAAACCACGCTGACATTCCTCGTGGACATCAGCCCCGACACGGTGGCCGCCACCGAGGCGCTCGCCAAGGCGTTCACAGAGAAGAATCCTGATATCAAGATCGAGATCGAGCAGCGACCTGGCGGCGCCGAGGGTGACAACATCATCAAGACGCGGCTCTCGACCGGTGAGATGACCGACATCTTCCTCTACAATTCCGGTTCGCTGTTCCAGGCGCTAAACCCCGCCAAGACGCTGGTCGATCTGACAGACCTGCCGGCGCAGGCCAATATCCTCGACAGCTACAAGACCGTCGTCAGCGCCGAGGGCAAGATCTACGGCGTGCCGATCAACACCGCCATGGGCGGTGGCATTCTCTATAACCGCAAGATCTACCAGGAACTGGGCCTGTCGGTGCCGAAGACCTGGGCCGAGTTCATGGCCAACAACGAGAAGATCAAGGCCGCAGGCAAGGTCGCCGTCGCCCAGTCCTACCGCGACACATGGACCTCGCAGCTCTTCGTGCTGGCCGACTTCTACAACGTGCAGGCCGAGGCGCCGAACTTTTCCGCCGACTACACGGCCAACAAGGCGAAATATGCCACGACACCGGCTGCGATGAAGGGCTTCGAATATCTCGAGCAGGTCTTCAAGGCCGGCTATCTAAACGAGGATTTCGGTGCCGCCACCTATGACGACGGCATCCGCATGGTCGCAACCGCAGAGGCCGCGCATTATCCGATGCTGACCTTTGCGATCGGCGCTATCAAGCAGAACTATCCCGACAACCTGAAAGACGTTGGCTTCTTCGCCCAACCGGGTCCCGATGCGTCCAAGAACGGCCTGACCGTCTGGATGCCTGCCGGCCTGTTCATTCCGGTGACCTCGGAACACAAGGAAGAGGCCAAGAAGTTCCTGGACTTCGTCGCCTCGATCGAAGGCTGCGACATCCAGACCGCGACCAATGGCGCGCAGGGCCCCTATCTCGTCAAGGGCTGCAAGCTGCCCGCCGACGTGCCGCCTGCCGTCGCCGACCTGATGCCCTATTTCGAGAAGGAAGGCGGCACCGCGCCGGCGCTCGAATTCCTCTCGCCGATCAAGGGTCCTGCGCTTGAGCAGATCACCGTCGAAGTCGGCTCCGGCATCCGCTCGGCCGCCGATGCCGCCAAGCTCTATGACGACGATGTGCGCAAACAGGCCAAGCAGCTCGGCTTGCCGAACTGGTAAGATCTCCCTACCGGTTTGGCAGCAGTCCCCGCCCACTCGACAGGGCGGGGACCTCTCACGGAGAATGAGATGTCGCGCAGGTCGCCCTATCCCTATTGGTTCGTGGCTCCGGCCGCCGTGGTCTATACTGCGCTGTTCCTCGTTCCGACGATCGCCTCATTCTGGTTCAGCCTGACGCGCTGGGATCTGATGACGGCAAGCTTCATCGGACTGGATAACTTCCGCCAGTTCTTCTCCGAACCCTTCCTCGTGCAAGGCCTGGTCAATACCCTGATCTATGCCGTGCTAACCTCCGGCACCAAGACGATCGCCGGCCTGCTCCTCGCGGTGCTGCTTACATCGGGTCTTTTCGCCCAGGGCTTCCTGCGCACGGTGATCTTCTTTCCGGTTCTGGTCTCGACCATCGGCGTCGGCCTCACCTTTTCCGAGCTCATGCATCCGACCAAGGGCGTCATCAACGTGGCGCTCGAAGCCATCGGCATCGATGGTCCCGGTTGGCTCACCAATCCATCGCTCGCACTCGTCTCGGTGGCCATGGTCGATGTCTGGAAGGGCGTCGGCCTCGCCACGCTGATCTACATTGCCGGCCTCGCCTCGATCGGCCCCGATTACTATGAGGCGGCGCGGATCGACGGCGCGACGCGGCGCCAGATGTTCTGGCGCATCACCGTGCCACTGGTGCGCCCGGCCACCATTACGGTCATCACCCTCAGCCTGATCGGCGGCCTGCGCTCCTTCGACCTGATCTGGGCGATGACGCGTGGCGGCCCGGGCTTCTCCTCCGACGTCATCGCAAGCGTCATCTACAAGCAGTATCAGGCCGGCTTTTTCGGTCTCTCGACCGCAGGCAACGTGATCTTGTTTCTGCTGATCGCCACGCTCGTCATGCCGCTCACCATCTGGTTCAATCGGCGCGAGGTCGACCTGTGAAGCGTCGTCAGATCATACTCGGGCTCTCAAGCCTTCTCGCCGTCACGATCGTCTTCATCGTGCCCTTCATCTTCATCTTCCTCACTGCGGTGAAGTCGCGGCAGGAAGCCTCGAGGATGAGATTCGCATGGCCGACCGAATGGCATCTCTTCGACAATCTCATGTCGGTCATCGAAGCCCGCAACTACATGCTGCTGCTTGCCTATTTTAATTCGACGCTGATCACCGTCTGCGCCGTCACGCTCCTCGTCGTCTTCTCGGCCATGGTCGGCTATGTCCTGCAGCGGCGGCCGTCGGACTGGAACAAGGTGATCTACGGCTTCGTGCTCGCCGGCCTGATGATCCCACCGGCCGTCGTGCCGACCATCTGGGTGCTGCAGTCGCTCGGCCTGTTCAAGACGATCACGGGCATGATCCTGATCCAGGTCGCCTATGGCATGTCCTTCTCGGTGCTGCTCTACCGCTCCTTCATTTCGACCATACCGCGCGATCTCGACGAGGCGGCGATCATCGACGGCGCCAGGCCTTGGCAGATCTTTTTCCGTGTCGTGCTGCCGCTGCTCAAGCCGGTGACCGTGACCAACATCGTCGTGCAGTCGATCGCGATCTTCAACGACTTCACCAACCCGCTCTACTACCTGCCTGGCCGGGAAAATGTGACGGTGCAGCTGACGCTCTATAACTTCCAGAGCCAGTTCTCCTCGCAGTTCAACCTGCTCTTCATGAACATCCTGCTGGTGACGATCCCGCCGTTGATCGTCTTCATCTTCTTCAACCGCCAGATCGTGGCCGGCATGACCGCCGGCGCCGTCAAGGGATAGACCATGGCCAATGTCATTCTCTCCGACGTCAGAAAGAGCTTCGGCGCCGTCGACGTGATCAAGGGCATCGACCTGACGATCGAAGACGGCGAATTCTGCGTCTTCGTCGGCCCGTCGGGTTGCGGCAAATCGACCTTGCTGCGCCTGATCGCCGGACTCGAAGAGATTACATCCGGCCGCCTGGAAATTGGCGGCGCCGACGTGACCGAAGCCGAACCGTCCAAGCGCGGCATCGCCATGGTGTTCCAATCCTACGCGCTCTATCCGCATCTCACCGTGCGCGAGAATATCGGCTTCGGCCTGTCGCTCGCGGGCCGACCAAAGGAGGAGATCGCGGCGAAGGTCGGAGCAGCAGCCTCGTCGCTGCAGCTCGACCAACTGCTCGACCGCAAGCCCAAGGCGCTGTCCGGTGGCCAGCGCCAGCGCGTTGCGATCGGTCGCGCCATCGTGCGCGATCCGCAGGTTTTCCTGTTCGACGAGCCGCTGTCAAATCTCGATGCGGCACTCCGTGCCCAGATGCGGCTCGAGCTTACCGATCTCCATCGGAAACTCGGCACAACAATGGTTTATGTCACCCACGACCAGGTCGAGGCCATGACAATGGCTGACAAGATCGTCGTGCTCAATGGCGGTCGCATCGAGCAGGTCGGCTCGCCGATGGAGCTATACAATAAGCCGGCCACGCCTTTTGTCGCCGGCTTCATCGGCTCGCCGAAAATGAACCTGTTCGAGGGCGAGGTGGCCGCGCGGCTGGGCTGCAAGACCTATGGCATAAGGCCGGAGCATGTCACCCTGTCGCGGGATAGCGGCACCTGGCACGGCCTCGTCCGCCACGTCGAGCATCTCGGCGCGGATGCGATTGTCCATATAGAGAGCGAGGACGTGGGGACACTCATGGCACGAACTGTGGGCGACACGGATATCCAGCCGGGGGTGACTGTCTGGGCGTCGGCAATGCCGGGGCGGGAATTTCGCTTTTGAACTATTGGCTGAGCCGGTAACTCACATGCAACCGAAAGACAGTTGGCTGAAAACTGCACATGCAGAATTTGCAGCTAAGAGGCCGCTTAGCGATTCGACGTTTTGCAAGTGCGCAACAATGCCAAAGCATTGGCACATGAAAACGAAGTAGCGAAGATTCGTAGTCGAATTAGGTGAACCACCCCAGGTTTGCGGGAGGTCATTTCACTAAGTTATGCGGCCATGGCTGGCACGTCCAGCATGGCATAATACTGCTCGGCTTCGGCCGGATGGATGTTTCCGATGGACTCCAGAAGCCTTCGTGCGTGGCGAATTCCACGGCATCGAAGCTCCTCCATGGTCCACGCCGATGGATAAACTCGGCCGGGCCTTGGCTCCTGTTGGCCCCGACTTGTCGATTGAGTGCTGGGATGGCAAAATGCCTCTTCCGGGCGGACATTCCGGTGTGTGAAGCCATTTATCACAGAGAGCCTGGCATCAGGCTGCTGCATGGCCGCGGTAGTCCGAGTTTTTGAGAACGGAAATGGCGCGCGAAGAGCACCAGAACAAACCTTTGGCGGCAAGGGTGGCGTGGCCGCTGCTCGTTCTCACGGCTGCGCTGCAAGCCCATTCGGGCCTTTGGAATGTGGCCTATCTTTTCATGGGGGTGGGGTACCCAGGCTCCGGACGCGCCGGATGGGTGGCGGCCGCGATGGCCGGGCTCCAGGTGGTTGCAGCTGTCGCCGCTTTCGTGCTGGCTACTCGGCGCGATCTTCGCGGCACTACCATTGTTGTCGCCGGAAGCCTGATGCTGGGCTGGCTTTCGACGGTGCCGGCCGCCATTGATCAAGGACTCGACTTTTACGGCGACGACAAGGTTACCCCGGTCATTTTCGTTATATCGCCCCTCATCGCGATCACTGCGGCAACGCTGGCCTGGCGCAACACCTATCCGATAGTGGCCGCCCTCATAGCGAGCGCGATGACCTTTGTCGGCATTTTGTTTGTCATCGCATTCGGAATCGCCATTGCGATTCATGGCTTCTAAAACGGTGGTTCGCCCCTCCGCGGTCACTGCCGCCTCTTAGAACGCAGGATATGCTATGGCCGAGGATGACACGGATGCCATGTCGAACAGGCAAAGTGATCATGAATGGCGCTGGATACATGCGGACCTACCGCGTTGGCAGTACTTTTCGGGCTATCGTTTCGACCCCCCAGAAGAGCAGCGGGCCGTCGGACTACATCGGCTAGGCCATTTGGAAAAACACATCATCAATCAAATTGCCTCTTCAATTCGACACGCTCAGAGTGATATCAAAGGAAGATTTTTGTCTTGATCGAGGCCAATAGCCTTGGCGGAATCGCGCAATTGCTCTCAAGGACGGTCTGTCTTGGATGTGCGGGAGGGAGCGAGAGAATGTATTCTGTCGAATGACCTTGGATAACCAGCCACCTCTTGAATCAATGTCGGAGGAATTTGGCGTGCTACGAAGCATTGAAGGAGAAGCGCTGGAGCTAGACTCAGGCCCTATTGATTAACGGTCTTTGCATATCGCGGAGGTTTTGATTCACTGATGGCAGGAGGATTTGCCATGGGTGATTTGTTTTTGCTGACGCCGTCGCAATTTGGTCGGATCAGACCGTACTTCCCACTGG
>NZ_JBYCZP010000021.1:0-100072 GCF_057586295.1 Rhizobium sp. SRI_017 | reverse complement strand
TTGCGGAACCTCTGCTTGCCGTCGGCCGCGACGGCAAGCGCGTCGGAGACGCTCCGCCAGCACCGCTAGGCCGCGCTCATTCAGCTGGCTTCTTAGTATCCCAGAGCTTGGTCTCCGCTGACTTCTCGTAGGCCATGCCCTCGGGATAGCTGATCGCTTCGAACTGCAATCCCCATGGCGCCTGGAAATAGAGGATCGTCTGTCCCGCCGCCGGACCGTCATTGATCGGCAGCGGGCCGAGCCGGGTCGCAACGCCCTTCTTCTGGAGATAGGCTTTCACCGCCGCGACGTCGTCGACATAGAAGGCAATGTGGAAGGCGCCGATGTCGCTGTTCCTCTGCTTAAGATCCTTCTGGTCCGGCGCGGTATATTCGAAGAGTTCGATATTCGATCCGAAGCCGCAGCGTAACAGCGCGATCTCCTTGATGACTGCCTTGGAATCGACGCCGAGCAGGTCCGTCATGAACGTGCCCTTGTCGTCGGCGAATGGACCGAAGGACGTAGCCTTCTTGCATCCAATCACATTGGTGAAGAAGTCCACAGCCTCGACGATATTGGGTACGGTGACGCCGGTATGGTCATGGCCGCGCATGCCGGGAATGGCATCGGCCCGCGCCACGCCGGCGCTCAAGAGGGCGGCAAATATGGCAGCGACAGAAAGGGTGATCTTCATGGTCGTTCCTCCGTTGCGTTTGCTCGTGCCGTCAATTTTTGTTGATCGGAATATTTTAATCTTAAAATAAGTGGGCGGAATTTTGCAAGCGGATTCTTTCGCTTGTTTCGATGATTCTAGCGCGCGTTATATGCTGACGCATATTAATGCAACCGTTGCTAACGAAACGCGTCCGCTCTCATTTGCTAAGAGCCTGTCCGAGAATTGGGGTTGAGTGATCGGGCCGATGATGATTCCAAGAAGGTGTCTGAAGCCTGAATGGAAGCGCCATGTGGAACCCGACCACCCGGCGGCAGTATAGTCGCACTCAGCCACGATACGAAACCGACCTCACGGATGCGGAATGGGCGGTTATCGCACCTCTTCTCCCACGGCCTGCCTCAAGAGGGCGGAAGCCAGCCTGGCCGCTGCGGGAGATCATCAACGCCATCTGCTATATTCTGCGAGGCGGAATACCCTGGCGTCTCATCCCAAAGGACTTGCCTCCCAAGAGCACGGTGTTCGGCTATTTTAGCCGCTGGCGCGACACCGGTGTCTTCACGAGGATCAATCATCGCCTCGTCATTATGGATCGCGAGCGGACCGGCCGCCAAGCGTCCCCAAGCGCCGCTGTGCTGGATAGCCAGAGCGTCAAAACCACCGAAAGCGGCGGTCCGCGTGGCTATGATGCGGGCAAGAAAATCAAAGGCCGCAAGCGACAAGCGATGGTCGATATGGACGGACGCGCTCTCGTGCTCGACCCTCAACCGGCTGATGTGCAGGATCGGGATGGTGCGGTTCCGGTTCTGCGGCTGTCGCGAAAATCATTCCCGTTCGTCGCAAAGGCCTTTGCCGACATGGGCTATTCCGGTGACCGGCCGCAAAATGCGACGCTTGTCGATGTCGAAATCGTCCGCAAACCGAAGGATCAGATCGGCTTTGCCGTTCATCCAAAGCGGTGGGTTGTTGAGCGCTTCTTCGCCTGGATCAGCCGGAACCGGCGGCTCTGGAAGGACCCGGAAGCGACCATCAAGTCCGCCACGGCCTTCCTCTACGCCGCATCCATCATGACCCTCGTCAGACGCATTGGCCGCGCTTCATGAATTCTCGGACGGACTCTAAGGCACACGGGGCCATTTGTTGTATGACAATTGCGCCTATGAAGAAACATGATTTTGCATGTTTCAGAGACTGCGTCTCTAAATGAGGTCGGGGAGGTCAGGCAGTGGCTGAGAGATCATTGTGGGCGCTCTGCTGCGGCCCGCGGAGGTACTCGCTATCGTCCTGGTGCTAGCCGTGACTTTTGCGAAGAGCGATTACCTTTGAGACTCTTCAGAAAGGCCAAAGTTATCCGAAAGGCCGTGACGGTGATGCATCAATCAAACCGGACTCGACCTCTAGCTAACCGAGGTATTTGCTGCCGCTCACGCTTGACAATTTCGGCGTGGTTTTCCGCCGGCTTCACAAGATCGGCCAATGGCAGACGGGTTTCAGGCCCAGTCGACCGGTCGCAGCGTCGGCAACCGCGTCGACCCGCGCAAGGATCGACGCAATATCAAAATCATACACATAATGGCCCGCTTCGTGCACTATTCGGCCGTTGATGAGGACGAGGTCAACCCGGCTGCCAGAACCGCCGTAAACTAAATCTGATATGGGATTGGCCTGAGGCCACGGCTGCCATTTGCTTGTGTCGAACACCACTAGATCGGCGGCTTTGCCCCTCTCCAGCGATCCAATTCGGTCTGCTAGGCCCATCGCTTTCGCCGCGTTCAAGGTGGCCATTTCAAGCATCTCATGCGCAGGGAACAAATCAGGACGGCGGCGCGCCTCCTTGTGCGAGACGCTTGTAAGATGCATCAGTCGCAGCATGTCGAGAAAACGCGAAATGACAGCGGCATCCGAACCTAGCGCGATGTTTGCTCCCGCCGCGGCAAGATCCGGAATCACCCCGTGAGCGACCCAACCATTGCCGCCGAACAGGCTCGCCGCCGCACAATGAGCGACATTACTACCAGCCTTACCGATCAATTCCACATCCGCATCGGGCAGCCAGCCGATATGCGTCAGCACCATATGCGGCCCGATCAACCCTAGCTCAGCCAATCGCTTAACGTTCGGATTCCGATAACCGACTACATCGCCCTCAGGCTTACGCTCGACTAGGTGCGTAACGATGCCAACACCGTTTCTTTCGGCTCGGTCCCGGATTCCCACTGCCAAGGCATCGCTTGCCCCTCCGATTTGGTCGATATCGAAAAACACGCGGATTCGACCATCGGCCGCGCCATGGAAATCCTCGAAAATCTGGTCAGCCAGGTCAAGCGCGCTCTCGGTGGTCTGCGCTCTACCACCAAAAGGTCCGACGATATCCGCAGTCTTGGAAGCCAGTGTGCCACGGATTCCCGTGTCCAACACCGCGCGCCCAACGGCCGCTGGATGTGGGCTACCCGCATCCAAATAGGTTGTGGTCCCGTGGCGGATCATGTCATGGAAGTTGGCAACCGCCGCAACATAAACTTCATCCTCTGTCAGGGTATCTTCGTAGGGAATGACAATATTCTTCAAGCGCAGAACTTGCGGCTGGTCGTCGATCAGACCTTTGGGAAGGTAATCGGCAGGATGGTTGTGTATGTCGATCAGGCCAGGGGTAAGAACCCCATTCGGAAGATCAATTTTGCGCCTTGCCGAGCACGCCAAGCCAATCTCTGATGCCTTTCCTATCGCGACGATATCCTGCCCACAGATCGCGACAGCACCATCCCGGATGATCCTACGGCTTGCATCCATAGTAATGACATGGCCTGCATTGATGACGAGATCCGCTTCGATTTTTTCAAGCATGGTGTCCTCCAAATATCCGGTTCGCGAATTACTTCCCTCAGCCAGCTCGCCTGTATTGGCCGTCGAGCCAGAGCAACGGGTCCACGTCAGGCCGCAGCCGCACCTCGCGGACGAGACCAATACAGATCGTGTGTGTGGCAAAGCGGGTCTGCTCGACCCTCTCGCAAAGAAGCACCGCCTGCGCATCGGCGAGGCAGGGCGCAGCATGCTGCATGTCCCAAGCGCCGGTCGAGAAACGCGTCTCACGTGTCGTTGTGTTGGCGAAGACGCGTGCCAGGTCCTGGTGCTCCTGATGCAGAACGTTCACTGCAAAGAAAGGCGCGGCGACTAACAGGTCGTGAATCGATGCACTCTCGTTGACACAGACCAGCAAGGACGGCGGTTGGGCGCAAAGAGAGGACACGGCGGTTGCTACCATTCCCATCGGTCGCTTTTCAGCCTGTATAGTGATGACGTTCACGGTGGCAGCGAGGCGACGCATCGCGGCGCGGAAATCTTGTTCGATCATACGCGAACCTCCGTTGAGTGATCATTGACACCTCAGTGCCTCAGCGCAGCAGGTTGGCCTCTTCGAAGGACAGCCTCGGCAGCCGGTCGAAGATGCTTGTCCGATCGCCATATCCCATGGTGACTATGAAATTGGATCGGACTCGCGTTTCCTGGAAGAATGCCTCGTCGACCTGCGCATGGTCAAAGCCCGACATCGGTCCGGTATCAAGGCCTAACGCACGCGCCGCTAAGATAAGGTAAGCCCCTTGTAGCGTCGAATTGCGCATCGCGTTGGTGGCAACGACTTCATCACTGTGTGTGAACCATGGCCGCGCGTCGACATGGGGAAAAAGATAGGGCAATTTGTCAGCAAAATCATAATCCATGCCGATTACAGCCGTGACGGGCGCCTGAAGTATCTTCTTGGCATTGGTGCTTGAGGCAGTCGCAGCCAACGCCGCCTTAGCGTCGTCGCTTACACACCAGACGATTCGGGCAGGAGACATGTTTGCGGATGTCGGTCCCATCCGCGCCAGGTTCCAGATTTCGCGCAGGAGCGCTTCGTCCACCGGCTTTGGTAGATAGCCATTATAGCTGCGCGCTTTCAGGAAAAGCGTGTCGAGTGCGGCGTTTTCCAGCCGTCTTGTATCAGTCATGATGTCCTTCCTCGAATCGGCGCGGTGATGCTGCTGATGCCAAGCTGCTGATCACTATGGAACTGCCTTAGGCCTGCCCCACCGGTTGGCGCAGTCCCCGACGTTCGAGCAGCGGCATGACGCCGGTTTCGAAGCGGGCCAGCCCGCCTTCGTAATCCAGCCATGTCATCAGGAAGCCGTCCACGCCCGCGTTCGAAAGTGCCTCCAGTGTATTGGCGATATCTTCGGAGGAACCGACCAAACCGTAACCGCCCCATCCGGCCTTGAACGCGAACGCGATCTTGTCCTGCACTTCCGGGGGAAATTTCTCAAAGTTTTCAATGTTTCCGAGGAGTACCTCTCGTACTGCCTTGTCATCGCCTTGGGCGACGACGTAGTCATTCACGTAGGCTTCAGCTGCCTCACGGGTATCGCGCTGCACCACATAGCACGACATCCAGATTTGAATTTCGCGCCCAAATTTCTGACGTGCCTCGGCGCGATAGTCATCAACTTGGCGCTTGACCGCTTCGGGTCGAGGATCCTGCGGTATCACGAAGGCAACATCGACGTTCTTTGCCGCGAACTCCCGGCCCCGGGGAGAAGAACCGGCGTTCAGGAGAACTGGGCGGTCCTGAATCTGGCGGGGCTGAGAGAAGAGCTGCTTGAGTTTGTAATAATCGCCATCGAAATCGAAAGATGCCTCACCCGCGCAGAGCCGGTCAAAAATCTGCATCCATTCATCGCCAAGCCGGAAGCGATCATCATGCCCTTCGAGCTTCACACCGAAGGCGTTCATATCGCCTTGGTTCCAGCCGAGCACGAGATTCATGCCCGCTCGTCCGTTAGATATGCGATCGACAGTCGCTACGGCCTTGGCCGCGAACATGGGAGGAATGAGTGTTAGATGCAGGGTGCTGATAAGCGCAATATTTTCGGTCACGGCCGCCATTGCACCCGCCCATGTAAACGTCTCCATCAAGTCCCCAGAATAATGGCCATCACCGCCAAACGCCTTCCAGTGAGCGGCCGACACCACGGCTTCGATTCCCATCCGGTCCGCTTTCTGCGCGACCCGGACTTGTGAGTCCCATTCCCCATTGTATCGATCGTGATGAAATGTGAAGGCGGCTCCTGCGCCGTTCAAGCCAAACACTCCTAGTTTGATCTTGTTTTTTGAAGTGGAGATTGGGTTCGATTTGGTTTTCTGCTGTGCCATTTCTTTCCCCTTAGCCACGCCTTCCCGGCGCAGTAATGACATGGCTTCTGACCGTTCGGTGGCTAGAGCAGTTAGTGACTGGGCACCATTCCAAACCTGTCCCAAAAGGGACCGCGAACGTAGAAGATCAGGAATACTAGAACTGGATGTGTGGGATCGCTTCCAGATTTTCGGGCCGTTTTTCAGATTTCCGGAAAAAGGCTCCCCTTCCTGTCAAAGAAATGGAAACGAGCAACATTGAAGCCCTCATGGAGATCCGACGCGTTGTCGATAGATCTGAATCCTTCATAAAGTCGCGCGTTCCGGCAACATCTAAGGATTGCCGGAAGAACGAAAATCTGGCACTCTTTGTCAACATTCTTTCCTTGGGAAGGCCGTGTCATCTGATGGAGAGGCACACCATGGCCACTGGTGACAGTCGAGATGCCACCGTGAGCGAACGGTTCGTTGACTACCTCACTTTACGCAGCCTGCCGGCTCGGAATGTAGAAGTGCGTTCGGAGGCGAATGCAGGGCTATCTATGGCACTTGTTTCGCATGCGCCGAATTCGGGGCGGTGGTTTGATCCGGTAAAGGACTTGGTAATCGGCGTAACCCTTCGAGGGAGCGGCTCGCAAATCATCCGGGATACCGGGAAGGGCAGGATAGGATTTGCTTGTAGATCGGGCGGCATTCTCGTGACGCCGCCGGGTACCCCAACTTATTGGCGCTTCGAAGGTAGCCCTGACGTTTTGTATTTCGCGGTCCCGACAAGTGCATTGTGTGATTTGTTAGGCGATGAGGACTGCGAGAGGCTGACCGCGGGTCTCGGACAGTACCCCGCTTTCGATACTCTGATAGCGGACTTGACGAGGCGATTGTGGTACCTGGCTGGCAATGGCGCCGGCAAACTGTCCCAGCCCTTGGTTCACTGCGGGATAGGGACCATTCTGGCACTGTTGCAGCAAGTTGCGAGCTCGCTTCCCACCGATGACCAGCGGAAGGTGTCACCGCTCAACTTTAGGCAGGTTCTCAGAGTGCAAGCGCTGATGGATCGGCCAGGGGTACGAGTGTCGGTCGACGATCTCGCGCAGGAAGTAAAACTTTCCTCCGACAATTTCGGGCGTGCGTTCAAGGCAGCGACCGGACATTCTCCCTACAGAATGGTGAGTGAAACACGCATTGGGGAGGCAAAGCGGTTATTGACGGAAACCGACCAGTCCATCACACAGATCGCATTTGAACTCGCGTTTTCGTCGTCCGCTCATTTCTCGAGCCGCTTTCGCGAACTCGCGGGTATGTCACCGAGCCGCTGGCGCAAGACATACAAACCCTGAAGCTTTGACAAGGCACTTGCAACATGTCCAGCCACCGTACCTGATGACAATCTGACATCCGTCCGGTTTCATGGGCATTTGTGAGCCGATGCACTCGAGAATATCGGCCAGAGATTTAGGGCGAGGGCACCCGCGCGCTCGTTCGAGACTATAAGACCGGTCGACCGCCCAAGGATGATATCAGCATCGATGGTGGCCGCAAATTCATTTCATACCTAAACAATTTTGATGGTCAGTTCCCTGCCTCGGGTCGATTAGAAGGGGATGCCGGGTCCGGACTCTGAATTTGACGCCCATTCAACTTCACGGGCTCAGCACCCCAGTTGCCGAAAGGGTCTTCACATACCCATGAGGCCGCGTGTCAGCGGATGTTCGGGGTCACTGAGAGCGTCGAGGATGTTGAAGTGATGCCGGTCGGGCTCTTCGACCAAATCGGTCTCGGCGCCGAGACCACGCCAGATGTTGGCAAGCAACGCGCTCTGACGCCTGAACTCGGACGTCTCGCCTGCGCCGACCCAGCACAACAATTTCTTACCCGGCAGCGGTTCCAAAAGTGCTGGGCTTTCTAAACGTGCCTCTTCGGCATCGATCTTCAAAGTGACGTTTCGCGCTAGCTTAATGATGGGTCTCAGATCATGCAGGCCCGAGACCGAGACAACACCGACAATCCTCGCAATCACGTTCGCAGGAAGCGGGGTCGATTGACTGATCATCCGCGTCGCCAAGTGACCGCCTGCAGAGTGACCGACAAAACGAATAGGGCCACTTACCAACGCTGCCGCCGCGGCAATGGCTCGGCCGATCGAAGCGGTTATCTGGGCAATCCGGACATCAGGCGCGAGAGGATAGCTCGGTATGGCGACGGCATAACCTCGCGTCAGCGGACCGGTGGCAAGATGCGACCAGTAACTTTTGTCGAGGGCCATCCAGAAGCCGCCGTGGATAAATACCACTATGCCTTCGGGCTCTCCCTTCGGCAGAAGCAGGTCAAACTCTTCACGTGGAGCATCGCCATAAGCGAGGCCAATTCTAGCTCGATTCTCCGCAATCAACGCATCCCGAACGAGCCGCGCCGGCTCCGCCCAAAGCCCAGGCCACGATTCGCTTTTCGGGATGTTTGCGTAGTTGTCGTACGCCCAAGTCCAATCTGCGATGCGGTACCGCATCCCTGTCTCCCGTATTCCGTCATTTGATCAGTTTGATCCCGAGGGCAGCCCCTTGCCGCCCCCGGGATCTTGATTGCTAATTCAGTCGTTGGCTTCCGGCGGCAAGAAGTTTACCTCATGCTCGGCAGAAGCACGGACAACCGCTTCGACATCGGACATGTTGTGCAAGACCTTGAAGAGATCATGCAGTTTGCGCGCTGGCGACACCCAGAACAAACCACGCGCCGGAACGTCAGATTTGTTGAAGTAGCCATGAGGAATCCCGCGCGGCATACGCACCAGATCGCCGATCTTCGCGGTGTGCCATTGACCATTGAGCTTCAGCTCGAGCTGGCCCTCCAAAACGAGAATAAACTCGTCCTGAGTGGGGTGGATATGCACCGGCACGAATTGCCCGGGCATGGATAAGGCTTCAAACGCGAAGGTGGAGTCGCTCTCGGCTTTCGGATAGTACCGTTGCCCAAGGATGTTCCATTCAATATCGCCGAACCCCTCACCGTTGCGCGTAATGCCTCCATTCAGTTCAGTCACTGCGTCTCTCCTCTTCCAAGCATTGGCTTCGTGGTCGTTGGTTACAAAAGTCTTCGGCCTCGGCAGACATCCGAGCGTAGCGATGCCTTAGGCTATCAGGCGTCCCTCAAACGAAACCTCTGGATTTTTCCGGATTCTGTTCTTGGGAGAGCATCCACGAAGACGATTGATCGCGGGTACTTGTATGGCGCGATCGTCGCCTTGACGTGATTTTGGAGCAGTTCCACCAGGTCCGCTCCTGGTTCGAAACCCTTGGCGAGCACCACATGTGCCTGCACGACCGTGCCGCGGCTCTCGCTGGGTGCGCCGATGACAGCACACTCCAAAACTGCATCGTGCTCGAGCAGCGCCGCCTCCACTTCCGGGGCACCGATGTTGTACCCTGACGAAACAATCATATCGTCGGAGCGACCCACAAAGTAGAAATGCCCGCCTTCGTCACGGTAGAAGTTGTCTCCGGTTATGTTCCAACCGTTCTCGACGTATTCCTTCTGTCGGTCGTCCGCGAGATAGCGGCATCCTATGGGGCCTTTGATTGCTAGCCGCCCGATCTGGCCTACCGGAACTTCGTTCATGTCGTTATCGACGATGACCGCCTCGGACCCTTCAAGGGGTTTTCCAGTGCATCCAGGTCTGGTGTCATCGAAACGATTGGAGATGAAGATGTGGAGCATCTCCGTCGAACCGATGCCATCCAGGATTGGAGTTCCGGTCTTTGCGACCCACTCCTCGAACACAGAGGCCGGAAGGGTCTCTCCTGCCGAAACGGCCACCCTCAGCGAAGATATGTCAGCGCCATCTTCCAAGGCAGCCAGCATTCCACGGTAGGCAGTTGGGGCGGTGATGCAGACAGTTGCTCCTAGATGCTCGATCAATTCAACCAGTCTGGCCGGACCGGCGTTCTCAACGAGGGCAGCCGAAGCACCAAACCGCAACGGAAAGATAGCCAGCCCGCCGAGACCGAAAGTGAATGCCAAGGGCGGAGAACCGACAAAGACGTCGTCGGGAGTTACATTAAGCACTTCGTGGGCGTACGCGTCGGCCACGATGAGAAGGTCCCGGTGGAAATGCATGGTGGCCTTTGGCACACCCGTCGATCCGGATGTGAAGCCAAGGAGTGCAACGTCATCGCGTCCCGTGTCAGCTGCTTCATATTGGGCCGACTTGTTTAGTGCAGCTTTGTCGAGCTCCGCGTCATGGTTCGCGGATCCATCGAAGCCGATGATCTGCTTCAGGAAGCGGCTGCTCTCAGCGCACATATTGAGTTCGTCCAAAAGTCTCGTGTCACAAAGCGCCAACTCGATCTCAGCTTTGTCGACAATCTTTTCGAGTTCGCCAGACCGCAGCATCGGCATGGTGTTGACGACCACGGCACCGGCTTTGGTGGCGGCCAACCAGCACGCAACCATTGCGGGATTGTTCCCTGACCGAATGAGGACACGGTTCCCTGGTTTGACACCAAAGTCTTCCGTCAGCGCACGAGCCATGCGGTTCGTCCAGTCGGAGAGCTCCTTGTAAGTGCGCCTTCGGCCTACGCCAATGAGTGCTATGCGATCTCCGAAGCCTCTCTCGACCATACGATCGGTCAGCTCGACCGCGGCGTTCAGGGACTCAGGGTATTGGAAACGGCCCAACTTGATTTCTGGCCAAAGCCCTAGTGGCGGGAGATTGTCGCGCGCAAAAGTATCGGAATGCCCTGACCGTCCCAGCATTTTCAGCAATTCCTCCCTCTGGTTTTGAGCCTCGATGCACACATTGGCAGCACATTTCAAAACTGGCAACAAAAACTTTAAGCCTAAAATACTTTTTCGGAGTATTCGCTTTAGAGGTAGTGTTCACATCGGTGATTCCGACGTAACGCACTAAGCCCCGTGGCCCGTATTCACCCGGGGGTGGCGCTCAAGGGCGCGTCATTCTTTTGCCGTTTGACGTAGGGCTTCACGTAAGCAGCCGGCATCAGCTTGACCTCATGGCCAAGCGCCATCAGATGACGCGCCCAATGATGCGCTGTCGCGCAGGCTTCAGTGCACATTAGCCGTTGACCGGGTGTTCACCACTTAGATATCCAGAACGAGCCGCGCCGATTTTGACCCCGAGCAGCAGATTGCGATTCCTTCGTTCGCAGCCAATTCTTCATCGGTCTGAAAGCTGTCTTTATGGTCGGGTTCGCCCTCCAGGACCCTTGTGTAGCAGGTGCCGCACACACCGGCTTCGCATGACAACACTATTTCGATTCCGGCCTCACGAAGCGCCTCCGAAATGCGCTGACCGGCACGGACCTCGACTGCTATGCCGCTGCACTGTGCAAACACAGTGAAAGCCTCGTGAGCCAAAGGTGCTGCCGTAAAACGTTCAAGATGGATCTGATCACCCGACCATCCTGCAAAGGCCGCCATCTTCACCACGTGGTCTATGAACCCCCCCGGCCCGCACACATAGAGATGCGCTCCGGGCTGCACGCGCTGCAGCACTTCAATGGCCGAAAACCTCTGTTCTTCGGGGCCGCTATCGATGTGCAGCTTAACCTGATGGCCGAACGGGCTATCTAGCAAGTCGCGCGCGAAGGCAGTACAAGTGTCACTTCGGACACAATAATGCATCGCGAAAGGAATACCGTCCCGCGCGAGCTGCTGCGCCATCGACATGATCGGCGTGACGCCCACGCCACCCGCCAGCAGCAGCACTTCGCTCGCCTGTGGGTGGAGTGGAAAGTGATTGCGCGGCGTCGAGACCTCGATCTCTTTGCCGATCAGAAAGGTACGATGAATTGTTTCCGAGCCACCGCGGGATCCCTGTTCAAGCAATATCCCGAGCCGGTACCGGTGGCGTTCGGAGGGGCTGTTGAGCAGCGAGTATTGCCGGATAATGTCGTGACTGACGCGCACATCGATATGTGCGCCGGCGTCAAAGGGCGCCAAACTGCCGCCATCGACCGACACCAGATCAAGCGATATGATCCGTTCCGATTCCTGCGCCCGGCTGGCGATTCGGACACGCTGCCATTCGCCGGTTGTGGCGCTCATAGGAATACTTGCCTCGTTCATCCACCTGCCCTCACACATTTTGTTATGCGGGATAGATCGTCAGCGGTAGACGATCGTAACCGCGCAGTGTGTTGTTCATGGAGATCACGGGCTCACCCACTTCGAACGAGACGATCCGGTCGAGCATGGCATTAAACAGTGAGGTGATCTCCAGTTTCGCCAGATGCATGCCGGCGCATGTGTGAATGCCGAAACCAAATGCCACGTGGTCGCCGTTCTTGCGCGTGATATCGAACAGGTCTGGGTCCGTCCATTTCCGCTCGTCGCGGTTGGCAGAAGCGTAAAGCACCAGCAGTCGTGCCCCCTCCGGAACGATGACATCATCGAAGGTCGATTCAGTGCGAACGTAGCGGCTGAACAGTCGGATTGGCGCCTCGATCCGCAAAGCTTCGTTGATGGCGCCTGGCAAAAGCGCCCGATTTTCTCTTAGAAGCCTCCACTGGTCGGGATTGTCGCCGAGCAGGCGCAGCAGATGGCCGGTGGCAAAGATGGTGGTATCCAGACTCGGGCCGATATATTCCCGCATCATGCCCGGGCATTGCTGTACCGGAATCTCTCCGCGCGCGGCCGCTTGGTAAATCCGGTCGGCCCAGCCGTTGGCCTTGAGTTTCCCCGGGACCGCATCGTTGATACAGAACTGATGCAATTCACGAATCTGCGGCAGCGCCTCGACGCCAAGTCCGTTCATGGGGCCCATGGCGTTGAAGGTCGCTGCCGCCCAACGCAGCATCGACTTTTTGCCCTCTTCAGGCAGGCCGACCATTTCCGAGACGACAGTCAGCGGCAGCACTTGAGCAACATCGACCATGCCGTCGACCGTCCGACGCTTGCATAAATCGTCCACCAGATTGCGTGCGGTGTTCTCGATCTGCTCCTTGATCTCAGTCAGCGCCCGTGGCGTCAGTGGCGCGCCGGTAACGCGGCGGATTTCATCATGCAACGGAGGATCGCTGGTTAGCGAATTGGCACGACCGGGACCGGAGGTCGCTTCGTTGACTGCAGGGTCCATCGCCACGCCCTTCGACGTGGTGAACGTGCGGTAATCGCCCAGCACCCGCTTTACGCCTTCGTATCGGGTGATGCACCAGACGTTGTGCTTGCTAAGCCAAACCGCAGGTCCAAGCTCCCGCAACATGCGATAGACCGGATAAGGATCGTTTATGACCTCGCTAGTAAATAGGTCCAGGTCGCTTTCGGGTCGATTGACCATTTCATCCTCACTTTCGCGCCGACACCGGCACAACAGGCGTTAGGTTGCTCTGCGACGGTGCGTAATGTTCCGCCGACGCTCAGCTCTAAAAGCTAGTCGTGGCCAGCTTCGATCACTTTTTCAGCCAGCAGTTTCGGATCGGTAAAACCCAGCTCATGGCTTCCGGGAGACCGAACGAGGCGGAAGAGACCCTGCTTCTCCGACATCCGTGGATGCCAAGGCAAACTGTGCGGCATCGCCGTATCTTCAGCGCAGTTTAACATGTGCGCTTGCCCTGATGAAATCGGCAAGGTCGCTGAAATGCTCGCCGGTATGTCATGCTCCGTAGACAATGACATAGATCATTTGCTCTCCCTTTCATTGGCTTGATCAGTGCTAAACAGCTATTCGATGAGAGATGTTCTTGACGATCGTATAGTGATGCAGGCCTTCGGCGCCGCCTTCGCGGCCTAGCCCACTTTCCTTGACGCCCCCAAACGGTGTCTCGGGCACCGAAGCCTCAAGCGTGTTGATCGAAATGTTGCCGGCCTCAAGTCCTCTTATCAGCCTGTCGACCTTTTCGACTGAGTTGGTAAAGCCGTAGGCCGCAAGCCCGAAGGGGAGGCTGTTTGCCTTGTCGATGGCCTCGTCGATCGATACAACCGGATTGATGACCGCCAGCGGGCCAAAGGGTTCTTCACGCATCACCCGGGCATCATCGGAAAGGTCGGCAAGCGCCGTCGGGGGGAAGAAGTATCCACTGCACTTGAGACGGCTGCCGCCAAAGAGCAGTCGTGCGCCACGCGACTGCGCATCTGCCACCAATTCTTCCAGCGCGGCGACGCGGCGGCCGTTTGCAACCGGCCCCATCGTGGTCTCGGCATCAAAGCCATTGCCGACACGCAGTTTGGCCGCGGTTTCGGTGAAGGCTGTGATGAAGCGCTGAAAAAGCGCCTCATGCACAAAAAACCGCGTCGGCGATGTGCAGACCTGACCTGCGTTACGATATTTGCGACTGGCCGAAGCAATGCCGGAAGCGACCGGGTCAGCGTCCTCGCAGACGATTACCGGGGCATGACCACCCAGTTCCATAAGCGCAGGTTTCATGAAGCGCGCGGCAAGTTCGGTCAGGTGCTTGCCGACCGGTGTGGAACCGGTAAAGGCAATGGCACGGATTTCCGGGCGCGGAATCAGGAACTCCGAAATCTGCGACGGTATGCCATAGACCAGGTTCAGCACGCCGGCGGGAAGTCCGGCATCGGCAAACGCATGGGCGATATGGGCGGCGCCGGTCGGCGTCTCTTCAGAGGATTTCAGGATGATCGAGCAGCCTGCTGCTAGAGCCCCGGCGATCTTACGCGCCGGCTGGCTCATCGGGAAATTCCAGGGCGCGAAACCTGCCACCGGGCCGATCGGCTCGTGCAAAACAATGTAGCGGATGCCCGGCGCGCTCGGGATGACCCTGCCGTAGAAACGCACCGCTTCGCCCGCGTCCCATTCGAAAAACTCACAACCGCGGATCACCTCCAGCCGCGCTTCCCTGAGCGTCTTACCATTCTCCAACGTAATCGAGAGGGCGATCTCTTCGATCCGCTCGCGCATCAGCGCCGCGGCTTTGAGAATGATGCCGGCGCGCTCGGCCGGAGAGGTGCGGCTCCAAACGCGGAAACCCTCGGCTGCGGCATTCACCGCGGCGTCGAGATCGGAAGTCTCGGCCACTGCGACTGTGCCGACTACCTGCTCATCCGCGGGGTTGATAATAGGAAGCGTCTCTTTGGTCTTGCGCCACTCGCCGGCAATGAAGAGATGGGCTTCAGAAATCTGCATGAAAATTGTCCCTGATGTGCTCGACGACCTTCGAAATCATAAACCTGGGGCTTTGAATGCTTCAGTTCGATGTGGGATTCTTGTCCTTTCGCACTCATGAGACAATCCTCACTATTCATATAAATCTATGATGTTTTGCACATGAGTGCTCGACGCGGACCGGAAGGCGGGCGGCGTTTCGTGATTCTCACGCATAGACTTATGGAGTACCTTAACCTTGGCTCGAACGTCGGAGATAGCTCGGCACGATGTTGCACGAAGAGATATATCAAATCGGTCGGGATGTCGTGGCGATGCAAATGCCCTCAATCGGTAGCCACCGGTGACGCGATCGAGGGTAGCTACGCGACGGGTTGAGTGTTTTTAACAGCGATCTCAAAGAAGGCCGAGACAATGGAAGGGCACCGCTGAGGAACTGAATTTCTGGCTCTTCTTTGTGGAGTTCAACGGTGGCGAGTTAGCAGACCCGGTGCAAGGTGAAATCGCATGCACTCGACGCATGCGATTTCACGCAGCGTAGCGGCCAGGTCGTTTTGTTTCCGCCACAACTGTCTCCGCGTGGTCACCGGAATCAAGGTGCTTTCGGCGTCAGATCACCAGAGGAAATACCCGGTTTTCGATGAGCCGCACAAGGTTTAGGGCAGTCATCTCAGACGATTTCGGATTGGTGGCCAGCGGGCGGTTTTCCATCCGAATTTCAATCCGCCCGAAGTCGCCTTCAGCGCTTATCTCATGCGTGTTGCATCGCGCGCATGGATCAACAACCAGCGAGACCCTTGTCCGATCTAGCCCTATCCCTGCCAGCGAGGTGATGACGGCCACGTTTGCATTTTGCGGAAAAGCATCGGCCGCCGCTCGGGCAGTATCTGAAAAGAACACCGTCGGTTCAGTCAACGCCTCAAAGTCGCACAATGCTTCTGCGCCGGTGCCGACCCATGCCTGCGCCGGCTTGATTATCCGGTGCTCTACAGAGGCAAGACCTAGCCGCGAGGCCGCGGCCAGCGCGTCGACCCCGCCCAAAGCGCCCGGTGGCACCAAGAGCCTGGCTCCACGGGAGTCGGCAAGTTTCGTCAGTTCGGCAAGTGCGCTATCGTCGACGAAGGCCGAGGTTGAGGAAATGGCTAAATCCATCCCAGCCTCCAACGCCATCCGCCCCCAGGGCAGGACGCTATCGCGCCCAGCCATCTCAACGGCAAGTGTCGCCTTGATGCCCTTGAGTTCGGCCGGATCAGAAATCAAAGCCGCTTCTTTCGGCAGGTTCCGGCGATCGCGACTTGCGTCGCGTACCGCCACGGAAACAATTCTAACGGGGCTGCGTCGTTCGGCCAGGAGCGCTGCCACCCGAGCGCCGATCGAGCCCCAACCGATGAGGCAGATATCCTCATACGCCGACATAGCGATGCACCGTTTTATGGTCGCGGTCCAGATCTCCGCCGGTGCCCGACCAGACAACGTGACCTTTTTCGATGATGTAATGGCGGTCCGCGAGCTTCTTCAGTACCGCTAGGTTCTTGTCGATCAACAGGATTGACTGGCCAAGCGACCGCAAGCGGGTGATGCAGTTCCATATTTCCAAGCGGATCACGGGTGCTAGGCCCTCGGTCGCCTCGTCGAGGATAAGTAGATGCGGGTTAATCATCAGCGCCCGCCCGACTGCCAGCATCTGCTGTTCACCTCCTGATAGAGTTCCCGCTGTCTGGCCGGCCCGCTCGCGCAGGCGGGGGAAAAGGTCATAGACTTTTTCCAGGGTCCAGGGGTCCGAACGTCCCAATCGGTTGGCAGCGGTTGCGATCAAATTCTCTCGAACGGTGAGCGTCGGGAAAATTTGCCTCCCCTCGGGCACGAGGCCGACACCAAGCCGTGCCACGCGCTCCGGGGCAAATCCGGTGGTGTCGCGTCTGCCAATTTCGATCCGCCCGCCCGTAGGCCGCACCAAACCCATGATGGTGCGGATCGTGGTAGTCTTACCCATGCCGTTGCGGCCCATCAATGTGACGAGTTCACCTTCATGGACCTCGAAGCTCACATCAAACAGCACCTGTCCATTGTCATACCCAGCCTGGAGGCCTTGGACTTTCAGCATAGCTGGTCCTCCAAACCCAGGTAGGCGTCCCGCACCTCGCCGCTTGCCCGGATATCGTCGGCGGTGCCGGTCAGCATCAGCCGCCCGTAGACAAGGACGGAGATCCGGTCGGCCAGCGCATAGACCGCCTCCATGTCGTGCTCGACCAAGAGCATCGAGACTTTGCCGCGCAGCCCCTGCAGCGTCTCGATCATCTGCTGGCTTTCCAGGCGGCCGAGCCCCGCCATAGGTTCGTCGAGAAGGAGAAGCTTCGGTCTGCCGGCAAGCGCCATCAGGAGTTCGAGTTGCTTGCGTTCGCCACTTGAAAGGCTCCCCGCCAACACGTCACGGCGTGCTTCGAGGCGGTTTTTATCAAGAAGCTCATCCGCTTCAGCCAAAATCGAAACGCGTCCGCGCGCGGTATCGAGGATACGAAAATTGTCGCCTTGCCGCGCCTGTACGGCCAGGCAGATATTCTGGTGCGCAGTGAAGTCGTTTAGCAGGTTCGTGATCTGGAATGTCCGTGCGAGGCCGCGCTTCATCCTCTCCGCGGCAGGCCACGCGGTAATGTCTTCGCCTAGGAGCTTTATCCGCCCCTCGTTGGGGATCAGTTCGCCACAGAGCAGGTTGATAAGCGTGGATTTGCCGGCCCCATTGGGCCCTATCAATGCATGAATGTGCCCGGTCGTCACGTTCAATGACACATGATCGGTTGCGATCAGGCCCGCGAAGCGTTTCACCAAGCCGTCGATTGTGAGGATCGTGTTCATGTTGGCGTCATCCGAACTTTGCGAGCGATCGAGTCGAACAGTCCCTGGACGCCACCCTTGGTGCCAAGCACAATCGCCAGCAGGATAAGACCCATGGCGAGCTGCCAGTGCTCGGTCCAGGACGCGAGGTAGGTGTGGAGGATCAGGAAGGCCCCCGCGCCCCAGATGGGGCCGAAGAAAGTGCCCACCCCGCCAAGAATGACCATGATCAGCAACTCACCGGACTTGTTCCAGTGAAGTGTATCCGGGCTGGCAAAGCGCATGAACACCGCCATCAAGCCGCCGGCGAGACCGGCGCCCATACCGGCCAACACGAAGCCGTACAGCTTGTATCGATAGGAGCTTACCCCCATCGCAGTCATTCGCCGCTCGTTCTGACGGATGCCCGACAGAACCGTGCCGAACGAGGAGTGCACTACCCGCCAGAGAAACGCGAAGAACAGCACCATCACGACCAGAATGACGTAATACATCGCCGTTTTGTCGCGCAGGCTCAAGGCGAAGAGATCATTGGCTCGCCGCACGATAACCCCGTCCTCACCGCCATAGGTCTTGAGCGAGACGAAGAAGAAATAAAGCATCTGGGCAAAGGCCAGTGTGATCATGATGAACTGCACGCCACTTGTGCGTAGCGCCAGCAATCCGACAATTAGCGCCGCAAACCCAGCCACGAGAACCGCTGCCGGCAACGTTACCAAGAGCTGGTCGGAACCGGGTATCAAGCCCCAGAGCGGCACTCCCTCGGCATGATGGTAGTAAAGGATACCCACTACATAGTTGCCAATCCCGAAGAAGGCCGCATGGCCGAACGAAACCATTCCACCATAACCGAGGATGAAGTTGAGGCTGGCTGCTGCTATGGCATAGATCATGATGCGCGACGTCAGGCCGACCAATGCCAGTTGGCCCGTGGCCTCTGCAGCGAAGGGCAGGACGACCAGACAGAAGATCGCCGGAACGATGAAGATCAGATGTTGCCGCATCGCTCAGCCGCCCGCCTGGAACAGGCCGCGGGGCCGGAACAAGAGCACAATGCCCATCATCAGATAGATTCCCATGGATGCGATGCCCACCCCAAGCGCATCAGCTTCCGACCCCGCCATTATCTGGCGTAATATCCCCGGGAGGAAGGCACGTAGGCAGGTGTCGACTATGCCGAGCAGAATGCCGGCCACGAAGGCGCCCTTGATCGAACCGACGCCGCCGATAACCACCACGACGAAGGTAGCCAACAGGATTTGCTCACCCATGCCCACCTGGACCGCCAGCACCGGGCTGGTCATGAAACCCGCGAGCCCCGCCAGAAGAGCTCCAAGGCTGAAGATCAGTGTGTAGAGCAGGCGGATATCAACACCGAGCGCTCGCACCATTTCTCGATTGGTCGAGCCGGCGCGCACCAGCATACCGATCCGTGTGCGGTTGATCAGGAAATACAATCCAAGGGCCACGCCGAGGCCCGCTGCGATAATAAGAAGACGGAAAGGCGGATAAACCAAACCTGGCAGCAATTCGATCGGTGTCGAAATCGATGCGGGAAGTTCGACGAACATCGGTTCACGGCCGAAAAGCAGGACCGTGAGCTCGTTGAAGATCAAGATCAGCGCAAAGGTGGCCAGCACCTGATCAAGGTGGTCGCGCGCGTAAAGTCTGCGCATGACACCCAGTTCGATGATCCAACCGGCCAGCGTGGCACCGACTAGCGCCGCCGGCAGGCCCAGCCAAAAGTTTCCTGTCTGGCTGGCGACCCATGCGCCGACGACCGCACCCACCATGTAAAGGGAGCCATGGGCCAGGTTGATGAGGCCCATGATGCCGAAGATCAGTGTGAGACCCGCAGCCAGCAGGAACAGCGTTATGCCGTAAAGCAGACCGTTCAAAAGCTGTTCGAGAATGAGTGTCATGTCGGTGTACCCTGCGTTGGGTGATGCGATCTATCAGTGCGCCGTGCGCTCATTCCGCTCCACGTCGCCCTAGGCTGCTACTCGTCAGAGCTTGCAATTGGCCGAATAGCTGTCGCCGATGTCTTCCGCGAGCTTCTTACGAGTCACGGTGGTAGCCACGCTGTTCTCGCCCTTCACCACTTCCACAAGGTACCAATCTTGCACAGGATGCTGATTAGGCCCGAAGGCGAAATCTCCACGGACAGAGGCGAAATCAGCCTTTCTCAGCGCCGCACGGACCGCATCGATGTCGTCGACGCCCCCGGTCACCTTCAGGGCTGAGGCGATCAACTTCGCGGTGTCATAACCCTGCGAAGCGTAGGTGGTTATTGGGCGGGCGGGAAACGCTGCTTTCCAGCTCGAAACGAACGCCCTGTTCGCCTCATTGTCCAGATCTGCTGCCCAATGGCTGGTGGCGACCTGGCCAACCACCGCATCGCCAAGAGCCTTGAGCATCACGCCGTCGCTGTTTGCCTCCGAAAGCACCATCGGGAATTTGCCGAGAAGGCCGGCCTGCTGGTACTGGCGCAGGAAGGCGATGCCGAGCCCACCTGGATGGAACTGATAAACCACATCCGGCGCTGCGGCACGGATCTGCGCCATTTCCGCCGAATAGTCTGTCTGCTCCAGCTGAGTGTATATTTCGCCGACGATTTCACCATTAAAGGTACGTTTGAAACCTTCGAGCGCGTCCTTGCCGGCCTGGTAGTTCGGCGCCAGTAGGAACGCGCGCTTGTAGCCGAGATCCCTGGCCGCTATGCCGGAAACTTCGTGCAGCGTGTCATTTTGCCAGGAAACAACGAAATAATTTTCGTTGCACTCCTTGCCCGCCAGGTTCGATGGACCGGCATTAGCGCTGATGTAGATTGCGCCATTGTCCACAATGTCGGGCACTGTCGCGCCGGCTACGTTCGAGAAAATGATGCCTGACATCAGCTTGACGCCCTGCTCGTTCAAAAGCTTCTCAGCGATCTGCCGGCCGTTCGCCGGCTTGGCTGCGTCATCCTCGACGATCAGGTTGACCGGCACACCGCCGAGCTTCCCGCCTTCTTCGTCGATTGCAAGCTGCATGCCGTCGCGCACGTCCTGGCCCAAATAGCCACCCGGACCGGAGAGGGTTGTGATGACACCGATCTTCACCGGTTCCTGGGCCAGGGCCGAGGTTGCAAGGCTCACAAAGAGGCTGAATGCGAGAGTTGTTTTCTTCACGATACAAGTTCCCCTGTTGCTTTTTGTTTGTCGATCTCATGCCGTCAGCCCCAATTTGGATCGGGGCTGACGGCGGTTACAGTCAGAGTTGGACCCAGTCCGTCGGCGGTACTTTGCCCGGATGTACCGTCCCGCAGTTCGGGCAGGTGCGCAGCGCCTTGTCGTTGTAGAAAGTGGCGTAGATTGGCGGCAGGTCATCGACGATCGATTCGAGATCCACCTCGGCGCGATGGACAAGATGCGTGCATTCGAAGCAGTACCACTCCACCGCATCCAGAGCGCCTTCCGGACGGGTTGCCTCGATGACGAGTCCGATGGACCCTTCCTGCGGGCGCTGCGGAGAGTGGCGGACGTGCGGAGGGAGAAGGAAGATATCGCCTTCGCGGATTGGCACGTCGTAGAATTCGCCGTTCGATGTGTCATGCAGCTTGAGCAGCATGTCGCCCTTTAGCTGGTAAAAGAATTCCTCGACCGGATCGTCGTGGTAGTCGGTGCGTTTGTTCGGGCCGCCAACGATGGTGACCATCAGATCGGCATTCTTCCAGATCTGCTGATTGCCCACCGGCGGCTTCAGCAGATGCGCGTGCTCGTCGATCCATTTCTGCAGATTGAAGGCGCTCAGTTTGCTCATCTCATTCCCTTTCTATTCGTCGCTCAGACGAATCTCAGTCCACAGGTCTCGAAAGCATCGCGGGTTTGGCGTTTCTGTTCTTCGGACAATTCGAGAAGCGGCTGCCGCACCGGACCGCCAGCCTGGCCCAAAAGCTCCTGCCAGTATTTCTGGTGCGAATGCAGCTTCTCGGCAGGGCGGGTTCGTCGGATAGCGTCGCGAACGGGCTGCAGGGTCGCGCTGACGGCGCGGGCTTCTTCCGCCTTTCCGGCAAAGGCAAGTTCCGTATAGTCGCGCATCCTGTGGTCGGCTTTGGTCTGCAACGTGTAGGGCGGCGACGAGCAGAGATAAAGCTGCCAGTTCAGCTCGAGAATATTGTCGAGCCATTCCTCCTCGGAGGCAGTCGAAACAAGGATACGGTCGCCGGCAAGCGCGGTTAGGCTCTTGTACATGTCTCGCGGCACCGAATATTTGATCGCTACCACAGTCTCGATATCGGCAAGGCGATTACATAGCTCCGGGCTCATCAGATAGCCGCTGTCAGGATGCGACCAAAGCGCTATGCCGATGTCCACTTTTGATGCGATGGTTTCGTAGTAGCGGGTCAGGGTTTCGTCTTGTGCTTTCAGGAAATGCAGCACGGGAGCATGAACGACGATGTAGTCGGCACCGCAAGCCTGCGCGTGTTTCGCAAGATCGATCACCACATCCATGTTCTGATCTGAACAGGACATAATCGTCTGCGCCTTGTCGCCGACCGCCTCGACCGACAGATCGAACATGCGCTTGCGCTCATCGATGGACATCGAGAAGAACTCGCCCTGCTTGCCGGCGACGAAAAGCCCGTCAATACCTAGATCGTTGATCCAGTGCTCGACATTGCGCCGGTAGAGATCATCATCAATCGCGCCGTCGGCGGTGAAAGGCGTATTGGCGGCAGCCCAGACACCGCGCATCGTCGCGCGGGAATGTGCCTTGGCATCCTTGCGAGTGTATTTCATATGCATTCCTTATCGTCGTCCGGTAACGGACCGGAGCGTGCTTGTTCGGAAAAGAGGGGCGTGCTGGCGCGGTAGGTCATTGTGAGTCAGCAAGCTTCGTCGCCGATCCATGTTCATGGCCGCCTCAACACTCCTCTCCCGATCCGTACCGCAGCAAATCCTGTGCCCTCATCCGACCCCATTTTTTTTCATGCGTGAAGACGAACATTCGGTATATATTCATGAGGATTAGAACATGAGTGTCATTATCCATGCGCCCGACATTGCGTCAGATCGAATCCTTCAAAGCCGTGGTCGAGTCGGGGAACTTCTCGCGCGCGGCCGAGAGCATGCAGACCTCGCAAGCAAATCTTTCGCACACAATCCGCGATCTCGAATTGGTTCTGGGCGCGCGGCTGTTCGACCGGACAACCCGAAGGGTCGATATGACCGACGCGGGTCGCGCCTTCGCGGCTGGCGCCCTTGCCGGCCTGAGTGAGATCGACCGTGCTGCCGAATACGTGCGCGACCTCAGCAGCCTGAAACGCGGCCTCGTGCGAATTGCCGCGCCACCGCTTCTCGCATGCACCATCCTGCCGCGGCTTCTGCGCGAGGTTGCGGCTGCGCATCCCGATTTGGTCTTGCGCATCGAGGACGTGAGCACCGACATCATTGTCGAGCAGGTGCGAAGCGGCCGCTGTGATCTCGGTGTTGGCACCTTCTCGCCGGGCGAGGCAGGGCTCGAATCACAGCCCGGACTGCAGGACAGCCTGATGGTTTTCTGTACTCCCGATGACGATTTCGCTGGGCGCAGCCATATCCGCTGGGCTGAGCTTCGAGATCATAAAATCATTACGCTCACACGAGAAAGCAGCATTCGATTGCTGACCGAATTCGGCTTCGAGTCGGCTGGACTTCCCCTGCACCACCAACTGGAGGTCCACCAAATAAATACTGCTCTTTCGCTGGTCGAGAACGGTGCCGGAATTGCAATCCTTCCGGCCTATTCGCTTGCGGCGCTGAAGGGCCGCGGCATTGTCGCGCGTCCGCTGGTCGACCCAGCAATCGTGCGCGAGGTTCGGCTTATCACCGCGCGCGACCGCACACCCTCTGTCGCCACCATCGCCGCTCGAAGCATACTGCGCCGGGTACTGCGCGAGATGGTACCCGAAGTCGTCTGAATAGTGGGGAATGTGTTTTTCCGCCAAAGCTCGTCGCAAGCAAAGACCTGAATTAAGCAAATGTGCAAGTTTCCTCTCAAACAGGAATTCTAGAATAATTCAGATCGCCGATTTTCCTTTCTCGAAAACACCGTACGCGGAGCTGCCCATCATGCCGCGCGCACCGCAGCAAACTGCCGTCAGCCCCTCAGTGCAACGCGGTCCTCGGTGCGCCGCGCCAAAGCGACCTTGTTGCGCGGATCGCCGGCACAAGATAGCCAAGCAGAAATTCAAGGTCACGAATTGGTCGGCGTATAATGAAAGCCTGAGACAACGCGGTGATTTGACGGTCTGGGTAAGCGATGAGGCGCTTGGTCAGTGGCCGGCGTCGCGGCGGACGTCGCGTGGTGGCCAGCCGAAATATTCTGACCTGGCAATTGCGAGGTGTCTGACCCTGCGTGTTGTTTACGATCTGCCTTTGCGCCAAACTCAAGGCCTGATGCGCAGTATCGCGAAACTGATGAGAGTTGATATTGCGCCGGATTTTTCCACCCTGTCGCGCCGGGGCAAGGGACTGGCTTTACCGTCAATCCGGTACCGGTCAGCAAGCCGGGCCCCAGTTCACATTGTGGTCGATAGCACGGGCCTAAAGGTCTTTGGTGAGGGCGAATGGCTGGAAAACAAGCACAAAATCAAAGTCAAACGGAGGAAATGGCGCAAGCTTCACATTGGTCTTGATCTTGTCAGCGGCGAGATCATTTGCTCCAATCTGACTACAGACGATGTCGGTGATCCCACAGCCTTGGCTGATCTTCTGGATCAGATTGATGGTTCTGTGGAGCGCTTTATCGCCGATGGTGCCTATGATGGATCGCCGACCCGTGATCTTTTGGCGGACCGCCTTGGCGAAATCGTGGAGGTCATTATCCCGCCTCCCAAGACAGCAGTCCAAAGCCCGCAATCGGCACTGGACCCATCGATACGCGACCGCCACATCGCGGAAATCGAGACCAAGGGACGAATGGCCTGGCAGAAATCCACCGGCTATAACCAGCGCAGCCGGGTTGAGACCCAAATGGGTCGATGGAAGACGGTGATCGGGCCGAAACTCAAAGCGAGGAATTTCGACAACCAGACGACTGAAGCAAAAATCGGCGTCCGTGTTCTCAACCGGATGACTGAGCTTGGCCGTCCAGAGTTCAGGCGTGTGGCACGAAAAATCTGAAGGGTTGGGCTTTCTCGACCGGAATGTGATCGATGCAACAAAGTCGCCCTCACCGTGGGCTTACAGAGTAACCAAGGCTCCGCCAAACCCATTTTCCATGCCTTCCGCAGCAAAATTCAGGATCGTTTCAGCGTTGTCGGTCATGAATGCGCAGTAGGGTACAGCCGGCGCGGAGTCGAGAAGATGAGGCGATGTCGGCATGAAGGTAAGACTGTATGTCCGTCTTTCGTGGTCGAGGTGGCTCGCCCTACACTGGTCTTCCGAGGGTTGCTCGGATCAGCTGAGCCGATCCTCATCACAGGAGGACGAGCCGTGGCAGATTATAGAGAAGCTTTCGTCGGAATCGACGTTGCCAAACTGAAGAATGCGATTGCAGTTGCCGAATCTGGTCGGGATGGAGAGGTGCGGTATTTCGGCGAAGTTGAGGCGACGGACGCCGGTATGCGTCGCATCATTCAGCGAATAGCCGCGAAGTTTGATCACGTGCATTTCTGCTACGAAGCCGGCCCGACCGGTTATGGCCTCCATCGGCTGATCCAATCCCTTGGCCATGAATGCATGGTTGTCGCCCCGTCATTGATCCCGAGGAAGCCTGGCGACCGGGTGAAGACGAACCGTCGAGATGCACTCGCGCTTGCCCGGCTATTGAGGGCCGGCGAACTCACGGCCGTCTGGGTTCCCGACGAGGGACATGAGGCTATCCGAGATCTCGTGCGCGCTCGGGCGGCGGCTGTCGAGGCATTACGGGTTCACCGGCAACAAGTCGGGGCCTTTATGCTCAAACATGGTCGGATCTATCCACGCAAGACAGGCTGGACAGCACCGAAGGTTTACTCCGATTGAAATTGCGCACACGCGACCAACCTGCGAGAAGAACATATGGCCGAAACCCATTGCCTGGATGAACTTGGCGAACTGCTGTTGAGCGGCGGAGTAGATGTTATTGATCTTACCGCACCCCTCGGACCGGAAACACCGCTCTTGGAACTGCCCCAAGGTTTGGGTGCCAACACGCCGACCATCGAGATCCACAAGATCTCGGAATACGATGAAAAAGGCGGTCAATGGGCCTGGAACTGGCTGAAGCTCGGCGAGCACTCGGGCACGCACTTCGATGCGCCACATCACTGGGTCACGGGGAAGAATTTTGTCGATGGCTACACGGACACCATGCCAGTCCGGAACTGTGTCGCACCAGTGAACGTGATCGACTGCGCCGGCAACGCAGCAGAAGATCCGGAATTTCTACTTACTGCGGCAGATGTGAAGATGTGGGAAGCGCGTCATGGCGAGATCAGACCGGGGGAATGGGTATTGATGCGAACCGACTGGGATAAGAGAAACCACTCGAGGGAGTGCTTTTTCAACGCGGACCAGAACGGTCCCCGCTATCCTGGCCCTTCTTCAGACTGCATCGATTACATCATCGACCGGGGTGCGATCGGATTGGGCGTCCAACCCATCAGCACCGACGCAAGTAGTTCGAGCAGGCTCCCGGTGCCATTTCCCGCCCATGTCAAGCTGCACGCCGCTAACCGCTATGGGCTCGCAAGTCTGGCAAACCTCGACCAAGTTCCGGCGAAAGGGGCTATCTTGATCGCTGCGCCTCTTAAGATCGTCAAGGGCACAGGTAGTCCAGTCCGAGCACTTGCGCTTGTGCCGAAGCGCCTTAGTGTCGCTACCTGATCGACGGACCCTGAATCCCGGCCCATCGGACCGGGCACTCCCCGAACGCACGCCGCCATCTGCCTGCACCTCAGTCGAAGTCTCTACATCGAAGGCGATCCAGGAACCGGTCTGTAAACGCGAGGCGGTATGTTACCATGGAGGTCCGAGCTATGCTCAGTGTCTCATTCTCATGGGCGGCCCTGGTGTCGAAGCTGATACGCTTCGGTCCTGACGGGCAGCTCTTTCGAACTTGACAGTCTCACCGGTCCGACCCTCTGCAAATTCCAGGGGCAACGAGAATTAGTTGTCGTGCAACTTCACTTCACCGCAGAAACTCTCACAGGGAGCAATTGCTATCGCCGGCGGTAGGCAGCGAAGATTTAACGCGCGATTTTATCAAGGGATACGACACGGTCGACACCGCGCAGCCATGAACGGGTCGGAGGCCAACCGATATTGACTGTGCCTCGCTGAGGCTTACAGTCGGAACTGCGCTACAACGCAGTGCTAGCTGCACCCCGGTCACACTCCCAAGGATCCATCATGTCAGCCCAGGGCTCGAATAGAGCACTCGTGATCGTCGCCGTTATGGCCAGCATGGCGATGATCGCCATCGAGGCGACGATCGTGGCCACCGCCATGCCGCAGATTGCCGCCCAGCTTGGCGAAATCAACCTCTATAGTTGGACATTCTCGTCCTTCCTTCTCGCCCAGACAGCGACGACGATCATTTTCGGAAGGCTGGCGGATATTTTCGGTCGCAAGCCGGTCATACTCGTGGGGATCGGCATCTTTCTGGTCGGCACGATTTTCGCCGGTTTCGCGCAGTCCATGACCACTCTTATCGCGTTCCGGCTGCTGCAGGGCCTGGGTGCCGGCGCAATCCAACCGACCGCGATGACGATCGTGGCGGACCTCTATCCACTCCATGAGCGCGGCAAGATCCAGGGCTATCTCGCCGGGGTCTGGGCCGTCTCGGCCGTTGTCGGCCCACTCACGGGCAGCCTCATCATCAATTCGCTGTCCTGGTCATGGGTGTTCTGGGTCAATATTCCCGTCAGCATTCTCGCCGCGCTCGGTTTCATTCTGTTCCTCCACGAGGATTTCCAGAAGCGCGATGAGAAGGTCGACGTGGTGGGAGCCCTTCTGTTTTCCATCGCCGTAGGCGCACTGATGATAGGGCTTACGGATATCGAGAAGGCATCCTCGACTTACATCTTCACCTGCGGCGTCGTGTTCCTCGCGGCGCTGGGGCTGTTCTTCTGGCAAGAAATCCGGGCGACGCATCCTATGCTGTCGCTCGATTTGTGGCTGCGCCGCCCGATTGCCAGTTCCAACATGGTCACCTTCACCGCCGGCATGGCCATGATGGGTTTGACGACGTTTCTCCCGATTTACATCCAGACCGTTCTCAACCGCTCAGCTCTAGTGGCAGGGCTGACGCTCTCAGCCATGCTGCTCGGTTGGCCAGCCGCCGCGACCTTTGCCGCGAGAAGTTTCCACAGGACCGGCATTAGACCCTTGATGATAACAGGCAGCGTATTCGTACCGCTTGGCTCCAGCTTTCTCCTCCTGCTGTCGCCCTCAAGCAGCCCATGGGTCGCGGCGACGGGCTCGTTGATCGTCGGCGTCGGGATGGGCCTCACGAGCATTTCCGCATTGATGCTGATCCAGGCCTCCGCAGGCGCGACCGAGCGCGGTAGCGCCACTGCGTCCAACATTTTCTCGCGTAACCTTGGCAGCACGCTCGGCGCCTCACTCTTTGGCGCAGTCCTGAATTACGGCCTCCTTCATTCCACCGGAGGCAATTCGGTCACCGCCGGGCAGTTGCAAGATCTGCTGAACAGAACGACCGAGATCGCGGCGACGGTCGCGCCAATCAGGGCAGCGCTACAGGATTCGCTTCACCTCACATTCTCCGCGATGGTCCTGTTTGCAGGTCTTACCGTCATCGCCAGCGTCTTCGTGCCGTCGCTGCCCGTCGGGGCGCCGCCCAACGACGGTCGCAAGTCGAGCTAGTTTGGTCGCTGGTTGGGGAAGATGGCATTGGAACTGGAGAGACCGCGCCATCATAGCCTTGAGGGGAGTCGACTGCAGACCCAACGATACAAGAATTCATCGCGACTTGCCGTCTTGGGAGAGACTTTACCCAGTAGAGCAAGAGAAAGCGGCTGAAAGGCGGGCGATGAACGACTTTGCACGCCGATCATCGATACCGGTCGCAAGCAGGATCGCGCCAAAGACTGCGTTGCGATCGAAAAACGAGCCTGCCTTCAATCATTCGCGCATCTTTATGTGGGAGAGCTTAATCGGTCCGCCGCTATGCGGGTTGGAGGATCGATCCACACGATGTTCAACTGAAATTAAATCGCGCAAGCATTTTTCGAAGATGCATGTTCTGCTCGCGAAAATGTCCCGCCAGTAAGCCCTTCAGTCGCCGATTCTCTTCGTCAAGCGCGATCAACTCATCAGCAGGCACCTCGGCCTTAGCGACAGTTGGGCGCACCGTGGGTGCTATGTTTGTGCCTTCCGCTTGGCCCAGGCGTCGACGCTTCGCCATTCTTGGAGATCGCCGACCGGGCGTGTCCGGCTTCAATTGTGCGGCGGCATTCAAAGTCAGATCATCACCTTGATGAGATGGAGCGTTCTGCTCCGCCTCAATCGGCAATGCCACAATCAGCTTCGGGTCGCCGGTGCCTGTCTTGTCGTTCAGGTGAGTTTCGGACGCTGTATCCGTGTGCAGCTCCCTATCGTGCCCAATTGTTTCCGCCACCATGTTGGGTTCGAACAAATGCGGTGCGTCGGCTTCCGCCTTACGCACAATTGCCTTGAGATCAGTGTCCCCCCAAATGGAGGCCGGCTGCATCGTTAGACGCCGGCGCCCCGCTTTGCGTTCGACAATGAACTTTCGCTGCTGTGTTTTCATATTTATTCAGTCCATGCGATTGCTTGGCGGTGTTATGAGACGTCGAATCGTTCAAGCATCTTCTTAAGCTGAACATTCTGCAAATGCAGCTTGCGAGCCAATTGAATTCGCAGTTGCTTGATGTCCTCGTCCAGGCTTCCCACCTCATCGAGGAAGGCGTCTCGGGAGGACGAGGCTCGTGCGGCTCGATCCCTATTTGCAACGGCAGCGCTCTGTGCAGCCACGTCGGTGCTCTTCGCGCGTTCGAGTTTGTTCGTCAATGGTGTTTGCGGGGACTTCTTGTTCGGCTCTCTTTCCATCTGAAGCGCATGTGACCGAGCGGTCGACTGGATAGGCTTGCCACGCGCTGGAGAATGCGACGCTTCGGCATCATCAGGCACCACGACTGCCGGCGGGACAGCGACATCGTGTTCATCTTGACTTGAGGTCGGTGTCTTCAATTCCGACGGTCGGCTTTCATCGAGCTCAGATCCACGAGACGCTTCCATTGCGTCCAACGGAACGCCCGACGATTGTTGCGCTCCACTTTGGCTTCTCTCAGTGTCGGGGTCATGCCCGATCGAACTCGCGAGCGGTTCTGCCGACCGTCGCTGCGGTATGAATTGAGCAAGGAATTTCCATGGTGATTTCATAGCGCTTCAACCTCGGGCAAACCGGACCATGACGTTGTCGCACCTTCGGAGCGGGCTCGATGCGAGCCCGGCGAATGTTTGCCGTTCCGACAATGTAGTGGTTGAGGCCGACGTAACAACCGTCTCGCTATTGATCGATCGGCGATCAATCGAGCCCGAGCCGCTTGCGCAGATCCGCATTTTCCGCACGCAGCTTTTCTGCCAGGGTTTTGCGGAGCCTCTTGTTCTCTTCCTCGAGCTGAATAAGGTCCGCCATCTCGTCCATTGCCGCGACGGGCGTCGTCACCGGTTGCTCGGCGGGCTTTGACCGCCTCTTTCGTCCAACTTCCTTGATAATGCCCTTCGCCCTGCGCTTGCCTGCAACTGGCGTTTCGGAAAGCAGCACCGTCGCGTCTGCGACCTGCTCGCTACGCTTCCGGCGGCCACTCGGCGGTTTCGCGACGGTCATGCCTCCCATCATGTCGACCGCGGCCTTCGGACGACGCGGTGCGTACTTCCTCTTCGTTGCCGGTGCGTCCGTCACGGCAGCGTCAGTATTGGAATTCGTAGTGTTCTCGTCGGCCATCAGTTATCTCCCTCTGCAGGCAACAATTCTTGTCGTCCGAGGGAATGACGAAGTCAACATTACCTGCGTGGGCCGACCACCGAGTGACCCCGGTGCTACGCTGATGGTTGATCCTCGCGCGACAATGGCCGATTGCCGCCGCAAAGCTCGCCTATTGCGCCGACATCCGATTTTAAGGACGCCCTACCCTGCACCAATCTCAATTCATCAGGCACGATCAAATGAAACCACCGGCTTTGAACAAGTCCTTCTGGCCTTGATCATCAATCAGATCATGGCGAATCTGTTTGAGGAGGAAACACCCGCCTCCCGCCTAAAGCAGGTGGCACTTATGGCGGCAATTGGAAACTCTACGGTGATCGAAAGCCGATCGGCCTAAGTGCATTAATGGGAGTAACGGGTCTGCCGCGAACGGGTGTCGCCGAAGCAGCGTGGTTCCTGACTGAGGAAAGGGGGGAAAACTCTTTGGGTCGCGGCCGGCGCGACGTTTCGAACTTGTTGCAGCGCTGGCCGCCGGTCTTGAGCCATTCACGGGCGTTCCACTAACCCGACTTTAGAAATCACGTCGTAACGCGTCGGTCCGATCTTCGTACGGCGCTACGTCCCTACCGCATTCATCAGTTTTGCGAAGTCGCTATAGATCATATCGCGAAGCCAAAGATGCCCGTCGAAAAAGAGCATCATCAGAGCCAATCCGACTATGAAGATAAGGAATGCCCGGGCCATGCCATGCGGGTCATGCACCTCTGTCTCCAGCACAGGATGGCCGCGCCGTTCCAGTTCCTCCAATAGGAATGGGAGTTGGGCTGCGAAGTGCACCTTCTTCCGCATCGGACCCGCGAGTGGCACAAGATCTTCAGTTCGGGCGATCGCGATACGTTTCTTGAACTCAGGCGCGAGCTCATTTTTGTCCAGGACGAAGGTCATCAGTTCGGCGTTGCTTTCGAATTGACGTGAATGCGGGCGTTTTTGAAGTGCTCCGAGACCAGTGATTGACCTCGGCCATTTTCCTCAGTCGGGAGCTATCCAACAAGCAAACCCGGCGCTGTCGTGAATTGCCCCTAAGGGGCAATCACTGAGGGCGCCGGGTCTGCCTGGGAGTTCAATTTCGATCGTGGTTCCGGATAGGCCGCTCCGAGCAGGGGAGGATCAAGGGGCCGTGGTCCGGGTCAGATCAAGATCAGCCGCAAACGCGAACGCGCTTGACGTAGACATTGCCCCAATCGTCGTAACGCTTGACCTTCTTGACGAAGCAGTAATCGTCGTCGTAGCGCGGGGAGACGACGACCACGCCCCAGTGATGACGCTTCCAGCCGTGATTGTGATGCTTGTGCTTCCACTTCCAGCCGGCTTCAGCGGTGGCGGCCATGGAAACGGTGGCGACGAGGGCGGCGGAGGCTGCGATGATGAACTTTTTCATGATTGTTGTCCTCTAAGGTGTTGGGTTGAAGTGCCGTTCAGTTCTTCGTTTCAGTGGATGTCTTCTCTCATCCGGTGATCCTGTTTTTGCACGCACAAAGGCGCACTTCTGTTTCCACGGGAACAACCCGGTCGGCTGCAGAGAAGGCTCGTTGACCGTTGAGGCGCATTTCCCGGGTGTGCCGCGGAAATCCCCAAGGCAGCGACTTCAGCAGGCGCTTGCCGTCTCTCCACGACGATTAGACGCTGGGTGCCCTCAACCGTTTCACTCGGAACCGGGATTGGCGTCACATCTTCCACGTCGAAATAATCTGCGATCTCACCAATTAGCTGGGTGTTTGCGAAAGTCTGGACATGACGCGCCTCATCGCCTGCACAATCGGGGTGGGAAACCATCGCTGGAACAAAGATAGAGCAAATGGTTTAGGTGAAGTGCCGGACCGGCTGCGTGCAGGAGGCCGTCGCATTAAGGTGCGCGTCGAGACAAACATATGTTGCGTTGTGCCAGGTCGACACTGCAGAATATGCGGACGTAACGAAACAGCTCTGAAGCACGAGTGAAATACCAGCAGCCACTGCAAATGAACGAACATTCAATTGATCCCGTCGCCGAAATCGAAGTGTCTCGGCTAAAGTTCGACCAGACCGTTTGTCTTATGATCGACGGCGGATGGACTTACATCGAGACCGGCGAGCAGGCGCTTGCTTGCCTTGAGGACCTCTTTCCTGACCAGGACGCACCGTCGTACTTGCGAGCTCATGCCGCTTGCTCAGCCTTCGTCGAAGCCAAAGGCTCGATGGAGGGCGCGCGTGCCACGCTGATCGTCGCGGCGATGGAAGCTGGATTTCCGTTTGAGGTCGGCGATAGTATGGAGCTTCTGGAGCGCTTGGCCGTCGAAGCGGCCCATGAGGGTTTGCAGGCGGTCATATTGGGCGGCGAGTTGGAACCAGCAGCTCTCGACCCCTCCGAAGATTGAGCGAACCTCAAGCCTTGAAGCGATCGAATGCTGTCAGCCTGCGGATCGGCGGATCGGCATCCGGCCAGCGATAGATCTCCGTGCGGAGATAGTGCAGTTCGTCGTCCAGCACTTCCTCGGCCAGTTCAACCCACCAGGATTTGGGGCGGCCGTCGCTGCCGTCAGACCACCGGTAACCCCTCGCCTTGAGAAGGTCCTTCATGTCGAAGGGACTGTTTTCGGCGAAGATGCGAACCCGCGATCGCTGGCTGGCCTGGTAGAGTTCGGCAAATGCTGTCTTGGGAATGCCCTCGGCCTCACGCGCCAGAACTTCGAGCAGCGCAAAGCAATCGTCCACGGCGCGATGACCATCGTGGAAATAGCCCGCCTGTCCGATGAGATATCCGAGCTTCGTGCCTTCATAACCACGAGAGGACCATTGGATTTCTGAATTCGAGCAAGCCCAGGCTTTGTTGGCGAAGATTGGTGAGAAGGCTTCGCAGAATGGCCGATCGAAGCCGGCATTATGGGCGATGATCAGATCGGCGGGTTCGATGAGGTCTCGTAGCGCTGCGGTGTCGATGACCTGCCCCGCCACCGTCTCATCGGTAATGCCGGTGAGCTTCGTGATCTCGACGGGTATCGGAATGCCGGGCTGCTGCAGGCCGCCATAAAGACCCGTGACATCGCCAATGTTGCCGGCTGCATCGAACGTGAAGGCAATCGCACCGATCTCGATGATTTCGTCCTTGCGATGATCGAGACCGGTGGTCTCGGTGTCCAGGATCACACCGCGCAACGGGAACTCCGGGCGAACGACCTCGGCTACGGTTCTCGGCTCAAGCTTTCTCAGAATGCGGTATCGGCCTGTGTCCTGGAGATGCCGCACCATATCGACTTCGGTCAGCTCTCGCGACGGCGGGCGTGTCGATGGCATGCTGCGGCCGCGCTTGCGCCCCGTCTCGCGCTCGTCCTCTGAAAACATGTCGAACTGTAATGCCATGCAATTCAATACCTGCCAGCATCGGCCATGTCGCTGCTCGATCTATTCCGACATCCGCATATCCACATCTCTATCGCGGTCCTTGCATGTAACGGAACAGCCAAGAGTCTGATCGTGAACAAACCGGACGCAAAGTAGGGTCGCCTCGGCATCCAGGTCTCGGCATGCATCTTTCGGCGATCAACCGCGTTGAAGTCTTCGCCAAACAATTGGAGTCCATCATGACCAAGCGTGAGATGATCGATACCGGAAATGATAAGCGCTATGACCAGCGTGACGACGAAGGCAAGTTCAAGAAAAGCGTCGATGTCTCCCGATCGCTTTCGGCCGATGCACGGCGGGACGCAAAGACTGACGCCAAGCCGGGCCAGGGCAATAAGGGCGACCGCAAGCACTGACGTCGACCGTGAAGATCGCGACCTTCAACGTCAACGGCATCAACGGCCGACTGAACATCCTGCTTCGATGGCTCGAGCAGGCCGAGCCGGACGTCGTCTGTCTGCAGGAACTCAAGGCGCCGGACACAAAGTTTCCGGAGCGGGAACTTGAGAAGGCGGGCTATGGCGCCATCTGGCACGGCCAGAAATCCTGGAACGGTGTCGCGATCCTCGCCCGAGGCGAGGCGCCGATCGAAACGCGGCGCGGCCTTCCCGGCGATCCGGATGACAGCCATAGCCGATATAGGTGTTGTCACGTTAACCTGCATGCGATTGCCTACGTCTCGGGTTGGGCTTAGATTTCGGTGATGCAGACACCAGGTATCAGTTTCAAGCGTCACCGTTTTCCACCACAGGTCGTTGCTCACTCGGTCTGGCTTTATCTGCGGTTCAATTTGAGTCTGCGCGAAGTCGAAGAATTGCTGCTCGAGCGTGGTATCGACGTGTCATATGAGACGGTCCGCCGTTGGATCGCCAAGTTCGGACCCCAGATCGCACGCAACCTCAGGCGGCGGCAGACGCGCCCCGGCGATATTTGGTATCTGGACGAAGTCGCAGTGAAATGCGCTGGAGAGAAATTCTGGCTCTGGCGCGCAGTCGATCAGTACGGCACAGTTCTCGAAGAAATCTTGCAGAAGCGACGTGATAAAAGGGCGGCAAAGCGCGTGTTGGTGGCGCTGATGAAGCGCTATGGATTTGCTCCCAAACGAATCATAACCGATAAACTCCGCTCCTACAGCGCGGCAAAGGCGGACGTGGCACCAAGCCTCGACCATTGGTCGCACAAGGGCCTCAACAATCGGGCCGAGAACAGCCATCTGCCGTTCCGAAAACGGGAACGAACCATGCAAGGCCACCGATCGCCAGGAGCGCTCCAACGGTTCGTCTCCATGCACTCAGCGACCCGCAATTGTTTTTCAGTTTCATCCCGCCGACGCGGCGCACAAACAATCCGCTACCATCGGCTCGAAGCTTTCGATGCCTGGAATATTGCGGCCCGTATTGCCTGAAATTCCGCGACCCGCTGGTCTTTCTCAGCCTGGGCAACTTAACGTGACAACACCCATGGCATTGATCTGCGATCTTCAATGGGTTGTATCGCGAACACGCCTTAGAGCCGCTCGAACGTTGTCCCATGCCGGCTTCCTTGGAGCGAAACGTGCCCGGGTATATGCGGCCAGATCTTCTAGCTGGTCATCTTGAAAAATATCCCTAAAAGATGGCATGGACATGATTTCTGGAGCTTCGCGTCCGCTCGTCTCCGCGAGGATCGCAGGCGCCTCAATCCCATTCATCAGCGCCTGTAACAGGTTGTCCGGAGTATCGGAGTGGAGATTGCTGTTCAACGCCAGAGACGAAAGCACGTCGTCGTCGCCATGACAGGAAGCGCAAGCACCATCGAAAATCCGCTCTCCTCGCGGCGAGATCTTAGATGCCTCGGCGTTAGCCGCCTTGCTTGCCGCGACCACCAGCTCGCGTTCCACCTCCTCCGTAGCTGGGTCAACCCCCATGTTCAGGCTGGAGAGGTAACTCGCCATGGCACTGATGTCGCTGTCGGGTAGCGCCTGCATTACCTCGACCACTTGCGCCATTGGGCCTGCTGCACTGCTGTGATAGCGTGAATGTCCCGTGCGCAGGTAATCGTAGAAGGCGTCCTCACTCCATTTCACCGGACTTTTCGCAAAGCTGTTGAGCGCCGGGGCTTCCCATCCATCCGCATACCCTCCGGAAAGACGCGCGGTGCCGCTCCTCTCCGCACCGAGTAGATTGCGGTCGGTGTGGCAAGCCGAACAGTGACCGAGGGTTTCAATGAGATAGGCCCCGCGGTTCCATCGCGCGTCATGAGTGGCGTCATACTGGAAAGGCTTCGTGTTGAGAAACAGAGCGTTCCAACCGGCCATCATCGCTCGAATACTAAAAGGGAATTTCAGCTTGGTCTCTGGCACGCGCGAAGCGACTGGTGACTGAGACATTAGGTAGGCATAAAGCGCCTGAAGGTCAGCATCCTCCGCCCCCGCGAAAGATGTATAGGGATGGGCAGGATAAAGGTGGTGGCCATCGCGACTGACGCCTTCACGCATGGCGCGCTCGAAAGCCGGATAGGACCATCCGCCAATACCGTCTTCAACATCAGGCGTGATATTCGTCGCGTAAACTGTGCCAAAGGGCGTTTGAAACCGGCGGCCGCCCGCAAAGGGTGTTCCGAGGTCACTGGCATGACACACGTTGCACGCACCCGCCGCTGCCGCGAGACGCCCTCTCTGGATCGTAGATTCGCTAAAGACATTGGCGGCTGGCCGCTCGATGGTGGAGATGGCTGGTCGCCACGGCGAAGCTAGCGTCACCAACCCAGAAAATGCTGCCGTCGCCCCTGCAATCGATAGGCCGATGTTCCACCATCGTCTTCTGTGTCGCATAGGTTCCGGCGAGTGTGACGGGCCGGCCCTAAGTCCGGTCGCTATTGTCTCCGGCGTGAACGGCAGTTCACGAAAGCGCACACCTGTGGCGTCGTAGACAGCGTTGGCGATAGCGGCCGCAGAAGGCACCGAGGCCGACTCGCCGGCTCCGAGCGGCGGTTCGTCCGGCCGCGAGACCATCAACACGTCGATTTCCGGCACCTCGGGAAAGGTAATCAGGGGATAGCCGCCCCACTCCTTCGACGTCACAGCGGTGGAGGAGAATTCGACTTTCTCCTTCAGCACGCGGCTGGTCGACTGGATGACGTTGCCGTGTATCTGGTGGCGAACACCATCGGGGTTGATCATTAGGCCAGCGTCCTGACCACACGTGACCTTGGTAACAACAATCTCGCCCGTTTTCTTGTTGACCGCAACGTCGGCCACCCATGCGGCCCAGGCGGCCGCTTTGCCCGGAAAATGGCCATGAACGTAGACTGCATAAGCAAAACCGCGCCCGTAGAGTAGGTCACCTTCGCCCCCCAGGCTGCCATGGGAAGTGTGCGGGATCCACTTCGCCCGCTCAGCCACAGCCCGCACGAGGTCGAGAGCGCGAGGATCATGCAGGTAGCGCAACCGGTATTCTATCGGATCGACCCCCGCCGCAACGGCGAGCTCGTCCATGTAGGATTCATGCGCAAACGTGTTGGGCATCGCAGAGACGCCTCTAAACCAGGAAGCGCGCGCGATTGGCGGCATATCGTGAACGGTCACCCGAAGACTACTGTAAGCATAAGGCGGAATCGCTGTGCGGTCACCCATCTGCGTGATATCGGCAACTGGCGGCAGCTTCCCTGTGAGAATCAAAGGCAGGGTCGGCGCGAGATTAGAGGGATATCGCGTCTCGAAATCGTAGGCCGCAGGGCCACCTTCCAGGTCGAGGCCTCCACGAATGTCCATGATTTGAGCAGCACCCTTGGGTTCCCAGGCATGTTCCTGCTCGCGGGTTAGTTGGACACGGACCGGGGCATTGACGGCGCGCGATAGGAGGGCGGCGTCGGCGGTGACATCATCGGCGCAATTGCGTCCATAACACCCAGCCGCTTCCAAGCGTTCGACAAAAACCAGCTCTTCAGGCATGTCTAGAAGAAAGGCTAGGTCGCGGCGCATCGGGAATGGGTTCTGTGTGCCAGACCAGACCGTCAACGCCTTTTCTCCGTAGTCCGCAACTGCACAAGACGGACCAATCGAACCGTGCATCTGATAGGGCCAGACATAAGTGCGCTCGATAGGTGTGGCGCTTGCTGCCAGTGCAAGATCAACGTTACCCTTGTCCACCAGCTTGCGCGGCGTCGAAGGATTGGCACGAAGGGCATCCTCAGGTGCGTTCAGGTCGGGTTGCGGCGGTGGGGCACGCCAAACGACGTTCAGACATTTCGCAGCTTCAGCCGCATTCTCCTCGCGCGTGGCGACGACACCGATGAAGTCGCCGATCACTACGACGGCGACGACGCCTTCGATGTGCGAAACCGAGTTCTCGTCGACCGCAATGAGACTATTGCCAACATGATCTCCATGATCGAATCCCGCATAGGGCGGGCGAACGACGCGGCCGTGCAGCATGCCCGGCAGGCGGACATCGTGCACAAAGTTCCATTTACCAGTCGCTTTGGCGGGAATATCAACCCGCGGGCGCGACGTGCCGACGATGCGATAAGAAGAGGCCAACTTAACGGGCGCCTTTGGATCGATCTCAAGTTGGATGTCCTCGCCGCCGATAAGGTCGCCTATGCCAATGCCAAAGTTTCCCTCGACCCCGGCGCGGACGACGCCATCTTCAATGATGAACTTCCCGGTTGATGTTTTGAAATGTGCAGCGGCCTTGGCCAAAAGATACGCCCTGGCCGTCGCGCATGCCTGTCGGAGAGTAATCGCTGTTACCTGGATGGTTTCGCTGGCGATTGTCGCTCCCTGGTCCGGACCAGTTCGGGTGTTGCCGAGGACCATCTCAATACGCTCGAAGGGGATATCGAGTTCCTCGGCCACGATCTGGGCAAGAGCGGTGCGGATGCCAGTTCCGAGGTCCACGTGACCGTTGAACGCCCTGACCAGGCCTGCACCATCTATATGAATGTAGATGCGCCGGTCCGCGTCTGGTGAGCAGACCGTAAGCCCACCCGTTGAGGGTGTTTCCGCCCTAGCATTGTCCTCGCCATCCCCAGTCATTCCTGTTCCCCCGCCTCCTCGTCCGGCACTCTTGCCAGGTGTTCGGCTCGCGTGTTTTGAAGAGACCGCCGCACGGCTGCCAGTATTTCCACATGCGTCCCACATCTGCAGAGATGATGACGCAGGGCTTGACGGATATCGCTTTCGTTCGCATCTGACTTTCGTGCTACGAGCGCCACGGTGGCGATGATCATACCGTTCAGGCAGTAGCCGCACTGGGCGGCCGCCTCTTCCACAAAAGCACGCTGAACTGGGTGGAGTTCATCGCCGCGGGCAAGCCCTTCTAAGGTGACGATATGGCGCCTTCCGACCGCGGCAATCGGAATCGTGCAGGAGCGAACCGCCCGTCCGTCAACGAGTACTGCACACGCTCCGCATTCGCCGAGTCCGCACCCGTATTTCGGCCCATTCAACGCAAGGTCGTTTCGCAAGACATAGAGGAGCGGCGTCTTGAGATCGGCTTCGATCTTGTGTTGTTCGCCATTGACATGGATTTCGACCGAAACGACGACCACATGTCACCCCCAGCCGCTCAGAAAACACCGGTCGACAACGAACGGTACGTGTGCGATTTGAAGAAGCTCAAAGATGCTCACGACCTCTCCTGTTGTCGGCGCGGCGCGAAACCTCGTTAAGTGCGAGACCCAAGGCGACGCCATGTGCCTGCCCCCGCTTGGAATGCCGGACTTCATGCGCGAGCGAGTTGAATTTCTTTGACAACAATATCGCCATTGATGACGACCGGCTCATCATCCAAGTACAGCGAGCAGTTGCGCATCGGGATATCCAAATGGCATGCAGTGTCGTTCGGACCGCCCAGCTCGTTATTCGGGCCTGTCGAAAACATGACGTTTCCGTAGAAACTTCGCGGCTCCATGCCCATTCCGCCGGGGAATTCGCCAGGCACCATCCGATGCCATTTTGCCTGGGGGTTCATGCCCCAACCGACGTGACTCATACCCAAGCCACGTGGGTCATTGAAGCTTTCCATGTAGCCTTTAACAAGGTCAGCATCGAGGCCACCTCTAATGTCCTGTATCCAGCCATTCTTGATCGTGTAGGTAATTGGATCGCGAACATAGATATTGTGTGGAAGAAGAATGTCGCCTGATGAAACGACGATCTGCCCGTCGACTCCGTCGTCATCTCCGCCCGTAAAGACGAAGCCGGAGGGCCAGTGGTCCCATCGGCCAGGCTCATCCGTGCACGCATATTCGGTCACCGCGGGATACGTATTGAGCTTGTATGTGACGTCGGTCCCATGAGGAGATGTGATCCGCATGACTTTGGCCCTGCCCAGAATTTCTCCAGCAATTTCAACCTTCTCACGCAACTCCTGGTAAGGACGCAATCGGGCCAGGAGTTCCGGTGGTTCGACTGCGGTCAGTATTCGGGTACCGGCGGCTTGGATCGCCATCTGCTCCGGCGAGAAAAGCAGGAAGATGCAGTCAATCAACATATCGCAGTTTTTGAGTGCCTCGACCGCTTCGGGCATCGCCGCAAGTCCCGTCAGACCGACGTTCCAGCCGCCTGTCGGCAGGGGAGCAGGCAAGCGCATATGATACATCTTCGCACCCAGGCGCTGACCGGCCGCCAGAAAAGCATCGGCGTAGTCGAGCCGCTCGTTTCCTTGGGTGAGGACGATAAGTTTTTCGCCCTCCCGCACACCCGACATCTTTAGTTGATGCAGGCATATTTCTGTGAAGCTAGTGTGGTCCATGCTGGAACCCTCCTGAGTGACTCTCGAATTCACTTGACTGTTAGATGTCGGACGCCTTGAGGTGATCGCCCTGTTATTCAGCGATTAAACCCCTCCCCTCCCCGCCCACTGCCGCGAAGGCTGAAATCGCTTCCTCAACTGAAACGACGTCACCATATTTGCTATCGATATCGAAGAGGTTTGCCTGGTGGGGTTCGGGGTGGCGGTCTCCGACGCAATCGCGCACCACGATGGTCTGAAACCCGTGCTGTACAGCGTCAACTGCCGTTGCGCGTATGCATCCACTGGTTGAGCATCCAGCGAGAACGACGGTGTCGACCCCAAACGCGCGAAGGTATGACGACAAGGTGGTGCCGAAGAATGCGCTCGCGTATTGCTTTACGATGACGAGTTCGCCGTGAGCTGGCAGCACCTCCTCGCAAAACTCAGCGAGTTCGTTCCCCAAGACCATCGCCTTCATCACAGGTGCTTTTTTCACCCATGCGCCACCATCGGCACAGTTCTCAGCAAAATACAGGATCCGGGTATGAATGACGGGGATTCCGTTTTCTCGAGCAGCGCTGAGCAATGCCGGCGTCGCACTCACTGCATCGACGACCCCAGGCGCGTAAAGCGCTGCGCCTGGCGTAGTGTATGCTTTCAGGAAATCGACAGCGACGACAGCAGGTTGCCGCCCGAAGCCTGTCCGGCCGCCCCAGACCCCTTGATAGTTGCTAATGAGGTCCATCGTCGGGTCCTCAGTACGCGCCGGACAGCAGAGCGCCGGCACCCGGTACGATTGGTTCGAGGCCAAGCGTTTTCAACATGCAGTAGGTCGTCGCAACTGCAGCGGTTACGACGGGTTTTCCTGTGAGCGCTTCAACCTTCGAAATCACTGGAAGTGACGGCATCTGGACGCAAGCTGAAAGCACGATTACGTCAATCCCGGTCAAATCCATGGACTGCACGATTTCTGGCAGGTTTTCGGGATTGTGGCGTGCGACATCCAGGTTATCGGGGATTTCGAGCGCACGCCAGTCGTGCACGTCAAACCCTTCTTCGCGGATGTAATTCACTACCAACTCGGTGAGTGGCCTCATATACGGAGCGACAACGGCCAGGCGGCGCGCCTTCATGACCTTAAGTCCCTCGATCAGGGCCCCTGCGCTAGTCACTACAGGGATGTTTTCGCCGTTTTCGATAGTGCGATTTTTGAGCCGCTCCTCAGACTTTCTATGGTATCCCAAACCCATTGCCATGATTGCGACGAGGCAGGCATATCCAAGGACATCCACGCGAGCATCCGACAGCTCGATGGCGCAGCGATCAGATTCGGCATCCATAGCCGCCAGCTCTTCCTTCTGGACCGTTTTCATCCGCATGCGGCTCGAGTGGAAAGTAAAACGTTCGGGCCTGATCGTTTGACGCAACGCGAGCATGGCAGGGATTTCGGTCTCCATCGTCGTATTGGAACTCGGTACTATTTGCCCGACGCGATATAATTTGGTCATCGGCGTTTCCTTCCATCCAAGAGCCCAGCGCGTGTGATTTTCGCCTGGAAAGCGTTCCGGCGTATTTATCAGGCGAAAAAATTTCCCAATGAATTGAAGAATCCGTCGCAGTCATCCCAAGGAATCATGTGCCCAGCATTCGGAACTTTGACGATCTCGATTGCCGCATTGAGCTCGTGGATCAAGAATAGCTCTTCCGGCTCGATTACGCCGCCCTTTCCGGCCACAATCAACCTCACGGGCGCGACAAGCTTTGGAAGATCGGGGAAGATATCGTCGTCGTGAAATCCGTGATAGGCGGCGACGATTGCAGGTTCAAAGCACGTATGCAGCCATTCCGCCCGCAAACTAAGTTGCTCGTCAGACCAGGTCGGGCAAAACGCGCGCATAGCCTCCGCGTCCATCCCGCGCTGTGCCATCCGGATCGAGTCCACGTACCAGGAAAGTTTGCTCGGATACGGTCGTCTGCCAGGACCGGAGACCGGAGGATCAACCAGCGCAATGCGAGAGAAATCGGAACTATCTCTGCCGGCACGGATGGCGACCCGCGCTCCCATCGAGTGGCCCAACAATCGTGGACGATCTAGTCGAAGCGCTTTCGCGAATGCACAGACATCTTCAGCCATTGAATCGAGATCATATGCCAGCTCTGGTCCACTGGACGACAGCCCTCGGCCTCGTACGTCAAGGACGAAAACATCGTGATCTTTAGAAAGGCGCTCTGCGACGAAACCCCATGTTATTGCAGGACTGGTGATGCCCGGGATAACGATGACGGGATTACCTTCACCTCCATACCGAAGATAATGTTGTCGGATTCCGTTGGCTGGAACATTTGCGCCGTAAAGAAAACGTGACGACATTAGGCCGACTCCGCTTTCATAGTCTCCGCATAGACGTCGTATCCGTAAACCCAAGACGCATCTTCCTGGTGGCGAAGAAACGTATTGGCATTCGACACGGATTGAACGGTCGTAGCGCGTGCGCGCCTCACAGATTCGTAGAGCGAGAACGCTGCGCGGTATTCATGAATTCCAGTCTTCTCAAGGCAGCGAGTGAGAACTGCTGCATCCTCAATGGCCATCGCTGCACCTTGTGCCATGTGCGGCTTCATTGGATGGCACGCGTCGCCGAGCAATACGAGCCGGCCCTCGCTCCAAAGAGGTAACGGATGGCGGTTGAACAAGGGCCATTTGGTGACCGTATCTGTGCTTTCAATGAGCGCTTGAATGACCGGGTGGTAACCCTCAAACGTAGCAGCCATTTCTTCACGGGAGCTATCCGTGAAGGCGCCATCAAACTCCCATGCAGGGTGGGGAACACCTGTGACATAATAGTATTCATCGCGGTCGGCAGTTGAATAGTACACCATCATGTGGCGGTCTGGGCCCCACCACTTCACACAGTCTTCAAATTCCAGATTGTATTTCCTCAGTTTTTCGCCGGATATCAGCGCGCGATGCGCTACCCACCCGCTATAGTGTGGCTTTTCCGGTCCTAGCAGTACTTCACGGACCCTAGAATTGATGCCATCGGCCCCAACAACAATATCGGCAGTCGCACGGGTCCCGTCCTCGAATTGCAACGCTACGCCACTCCCGGAGTCCTCTAGAGCCATCAGGCGCTTTGCGAAGTGAAGCGTTCCTGGCTCGATCGCCGATATCTGAAGTGCATGCAGGTCGCCGCGATGAACCGTGCAGTAGGTCGCGCCGTACCCAGTCAAAGGAATTCGTGAAAGGTATTCCCCCGTATGACCATCTCGACTGAACCAGTGTGTAGGCTTGCTGCTGATCTTCTCTAGGCTCTCGGCGATACCGATCCTCTCAAATATTTTGAGTATATTAGGACCCATATGAATCCCGGCACCAATTCTCGCGAACAGTGGCGCTTGCTCAAAAATATCAACCTGAAAGCCCGCGCGTTGCAGCAACGCTCCAGCCGCAGCCCCTCCTAGTCCGGCACCGATAATTGCAATCTTGGGCTGCGACTTAGACAATAGCTTATCTCCCTCGTTTCAATTCAGAATCATCTTCCTTGCGACAGGCGCTTCACAAACCCGAAGCCCAGCAACCATCAACGGTCGCCGACAGATATTTCTGCAGTCTGCCGCCCCACTTGCATCTTCCTGCCATTGGTGAATCCAAATTGCCTTTAGTCAGAAACGGACGTAACGATCCTCCGGCTGAGGCGACTTCAGCGCGTGGCAGGCGCAGTCTTCGTCCTCAGGAAAATGAGCAATGGTCTCCAAGGCAACACGCGAAGCGATCATTGACAAACTTGGTAGAACATCGTCTTGGAGAAGCTGCCCACGACTTCGATCCATGTAGTCGTTGAAGCCTGCGGTGACGAAAGCGCACGGCGTGAAACACGCACCGATTTCTCGAGATAGGGTGGCCTCTGGCGCGATTGAATGATTGACGACGTCGGCTCCCATAGAGCGAAATGCGATGGCCTCGGCAGGGCTTGTCAGCCGCGGCCCATACGCGTGGGCGACGACAAGGCCGAGTTCAACGCCGTGGATGCGGCGCGAGGCAGGCCAGTGCAGGCGCGCGGTTTGATCGAGCAGCGATGCGCAACGGGCACAAACGAGTTGCTTGCCTGAGCAATCGAAGTGTTGCCGACCCTCCAGCAATGAGAAAGGTGTCTGCGTCATTTCGATGATGTCGGCGTTGATCACCATGTCTCCAGGCTGAATGGCCTTGTTGACGGCACCGATCGTCGAACACGACAGCACGCGGCGTACTCCGGCTTGCATAAGGACCCAGAAGGCGCGCCGATGACACGAATGGTCTATGTGGTCGCGAGGGTTTCCATGCGAATACATGCAGAGAACCTGCTTCGCCCGCCCTTCGGCAGTCAACGAGGAGTCGAACTCGAGCAGCTTCCAGTTTTCGGAGCGGCCATAAGGTGTGTCAAATACAAGGTCGCGCGCCAGCACGCGGACGCCAGGCATGCCAACGTCCTCGGGAAAAGCGAGGCCCCAGTTGGCCGAACCGGTTATCACCGCGGTGCGGACGGACGGGATTGCAGCAATATTCAGTTTGTCAGGCATTTCGGGGTTCACATTCAGGCATTGGTCGTACGCATATTGAGGGTCAGGACAACCACCCCCACGAAGAGCGTCCAGAGCGTCGAGATAGCGGCGATTGTGGGATCGATCTGATCTCTCAGGGAGATGAACATCAGTTTGGGCAGTGTCGTGTTCGGTCCGTTGGCGACGAAGATGGAGATCACCGCCTCGTCAAGAGAGCTGAGAAAGGCCATGAGTCCAGCGGCCACGAGGCTTAGCGATAGTTGTGGCGCAATGATCCTGCCGATTACGCCTGACCAAGCCGCGCCCAGACTGCGGGCTGCTTGTGCTTGCTGCCAATCGAAGCGGTTGACCGCCGGTAGCAGGACCACGACGGCCACCGGGATAGCGAGGGTCACATGTCCTGCAAGTACGCCGATGAAAGATCCGATCAGACCCAATTTTGCCAGCACAACGAAAAGCCCGATCGCGAGCAGGATGCCGGGTGTCACAGATGGTGTGAGAAGAAAGGCATAAACTCCGCCGGCTAATGGAAATCCTAACCTGTTGATGGCGATTGAGGCCAGGAAGGCGACCGGAACGGCGATCACTGCGGTAAGTGCGCCCAGCATGAGACTGGTTTTGAGCGCCGCCATCCAGGCGGCCGAAGCAAAGAAGGTCTCGTACCACCGCAGCGACCATTCCTTTGGCGGAAATTCCAGCAGGTCGGATGCAGAAAAAGAGAGGGGCACGACGATCAATGTCGGCAGCATGAGAAACATGAGCACGATGCTGGCAATAGTCCAGATCAGCGCGCGAGAGAGTCGGCTGTCATGATAAGCGTCAAGCATGTCGGATCCTTTCGCCCGAAAGCCGGCGGATCGCGAAAAACATGGAGCCGGCGATCAGGACCATAATCAGAAGCAGCATTCCGAGGGCGCTCGCGCTTCCCCAATCCTGGAATGTCGACAACGTCCGTTCTATGCGGATGGCGATGGGATTGACCTTGCCACCACCAAGCACCGCTGGCGTAATAAAAAAGCCCAGTGTGTAGATGAAGACGATCATGGAGCCGGACGCAATTCCGCTGAATGCGAGGCGCAATATGATGGTCGCAACGCAACGCCAGAATCCGGCACCCAGGCTTGCGGCGGCGCGGACGAGGTTGCCATCGATGTCTCGCATCGCCGCGTAGACCGGCAGCACGAAAAGAGGCAGCATGTAATGCGTCATGCCGATTAGCGCACCGGTAAAGTTGTATACAAGTGGCAAAGGTTGATCAGTCAGTCCGAGCGACGCCAGAGTGGTGTTCACCAGTCCGTCTTTCCTCAGCAGCACGAGCCATCCGTAAGTCCGCACAAGGATGGAGGTCCAAAGGGGCAACATGATCAGGATAAGCGCGAGGTTTGCTACGCGTCGACTTGCGCTGGCGAGCGCAAGCGCAAGGGGGATTCCTAGAACCATACAAAGTGCGAGGGTCGACAGCGACAGTTCTAGGGTCACGACGAGCGACGACCAAGTGAGCCCGCTCGAGAGGATCTTTTCATAGTTGCCAAGCGTTGCCTCGCCCGCCAACGTCAGAAAGGACTGACGGAGTATCCAGAGGATGGGGACCATGGCCGCCACGCCCACAAGGATTATCGCCGGCGCGGCGAGGCTCAGAAAGAACATGCGTTCCCGTCGTTGTTCGCGCAGAAGGCTCGGATCGCTCATTGGGTGCGAGCCTCTTCTAAAACGTGGACGTGAGTGCAAGACGCATAAGCGCGTAACTCATCCCCGATCTTGAAATCGCCGCAAGCAGCGGCTCGGTTCGCCGTCATGCTCAGCATCAGCTGATGTCCATCGACCGTCTCGAGGTTCAAAAGCCAGTTCTCACCGCGGAATGCCTTTGAGACGAGACGTCCGGTCACCTCGACCCGATCATCTCCGAGACTGGCCGGATCAAGCTCGAAGTTCTCGGCGCGGATCATCGCGAGCTTTTCTCGTGGCAGGCGGCCGGCGCCCGGACCCTGGAGCGTGGCGACCGGAAAAATGTTGGCCTCACCCATGAAATTTGCAACGAAGCGATTTTTCGGCCGCCGATAGATCTCTTGCGGGGCATCGATATGCTGAATGCGGCCGGCATTCATGACTGCAATACGATCCGACATGGTCAGCGCTTCGCGCTGGTCATGTGTCACGTAAATCGTCGTGACGCCGAGATCGTCATGAAGTTTCCGAATTTCGAACTGCATTTGTTCGCGCAGGTTCTTGTCGAGCGCCGAGAGCGGTTCATCCATCAACATAACGCGCGGTTCGAAGACAATTGCGCGGGCGAGCGCGACGCGCTGTCTCTGCCCCCCGGAGAGCGCGGCGATATCACGCGCTCCGAAACCCGACAGTTCCATGCGGCGAAGGGCTGCCTCAGCCCGCTCGCGTGCCTGCGCCTTGGTAACGCCCCGCAATCTCAAGGGGTACTCAACGTTTTCCCAGACACTCATATGTGGAAACAAAGCGTAGTTTTGGAATACGACGCCTATATCCCGTTTGTTGGGCGGCAGGCGGGTCACATCCCGCCCGCCGACCAGCAGCGCGCCTCTTTCCGGCCTCACAAAACCCGCAAGCGCCATCAGCAGGGTCGTCTTGCCAGACCCCGATGGACCCAGCAGTGTGAGAAACTCCCCTGCGGCGATATCCAACGTTACATCGTCAAGAGCGACATAGTTGCCGTAGGATTTCCGGAGGTCTGTGATCGAAATTGGGAGTGAGGCGGGCGACATCTTTAACTCCTCAAAGGCTCAAAGGCTCAACGGCTCATCATCTCGTCGAAAGCGCGCTGCGCCGTCTCTCCGTTCTTGACCCACCATTCCGCGTTGGAGAAAACTGAGCCATCGACATTGCCCGGTGCGGTGGCGAGCTGCTTTAGCTTTTCGTCCGAGATAAGACCTAGTTCGTAGGCTTTCGGGTTGACGGGGCCGAAGGCGACGAAGTCAGTGAGCTTGGCTTCACGTTCCGGCTTTGTCATCGCCGCAATTAGCTTCATCGCTGCTTCGCGGTTCTGCGCACCCTTAGGGACTGCCAGGCAGTCCGTGCCGATCACCGAACCCTGGAACTTGTAATCCGCGGGACCGCCGTCAGCCTTCACGCTTTCTGCACGTCCGTTCCAGGTAACGACTAAGTCTGCCTCACCGTCCTTTAGGAGCTGGGCAGATTGCGCGCCTGACGTCCACCATACCGCGACATTGGGCTTGAGCGCCTCCAAGCGTGCGATGGCCCGGTCCAAGCCACCGGGCGCGCTGAGTTCCTTGTAAATATCTGCCGGAACGACCCCCTCGGAGAGAAGTGCGATTTCAAGCAGATCTTGCGCGTTGGCACGAAGCGCGCGCTTGCCGGGATATTTCTCAGCATTCCAGAAATCCGCCCAGCTGGCTGGCGGATTAGAGCCGATCGCCTTTGTATTCCAGGCCATCACAGTACCGTAGGAGCTAAACGGAAAGCAAAACTTAGACTCGGCACCTGGCGGAAGCGATTTGGGGTCGATGATGGTGTAGTCAAGCGGCTCCAACAGACCCTGTTCGGCAGCCTGCGCTCCTTCAGGAGATCCGAGATGGATGACATCCGTCGTCACCGCACCGGAAGTAACTTGCATCTTGAGTGCGGCAAGGCCATCGCTCTGAGTTTCCTCCCGAACGTTAAGTCCCAGTTCTTTGGCCGCGGGCTCCCACATCGCCTTCTTGATAGCGTCGCCATATTCGCCACCGGCCGTGGTGATGGTCACGTCTTGCGCAAGCGCAGGGAGGGCAGCGACAAGCGCTATCGTCGCAATGGAAAAACGAAAAATGTGCATCATTGGGCTTTCTCCTCAGTTCGCCTCTGTTTGACGGTCTCAGCGTCATCCTTCGCCCAAAACACAACGTTTTGACATCAATCTTAACGTTAAGATTTTGACCTTAACGTTAAGATGCGGAAATATTTTGGACTGTCAAGCGTTTTGTTTCAGAGTGAGCTTCCTTGCCTAAACTGAAGCATAGACTTACAAGGGCTAGAAAATTGGAGAAGGATCAGAGGTTGCTATGACGGAAAAGAGAAGGCCGAACCTCCGGTGGCTCGCGGACGAACTCGGCCTCTCAATGACGACCGTGTCGCGGGCGCTAAAAGACCGGGAGGATGTCCATCCAGACACTATTAGGCGAGTCAAGGCGGCTGCCGAGGCAGCGGGCTACGTGCCGAATCTTCATGGAAGAGCGTTGCGCACAGGCTCGACGCGCAACTTAATAGCGATCCTGCCCATGGAAACGCGGGAATATTTAGCCGACATTGCAAAGCTTCCCCTGATGGAGGGTATGACTGTTGCTGCGAGGGAACGTGGCTACACGCTGACCGTCTTTTCAACCACCCCGGAAGAAAGCCCACAGGATAGCCTCGACTTGGTTCTCCACTCCGGCGCGTCGGATGGCGTGATCATTACGCGCATGCTAGCGGAAGATCCCCGAATACCCTATTTGCTCGAGCGCCGTGTTCCATTCATCGCTTTTGGACGAACTCGTCTCCACCATGAATACGCGTATGTCGATATCGACAATGAACGCATCGCCTATGAAGCGACATCGGCCCTGATCGCCCGTGGATGCCGGCGCATCGCGCTTCAATTGCTGATCCCAGAGGATCAATATAGCGCGATGCGCTTAGATGGTTATTGTCGAGCGTTCCGAGATCACGGACTTACGCTCGACCCTGACCTGATCGGGCATGACGATTTCACCATGGATGCCAGTGAGCGCTGGGTCGGGCGACTGTTCGACAGGTTAGATCCACCAACTGGACTTGTATGCGCCAACGAATTGGGACTGCTCGGAGCGCTTAGTGCCCTGCGTCGTCGCGGGCTCACGACCAGCTACGACTTCAGCATCGCGACGCGCGACAACACTCGGATCGCGGGCCACTTGTGGGCTCCACTTGTGACGCATACGGTTGACATGGTTAGCGTTGGCCGGGCTCTAGTTGAAGGCCTCGTCAATCAGATCGAACATCCGGATGCACCTGTTGAACGAAAGATATTCGTAGCCGAAATGTCGCTAATTGGAGGCCTTTGATACCCGTGCGGCGCATTGCAATGTGATGGGAAGCGAACCCAAGATCCGGCTATTGTTCGTCGTCGATCACCGACATTTCGCCGGCGAATACTTCCTGTGCCAGTGGGGCATTAGGATGTTCGATTTGGCGGACCAACCCCTCAACCAAGGCGCGGCCGACGTTGACCATGTCCACTGAATGGGTCACGAGCGGTGTAGAGAGATAGCGAGCAATTCGGGTGTTGTCTCGGGTCGCGATGCTGACGTCGATGCCGGCCGCGAGCCCGCGCTTGTGCAAGGCCCTGAGCGCTCCTAACAAGCCCAATTCGTTAGCGCAGACGATCCCGGTCGGCGGATCGGCGATATCGAGCAGCCGCTCGATCCACCGCTCACTGGCATCCATGGTGAAATCTTCCTGCCCGATCAGGTCGGGGTCGAGGACTATCCCGTGATCTTCGATTGCGGCGCAATAGCCCGTCAGCCTCATGGAATTGTATTGATCTTCGCGGATCAGCAACTGAAGCGCGATGCGGCGGCGCCCGCGTTCGATCAGGAGAGACGTCGCTTCATAGGCGATGCGTTCATTGTCGATGTCGACATAGGCGTAGTCCCGGTCGAGATTGCTGCGCCCGAATGCGATGAACGGAACGCCTCGCTCAAGCAGGTAGGGAATACAAGGGTCCTCTGTCAGCATACGAGTGATAATGACTCCGTCGGCCGCGACCGAGCGGAGAACCTGATCGAGGCTCTCGTGTGGGCTCTCTTCAGGCGCGGTCGAAAAGATAGTTAGCGTATAGGCGAGCTGCCTCGCCGCCAACGTCATTCCCTCCATCAGGGGAAGCTTGGCGATGTCGGAGAGATGGTCTCTCGTTTCCATCGGCAGGATTGCGGTCAGGTTGCGAGTCGAACCAGTACGCAGCGCCCGCCCGTGTAAGTTTGGAACGTACCCGGCCGCCTCCGCCGCCATCTTGACGCGCATGATAGTGTCAGGATGAACCTCCGGCCCGTCCTTGAGCGCCCGCGCCACCGTAGTCACCGAGAGACCGAGCTCGTCAGCAAGCCTCCGCAGGTTGGGCCTTGCCTTTGCCGTCATGTCGCCTCTGCTCATCTTACCTCCTTCCTTGTAGGTCGGCATTTTCCGCAAGGCAAGGAAGGCAGCGCCTGCCAAAGAAATCGCTTGAAGATTTGCTGCTATGGCGCATTCGTAACGTTACAAATCATAGAAACGAGGCATTCATGCCCAAAATCGTCATGCAGAGAAAACTGATGTCGCTTGGTAGTTAAATTGGTTCGTAAATCTCTGCTTCTTCATTCGTCCGTCCTCAAGGGCCGGACTCTAATCAATTCTGGGGGAAATTCTCAATGGCAGATCAGCTGCGATCCGCGCTTTGCTGAGCCGCAGAGTTGACGGTTGCCGCATGAGTTAGTTTTGGGAAAATTCAGTGAGGGTCAATCCGGCGGCCATCCGCTGCGAAAAGATGAACCCGCCCTGCCGGAAAGTGCAAAGGCACCATTTCGCTGGACTTTGGCAGCGTGCCATCACGCATTTCCACGATAATCTGAGCATCGCCCAAGGTGCCATAGACATAGCAGGTGCCTCCCAGGTATTCGACCGCGTCCACCTTCATCGCTGTTTCTGCTGTGTCATCACCGATCATGATGTGTTCCGGCCGAATGCCGAGCTGGGTCGCTCCAGCGGCTTTGATCGTCGCAGCAAGACTTTTCGGCGCGCGCTCGGCCTTGATCAAGTTCATGGATGGGCTGCCGATAAAGCCGGCGACGAAGAGATTGGCGGGTGTCTCGTAAAGCTCCTGCGGCGTGCCGACCTGCTCGATTCGTCCGGAATTGAGCACCACGATACGGTCCGCCAGAGTCATGGCTTCTATCTGGTCGTGGGTGACGTAAATCATCGTATTCTTGAGCATATCGTGCAACCGGGCGATCTCGATGCGCATGGAGACGCGCAATTCGGCATCGAGATTCGACAACGGTTCGTCGAACAAAAACACTTGGGGCTCGCGCACAATGGCTCGACCAATGGCAACCCGCTGGCGTTGGCCACCGGACAGGGCCGAAGGCTTGCGATGCAGATAGTCGTTTAGTCGCAGGGCGCTGGCGGCCTCGTCGACCTTGGCTTTCACAGCCGCCTTTGAATAGCCGGCCATCTTGAGGCCGAAGCCAATATTCTGTTCTACCGTCATGTGAGGGTAGAGCGCGTAGTTCTGGAATACCATGGAAATGCCGCGCTCAGTCGGAGTCTGATCATTTGCGCACCGATCACCGATCACAAGGTTGCCGCCGCTGATCTCTTCGAGTCCGGCGATCATGCGCAGCAAGGTAGATTTTCCGCAGCCGGAGGGGCCGACGAAAACGACGAATTCTCCGTTGTCGATTTCGAGGTCGATGCCATGGATGACCTGTGCGTGACCATAGGATTTTGTGATGTTTTCGAGTTTTACTTTGGCCATTTCGCTCTCGGATTATCGTGTCGGCGGACGAGTCGAGCCACGCAGAATCAGATTGCATTGGATCGTTCTAGTGGTTGTAGCTGGAACATCGGCGCCACTAAGGCGCGCAAGAACGCGCTCAACGATGCTCCTGGCAATCTGTTCCGTGGGTTGGGCGATGGCGGAGACGCCATCGCCATAGAGGCGGAAAAGCTCGGTATCGTCGAAGCTGACCAGCGAAAAGCTGTCAGGCACCCTCCAACCGTTTTCGCGTACACATTCGAGCACGCCCGACGTCATGCGGTAATTGGCTGAGAAAACGGCCGTGGGAGGTTCGGGCAGCGCCATCAACCGGGTGATGGCAGCATAACCCCCATCAATGTGCCAATTGCCATATTCAATCAGGTTCTCGTCTATCGGCAGGTCACGCTCGTTCAAAGCATCCAGATATCCGTCGCGACGGGCAACCCCGGTGGACTCCAGCTGTTGACCGGCGATGTGGGCTATCCGGCGATGCCCGAGATCAATGAGATGGGAAACTGCATGGGCCGAGGCGCGCCGGTTCTCGACAAAGACCCGATCAACATTCATGCCCAGAAGATCGTTGTTGTAGGTGACGACAGGAATTCCCGTTTCCAGAAGACGCGATACCGCCATCGAAGTTTCCGGGGCACCACCCGAGATGAGGGCATCCACCTGTTGGCCGGCGAAATATTCGACGGCCTCGATCACCTCATCCTGCCGCGCGTCATGACAATAGGTCATGATCTTATAGCCAGCTGCCTGAAATTCTCGCGACAGGCGTTCGAGGAGTTCCCCATGAAACTCGTCGAATTCGCGCACAAGAAAGCCGATCACGCGGGAGCCGCCGCGTTTTATCCCTTGAGCCAGCACATTCGGCCGAAATGCCAGCGTTTCAATAGCCCTTTCGATCTGCGCACGATTGGACTGACGCAATGTCTGGCCGTTGAGATAGCGCGACACCGTACCCACGGAGACGCCGGCCGATTTGGCCACATCGTAAATGGTCGCCTTGCGGTCTGATAATAATGCTCCGGTCACAGCGGGTCCCTGCAGGTTAAGATCTTCACGGACATAAAGCGCTTACGCCTCGCTATTCTTCAAGATGATCGCCCTGTGAATATGCAGGGATGGCACTTTCACAACCAGCCTGCCGTTTTGTGCGCGTGTTTCAAACTGCTCACCGGACAGCGCATCGAAGGCCAGATAGGTGTCTGGAATCTTGAGGCTGGCTTCGACCGCGCCCAGAACGGGGATATCCTCGATCATCTCGATCTGTTGCAGGCTCTGGCGAGCCGGAAGCTTGATGGCGCGCCCCCGAACCTGCGCTGCGCCATAGAGGAGGTGCAGCATGTAACCCTCTGCAGCCCGGGAAAGACTTGCTCGGGCCGAGGAAGGCAGGTTGGTGCGGATCAACCTGTCCGGGAGCAGCCGGTCGATGAGGGCTTCGACAAGACGTCGATAAAGCGGCTGGCCGGCATCGTGATAGGCCGTGAAGATGGGAAGAGCCACATAGCCGACGCTGCCGTTAATCAGCGCTGCCGGGCCTGGACTGGCTGCGTCGGCGTCGTCAGGCGCATGCTGGTGCGAACAGAAATGTGCGAAAGTTCGATTGAAATAGGGGTTGCGCAGATCGGCCAAGGTTTCGGCCGTCGTCACCTCGACGATCTCGGCGCAGGAATAGACCACAAAAGGCGTTTCCGGCAGATCGGCCAGCCCTGGAGACGACACGAAGACGGGGTTGAAATCTCCCTGTCCGCGATAGGTTGCGCCGGTGTCGAGCGCGAAACTTCCGGTATACGGGTCGAGACCCGACCGCCCGGAGAGAAGCAGCCTGCCACCCTGCTCCAGATATTGGGAAAGCTGCGCCTCCAAGTTGGGCCGAACGGGAATGGCGTCAGGCAGGATCAGCAGGGAATAGCGCGAAAAATCCGCGTTCTCGTCGATGATGTCGAAGTTCAGCTTCATCTCGAGCAGCATGCGAACCGCCCCGTCATCCGCCGCATGGTTTTTCTGATCCTTGTCCCGGTGGTAGAATTCGCTCGCCAAAATCCCGACCTCCGCCACGTAGCTGGATTTGTTGAGATAGAACTCCAACGCGGCAATGCGGGCATAGGCGGGGGCTATGGATGCATATGTATCCGGATTGATCCGTCCGTTGGGATGTAATTGGTCGCCGACCAGACACTTTGCCCCCAGAGCCGACATCTGCGCTGTTTCGTAAATCAGAGCATCGGGATGCTTGAAGCCGCCGAAATCACCCCATGAGGTGTGAAACTTGCCGGTTTGTCCAAGAAAATCCATCCCGAGGTAATCGGCATAGCGCGCCGAAGAGGGGAAGTGGTCATAACCCCAGCCGCCGGTGGGCAGGCTTTCCAGTTCAAGATGGGTAAAGGTTTTGAGGTTGTCACGGCCATATTTGGGAATGTGACCGGCATTGTAGAAGATACGCGTATCCGGCTTAATGGAATGCACAAATGCCGTCATCTCACTGCGGAATTCTTCCAGCACCTCATGATCGTTCAGCAGGCGATGCGCGAGGTTCGTCGCATCTCGGCTCCTCGTTTTCAGACGGTCGAGGCAATTGCGACACACGCAATCGGGTGGCTGCAGGATGTCATAAAACAGGCCTGGCGGATCATAGGAAGCAAGCACCTCGCGCGATTGTTCCTTCAGTTCATCCACATAACCGCGATTGGTAAGACATAGTGTATGCCAGGCCGCAGAAAGCTGATTGAGCGCGGAAACATCTCCCGGCTCGGCAAAGGCCAGCGTGTTGGTCGCACTGACGGCACGCCATTCAGGATGGGCACGCGCGATACGCTCGTCCCATTGCACCGAGATATAAATGGGCGTCTCGATATCGGCGGCGTTGCAGGCTGCGACCATTTCCCCAAGAAGATTTGGGCGCTTGAGGTGCGGATGCGCTTCGCCGGCTTCAGTCGGGTAATAGGACCAGCCATGGTGGCACTTGGCGAACAGAGTGATCGAGTTCACATGCGCTTTCTCGAGCGTTTCGACAAAGGTGACGGCATCGAAATGCAGCCCGACATTTTCGATATGTTCAGAGGTATGAAAATCAAGATGAATCTGACGACGACGAAGGGGCGGGTATTGAGTCATGACTATTCTTTACCACCAGAGGTATTCTTGGCGCCCATTGCGAAGAATCTCTGGAACAGGATGAACACCACCAAGGGTGCGGAAAGGGTGATGATTGCCGCAACGGCCTGCTGATCGAAATTGGCGTCGTAGGACCCCGCGATCTGCGCCAGCAGAACCGTCAGCGGCACTTGGGTGCGTAGGTAGAGCATCGGGAGGAGCAGCGAATTCCAGCACCAGAGAAATTGCAGAATGCCGACCGCGGTGATTGGCGTGATCGCATTGGGAAGGACCACGTAAAAATAGGTCCGCAGTGGCCCGCAATTGTCCACTTTGGCTGCGTCGATGAGTTCCTTTGGAAAATCATCGAAGAAGGTCTTCACCAGGAATACCGCCCAAGCAAAGGAGAGGCCGACCTGGGGAATGATCACCGCCCAGATACTGTCGATCATCTGGAGGTCACGATAGAGCGTGAACAGGGGGATGATGACGATCTGCTGGGGAAGAACGAAGGCATTGACCAGAATGACCAGCATCCAGCGCCGTCCCCGAAACCTGAGGAAATGGAAGGCGTAAGCCGCCGCCGGCGCCATCAACATTGTCAAAATCACAGAAAGCAGCGTCAGTTGCATTGTGGTGAAGAATGCCTGGCCCAGGGGGAAGCTGGTCCACACCTTTTGCCAAGCGTCAAAGGTGATGGTGAGCTGATCGAGCCGCCACCACCCATTGGTGGTTTCTGCTGTTGGTCGAACCGAGGTTGCAACCAGACCGATCAACGGAATGATCCACACAAAGGCCAGGATGCCGACTGCGAGTACGATGGCGTAAGGAGTGCGGCGCATCAGCGGACCTCACGGGTACGTTGCAGGATGGCAGGCACAGAGACCAGCAACACGCAGATCAGCAATACAACCGTTGCGGCAGCGCCGTAACCCAATTTGAACTGGGTCATGGCTTCACGATAAATGAAGAAGCCCATAGTTTCGGTCGCGCGCGCGGGGCCACCTGCGGTCAACAAGAAGATCATATCGAAGGCGCGCAGCGCTGCGAGCAGATTGATGAAAAGTGCTACGCGCAAGCCTGTGAAAGACAGGGGCAGGATGATGTACCGCATCATCGACAAAGGTTTTGCTCCATCGATATAGGCGGCTTCGAGGATGGAAGTTGGAATGGAGCGAACGGCGGCGTAACAGGTGAGCAGCGGCAGGCCGACCTGAGTCCAGGCATAAGCGAAAATTACCGCCCAGATCGCGGTCTGCGGATTGCCGAGCCAGGGCTGCATCAACGTCTCCAACCCGAATGCGGAGAGCAAGGCATTGACCAGTCCTGCTTCGCCGGAGCGCAGAATGCCAAGCCAGATAAAGCCGCTCACAACCTCCGAGACGCCGTAGGTTGCGAAGAACATGATCCGAAAGACGGCGGTGGCGCGCGGTGCCATGGAACACATGATCGCCAGACCCCAGCCGATGCCAACTGAGAGGAATGTCGTCGCGAGCGTCCATTGTAAGGTGGTGGCCATAGCCGACTGGAAACTGGGGTCGTGGAACAGTCGCGCGTAATTGCCGAAGCCCGCCCATTTGGCGCCACCCAGCCCGCGAACGTCGAAAAAGCTGAGCCAGATGGTGTTGAAGAACGGATATACCACCGATACGGAGAAAAACACGAGCATCGGCGCAAGAAGGATCAGCGCGGCAACGGGTTCGGAGACACCCCAGCGCCGCCTGTTCGGCTGCGGGCTTTCACCCGCAACCAATGTCATTTTCGGCAAACTTGCCGGCATCAGTAGGCTTCCTTGGCCTTGGCTTCGACGGCAACAAGCGCCGCGTCGATCGTGGACTCAGAGGGGTCTTGAATCACACGTTGCAGCTGTACGCGGAACTCGTCCACCACGTCGCCCGGCAATTGGTCCCCCAGCACGAAGATCACTTTGGAATCGGCGATGATCTTGGCGACACCGGCAGAGACCGGATCGAGCAGGGAGAGATCGGTCAGGCTCGACGGAGGGGTGAGGCCGGCCTTAGCAATAAGGTTGGAACCTTCTGCGCTTGCGATATATTCGATGAACGCTTTGGCGCCCTCCGGATTTTTCCCGGTCGAGATGACGTTCATTTCGCGAGTGTCGATGATGGCGGTATCGTCGAAACCAAGACCCATGGCAGGAAACTGGATCGAGGCGTAATCAACATTCGGTTTTAGATGGTAATCATCAATGGCGCGGGTATTCACCCAGCTGCCGATCAGCAGATAGCCGGCTTTGCCGTTGAGGAGCACATCGTCAGCGGAGTTGTCCCACTCACTGCCCAGCATAACAGCGGCATCGCCACAACATCCGGCCTTTAGCAGATCACCCAGCTTGAGGAGAGTCGACTTGACACGCTCATCGGTCCAAGGGATTTCATGGTCAACAAGCTGCTGGGCTACCTCGATACCATGCATACGCACGAATAGGTTTTCGAAGACTTCACCATGCGCCCAGGCCTTGGCCGGGATGGCCAGCGGGGTGATGCCTGCGGCTTTAAGGGCGTCAAAGCTGGCCACGAATTCCTCATAGGTCTTCGGAGGGGTCAGGCCATTGTTCTTGAGCACATCGGTGCGGAACCAAAGGCCCGAACGATTGCCGTAGCGCCACGGCACGCCATAGCTGGTGCCTTTGTAGCTGCCCAGATTGCGCCAGGCCTGCGATAGGTTCTTGCCCATCGGACCATCCCACATGTCGTCCAATGGCACCAGCAGGCCAGCATCTGCCAGCTCGGCGCGGAAGGCCGGCCATGTATTGGGCATGATGTCCACAGCTTCGCCACCGCCCAGCACGGTGCGAATGCCGCCACGCGGGTCTGCGGTAAAAGATACCGGCACATTTGTGAAGGTCACGCCGGGATTACGGGCGACAAAGCCGGCCTCCAACTTGTGCAGCAATTCGCCTTCACCACCACCCAGCCAATCGAGAAATACGATGTTCCCCTTTGCGTCCTGCGCCATGGCGATAGGCGCGAAAGCAATCATACACGCAGCGCTGAGCGCCGCCATTGACATCCTGATCATTGGTAACTCCTCCCAGAGGTTGCTCACTCTAAATCGAGCTCGTCAACTAAAATGAACTGATATCAATTTAGTTGACGAGTCAAGGGATCGGGTGATTTAATTTTCACCGGCCGGGCGAGCAATCGGGCCGAAGCCGCTAGCGATGATCTGTTCTAGAAGTTCGCCGGGCCGTGTCGCAAATTTTAGTTGTTAACGAGCTGTTTGACCGGCGGTGAGGAAGTTGCCGCAGCCAAAGTCGTGGAGCGTGTCAATGATTCTGAATGCCGCGCCAATCGAGGGATGATTTCAAAGGGCAGCGTTTCGAGGCAGGGCGTATCGTCATCCGCCCGCAACAGTATCCGGCAAACCTCAATTCATCGGAGATGGCGCTCGGACACCACCTTCAATCCCATCTGCATGTCTCCATCACGTGCATGAGGCGCGGAGTGCGACATTCCAACTTTGCAGCTCCCCGAAAATCTGCCGCTCTGATCAAAACACACTCTGTCACAGCGAACGCCTTAGTGCCGCAATCGTGATCACATCAATATCGAATATTCCCGCCGCCAGCCAAATTAGCAACGACAAAAATGCCTAATTTCGCGGATATATCTCCGTATCTTGTATACTTTCTTGTTGACACAAAAATATCGGATCCATAAATGTGATCACATTAATCACTTCGGAAGGTTTCGACCAGTGCCAAACACCTCACCCACCAGACAACTGGAACCCGATCGAATTCTCACTGCCGCCGGGCGGATTCTTGCCGAAGAAACTGCGATCTTCACCAGCCGGCGGCCGCAGAGCCAGGAGATTTTTGCCGCGCCATCCTCGGGATTCTTCAATCAGGTTCCGCAATACTGGATGCGGGACTGGCCGATGCCGTTCCCGGTTGTGATTTCCAAAGCCGCCGGGAGCGAAGTTTGGGACATCGATGGAAACCACGCGATTGATTTTTGCCTGGGAGATAGCGGCGCGATGTTCGGGCACGGGCCGCAGCCGATCCTGAATGCGCTGGCCGGCGCCGGCACCCTGGGCCTTACAACTATGTTGCCCTCCAAAGACCTGGATGCCGTTGGCCGCCTTTTGCGCGGTACATTTGGCATGTCGATGTGGCAGGTGACGACAACGGCAAGTGACGCCAACCGCTTTGCCTTTCGGGTTGCGCGTGCGGTGACTGGTCGCAAGAAAATCCTGGTGTTCGATGGTTGCTATCATGGCGCGGCCGACGAAACGCTGGTGGACCTCGTCGACGGGCAGACGGTCGCTCGCGACGGCCTGCTTGGCCAGGCGGTGAATCTGGCCGAGACGACGGTCTGTATTCCGTTCAACGACGTTTCCGCTCTTGAGGCAGCGCTCAAAGGTGGCGATATCGCTTGCGTGGTGGCGGAGCCTGTCATGACCAATTGCGGCATGATTCTTCCGCTTCCCGGGTTTCATAAAGCCCTGCGGGATCTGACACGCTCCACCGGGACGCTACTTCACATCGATGAAACGCACACAGTTTCGACCGGATTTGGCGGGTATACGAAAGTGCACGGTCTCGATCCAGATATTTTTGTTGTCGGAAAGCCAGTCGGCGGTGGTATTCCCGTTGCGGTATGGGGCATGACTGACGATGTGGCAAACCGGTTTGACGCCGTGCGCGCGGCGAATACGGGGACGGGCCATTCAGGCATTGGCACGACGCTCTCGGGCAGCGCCTTGCAACTCGCCTGCCTCAGGGCGTGCCTTGAAGAGGTCATGACTGCCGAGGCGCATGATAGAATGAACCGTCTTGCCGATGCGGTTGAGATGGGCTTCTCCGCGGCCATCAAACAACACCAATTGCCGTGGCACGTTGGCCGGGTCGGCGCGCGGCTCGAAGTCGTGTTCGCGGATCATCCGGTGCGGAATGCTGTTGAAGCTCGCGCTGCAGCCAATCCGACGATCCAGCAGGCGCTGCATACAGCATTCCTAAACCTCGGATATCTGGTCACCCCGTTCCACAACATGGTTCTTGTGGCGCCGACCACAAGCGAAGAGCATGTCGCAGGACTTGTCGCCAGCTTTGAGAAAATCCTACATCGAATGACGAAGGCTGCCTGAAATGACCGGAACACGTCCACTCAATGCGGCGCCTATCGAAGAGGCCGAATCCTTCCTGGAGAAACACCGGGACATCTCATCCTTCGACCTCGTGCTCATCGATCCGAATGGCGTTGCGCGTGGCAAGATTATCCGCCGCCATGAACTCTTGACGCTGTTCCGCTCCGGCCGCCATTTGCCCGGCTCGATTCTTGGGCTGGATGTCACCGGCGCTGATGTCGATGAGACAGGTTTGACCTGGGACGATGGAGACGCTGACAGAATTGCATGGCCGATCGCCGGTTCACTTACAACATTGCCCTGGACATCCCCCGAACGCGGTGAAGTTCGCGTCATGCTGTACGAACTCGACGGATCTGCCATGAGTGCTGATCCCCGGCAGGCTCTCGTGCGCCAAATCGAGCGATTTGAAGCGAAAAAACTGTTCCCGGTGCTGGCCTTCGAACTGGAATTCTATCTTCTCGACGCCGAAAAGGATGTCCTTGGAAGACCTAAGGCGGCACGCCTGCCTCTCTCGGGAACAGCCTCAAAGGGAAATCACGTCTACAGCGTGGCCGTGTTGGATCAGTTCGAGCCGTTTATCGATGCGCTTTACCGCGCCGCTGCCATCCAAAACCTGCCTGTTGAAACCATCATCTCCGAGTATGCGCCCGGGCAGTATGAACTCACTCTGCGTCACCAGGCCCAAGGCCTGAGGGCGGCAGACGACCTGGTAATGCTCAAGCGTCTTGTTCGAGGTCTGGCGCTCCGACACGGAATGCGAGCGAACTTTATGGCCAAGCCCTTCGCCCATCAGTCAGGCTCCGGCATGCATCTTCACGCCAGTCTTGCGGACGAGTCGGGTCGCAATCTGTTCGCCGACGTGCAGAATGATCTTGCGCCGATGCTGCGCCACGCCATCGGTGGCCTGCAGCAGACGATGGCGGATTCGATGCTGACATTTGCGCCCAATCTGAATTCCTGGCGTCGTTTTTCGCGCAACAGCTATGCACCGACGTCTCCGACCTGGGGGCGCAACAACCGGAGCGTTGCCATCAGGGTGCCAGCAGGCAACCCAGCCAACCGCCATCTTGAACATCGTTCCCCCGGTGTCGACGCCAACCCTTATCTGGTTGGTGCGACCGTGCTTGCCGGAATGTACGAGGGGATCGAAAACCGGACCGAGCCAGACGCAGAATCGTCCACCTACAGCGACGATGCTGGAAAGTTGCTGCCATGCGACTGGCGCGAGGCAATCGACCAGGCTGCTGGATCCGAATTCCTGAAAGACGCTCTCGGCGAACGAATGGCCTCGGTATTCGTTGCGCTGAAGCGTGTGGAACACCGCTTCTTTTCCGCCGAGGTGACAGACGAAGAGTTTGCCTATTACGGCGACGTCATATGACGGCGCGGACATTGACCAGGATTCCCGGTAATGAACACACCTGATGCCGACGACAGCATTGTCGATCTCAACGGTCGCGGCGAGCCTGCGGCGCGCGAAGGGGACTTTCGCACGGCCCTGGTTACCGGAGCGGGAGGGGCCGACGGCATAGGCTTTGCGATCGCCCGCAAGCTTGCACAGAAAGGCCTTGTCGTTTGCATCACCGGCGCCAGCGAACGAATTCATCAGCGCGCTCGGGAACTGCGGGCACAGGGCTATGACGTAACATCCCATGTCGCAGATCTGACCAAGGCAGATGAGGTCTTGCGCCTGAGGAAATTGGTAGGGCCGGTCGATGTTCTGATCAACAATGCAGGCATGGGATCCACGGCGGCGCCAGCCGTGCAACGCGATTTCCTGGCGCTTAGTGAAGCCGATTGGGACATCGGAATAGACGTTACCCTCAAGACAGCATTTCTGGTCACGCGCGCCTTTCTGGGGTCCATGGTTGAAAGGGGGCGTGGACGTATCGTCAATATTGCCTCTGTTACCGGCCCGCTGGTTTCCAATCCAGGAGAGGCAGCCTATTCGGCGGCAAAGGCAGGGATGGTGGGGCTCACCCATGCCCTGGCGCTCGAAGTAGCGCGTTGCGGAGTGACCGTGAATGCAGTCGCCCCCGGCTGGATAGAGACAGGGTCCTCGGCCGAGGACGAGCGAATTGCTGCCCGGCACACACCTCCCGGACGCGCCGGAACTCCGGATGAAGTCGCGGCAGCCGCCGCCTTCCTGGCGTCTGCCGAGGCCAGCTACGTCAACGGCGCGATGCTGGTCGTCGATGGCGGCAATGTCCTGCAGGAACGCAAGGTCCAATTGCCCTGAACACCAACTATCTCACGAGAGTTCAAGTGGTCGGTTCGTGTATCTGCACGGCTATTGCTTCGGAGACACTGGTTGTCGAGCACTGCATTATGCTAGGAAGTCGCCTTAAATCCAGCAATCGACCGTTCTGTGTCCAAGAATAGCTGCAAGCCTTCGCGATACCGCAGCAGGCTGCTCGCGGCGGCGGTATCAAGGCATGTGGCATAATGCGAGAACTATCGACCCAACAGCAACAGGTTTATCAGGCGCTTCGCGAGCAGCTTATTTCCGGCCGCTTCTCTCCCGGCACGAGCGTCAGCCTACGGGGTCTAAGCAAGAGTATGGGCGTCGGACTCATGCCTGTCCGTGAAGCAATTACTCGGCTCGGCGGCGAGCGCGCTTTGGAGGTGCGCCGTAACGGCCGGGTCTGCATTCCCGAGCTCACGAGCCGACGCTTCGAGGAACTTATGCAAGCCCGACTGCAACTGGAGCCCCTTTGCGCGCGCCGGGCGCTTCCTTATGTGACGTCCGAGACGATTGGGGTGATGGAGGCCTGCGATTTACGCATGAACCAAAGCTATGGGGCGAAGGATGCAGACGCCTACATGCGCGAGAACTATCAATTTCACTTCGAGTTGTACCGAGCTGGAGGGTCTGAGGTCCTGGTCGCTCTGCTGGAGAGCATTTGGATGCAGTTTGGTCCGTTCATGCGTAGAGTGTATGAGATGAGCGAAACGACAAGCATTGTCGATAAGCACCAGATGACGCTGGAAGCCATTCGCCGAGGAGATCCCGAGGCCGTTGGCGTGGCGATCAAGGCGGATATTCTTGACGCCATTCACCTGTTGAAACAGACTCTTGGGAAGGACACACTTTAGGACTGGCCGCGCGGCCGCGGATTAGAGTTCGAACCGGATTTGCTTTGGAGACGCGGAGAGGTTTTCTTGAGCTGAAGGGAAACCGGAATGCCGAAGCTCTTCCTAAGCCAGAACATGGGTTCGAAGCCCGCGATTGTCCGTCGAGCGTTTTGAAGCATTGAAAGCCGCCCATCTTCGGCATGTTCATTTTGAGCCGGAATGGTCGCTCTCGATGCGCCCTGAAGCCTCTCGAGAACCGCATGGCTGACGCCGCCTTCAGCCACGCCAACCGGCGGACCTTTGCCTGTCGATCAGATCGGCGCTTCCCACAGTTCGATGAAGATACGGTCGGCATCACCGGCGATGGCAAGGGCGGTTCCGAAGTAGACTGCGTCTCCCAGCGCGCGGTGCGCTCCAGCTGGCACCTCGAGCGTCGCGCGGGTACGACCCTTGTAACTGCCGTCCGGCTGCCGCACCATCTTGCCGGCATTCGTAACGAACACCGGCGTGCCGTCATCAAGTTCGAGACAATAGCGCGCCTCGATCAGATATGAGCCGTCGGGAAGGCAGAGCGCGAAATCCGCTCCGCCTGGCAGGATGCGGGCCGTCCAGCCATCGCCCCGCGCTTCGCCGCCGACAATGGGAAACATGGCGCGCGTGGTGCCTTGGGTCGTGGCAAATTCAAGGGCCGGCCCAATGTCGGCGCGGATCACGCAAGCCTTGCAGAGCTTCGGCGGACCGAGCGTTTCGTCCGCACCCAGGGTCATCATGTCGAACATGTCATTCTCAGGCTTCATGGGTGATCCGTCCGTCGCATACTGTAAGCCTGATGCCCAGTGCCGCGATCTCGTCGGGTGGCGTCGCCTCGATATCGCCGGAGAGCAGGACGAGGTCCGCCCGCATTCCGGGGCGCAGCGTACCCGTCCTGTCGTCCATATGGCCGGCATAAGCCCCGTTGCAGGTGAAGGCTGCCAGCACCTGCGGCAATCCGAGCCGTTGATCCGGTAGGCCCTCGAGATGCGGCTCGCGTGTCAAAGCCGTCTGGATGCCAAGCAGAGGATCAATCGGCACGATTGGCCAGTCCGAGGAGAATGCAACTGTCGCGCCGGCTTCGGCCAGCGTCCGCCAGGCATAGGCATGGCGCGCGCGATCGGCGCCGATGCTGCGGCTCGTCGGGGTCTCGCCCACAGGCGCGTGCAGCGGCTGAAACGAGGCAATCACCCCCAGTTCGGCAAAGCGCGGGACATCGGCTGGATCGATCATCTCGATGTGCTCGATGCGATGGCGGCTGTCGCGGTCGCCATTGGCGGCGCGCCCTGCCTGATAGCCATCAAGCGCAATCCGCACGGCAGCATCCCCGATTGCATGGACCGTGATTTGCATGCCGCGTCGATCGATCTCGACGGCCGCATCGGCAAAACTCTCCGCGTCGAAAATCGGTTCGCCCTTGAGGCCGGGACGGTCGGCATAATCTGCCAGCATGGCTGCCGTGCCGCTTTCGATGACGCCGTCGACAAAGATCTTCACCCGGCCGCATGTCAGCATGTCGCTGGCAAAATCACGGGTCATGGCCGAGGCCCGGTCGAGCTCTGACAGCGCCATTTCCCTTGTCAGATGGAACGGCACGGACGTGCGGGCAAGCAGACCCCCTTCGTTCTCGACGGCTTGAAGCAGCTCCAGAAGGTGGCGGTTGCCGTCCATATTGTGGATTGAAGTAATGCCTTTGGAAGCGACAAACCGCATGCCGGCCTTGAGGATATCCATGTCCTCGCGCCATTCGGCCGCAGTAGGCGTTTCAGGCGGCTCGATCCCCGACATTCCCAGCATCTCGCGGCCACCCGAGGTGCGCAGATCAAGCACCGGAAGCAGAGCAAACTTTTCGCGCAGTTCGCCGGTGGCAAGGCCGTCAGGCCCCATCACGACCTCGTTGCCAACCGGGAGATCACGTCCCTTGAGGAGGCCAGCGGCCTCCAGGGCTAAGGTGTTGGCGAAAAGCGTATGGAAATCATACGCCATGACGGCCAACGGCCGATCAGGACACATCGCATCGAGTTGATGGCGGTCGAGACGCGTGCCACGACCCAGGATTTCGTAATCCGCCCCTTGCGCGAACAGCAGGCCCTCGGCCGGACGGGCCGCAGCAAAGGCTTCAACAGCGGCCTTCATGGCGTCATAGCCCCTGACCTCGCCGAGCTGCAACAGGGTCTGGCCATAGGCGCCGGCGAAGATGTGAAGGTGGCTTTCGACGAAACCCGGCATCAGCGTGGCGCCAGCGGCATCGACGATGCGGGTATCGGGACCGGTATGCGCCCGCACGCTGTCTTCATCGCCGACCGCCACAATGTGATTGCCGGCGACGGCCAGTGCCCGCGCGTGCGGCATGTCCGCATCCATCGTCAGGACACGGGCGTTGAGGAAGATCAGCGAGGCGGTCATTCACGCGGTCCTTTTGCGAATAGGAGTTTTTATGCTGCTGTCGTCAAACAGCATGTGGACGAGCGGCAGGATGCGCGCCCTCAGTATGGTTTCGTGCTGCTCAAGGCTCTGTGCCTCGTCGGTGATGAGGTGGATGAAGCAGGGCATCCAGACGTCGTGAAACAGCCGCGCGACAAAATCTGGTGAAAATGCCGTGCCCGCGCGCAGATTTAGATCGAGGCTTGTGAAAAAATCGGCCACGACATCGATCAGTGCTTGCGAAACGCTCCAGTACTGCAACGCCAGTTCCGTCTCGGGATGGCGGATGGGTGCGGATTCCGCGTAGCGCCAGACCCTCTTGTCCGCGATCTCAAGGGTGCGGCTCGATACCCTGAGAAACAGGTCTACGATGAGCGTTCCTAGATCCGTTTCATCCCGCCAAAGCAGGTGCCGGTCGCGCTCCCGCGCCTCGGCGGTTCCTTCGCTGATCAGTGCGATCAGGACGCCGTCTTTAGAGCCAAAGTAGTTGAACACTGTGGGCGAAGAGATGCCTGCGGCGGCAGCGATGTCAGCAATCGTCGTCGCATCGATTCCCTGTTGGGCGAACAGCGTCCTAGCCGCGGCGATGATCTCGTCGCGCCTCTTGGCCTTCTTGCGGCTGCGCAGTCCCGGTTCTGCCTGTGTCATGCCCCTGGATAGATCAGCCATCAGCTTTTCACAATCAAATATTTGTTGTTATCAAAAATTTGATTGACTAAAATTATTTTGTCAATAGTCATAGTGCAGACCTTTGGGGCAAGAGGGCCGATGTTAGATATCCGTGAAATATCCAAGCGCTTCGGCCATGGCAAAGGTGTAGTCACCGCGCTTCACGAGGTGAGCTTTTCGATCGCGGAGGGCGAGTTTTTCACGCTTCTCGGTCCCTCAGGGTGCGGCAAGACCACACTTCTTCGATTAATCGCAGGCTTCAGCGCCCCGAGCGGCGGCGCACTCGTTCTGGATGGCATGGACATCGCCCGAATGCCGCCCAACAAGCGGCCGGTCAACACGGTGTTCCAGAACTACGCGCTGTTCCCGCACATGACCGTCGGCCAGAACGTGGCGTTTGCGCTGGAGGCCCAGGGCAGGCGCCGCGAGGAAGTGGTGCCAGCGGTGGACGAGATGTTGAAGCTGGTCCAGCTCGTGTATCTCAAGGACCGCAAGAGTTCCGAATTGTCCGGCGGCCAGCAGCAGCGTGTCGCCCTCGCCCGGGCACTTGTCGCCAAGCCCCGCATCCTGCTTCTCGACGAGCCGCTGTCAGCGCTCGACATGAAGCTGCGCAAGGAAATGCAGATCGAGTTGAAGCGGCTGCAGCGCGAGACCGGCCTCACCTTCATTTTCGTGACGCATGACCAGGAGGAAGCGCTGACAATGTCGGACCGCATCGCGGTCATGAACGGCGGCCGTGTCCAGCAGATCGCGAGCCCCCGCGAACTTTATGACCGTCCTGCCAACCACTTTGTCGCCGGCTTCATCGGAGAATCGAATTTCCTGTCCGCACAGGCCGCCGACGGCCTGGTCAATGTCGGCCCCGCCAAGGTGCCCCTTGCCGGAGCACCGGACGGCGCGTTCACGCTGATGATCCGCCCCGAGCATGTGGCTCTGGCGACCAGCCTGCCGGATGCGCTGAACCTGACCGCGACTGTGACGCAGATGGTCTTCTTCGGCACCGACACCCATGTGCATCTCCGGCTGCTTGACGGCACCGCGCTGGTGGCGCGCGTGCAGAACGCGCTGCATGGCGGCCGCACTTTTGCCGAAGGCGAGACTATCGGCGTGGCGTTGCCTGCCGAGGCGCTGCGGATTACGGCGGAAGAGGAGGCTCTCGCATGATCCTGTCCGAAACCTCCCGCCGCTGGGTCCTGGCGACGCCGGCAGTTGTGGCCATCATGCTGTTTTCGATCCTGCCGCTCGGCGTAGTCCTGTTCTACTCATTCCTGACGCCGGGCGATTTTGGGAATGTCAAATGGATCTTCTCCTCGGACGGCTGGTTTTCGGTCCTTTTCGAGCGTGACATCTTCGACGACACTGTCGCGGTGTCGGATGCGCATCTGACGATCCTGCTGCGCTCGATCGGCCTGTCACTGGCCACCACCGTGCTGACCCTGATCTTTGGTCTGCCGACCGCCTGGTTCATCGCCACCCGACCGGCCACGCAGCGGGGCTTCTGGCTGTTCCTGATCACCATTCCCTTCTGGACCAACCTGCTGGTCCGGACCATTGCCGTGCAGGAGATGATCCGCTCGGAGGGCGTCTTCAACCGCGCGCTTCTGGCGCTCGGCATCATCGAAGAGCCGCTGCAAATGATGTTCACCAATTTCGCGGTGCTGCTGGGCATGGCCTATGTCTTCCTGCCGCTGATGGTGCTGCCGGTCTATGCGGCGATCGAGAAGTTCGACTTCCGGCTGGCGGAGGCGAGCTACGACCTCTACGCTTCGCGCCTCTACTGCCTGCGGCGGGTCATCCTGCCGCTGGTGCGGCCGGGTATCATTGCCGGCTCGATCCTGGTCTTCGTGCCGGCGCTGGGGGCCTATGTCACGCCCCGCATCATGGGCGGCGGCAAGTCGATGATGCTGGGCAATCTCATCGACATGCAGTTCGGCCAGGGCCGCAACTGGCCACTCGGCGCAGCCCTTGCGATCACACTCACCATTCTCGTGCTGGTGGCCCTCATCTGGTACACGCGGCTCACGTCGGGTCGGACGGAGCGCAACCATGGCTGAGCGCGGCTTCAACGTCAAACGGCTTCCCGGCGCGGCACTGCTGGCGGTAACATGCTTCGTCATTCTCTATATCCCGATGGTGATCCTGGTCGCCTATTCCTTTAATTCCGGCAAGGTGATCGGCAACTGGGAAGGCCTGTCGCTCAATTGGTATGGTGCCGCGCTCCAAAACGAGGCCTTTCTGGATGCGGCGATCAACTCGCTGATCCTTGCGACCTCCGCTTCGGTGCTTGCGACGCTGATGGCCACGATGGCGGCGATTGCCACCACCCGCACGGCCGGCTTCCGGGGCGAAGGCACAATCCACATCATCCTGAACCAGCCGCTGATGGTACCGGAAATCGTGCTCGCGATCGCGCTCCTGATCATCATCGGCCAGATCAAGCAAGTGACAGGCTATACCGGGCTCGGATTCCTGATCGCCGCCCATACCACCTTCTGCATTCCCTTTGCCTACCTGCCTATCCGCGCCCGACTGGAAGGCATGGACCTGAGCCTGGAGACCGCGGCGGCCGACCTCTACGCGACCCGCTTCTACACATTCCGGCGGGTAACGCTGCCGCTGCTGGCGCCAGGCATCATGGCCGGCTTCATGCTGGCCTTCGTCGTATCACTCGATGACCTTGTCATCAGCGATTTCCTGAAGTCTCCCGGCCAGGAAACGCTGCCGACATACCTGATGGGAGAGCTTCGGCGCAATCTCACGTCAGAAATCTACGCCATTTCCTCGCTTCTACTTCTGATCAGCGTGTTGATCGTGGCGGGGTCATGGGTGGCAACACGAAAGAAAAACTAAACTTTCAGAGGAGAAAGCCATGAAATACGCATCCCGCCTGACATTCACCACGGCCATGCTTATGGCCACTGCGTTGCCGGCACTTGCCGCCGGCCAACTCAACATCTTCAATTTCGGCCTCTACACCCCGCCGGACCTGATAAAGAAATTCGAGGCAGCCTATGATGTGAAGGTCACGCTCACCGAATATGACTCCAACGAAGCCGCGATGGCCAAGATCGAGGCCGGCGGCCACGGCTTCGACATCGTCGTGCCTTCGGCCTATGTGGTACCGATCTACATCGAGAAGGGCTTGCTGTTGAAAAGCGAGCCATCCCAGATGTCGAACTTCAAGAACGTCAATTCCGAATGGGTCGACGTGTCCTGGGACGCCGGTCGTCATTACACGGTTCCCTGGGTGTGGGGCACCACCGGCGTGATGGTCAACACCAAGGTCTACAAGGGAGACATCAATACCTCGGCCGTCATTTTCGACCCGCCCGACGAGCTCAAGGGCAAGATCAATGTCGTGCCGTCGATGAATGAAGTCATCGACATGGCGATCGGCTATGTCGGCGGCCAGCCCTGCACCACCGACAAGGCAATCCTCAAGGCGGCGCGCGACAAGCTGATGGCGGCAAAACCGTACTGGGCCTCGATCGACTATGCGAGCTTCGAGAAATTCATCAAGGAAGACCTGAACGCCTCGGTATTCTGGAATGGTGCCACCATGCGCATCCGGGCCGAAAATCCCGGCTTTGCCTATGGCTATCCGAAGGAAGGCTTCTCGCTCTGGCAGGATAATGTCGCCATTCTGGCCGATGCCAAGAATGTCGACAATGCAAAGCTGTTCCTGGATTTCATCATGGCTCCGGAAAATGCCGCACTGATCTCCAACTATACGCGCTATGGCAATGCGATCCTCGGATCCGAGAAGTTCATGGACAAGGAACTGCCCAACGCGCCAGAGATGAACATTCCGCCCGAGTTCAAGACGGCCGCCCACTTTCTGGTAACCTGCCCAGCGGATGTCCAGCAGATCTATACCCGTATCTGGACCGACCTGACCAAGTAACCAAAATGGTCCGGCTGACATCTGTCAGCCGGGCCTTCATGAGCGGCCGCTTCCCGCCGGGACTGCCGGTGACGATTTCGGGCCTGTCGGAAAGCCTTGGCGTCAGCACTATGCCGGTGCGCGGCGCGCTCGACCAGTTGATCGCAGACGGAGCTCTTGAATATCTCGACAACAGGCGCGTCCGCGTGCCTGATATCGGAGCGGACCGGTTCGACGAACTGATCGCCACCCGGATCGCTCTCGAGACTGTGGCCGCCGAACGGGCCATGCACTTCATCGATTTCCTCCGCATCGACCGTCTTGTGGCCCTCGACAACATGATCGACGAGGCCTACCAGGCCGGCGACATCGAACTCGGCATCGAGCGCAATTTCGCGTTCCATCGCTGCATGTACGAGGTCAGGCCGTCCTTCGTGCTGCTGCCGCTGATCGAATCCGTCTGGCTCAGGATGGGACCGATCATGCGTGAGGCGGTCGCCCATCTCCATCAGAGCTACCAGGTGGACCGGCATGTCGAGGCCATCGAGGCGATCAGGCGAAAGGATGCCGTTGCGCTGAAGGAGGCAATCGCCGCCGATGTCCAGGACGGGTCCGGCCATGTCGGCCGCCAGCGCCTGCGCGAGGTTGCAACGTCGGTCGCCGGCCAACAACGCTGATACGCCTGCCGCGCGTGCAACCCGGCGATCATTCCGCCGCGACCACGGCCGACGCGCTGCGTTGGGACAGCACCGCCAGCACGGTCAGCTGGATCAGGTGGTAGAGCATCAACGGCAGGATGATGAGCGCGACTTCGGCACGGTCGAACAGGATGCCGGCCATCGGCAATCCTGTTGCCAGGCTCTTGGTCGAGCCGCAGAACAGCAGAGCCAGTCGGTCTTCCCGTACCATGCCTGATGCGCGCCCGCTGCCTTCCACGATGGCCATCGCCACGCCGAGAAGAGTGACGCAGGTCGCGATCACCAGGCCAATATGCGCCCACGACAGCAGATGCCAGATCCCGGCAACGACGCCTGCCGAAAAGGCCGAATAGACAATCAGCAGGATCGAGCCACGATCGACCAGCATGGTCGCCTGTTTGTGGCGGTTGAGAATGCCGGAGAGCCAGGGTCGAACGATCTGCCCGAGCACAAACGGCAGGAGGATCTGCTGGGCGATCTTCCAGATTGCCGCCAGCGGATCGCCTGCGCCGTTGCTGGCCTGCAGGATCACCGCAAGCAGAAGCGGGCAGAGCACCACGCCGATAATGTTCGACAACGATGCCGCGCAGATTGCGCCGGCGATATTGCCGCCCGCCACCGAGGTGAAGGCGATCGAGCTTTGCACCGTCGAGGGCAGGCAGCCGAGATAGAGAAAGCCGATGCCGATCGCCACCGGAAACCAGGCTTGCGAAAGGCCGAACAGCCCAAGCGCAAGCACCGGAAACAGAGCGTAGGTGCACAGGAGGCAACCGAGTTGGAGTTTCCAGTTGGTGAGGCCGGCCAAAGTTGCGGCCAGTGACAGCTTGGCGCCGTAGAGAAAGAACAGCAGCGCCACGGCCCAGAAGGTCACAGAAGATAGGACCGTGGCAAACTGCCCGCGTGCGGGAAGGAAGGCGGCGAGCACCACGGTCAGGAACAGGATCATCAGGTAACGATCCAGGCCGACGCGCTTCAACCCGGCCTCAAAATTCTTCAGCATCATGGTGGCCGAACCTCAGGCGTTTCGATTGGACATGATTGTCGCCGGTCGCGACCCAGATCATCAGGTGGCGAGTTGCGCAAGATCCTCGGCGGTCAGTTGCAGACCGGCGGCCCGGGCAAAGCCGCTGACGTGCTCAACCTTCGTTGCCGAGGCAATCGGTGCGGCCACCGCTGGCTGGGCCATGAGCCAGGCCAGCGCAACCTCGCTGAGACTTGCGCCATACGTGTCCGCAACCGCCTGAAGAGCGTTCAGAAGGGCGAAGCCGCGTGGTGTGAGATATTTCTCGACATCCTCCCCGCGGACCGATTTCGAAAGATCCGACTCGCTGCGATACTTTCCGCTGAGAAAGCCCGAGGCCAGGCTGAAATAGGTGACCGCGCCGATGTCTTCCTGCACGCAAAGGTCCTGCAGCGGCCCTTCAAAGCCAGAACGGTCATGAAGATTGTATTCTGGCTGCACGACCATGTAGCGGGGCAATCCGCTATGGGACAAGGCCAAAGCCTCCCGCAGTTGGTCCGCATCGAAATTTGATGCGCCGATCGATCGGATTTTCCCGGCCTGAAGCAGCGTGCCGAAGGCCGAAAGCGTCTCTTCCTGGGGCGTCTTGGGATCCGGCACATGCGCGAAATAGAGATCGATGACATCGGTTCCGAGCCTGCGGAGGGAATTCTCGGCAGCTTCAAGGATCCACCGCCGCGATAATCCCTTCTGGCCGGGTCCGCCCATGTCGGAGCCAACCTTCGTGAAGATCACCACCCGATCGCGCATGCCCGCCCGCGCCTTGAGCCAGCGGCCGATCATGGCTTCGGATTCACCGCCTGAGTTGCCAGGCGCCCAATTGGAATAGACGTCAGCCGTGTCGATCGCGTTGAAGCCATGGTCGACAAAGGCATCGAGGACACGAAATCCTGTATCCTCATCGACGTTCCAACCGAAGACATTGCCACCCAATACCAGGGGAGCAATTGAAAGGCCGGATTGGCCGAGTTTGCGTTTGATCATTGTATTCCTGTCGTCCATTCGAAGTGTGAAATGGGCTGGAAGGTGGCCTTCCCGCTCATCGGTCAAGCTCAGGAGCCGGCGAGCCATTCTGCTGTTGTCATCACTCTTGCGAAGCCGGCGGACAGTGTTGCAGCCGCCCCCGCCTTGATCACATCCTGTGTCGCGGTTTCTGACAGATCGGGGCAGCCGGTGGCATCGACAGGAAAGTCAACGAAGTAGTCGAGATCATGACCGTGTCTCGCCGTGGACTCGCAGCAGAAATTGGTCATGAAGCCGGTCACCACGATCCGGTCCACCGACCGTCCCCGCAGCACCCTGTCCAGGCCCGTGCCGATGAAGCAGGAATAGCGCTGCTTGCTGATCGTCAAAGCGCTGGCCGGGATCTTGAGCCTTGGGTCGTCTTCGACCTCCTCTGTGCCCTCGACAAATCCGAGCTCGCCGGACTCGCCGCTGAAATCGAACATGCGGCCGGCGTCGAAGCCATCGGCGCCATGGACATGCCGGACATGAACCACGAGATCACCGGCGTCTTCCGCCGCCGAAACGATCGCATTGATGTTGGCAATCGCTTCGGCATTGCCAACGCAATGCAAGGGCGAAGCCGGGTCGGTATAGACTTTCTGTACGTCGATCACGAGGATTGCGCGCGCCATCTCATTCTCTCCTTAGTAGTCTGGGGCAATTGAATTCTTGATGCCGCGCCTTCAGACTCCGAGCGCAACGCCGTCTTTCCGCGGTTCGGAAGCACCTGTTAAAGTGCCGTTCTCCCAGTCGATGCGGATCGCTTGGGCTCCACCGATTGGATCTTGTGCTGGAGAGAAGATGAAGCCCCGCCGCTCAAGCTCGGTGCGGGTCGAACCGGCAAGCGTATGCTCGGCCTCCACCCTGGTCCCAACGGACGTCGGCATGAAGCGGGGGAGATCGATCGCTTCCTGCAGATCCATGCCGTAATCGACGATCTTGGAGATCAGGTGAGCGTGGCCGAGAGCCTGATAGTGTCCGCCCATGACGCCGAATGGCATCTCTACTCTGCCATTTCGCGTTACCATGCCCGGGATGATGGTGTGAAGCGGCCGCTTGGATGGACCGATCCGGTTGGGATGACCCGGCTTGAGCGAGAAACTCTGGCCACGATTGTGCAGGATGACGCCGGAACGCGGAGCGACGAGGCCGGTACCGAAGCTGTCGAAGATCGAGTTGATGAAACTCACGGCATTCCGGTCGCGATCGACCACGGAAATGTAAACGGTGTCGCGATGAAGCGGCATGTCGAAAGACGGCAGGTCGGTCAGCGCGTGGCGCAGGTCGATCATCGCCGCCAGCCGGTCGGCCAGCGCGTCCGACAGCAGTTCGTCCACTGGCACGTCCGCCTTGTCCGGATCGGCAAGCCAGGCGTCGCGCGCGGCATAGGCGAGACGCGTGGCTTCGATCTCGATATGCAGCCGGTCGGGAGATTGTGGATCGCCCTTTGCTTCGAAACGGCTGAGGATGTTGAGGATCAGGAGGGCGATAATGCCCTGGCCGTTCGGCGGGCATTCATGGATCGTGTATCCGCGAAAATCCGTCGTCACCGGCGTCACATATTCGCCGCAGGCGTCCGCGACGTCTTCCATCGTATGGAGCCCGCCGAGCGAGCGCAGATAGGAGACCATGTCCTCGGCAACGGGTCCGTCGTAGAAGCCGCTCCGCCCCTCGGCGGCGATGCGTTTGAGAGTTTGCGCAAGTTCCGGCTGTCGGTGGACCTCGCCGATTTTCGGTGCCCGCCCGGTGGGAAGGAAGATCCGTGCTGCCGTTGGATCCGCCGCGAGTACCGCTTCCTCCAATGACCAATCGTGATGAACGCGCGGCGAGATCGCGTAACCTTCCTCCGCAAACCGAATCGCGGGCGCAAGCACTGCTGCGAAAGCAAGCCGACCGTGGTCGGCATGCAGACGCGTCCAGGCATCGATCGCCCCGGGAATTGTGACGGCCGCGGGCGACCGGCGGGGCACTTCGATCAGTCCTCGTTCCTCGAACCAGCCGGCGGTCAAGGCAGCAGGAGTCCGTCCGGAACCGTTATAGGCAATGACGTTGTCGGAGCCGTTCGGAGCATAGAGCGCGAAACAATCGCCGCCGATGCCTGTCGAACCCGGTTCAACGACGCACTGCACGGCACAGGCGGCGATCGCCGCATCCATGGCATTGCCGCCGGCCTCGACAATCTGCAACGCGACAAGGGTCGCGGAAGGATGCGATGTCGCGGCCATCGCGTGGCGTGACACGGCGACGGATCGGGTTGGAATCTCGAAGTTGCGCATTCGGTTTGTTCTCCTCGTCATTTGGCTGCAAGGCCCTGCACGCCTCAGGCGCGTGCTCGATAGGGTGTGAGCCATGTCTCAAGCGCATTCAGCGCTGAGATGATCATAAAATTGAGCGTGAGGTAGATGGCGCCTGCGGCCACGAAGACCTCGACAGCCCGGTAGGTTTGCGAAATGAGCCCCTGGGCGATGCCGGTGACCTCCACGAGCGTGATGATAGATGCGAGAGACGTACCCTTGACCATCAGGATGATCTCGTTGCTGTAGCTCGGGATCGCCTGGCGCAGGGCCAGAGGCAGGACGACGAGCCGCAACGTGAGGTACCGTGACATGCCGGAGGCAGTAGCGGCTTCGACCAGGCCGCGTGGCACACCCTGTATCGCCCCGCGCAGGATCTCGCTGCCATAGGCTGCGGTGTTGAGGCTGAGTGCGATGATGGCGCACCAGTAGGGCTCGCGGAACAGCCACCAGAGCCCGATCGTCTGTAGAGACGGGCGGAACTGGCCGAGGCCGTAATAGATAAGGAATATCTGCACGAGCAAAGGCGTGCCGCGGAAGACTGCGACAAAAGCACGGATAGGCCAAACCACAGCCCGATGATTTCCCTGCTGGGCCAGCGCAAGCAGCAGGGCCATGACGAAGCCGATGCTGATCGACGAGGCCGCGAGCTGCAAGGTCAATGGCAAGCCGGACAACAGGGTGGGGATGATTTCGAGAAAGAAGGTGAGGTCGATCATGCGTGGACCATGCCTCGCCACGCTCTGGCCTCGCCATGGCGGAAGACCAGACCAGTCACACCTGCGATCACGAAGTAAAGCGCGGCCGCGGCTATATAAAAGACGAACGGCTCCCGCGTTGATCCGGCACCGATCTGGGCTTGCCGCATCAGTTCGACGAGGCCGATCACGGAAATCAGTGCCGAATCCTTGAGCACCAATTGCCAAACGTTCCCGAGCCCCGGAAGGGCATGACGCATCAATTGCGGCACGATGACCAGGCGCAGCGATTGAAAGCGGGACAGGCCAAGTGCCTTGCACGCATCGAACTGGCCCCGGTCGACGGCGAAGTAGGCGCCGCGATAGACTTCGGCCTGATAGGCGCCCGATATTATCGCGATCGCTAGGACGCCTGTCGCAAAGGCCGGAAGCCCGATGAAGCCCGAACTTCCGAAGAACTTGCCGAGTTGCGTGAGCGCGATGCTGCCGCCGTAATAGAGCAGATAGATCGTCAGGAGATCAGGCACGCCCCGGAACACCGTGCTATAGGCATTGGCCAGCCAGGACGGGACACGGCGCGAGGAAAGTCGTCCGCCCGCCGCCACCGCGCCGAACGCCGCGCCCATAAGAAAGCCGAAGACGGACAGCGAAAGCGTAACGCCGGATGCAAGCAACAGTGCTGCGCCCCAGCCACCCTTGCCGAATGCGAGAAGATGCAAGATATCCATCATTTGAATAGAAGCCTTTCAGCGCGCCGCCCGACGAGATCGACAGTGCCGATCCCATCGGGCGGGTCCGCCCGCGCCTACTTGACCGGCGTCACGTCGGTCTTCACCCATTTCTCCGAGATGCGCTTGATCGTTCCGTCGGCGATGGCCGCATCGATCGCAGCGTTCAGCATCTCCTTGAGCTTGGTGTCTTCCTTGCGCAAACCGGCACCGGTCCCGAGGCCGAAAACGCCGCCCACGAAGCCCGGGCCTGCGAGCGTGAAACTGGAGAATTCCGGCTTTGCGAGTGTTGCAGCCAGCGCCGTCTGCTGCGCGAACAGGGCGTCGATGCGGCCGGCGGCTAGGTCGAGGTCATGCTGCTCGGTGGTCTTGTATTCGCGAATTTCCACGGTGTCGGCGAAGTATTTCTTCAGAAACTCGAGATTTGCCGTGGCTGCCTGGACACCGATCACCTTGCCCTTGAGCAAGGGCTTCAACGCCTCGATCGCGGTGGTGGATGCAGCCTCGTCCTCCAGTTTGAACTTGTCGGCCGAAACACCCAGTTTGCCGAGTTCGCTGTCCTTCGCAACAGCGAAGCCTGACGGATCGACCGCGTAGGGCTGCGTGAAGTCCATGGTTTCAAGCCTCTTCGGCGTGATGAACATGCTGGCCATGATCACGTCGAACTTGCCAACCTTCAGCGAGGGGATGAGGCCATCCCAGTCTTGTGCGATGATCGTGCATTGGATCTTCATCCGCGCACAAAGATCATTGGCGAGCTCGATTTCCAGTCCGTCGAGCTTGCCATCGGCGGTGGTGAAGTTCCAGGGTGCATAGGCCCCCTCGGTCGCGATGGTTATGGCCTTAGGCGCCTCCTGAGCAGGCGCGGATTGGACGAAACCGAACGCGCTGAACACGGCCGCCATAGCGACCAAGTGACGAATTTTCATGTGCTTTCCCCTTTTGTTAGACTGTTCTAGCTGTTCCCGCGGCCCGCGCCGGTCTGATTGCCGGTTGGAGACCATTTTTAGCTGGCCGGCGCTCATTACCTGCTCAGCGTCACGAACTCGGCAAGCATCGGTGCCGTGCTGAGAATATGATCCTGCATCACCTGCTCCGCATGACGGGCATCGCCAGAGCGCAACGCCGCGATCAGTGCAGCATGTTCGTCTCGTGCGGAAAGCGGCTTGTCGATGTCATCGAACCAGATCCGCATGTAGGGTTCGATCACCGCGTGCAGTGCTGAGATCTGGCGGATGAGTTTCGGCCTTTGGCTGAGCGCACAGATGCGGCCGTGAAGCTCCTGATGGCGGACCACCCAGTCGCTACTGCCGCTCTTGCCGGCGCGCTCCATGCGGTCGAGCAAGCTCTCGAGTTCGTCGAGTTCATCCTCGTCGATACGTGGCATCGCCAGTCTCACGGCGAGGCCTTCGAGCACGGAACGCATTTCGAAGATCTCGTAGAGCTCGTCAATTGTCAGACCCGCGACTACGCATCCCCGATTGGGACGCAGAACCACCAGCCCCTCTGACGCCAGACGCCGAAAGGCTTCCCGTACCGGCATGCGGCTCATGCCGATCTCGGCTGCTATGTCCTCGGGAATGAGCCGCTCGCCCGGCTTGTAGCGGCCAACGCGAAGAGCCCGTTGGATATGGCGGTATGCCTCCTCCTCTGCGGTGGCGGATGTTCGGGGCTCTGGGGAAAAGGCTGCGGGCATGCGGCACCAAAAAATATTTTTGTATCCACATATCCAATCATTGTCTCGATCCAAGGTCAATACCTCATCAAGCACTCCAGTCGGTAAATCACCGTAAGCGTTTACTTACGGCTCGCTTTGCCGCGCTTGCGCAAATGGCCGCATCCACGGCGTTGCCGCCCGCGCGCAGTATCTCGCGAGCGGCCTGGGTAGAGAGCGGGTAGGAGGTTGCGGGCGAGCACCCTGATAGCTGGAAAGTCACGCATGTCTGCTGGGGCGGCCTGTGTATAGCAGAGTTTCGGGCGCCCGGCGGAGGATGGCCGCCGCCGGGCACGCACATTATTTCATGAGGTCGGTCCAGATACGGGTGTAGAGCTCGTCCACCTCGGCTGGGCAAACAGTATGCCAGCCGGCCGCGGCCAGATGCTCGCTGGGAATGTTCAGCTCGGGGGCGTTCTTGATATCCTCACGCATGAATTCGCTCGAGCCCTTGATGCCGTTGGCATAAGTCGCGAAGTTCGAAATCAGCGCCGCGTTTTCGGGCGCCATGATGAAGTTCAGGAACTTCTTGGCATTTTCCGGATGCGGGGCGTCGGCGAGGATGGCAACGCTGTCCATGAACATCGAGTAACCTTCTTTCGGGAAGCCGAGCTTTATATCTGCATTGACCTGTCGCGCCCGGAATGCGGCGCCGTTGTAGTAGAGCTGGGCCAGCGTATCGCGGCTGTCCATCTTCTCGATGCCGTAATCCATCGAGACCCAGGACTTCTTGGCTTCGAGCAGCTTATCGCGAACTTTTTTCAGGAGCGCCTTGTCGCCGGTGCAAAAGGTGCCACCCATGTAGCGGATCGCGGCGTAAAGGACGTCATTCTTCTCCGGTACGACATTGATCTTGCCCTTCAGTTCTTCCGGCGGGTCGAGCCAGATTGCGCTGGTGTTGATGTCACCCTTGTAGACCGAGGTCGCGACGACCGGGCCGATCATGCCCCACTGCCACGGCACCGAATAGTGACGGCCGGGATCCCAGTCGACATTGACCCAGCGCTCATCCATATTCTTGAAGTTCGGCATCTGGTCCGGCCGGGATTCGAGGAGAAGACCCTCCTTGACCCAGATCGGTATGAAGTTGGCGCCGGGCACCACCATGTCGAAACCCGAACCGCCTGCGCGGACCTTGGCCAGCGCAGTGTCGTTTGAGTCATAATCCGTGACGGTGACGGTGATACCGGTTTCTTTCTTGAACTTTTCAAGCAGTTCCGGACTGGTATAGTTGCCCCAGTTGTAAAAGCTCAAGACCGGCTCTTCGGCAAGCGCTGCTGAATTCGCCATCGCGAGCAGCGCCACCGATGTCAGGGTTGTCAATATGGATCGCATGCTTGTCACTCCTCTGTAGGTTGTTTATTTTTTGCGGTTGATCAGATGCACGGCGGTCACCAGCAGAATCGACGGGATCAGCAGCATGGTGGCGGCGGCATTGACTTCGGGGGTCATGTCACGGCGGATCTGACCCAGCATGTATGTCGGCAGGGTTTCCTGGCCGCCGGACTTCACCAGATCGGTGATGACGACGTCATCCAGCGATACGACGAAGGCGAGCATGAAACCCGCCACGATGCCGGGGGCCAGCCTGGGAAGCGTAACATGAACAAAGGTCTTCCACGCATCCGCATAGAGATCGGCTGCCGCGGTTTCGAGGGTCAGATCCATGCCTTCCAGCCGTGCGCGGATCGGCAGATAGGCAAAGGGAATGCAGAAGGCTGTGTGGGCGATCACCAGGTAGCCGGTGCCCGAATAGCCGGTCGTCGACTTCACCGCCGCAAACACGATCAGAAGCGAGATCGCCGTGACGATCTCAGGCACGATCAGTGGCTGGTTGATCAGGGCATAGGAGATCGTCTGCCCGCGATAGGCGCCGGTCCGGGTCATGGCGATCGCGGCCATGGTTGCCATGACCGTCGCCAGGGTGCCTGCCGCGGTCGCGAGAAACAAGGAGAAGAGGGCGGCGTTGATGATCAGGTCGTTATGCCAGGCCTTGACGAACCAATTGAACGAGAAGCCGCCCCAGACACCAAGCGAAGACGTCGCGTTGAAAGCGAAGACCACGAGAAGGAGGATCGGCAGGTAGAGTGCGACGATCGCCAGCCAAGCAATGATGCCGAAGCCGGGTTGTGCCTTGAGATCGAATGCGTGGCGACTATTGGCCATGGGCATTCTCCTTCGCCGCGCTTCCGCGCATGTAGATGACGAGGGCCACCGTCACGATCAGGAGGAGACAGATTGACAGCGCTGCGCCGAGCGGCCAGTTTCGTCCTTGGCCGAACTGCAGTTCGATGAGGTTGCCCATCATCATGTTCTTGCCCCCGCCCAGGACGCGCGGTGTCACATAGGCGCCGATTGCAGGGATGAAGACCAGGATCGAGCCGGCGATCAGGCCCGGCTTGCAGGAGGGAATGACGATGTGCCAAAGCACCTTCAACCGGGTTGCGTAAAGATCGTATCCGGCCTCGACCAGATTGAAATCCATCCGCTCGAGGCTCGCATAGATCGGCAGCACCATGAGCGGCAGGTAGACGTAGACCAGCCCGATCAGAACGGCGCCGTCCGTGAAGAGCATCTGGACTGGCTTGTCGATCAGCCCTGCCCACACGAGGACATTGTTGATTGGCCCCTGGTTGGACAGCAGGCCCATGATCGCGAATGTGCGGATCAGGAGATTGGTCCAGAAAGGGATCGTGATCAGCAGCATCCATTGCGACCGGATGTGCTCGGGCCGGGTCGCGATGTAATAGGCCGTGGGGAAGCCGATGAGCAGCGTGGCCAGTGTCGTCACCAGCGCCAGCTTGATGGAGCGCCAGAGGATTATGAGGTTGGCATCGGCCAACATGAGTGTGTCGTCAAAGAGATCCCGCTCGACAAAGACGTTCATCCAGCCATCGAGACTGAACTGGCCGAGTATGACGCCCCCGAAGGCGCCCTTTTCCATCACCGAAAAGATGAGCATCACGGCAAGCGGGCCGACAGAAGCCAGAATGATGGTGAGCAGGGCCGGCGCCTTGAGCAGCCATCGGCGCCGGGTCTCTGCGGCCCGGCGCGCGGCGGCCATTTCAGCGATGCTGGTCATCCTCGCCTCCCAGAATGCAGGCGCTATGGCCATGAATTCGCAGCCATACTTGCGTGCCTGGCGCCCTCACCTTCTCAAGTTCCGGACTGTTGGGCACGCGCGCGGTGAAGGCTGCGCCGTCCTTCAGTCTGACCTGCAGACGGGTGTCGGTTCCGACGAAGACTTCGCCTTCGATGACGGCGGGAATGGCTTCCGGCGCAGCCGCGTCGAGCACGTCGACATGTTCCGGGCGGACCAAAACCTGGACGGGGCCAGCGTCTGGCATTGGGGCGCTGCTGTAAGCGGTGATGACCGTTCCGGCAATGTCGACGCGGTATCCATCCGTCCCTGCCGGGCCCGCGAGCTGGCCTTGTAGAATATTGGATTCGCCGATGAAATCAGCCACGAACCTGTCGACCGGGGCGTTGTAGATTTCCTTCGGGCGACCGACCTGGAGCACGCGTCCGCGATTCATCACCGCGATACGATCCGACATGGCCAGGGCTTCCTCCTGGTCGTGCGTAACGAAGATGAAGGTGATACCGGTTTCGGTCTGGAGCCGCTTCAGCTCGACCTGCATTTCCTTGCGCAGCTTGTAATCCAGTGCCGAAAGCGGCTCGTCGAGCAGCAACACCTGCGGCTGTGGCGCAAGCGCGCGGGCAAGTGCCACGCGCTGCTGCTGGCCGCCTGAGATTTCGCTGGTTCGCCGGCCGGCGAGCGCTTCCATGCGCACCAGACGGAGCATTTCCGCCACGCGCGTGGCGATTTTCGCCTTGGGCCATCCCAGCATCTTCAGGCCGAAGCCGATATTTTCCGCCACCGACATATGGGTGAAGAGCGCATAATTCTGGAACACGGTATTGATCGGTCGCTTGAACGGCGGCAACGGAGCGATATCCTTGCCATGCAGCAGGATCTGGCCCTCTGTAGGAAAGTTGAAGCCGGCGATCAGCCTGAGAAGCGTGGTCTTGCCGCAACCCGACGGTCCGAGCAGGGTGAAGAACTCGTTTTCGGCAATGTCGATCGACACGTCGTCGAGCGCCAGGAAGGTGGCAGCGCCCGAGCCATAACTCTTTTGCAGGTCGATGGTCTGGATGGCGGATTTTCGGGCGGCGGCGGAGGCAACATGCGGCGATACGCTCATGATCAGGCCTCGAATGTCACGCGACCGCCGCAGACGGTCAACACCGGGAAAACCGACTTGATCGCGTCTCTCGGCACGTTTTCGATGTCATCGGAGAGAATAACGAAATCGGCGAGATAGCCGGGTGCCAACCTGCCCTTGCGATCTTCCGCATGCTCCGCATAGGCGCCCTCGACCGTGTAGGCCGCAATCGCTTCATGCAGCGAAAAGCTCTGGTCCGGCAGGCCCGGCGCCCACGGCGTGCGATTGACCGCGGCGTGAATTCCGGCAAGGACATCGATCCTGGCCACCGGCCAGTCTGAGGCGAACACGACATGGGCGCCCGCCTGCTTCAAGGTCCGCCAGGCATAGGCGAGTGCCCACCGATCGGGCCCGATCCGGGTTCTGCCAGGTTCCGGCGAGAAATCCATGAGCCCTGGAGGATGGGGGGGTTGCATGGATGCGATTGCACCGAGCTCGGCGAAACGTGGGATATCATCGCGCAGGATCACCTCGACGTGCTCGACGCGATGGCGGGCATCGCGCGCGCCGTTCGCCTTGAGCGCGGCCTCATACCCATTGAGGACGGCATGGACAGCGCCGTCGCCAATCGAGTGAACCGCAATCTGTAAGCTGCGGCGATCGGCCTCGACGGCCATTTCACTGAACTGCGCCTGGGTGAAGAGCGGCTCGCCGGTGAAGTCGGGGCGATCGGCATAGCCCCCTGCGAGATAGGCCGTATAGCCTTCTATGACGCCGTCGTAGAAGGCTTTGACCAAGCCGGAGCTCAGCCAGTCGCCCTGATAGTCTTCCTTCATGCGGGACGCTTTTTCCAGCATGTCGACTGTCATGAAATTCTTGAAGTGGAACGGCACCTTCACGCGGCAGATCAGGTTACCCTCGTCTTCGATCTCCCTGAGCAGCTCGAGCGTGTAGAGATTGCCGTCCATATTGTGGATTGAGGTGATGCCGTGACGGGCGCACCAATCAAGGCCAGCGCTTATCGACGCCCGGTCCATCGCCCGCTCCTCTGGCGTCGGCGGTTCGGGCGGCTCGCCTCCGGTGGAGAGACCCAGCGATGAACGAAAGGTGCCGGCATAGACATCGACCGGTCCGAAGGCTTCGACCTCGCGCAGTTCACCCGTCGCCAGGCCATCCTGGCCCATGACGATTTCGTTGCCTGGACCGAGCGCCTTGCCGTGCAGCAGCCCCACTTCCTCGAGCAAGAAGGTGTTGGCCCACAGCGTATGATGATCGAAGGCCACGAAAGCGAGCGCTCGATCACTGATGATGGAATCGAGATAATGGCGGTCGATCGGCGCACCGTCGCGCATGACGTAATCGACGCTCTGGCAGAACAGCACCTTGGTGTCGGGATTGGCGGCCGCATAGTCGCGGACTATCTGCCGGACCTTGTCATCCCCCTTAACGCCATTCAGCGACAGGTCGTTGAGGGTGGCACCGCCGCCGAAGACATGCATGTGCGCTTCGATGAAGCCAGGCAGCAGGCTGCGTCCCCCACCGTCCACCTTGCGTGTGTCAGCGCCTACTAGTGCCTGGATTTCGCTGTCATCGCCTATGGCGACAACCCGCCCACCCCTAACGGCGATGGCCGTTGCCGTAGGTCTGTCCGGATCCATGGTTAGAATCCTCGCGTTGGTGACGACCATGTCAGCGTGCATGCAGTTCCCCTTGGTCGATATCCGCATTTCGACATCTTTGTCGATAATTATAGGATACGTTTTTGTATACATAATGCACTTGCAGATCGGCGAGTCAACCGGTATCGATGACTTCCACAGAGATCACTCGGGGTTCAGATGAACGAAATTGCCCGCGGCCATTTGCGGCAGACGACCTATGAAGCGATCAAGGCGATGATCGTCACCGGCCAGCTAACGCCGGGCAGTCGGCTGACCGAACTCGAGCTGGTAGAACAGTTGCAGGTCAGCCGGACGCCGGTTCGCGAAGCGCTCAACAGGCTGGAACGCGACGGGCTCGTGATCGAACGGCCGCGCACGGGGTTTGCCGTCGTGCATTTCGATGAAGCGATGCTACGAAACGTTTTTGACATACGCGCCGAGCTTGACGAGTACGCCACCCGCCTTGCCATCGCGCGCATCACCGACGACGAAGTCGAAGTGCTGCGCGGGTTGGTGACCGAGTGCAATCGGCTTGCCGAACAGGATACGACGCCCCGCGGGCGGCTGGAAGAATTGCAGACCGGGCTTGAGATTCACCGCGCCATCGCGCGGTTCAGCGGCAATCCCATGCTGGCCGACATGCTGAATGGCTTGCTGGAAAAGTGCCAGGTCTATGTCTGGATGGAACTGACACAACTCAACGACTGGCAGGCGGCGCGCGACGAGCATCACGCGATCGTCGAGGCCATCGCCGCACGCGACATGGATCGGGCTTGCCGCGAAACACGCCGGCATATCAACCTGTCGCGTGACGACATACTCAAGATGATGAATCTGCAGCGCGACTTTCGCGATCTCTACAAGCAGAAGAGCGAAGATGCCGGCGCTGGACAGACCAGCGTTCGTCAACATGCCGTAAATCAAGAGAATTTGTGACACGTCCATTGATAGAGCAGTTGCAGAGCCCGAGAATGGAATCCGACGGATGCTATCGATCGCAATATTCGTTTCTGCCCTAAGATTATCACGAGGAGGACTTTTTGCGCTACATTCGTCCGAGTTCATTGGAGGACGCCCTTGGCCTGTTCGCGGAAGCGTCAGGCAAAGCCGCAATTCTTGCCGGTGGGAGCGATCTGCTGGTGAGAATGAAGGGAGGCTTTGTCGAGCCTGACCTTATCATCGACATCAAAGCCATAGATGCCCTTCGCCACATCCGTGAAAGCGACGATGGTTTCGTCATCGGCGCCACCGTGCCTTGCGCAGTCCTCGGCGAGAATGCAGCGCTTCGGCGCGCGTGGCCCGGCGTCGTGGAGGGAGCCAAACTGATCGGTTCCAAGCAAGTGCAGGGGCGCTGCACCATAGTCGGAAATCTCTGCAACGCGTCGCCGGCGGCTGATAGTGTGCCGGCATTGGTGGCGGCTGGCGCCAAGGCTCTGATCAGAGGCCCCGCCGGTTCTCGCACGATCGCCGTGGAAATGGTTCCCGTGGGACCCGGCAGGACGTCGCTCGCGCCGGGCGAGATCATCGAAGCCATTCTCCTCGACAAGCGGCAACCACATTCGGGAGACGCCTATCAACGGTTCACGCCACGCACCGAGATGGACATCGCCGTCGTCAGTGCCGCAATCCACCTGACCCTCGACGATCAGGGGGTCGTCCAATCAGCGCGTGTCGCGCTTGGCGCCGCAGCACCGACGGTGATTCTCGTCCAAGAGGCCGCCGATATCCTCATCGGCTCCCGCGTCGACGATGGCACGTTGGACCGCCTCGCCGAGGCCTGTTCCGCCGCCTGTCGTCCGATCGACGACAAGCGAGGCACTATCGAATTCCGAAAGAAAGTCGCGGGAGTGCTGGCCAAGCGGGTCGCGCTGACCGCCTATCAACGTGCAGGACAGAAGTGATGGCAGGGATAGCAGTTTCGACGACAATCAATGGCGATAATGCCGAGTTCCTCTGTCACCCCGACGAAACGCTGCTTGACGTCTTGCGGGACCGACTGGGACTTATGGGCGTAAAGGAAGGTTGCGGAACGGGCGACTGCGGCGCCTGCAGCATCATTCTTGATGACCGCCTGGTTTGCTCCTGTCTGGTGCTCGGCGCCGAGGCGGAAGGGCGGCACATCGAGACCGTCGAGGGGATGGCACAGGGCGACAAGCTTCATCCGCTGCAGCAAAAGTTCCTTGAACATGCCGCCTTGCAATGCGGAATCTGCACACCGGGCTTTCTCATCGCGGCCAAGGATCTCCTCGCCAAGAACCCGGATCCGACCGAAGAGGAAATAAGGTTCGGCCTTGCCGGCAATCTCTGTCGTTGTACCGGCTATGACAAGATCGTGCGCGCCGTCCAGGACGCCGCAGGCGTGATGAGAGGAGCATGACCATGACTTTCGATCCAACCCATTCGACACGCAGCTTCTCCTCGGTCGGCACCCGACCCATCCGGCCGGATGGGGTCGACAAAGTGACGGGCCGCGCGCGCTACGGCGCGGACTTCAATATGCCCGGACAACTGGTCGGACGGATTCTGCGCAGCCCCCACGCCCATGCCATCATTCGAAAGATCGACACGTCGAAGGCCGAGCAACTTCCTGGCGTCAAGGCGGTTTTGACGGCGGCGGACCTGCCCGACCTCACCGATGGCGACGCGGCGATGTATGACATTCTCGATAACTGCATGGCCCGCAAGAAGGCGCTCTACGACGGACACGCCGTGGCCGCCGTGGCGGCGATCGATGCGCGCATCGCCAAACAGGCTCTCAAGCTCATCGAGATCGAGTACGAACTCCTGCCGCATGTTACCGACGTCGACCAGGCATTTGCCGAGGGGGCCCCGCTCATCAACGACACGATCATCACGACAGGTGTCGATCCCAAGCCCGAGCGCGCGTCGAATGTCTCCATGCGGAGCCAGTTCGGTCATGGCGATGTCGATGCCGGCATGGCGAGGGCCGACCTCGTGGTCGAGCGGAGTTTCAAGACCGAACAGACGCATCAGGGTTACATTGAGCCCCACGCCTGCGTGGCCAATGTCAGTTCGGATGGCACGGCGGATCTGTGGGTCTGCACGCAGGGCCATTTTGTCTATCGCCAGCATTGCGCACAACTGCTCGGCATGGACGCCTCCAAGCTGCGCGTGACATCGTCTGAAATCGGCGGCGGTTTTGGCGGCAAGACCCATGTCTGGGCCGAGCCGGTCGCGCTCGCGCTGTCGCGCAAGGCCGGCAGGCCGGTCAAGCTGGTGATGACGCGTGACGAAGTGTTCCGCGCATCGGGCCCTACAAGCGCTACGTCGATCGACGTGAAGATCGGCGCATTGAAGGACGGAACCATCGTCGCCGCCGAAGCGACGCTGCGCTATTCCTGCGGCCCCTATGCCGGCGCTTGGGCCGAGGTCGGCGCCATGACGGCCTTCGCCTGCTACAGGCTCGAAAATGTCCGGACCGTCGGATATGAGGTGCTGGTGAACCGGCCGAAAACCGCAGCATACCGCGCGCCTTCGGCACCAATGGCAGCGTTTGCGGTCGAAAGCGCCATCGACGAGCTTGCCAAGAAGGTCGGCATGGATGCGGTGGACTTCCGTATCCGGAATGCGGCGCAGGAAGGAACCAGGGCATCGTATGGACCCGTCTATGGCCCGATCGGCATTGGCCCGACCCTGGAGGCCGTGAAGAACCACCCGCACATGAAGGCACCCCTCGGCAAGAACCAGGGGCGTGGTATGGCGTGTGGCTTCTGGTTCAACTTTGGGGGCCAGACATGTGTCGACCTGAATATCGGCATGGACGGCACGGTCTCACTGGCGGTTGGCACAGTGGATGTCGGCGGTTCGCGGGCGTCGCTGTCGCTGGTCGCGGCAGAGGAACTCGGGATCGACTACGCGCATGTCAGGGCGGTGATCGCCGACACGTCAAGTCTCGGCTACAATGACATGACCGACGGCAGCCGGGGAACCTTCTCATCCTCGATGGCCACCATTTCCGCCGCCCGCAACGCAATCAAAATCCTCCGCGAGCGTGCGGCGCAGATGTGGGACATTCCCGTCGAAGACGTGGCCTGGGAAAAGGGCCGTGCCGTCGCCAACGGTGACACACACGGAAACCTTCCAAATCTGTCTTTGAAGGAGATTGCGGCCGCGTCTGGTACCACCGGTGGCCCGATCGCCGGGCACAGCGAACTCGTGGCCGATGGCGCCGGCGTGTCCTTCGCTACCCACATCTGCGATATCGAGGTGGATCCCGAAACGGGGGGCACCAAGGTCTTGCGCTACACCGTGGTGCAGGACGCCGGCAAAGCCGTCCATCCGACCTATGTCGAAGGACAGTACCAGGGTGGCGCCGCGCAAGGCATTGGCTGGGCACTCAACGAAGAGTATATCTACGGCAAGGACGGCAGACTGCAGAATGCGGGCTTCCTCGACTACCGTATTCCCATATGCTCGGATCTGCCGATGATCGACACGCAGATCCTGGAGATCCCAAATCCCAATCACCCCTATGGAGTTCGCGGCGTCGGGGAGACATCGATCGTCCCCCCGCTCGCGGCCGTGGCCAATGCCGTATCCAATGCCGTGGGCGTGCGCATGCAACATATTCCAATGTCGCCGCCGCGAATCCTGGCAGCGCTAGAAGCTTGAGGAGGCCAGATGGTCGAGGTAACGCTCTGGGGTTCTCTTGCGGCAGCCGCTGAGGGCAACAGCACGGTCGAGATCGAGGCAAGAGATATCAGGGAACTGTTCAAGAGGTTGAGCGAACGGTTCTCTGGGCTCGAGCCCCTCATGGATCGCGGGGTCGCGGTGGCAATCGACGGAACAATCTATCGCGACACGTGGTCGAAGGAACTGCCGATCGGAGCGGAAATCTATCTGCTGCCGAGACTGACGGGTGGCTGAAGGCATCGCCCAGCTTTGGTCAGCAAACCGATCAACCCTTCACCGCTTCAACTTCCGACGCCTTTGATTGGAATCGAACTGGCGGGTCCAGCGCCACGAAGACGGTTGCGAACTAAGTTTGGGAAAAGAACCCCTGAACGACGAGCGAAGCTGCGCCTCTGGTCCAGTAGTCGCTTTGCCAGTCCATTGTGAGCTCTGGCTTCGTGAGTGGAAACTGGCGCTCGAAACCGATACGGATCGCATCAGTCAGAGCCGGACCCAAGCGAATTGCTTCTCCGCTAACGATCACCAATTCCGGATCGATAAATGCAGCCAGATTGGCGATCCGCTCGCCCATCTCGCGGCCCACGACTTCAAGGAATCGGAGTGCGTCCGGATTTGACACCGTAGCAGCCTCCAAAAGATCGGAGCCGTCCCCAATGCGTTGCCAAGTGTCGATCAGCGCAGGCTCGGAAAACCGCTCGCCCCAGTTCGGTTTGTCGGCGCTTTCATTTGGATCACGGCAAAATCCAATTTCTCCAGCCGCGAAGCGGGTTCCTCGGATGATCTGGCCATTGCAGATCAAAGCTGCCCCCAGGCCAGTCCCGACAACGAAAACCGCCATGGACCGATGCGTCCGGCCATGGCCAAACAATTGCTGGGCAATCGCATAGGCGTTGACATCGTTGTCAATCCAGACCGGCACGCCTGCCGCTGCTTCAACGATCGATGCAATCGGCAGCATGTCCCAGCCGAAGCGATGGGATTTCAGGCATATGCCGGCTTCGCTATCGATCAGTCCCGGCAGGCCCATGCCCATGCCGATCAGCTTTCGATTCCGCTCGGTCGCATCCGGGACCAGTTCAGCGACGATCTGGCGGCAAGCGGCGGCAATGATGTCGGGGGCGGGTTCAGAGATCGTGACGGTCGCGGAACGGATCGGATTGGTCGCCAGGTCCGTCAGAACGGCCTCGATGGAACGAGACATGATCTTCACGCCGATCGAAAGCCGGCTGGCATAATCTATCTGCAGCGAAATGGGACGCCGTCCCCCGGAGCTCTTTTGCTGCGGGCCTTCGGTGATCAGCCCTTCCTCGATCAGCTCAGCAATGAGCATGCTAACGGCAGCACCGGAAAGGCCCGTCGCCTGGGCCAGTTCCACCCGGCTCAATGTGCCTTCTCGGCGAAGCAGGTCGAGAAGGAAGCGGCCATTGGCCTTTCTCGCGCTGGTCGGGTCGCCTTTTCCGTGCATTCAGTCACCGCTTTGTTCGCCGTCGATTTCTCACGAATAGCAGGTCTTGTACATCGTCAAACTTACTTCATTAAATTAATTAAGTATTGTAATGCGCTCCCGAGGCTGCTATAGACTCCTCAGGAGTGGGGATTTCGAGGGCGCGGAAGCGCCACGGGACATTCCGCGGCGGCTCGAGGGCCTTGCCGCGCATGGAGGATCAATTGCAGTTCAAAGTTTCAACCAGCCAGGCCTCCTGGGTGGACGGTGAATGCCGTCCTGCTGAAGGCCAGGCAGAAGTCAGGTCTCGCGATGTGCTGACACCGCGCTTCCGTGGTTTCGGCGTGTGTTTCAACGAGCTCGGATGGATCGCCTTACAGTCCGTCGACGAGGCGGAACAACAGGCAGTCCTCGAACGGCTCTTTTCGCCATCCGGCCTTGATTTCCATTATTGCCGCCTTCCGATCGGGGCCAGCGACTATGCGGAAAGCTGGTACAGCCACAACGAAACCGATGGCGACCTGTCGATGGAGCATTTCTCCATCGACCACGACAAGCGCCATCTGCTTCCCTACCTCGAAGCAGCAAGGAACGCGCATGGCCGCGATTTCGACCTCTTCGCATCCCCCTGGAGCCCGCCCACATGGCTCAAGGACCGCAAGGCCTATAATCACGGCCGCCTGATCTGGCGCGATGAACACCGGAAGGCCTATGCGCTTTACCTCGCCAGGTTTCTGCAGGCCTACAAGGCGCTGGGCATCGATATCGACGCGCTGCATGTCCAGAACGAACCTGATTCCGACCAGAAGTTTCCATCCTGCTGCTGGACTGGCGAACGGATGCGCGACTTCATCCGCGATGATCTGGCACCGGTATTCCTCTCTGAAGGCGTCGATGCCGAAATCTGGCTGGGGACGATCGAGCGCGGCAGTTTCAACGACTGGGTCGCGCCGACGCTGCTCGATCCCGACACCAAGAGTATCATCGGCGGCGTGGGCTTCCAGTGGGCAGGCAAGGGGGCCGTCCAGCGGACCCGACAGGCAGCGCCGGACCTACCCATTATCCAGACCGAAAACGAATGCGGCGATGGAAGAAACGAATGGGCATACGCCCATTACGTGTTCGACCTCATCCAGCATTATCTTTCGAACGGCGCGGAAGCCTATGTCTATTGGAACGCCGTGCTTGAAGCGGGCGGCGTGAGCACATGGGGCTGGCGGCAGAACAGTCTCTTCTGCGTCGATCCAGCCACGGGCGGCGTTGTCGCCAATCCCGAATACCATCTCATGCGGCACCTCGCGGGCTTTGTCCGCCAAGGCTCGTCGGTTCTCGAAACCGTCGGCATATGGGCCGCCAACACCATGATGTTTCGCACCTCCGACGGTAACGACGTCGCAGTGCTCCAAAACCCGCTGGCAAGCGAGCGCGACGTTCGCGTCGAGCTCGGCGGTTCGACCTGGGTTGTGCGCTTGCCCCCGAAATCCTTCGCAACCCTGACCAACCGGGCCTGACGGGATCGTCCCGCGCGGCCCACGCCTGAAGACCAACCCCTGAGGAGGAGAAAATGAAGAGACTGACCCTATCGACGACCGCGCTCGTTCTGAGCCTGTTTGGTTCCATCCAGATGGCGCATGCCGAGGTAACGGTAAAAATCCTGCGGGCGGAGACACCCCCGGCCGAGAAAGCCTTCAACGAAGACGTCGCCAAGTCATACGAAGCCAAGCATCCCGGCGTGGACATCGTCTTCGAATATTTGGCGAACGAAGCTTACAAGCAGAAGCTGCCGACCTTGCTTCAATCCGACGAGAAGCCCGACATATTCTACAGCTGGGGTGGGGGCGTCCTCAAGGACCAGGCAGCGGCAGGCTTTCTACAGGACATCAGTCCCGAGATGACCGGCGAATGGGCGAAGTCCCTGTCGCCGGCCGGCGTCAATGCCTTCACCATCGATGGCAAGGTGTACGGCGTTCCGATCAACGCGAGCGACGTCGCGTTCTGGGTCAACAAACCGCTGGCCGCAAAGGCAGGTATCGATCCGGCCGCGATCAAGACCTGGGACGATTTCCTCGACGCCGTCAAGAAAGCCAAGGCCGCCGGGATCACGCCGATCGTCGCCGGCGGCAAGGACAAGTGGCCTCTTCATTTCTACTACGGCTATCTCGCGGTTCGCGAAGCAGGTCAAAAGGGCTTCGCCGACGCCATGACCGGCCAGGGCGACGGTTTTAACAGTGCCGCCTTCGTCAAAGCAGGCGAAGAATTCAAGCGCCTCGTCGATCTTCAGCCTTTCCAGGCCGGCTTCATGGACACGACCTTCGAACAGGCATCGGGCATGTTTGGCGACGGAACTGCGGTGTTCCACCTCATGGGCGATTGGGACTACGCAACCTCGAAGCAGAATTCGACATCTGGCAAGGGCATCCCGGATTCCGATCTCGCGCTTGTCCGGTTCCCTGCGGTCAAGGATGGTGCAGGTGCGCCGACCGACACATTCGGTGGCATCAACGGCTGGGCCGTCGCCACAGGTGCCAAGCCCGAGGCCGTGGATTTCCTGAAGTTTTTCACCAGCAAGGAAATTCAGACCGAATCCGCCGCCAAGGGCTTCTTCATCCCGGTCGCAATTGGGGCGGAGAAGGGGCTGTCCAATCCCTTCTACGCGCAGATTTCGGCGGCACTCGGTCTGTCCACTTTCCACCAGGTGTTCCTCGATCAGGCCCTTGGCGCGGATGTTGGCGCGACGTTCAACGACCTCTCCGCTGACCTGGCGCAAGGTAACACGACGCCTGAGGATGCCGCGGCCGCGATCCAGGATGCCTGGGCCAATCGCTGACAATACGGACGGCCGAGCCATGCCTCGGCCGCTCCAATGTCCCATCACCTGGAGATCAATGCCATGGAACATGATGTTTCCGTCGGGCCAGCCACGCGCTTTGCCACATGGCCGCGCCTCAGCGATGGCCGGCTTCCCGCCATCCTCCTAATGCTGCCCCCGGCTCTCCTTCTCTTCACGCTGTTCGTGATCCTTCCTTTGCTGGACGCAGGCTATTACAGCTTCTTCAAATGGAACGGCTACGGTTCCCCCACCGAGTTCATCGGACTGCAGAACTACATCCAAGTGCTTCATCACCCCGTCTTCTATCGATCGCTGCTCAATACGGTGATCGTCCTGGCGGTCTCGATCTGCATACAGATTCCGTTGGCACTCGGTCTGGCACTCCTCATCTATCGCAAGACGCCGACCAATACCGCGTTTCGGATGATATTCTTCGTGCCCTTCATTCTGGCGGAGATCGCGTCGGGACTGATCTGGAGCTTCGTCTTCGATGGCAAGGTTGGCCTTGCGGCCGGGCTTTTCCGTTATCTGGGGCTGGACCCCGTGTTCATCCTGGCGGACCCGAACTGGGCATTCCTCGCGATCACGATTGTCGTCATCTGGAAGTATTTCGGCTTCCACATGATGATCTACATCGCCGCTTTGCAGGGCGTTCCCGAGGAACTCGTCGAGGCCGCCAAGATCGAGGGTGCGGGTCGGGCGGCGGTCGTCCGCCACGTCCTCGTGCCTCAAATCAAGCCGGCCCTCGTCGTCAGCGGCTTCTTCGCAGTGGTCGGCGCTCTGCAGCTGTTTGACGTGGTGATGCCGTTGACGGGTGGCGGTCCGTCCAATTCGACCCACACGATTGTCTCCTATCTCTACAGCTTCGGCCTGGTCCGCCTGCGGATTGGATACGGCAGCGCCGTGGGCGTGCTTCTGTTCCTGGCGGCGGTTGCCGTGGCGGTTCTTTATCAAACTCAACTCAACAAGGAAGCACGTCGATGAATGCGAACCAACATCTGGCGCGTGCCGGCCGCTGGGCGGCACTCCTCGCGGCCTCTGCCTTTGTTCTCGTGCCGATGGCCGCCACCTTTCTGGGGGGCTTCAAGACAAATGGCGAACTTCGGGTCAATCCTTTCGGCATGCCGCGAGAGTGGCACTTCGAATTTTATTCGGACCTGGTCGTTGCCCCGTCCTTCTGGAGTTACATGGGCAATTCGCTGCTCATTTCCTCGATTACGGTGATGCTCACTCTGATTGTCGGGGCCGCGGCGGCCTATGTGTTCGCGCAGATCAGGTTCTTCGGCGCGCGCTATCTGCAGTCCTATCTGCTCCTTGGCCTGGTCTTTCCGTTCGCCACGGCCATTCTGCCTCTGTTCATCAAGGTGCGGGACCTCGGCCTGCTCGACTCCCCCTGGGCGGTTATCCTGCCGCAGACCGCCTTCGGATTGTCTCTCTCTATCCTGCTGTTCAAGACCTTTTTCGAGCAGTTGCCGAAGGAGTTGTTCGAGGCGGCCTATGTCGAGGGATGTGGCTACATCCGGTTCTTCTGGCGGTTCACGCTACCACTTTCGACGCCAATTCTCGCGACCGTCGGCGTGTTCGCATTCGTCTCGAGCTGGAACAACTTCCTGCTCCCCCTGGTGGTCGTCAACTCGCGCGACCTGTTCACCTGGCCGCTCGGGATGATGCAGTTCCGGGGTGAGTATCTTGTCGAGTGGAACAGGACGCTCGCCTTCATCACCCTGACCATCCTGCCGTCCATCGCCTTCTTCTTCGCCGCGCAGAAATACATCGTGGCAGGTCTGACCGGAGGAGCGGTCAAAGGTTGATGGTCGAAATGTAAACCTTGCCAATCGGAGGATATCGGCATGACTGACGTGACAATTCGTTCGCTGAACAAAACGTTCGGTGCGCTTGAGATAATCCCGGACCTCAACCTGAATGTGCCGCATGGTTCGTTCACGGTCCTTGTCGGGCCATCGGGATGTGGAAAGTCGACCCTGCTCAGAATGATCGCCGGACTTGAGCAGCCGACGCGCGGCTCCATTGCGATCGGAGGCACCGACGTGACGCATGAGGAGCCCTCGAAGCGCGGGATATCGATGGTTTTCCAGTCCTACGCGCTCTTTCCGCACATGACGGTCGGCCAGAATATCGATTTCGGCATACGGCTGGCCAAAATGCCGAAGGAGGAGCGGGAGAAGAGGGTGGCCTATGCCGCTGGGGTCTTGAAGCTCGAGAAGCTGCTCGATCGCAAGCCCTCGGCACTGTCAGGCGGCCAGCGCCAGCGCGTGGCGATCGGCAGGTCGATCGTCCGCGATCCCAAGGTGTTCCTATTCGACGAGCCTTTGTCGAATCTCGACGCCGCACTGCGCGGGCAAATGCGGGTCGAACTGGCCGAGCTCCATCAAAGACTGAAAGCGACGATGATCTATGTGACGCATGACCAGGTCGAGGCCATGACGCTCGCGGACCAGATCGTCGTCATGAACGCAGGCCGTATCGAACAGATCGGCGATCCGTTGACGCTTTATGAGAAGCCGGAGACCGAATTCGTCGCGACCTTCATCGGCTCGCCCAAAATGAACCTGATCAAGGGCGCGGCCGCGCAGGCGATGGGTGTGGCGACCATCGGAATACGGCCGGAACATCTGGATGTCGGCGACGCCGGGACATGGAGCGCCACTGTCAGAGTTGTGGAGAAACTTGGCAACGAAGCGATTGCTTACCTGGATTCGGAAGTCGGCAATCTGACCCTTCGACTGGTCGGGACGCCTGCACTGAAGCCTGGCGACCAGTTGAAGATGTCACCGAGGGACGGCCACGGGCATTACTTCGACCAGGACGGTCGAAGGGTGGCCGGACCCTCCTCCTAGTCCGACTGCCGCGGACGGCCTCGTCCGATGGCGAGGCCGCCCGCACTGCAAATCTCGCTGGTATTCGGCAGACGTTGCGTGGCGCAGAAATATGATGGCAGATGAGTGGAGTCGAACCGGAGAACACCGGAGTTGAGCTGGCCCGACGGCTGCCCTGCCCATCGGCAAGATGCGGAAATTATTTCCGCGTTTCGGTGCGAGTACTGCGAGGTCTTGAGGGGAGCAGATCCTCCGACCCCGCCATCGCTATTTGGTTCGGCGCCACGCTTGGCCCGTCCGGATGGCGGGCCAACCCAGACATGCGCATGGCATTTTGTGACGTTGCGTGCATGGGCATTTGGAGAATGAGATTCGAACCATCAAGCCCTCAATCGCGACGCAAGAAAGCGTCGTTGAGACGTCGCCGGCACCTCCTGCCTATTACGCAGCTTTGGCCATCGGATGCGCCAACTCACCAAGGTATGATTGACGCAGTTCGAAGGAAAGCCATGCAGGAATGCTGGGCGACGAGAGGCGGCCTCCCCCGACAACGAGGCGGCTCGCAAAGAATCAAAACTCTTGCCACTCGTCACTCTTGGCAGCCAGATTGCCAGCGGCCACATGATTTGTCGGCTTTCGAACCAGCGGGGCGGATGTCTTGGCTACCTGCGAAGGTGCCGGGCGTGCCATAGCAACGGCGGTCTGGCGCAATACCCGAGTTTGGTCGGCACTCTGCTCGAGCTTGAACTGAGCGACGAGATCGCGCAACTTCGCCGCCTCTTGCGCAAGAGACGCTGCGGCAGCGGTCGACTCTTCGACCATGGCCGCATTCTGCTGTGTCGTTTGATCCATTTGATTGACGGCGACATTGACCTGCGAAAGACCCGTCGACTGCTCCTGTGCCGATGTGGCGATCGTTTGCATATGTTTGTTGATTTCAGTGACATAATCGCCGATGGCTTTCAGAGAAACACCGGTGTTGCGAACCAGAGTGACGCCGCTCTCCACTTCAGTGGTGGACTTCTGAATAAATCCCTTGATTTCCTTTGCGGCTTGGGCCGAGCGCTGGGCAAGCTCGCGCACTTCCTGCGCCACAACAGCAAACCCCTTGCCCGCTTCTCCCGCCCGTGCCGCTTCGACACCGGCGTTCAGGGCCAAGAGATTGGTTTGGAACGCAATTTCATCGATCACACCGATGATGTTGGAGATCTGCTGCGAACTCTCCTCAATCCTGCCCATAGCCTCTTCAGCATGAGATACCACTTCGGCAGACTGAGCCGCACTCTTGTTGGCAGCCTGCGCGACGTTGCGTGCTTCGTCGGTCATCTTGCTCGAACTAGATACATTGGCCGTGATCTGCTCAAGCGCGGCAGCCGTTTCTTCAAGCGCGGCGGCCTGCTGTTCCGTACGCTTGGAAAGATCATTGGTTCCTTCGGCGATTTCTCGGGTACCGCTATCCATGTTCTGGACGGCAATCGAGACGGCGCTGATTGTCTGGCTGAGTTGATCGACCGTGGCGTTAAAATCGGTCCGCAGCGGCTCGTAGTCGGTGGCAAACTGAGTGTCGATGCGGCAGGTCAAGTCGCCGCCGGCAAGCCTCTTCAGGTTTTCGCCAAGCGAGGACGTCGCGATCCGCAACTGCTCGGCCTCCCGCGCGATCCGCTGCTGCTCTGCGAGGCGGCCGGCCTCTGTCGCGCTGCGGTTGGCGACCGCCTCCTCTTCGAGGCGCGCATTGTTGATGGCGTTGTTGCGGAACACTTCCACCGCCGCCGCCATCGCGCCGATTTCGTCGGCCCTACCAGCGAAGGGTATTTCCGACGCGGTGTCGCCCGCTGCGAGGCCCGCCATTGCCCCTGTAATGCGAGAGATCGGTCGGGAGATGCCTCGTACGGCATAGATTGCACAGCCGAGGGCGATCCCAATCGCGCTGAAAGCTGAAGCCAGAACGATCCACAATGCACTATGAAAGCTGGATTTGCTTTCGGCCAAGTTGACGGCGGTCAGCTCGAGATTGAATTGCACCAGTTCGTCAATGGCCTTGTTGGCCGCCTCTGTTTGCTTCTTCAGAGGTCCACGCAGGTTTGTCTTGGCTTCGTCCAGCTTTCCGGTGTCACGCTTCGCAATCACCAACTCGTCACGCATCGTCCGATATTTGTGCGTCTCCGCGTCTATTGCGGCAAACAGTGTTTTGCCGCGCTCCGTGTTCAACATCGACTGAAGCTTTGCCATATCGGCATCAAGGATCGTTTCGATGTCGGCGGTAAATTTGTTTTCAGCTGTAATTTCTGCGGGGGAAACAGCCAGCAATTGCCTGGCCGTGGCCGCACGCAGAAGATTGAAATTGAATTTGATCTCACCGAGCACGACGACTTTCGGGAGCTTATCCTCGCCGACCACAGTGGTATTGCCATGCATCTTTGACATCGTCGAAAACGACAAAGTCGAGATCGCGACGAGGAGCACAATGAAGACGGCGAACATTGAAATCAAGGATGTGCGAATAGTGGGTCTGGACATCAATAGTTCTCCGTTCGCCAATGCCACTGGCAATTGGTCCGATCAATCGTAGATGATGCATGCGAAGCTGCAGTCGAACGGGTTACTGGTTAACAAGCCGTACGATCTTTAGAAAAAAATGAACCGGAGTTGTTAATATTTTACATATTAGCTGGACCGGAAATGACAAATGCCAAGCTCAGGAAGAATTTCTTCCGGCAAGAAATGTGGCCCGTACGAATGACCAGGGGCATGCTAGGCAGTGTGGACGAATTTGATCAAGCATAGGCCGGCAGCGAAGCTGACGATGGATCGGAAGTTCCGTGCGGTCTTTTCGCAGCGCAGGGCGACGCGCTTGAAGCGCTTGAGCCGCCCGAAGCCCTGTTCGATGCGGGCGCGAGCCTTGTAGAGCGTCCTTGCGAAGAAGGTGGGCGGGTTCTTCTCGTTGGCCTTGTGAGGGATCACCGGGGCAATGCCGCGAGCCCGGGCGGCGGCGCGATTGGCCTTGCTGGAATAGCCCTTGTCGCCCAGCGCGGCGCGGGGGGTGATGTCCGGCCCTATGTCGAGCAGGGTCTCGAAGCGGGTCGTGTCCGCCACCTGGCCACCGGTCAGGTCGAACGCGATGATGCCGCCCGAATTGTCCGCCTTGGCGTGGATTTTCGTCGTGAACCCGCCACGCGAGCGGCCGAGCGCC
>NZ_JBYCZP010000020.1:0-103185 GCF_057586295.1 Rhizobium sp. SRI_017 | reverse complement strand
AAAGCCGCCAGATTGTCGGTGGAAAGGCCGGCAAGAGCAGCGGTGGAGATCGCAGCGATTTCTGCCGTCGAGAAGGTGTCGAGGTCTTCAGACGAGAGGACTGCGACCTGAGCCGAGTTCAGTGCGCCAACCTGGGCCACACTGAGCGCTTCAGCCTGATCGGAGCTCAGGGCATTGATCTGGTCAGTCGTCAGAGCGGCCAAGGCAACGGTCTTGAGCGAGGCGACCTGATCGGTCGTCAGAGCGGCAACGCTGTCCGTGGTCAGCGCCTTGACCTGAAGGGTCGTGAGCACGCCAATCTGAGCGGTTGTCAGGACTTCAGCCTGGTCGGTCGTCAGTGCTGCGATCTGCCCGGTCTTTAGGACGGCGACCTGGTTGGTCTTGAGGGCAGCGATGCTGTCTGTGGACAAAGCCGCCAGATTGTCGGTGGAAAGGCCGGCAAGAGCAGCGGTGGAGATCGCAGCGATTTCTGCCGTCGAGAAGGTATCAAGGTCGTCGGAGGACAGCACGGCCAGCTGAGCGGAGCTGAGAACCGCCACCTGAGCAGAGGTCAAGGCCTCCGCCTGGTCGGTGCTGAATACGTCAATCTGGGTCGCCGAAAGCGCAGCGATCGTCGTGGTCTTGAGCGCGGCAACCTGGTCGGTCGTGAGCGCAGCGACGCTCTCGGTGGTGAGTACCTTCGCCTGAGCGGTGGTGATCGCAGCGACTTGCGCGGTCGTCAGCGCTTCGGTTTGATCGGTCGTCAGAGCAGCAATCAGGCTGGTCTTGAGGGCTGCGATCTGACTGGTCTTCAGCGCGGCGACGTTGTCGGTGGATAGCGCGGCGAGGTTATCGGTGGAGAGACCACCAAGTGCCATGGTGCTCAAGGCCGCGATTTCGGCGGTCGAGAAGGTGTTGAGATCTTCAGAAGCGAGGACGGCCAACTGAGCGGAGGTCAGAGCGCCGGCTTGGGCGGCGCTGAGCGCTTCGGCCTGATCAGAGGTGAGCGCTTCGAACTGCAGGGTCGTGAGTGCTGCAATCATCGTGGACTTGAGCGAAACGACCTGATCGGTCGTAAGGGCAGCGATGTTGTCGGTGGTAAGCGACTTCACCTGCAGCGTCGTGAAAGCAGCAAGTTGTGCGGTGGTGAGAGCTTCGGCCTGGTCGGTCGTCAGAGCAGCGATCTGCCCCGTCTTTAGCGCGGAGATTTGCGTCGTCTTCAGCGCTGCCACCTGGTCGGTAGATAGAGCAGCGACGTTTTCGGTGCTCAGAGCACCCAGAGCGATCGTGGTGATGGCAGCGACATCGGCGGTGGAGAAGGCTGCGAGGTCTTCAGATTCCAGTGCAGCAACCTGCGCCGAGCTGAGAGCTGCGACCTGTGCCGTGGTGAGGGCCGCAGCCTGATCCGTCGAGAGACCTTCGATCAGCGACGCGCTGAGCGACGCGATCTGCGTCGTCTTCATGGCCTCGATTCTGGCTGCGTCGAGTACCGCCAACTGATCCAGACTTAAGCCCTTCAGCGAGGTAGAGCTGATAGCGCTTACCTGCAAACTGGACATGGCCGCAAAGTCTTCGGTTTCAAGCGCTGCGATCTGGGCCGAGGTGAGAACCGCGACCTGCTTGGTGGACATCGCTGCGATGTCGCCTGTCTTCAGGTCGGCAATCACCTGTGTCGCGAGTGCCTTGATGCTGCTGGTGCTCATAGTGGTGATGATTGAGGTCATGGGACGCGAGCCTTCGGTTAGCCGTTTGTGAATGCCGTTTTTGCCACTGCTGCCTGAAAGCGCCTTATGCACTCGCACGCAGTATCAGCGCCTGCTGCCGAAGCAACTCTGGCGCCGCCCGCTTCGCCGGCCGCCCTCCGACGCGAATCAGCGTCATGGCGTCCAGTTGGACGGAGTAAATCTTGTTGGGTGACATGGCTCGTGGGAGCCCAAGCGTTCGGAGGCTTCATGCAGACAGGGCTATTTGCCCTGGTTCCTACGCCATTGAAGGTACCGTCCCGCTTCCACAGTTCGGCCCCAAGTAGTTGCCAACTCCACATCGAGATCGACGCAAATCGGCAAGTCTTGCATCGATGATTAGCTGTCAGGGTTAAATTATTGGTTAATGAAGCTGGCGCGGGACTTGTCACAACCTCAAGTATTTTGCGGCAGTGCAAACTTTCGCACTCCTGCGTAAAGGTCCTCGTCAGAATTGGTGCGAAACGCGCGTCAATTTCCCGTCCAAACGACAAGCCCAAAGCAAGCTAGCGTCTTTAAAGATCAATGAAGCTAGCAAGCATCTCCTCAACCCCGACCCTCGGGTCGCCTGCTCTGGTGTGTCGATGTATATGAACAGCCCTTCTGCCCCTGCCCCCGTTTCGCCGCTCGATGGCGTGATCGAGCGGGCGCGGCAACAGCAGCTCTCCATCAGCGAACTCTTCCAGTTCGCCGAGAACTTCAACGTTACCGGACACCGGGGGGAGGCTGCCGAACTCTACAAGGCATGGATCGCCTATAACGACACCAATCCTCTGCTCCACCTCGTCTTCTTTAACTTTTCAGTCACGCTTCGGCAGATGGGCGACCTCACGGGGTCTATTCATGCGCTGCGCGCCGCTCTCAGGATCGAGCCGGCCTTCGGCCAGGCGCATATCAATCTCGGCCGTGCGCTTGAAGATGCAGGCCTCACCGGCCAGGCGGTCGAGCAGTGGAAGACCTATGTCGAGCTGACCGGCGAACTAACCCCTGATCGCATCGGCCACCGGTTGATGAGCCTGCAGCATATCGGTCGCGTGCTTGAAAATTCGGGCGCGCTCGAACAGGCCGAGACCACACTCTGGAAAGCGATGGAACTCAAGCCGGAGCGGACGGAGGCCGGTCAGCATTGGACCGCGCTACGCCAGCGCCAATGCAAGTTTCCGACGCTGGTCGCGTCCGAGCATGTCACGATGCGCAACCTGCTCGACGCGCTCTCTCCCCTTACGCTCGCCTGCTATTCCGACGATCCGGTCTTCCAGCTCGCCAAGGCCTATCGTTACTGCAAAAACCTTGTCGGACGTCCCGACCTGACCGGTTTCGGCCGGATCACGCCACGCAAGAAGACCGGCACGGGCCAGCGTCTTCGCATCGGCTATGTTTCCTCGGACCTTCGCGACCACGCGGTCGGCTTCGCGCTGCGCGAAGTACTCGAACTGCACGACAAGTCGAGCGTCGAAGTCTACGCTTATTACATGGGCGACAAGCGCACCAATGATGAGACGCAGACCCGGATGATGGCCGTGGTCGATGTCTGGCGCGACATCGTCGCCATGGATGACCGGGCGATTGCCCAGCAGATGATCGCCGACGAGATCGATATCCTGGTCGATGTCAACGGCTTTACCAAGCACGCCCGGACCAAGATCTTCGCCTACCGCCCTGCTCCTGTCATCGTCAATTTCTGCGGCTTCCCCGGCACGATGGCGAGCCCGTTCCATCAGTATGTCATCACCGACCCGCAGATCGTTCCGCCGGAAAACGAAATCTACTATACGGAGAAGGTTCTCCACATCGCCTGCGACCAGCCGATCGACCGCAAGCGTCAGATCGCGCCGAAGCCGACGCGCGCCGAGTTCGGTCTGCCCGAGGATGCCTTCATCTTTGCCTGCTTCAACGGCATGCAGAAGATCACCCAGCAGTGCTTCGGCCGCTGGATGGCGATCCTGACAGCCACCCCCGGCAGCTTGCTCTGGCTGCTTGGCGGCGACGATGAAGCCAACGAGCGTTTAAAGCTGATGGCGACGCAGGCCGGCGTCGATGCCGAGCGCCTGATCTTTGCGGCGAAGGTACCGAATGCGCGCCACCTCGCCCGTATCGCGCTGGCCGATCTCTTCCTCGACACCTTCCCCTATGGCGCCCACTCGACGGCAGGCGATGCGCTGACCGTCGGCCTGCCGGTGCTGACCTTTCCCGGCAAGGGATTTGCGTCGCGCTTCTGCTCGTCGATCGTACTCGCCGCCGGGGTTCCGGAACTGATCTGCGAGAGCCCCGACGACTATGTCCGCAAGGCGGTGCTGTTTGCCCACGATCGGCAGACACTGGCCACCATCCGGCAATCGCTGTGGGACAAGCGCGAGACCAGCGTGCTGCGCGACATTCCGGGCCTCGCCCGTCGCCTCGAGGAGCTTTACTGGCAGATGCAGGGCGAAGCCGAGCGCGGCGAAACGCCCGTCCCCGACTTCACCAATCTCGACCTCTATTACGAGGTCGGCTGCGAGGTCATGCAGGAAGGCATCGAGTTCGACGACACGGACGCCTTCCGCAAGCGCTACACCGACAAGCTCAGGCAGTACCACGCCTTCTCACCGATCCCTTATGACAAGCGGCTGTGGACAGAAGCCACGGCTATCGGCGCATAAGCGACTGAAACTCTCAACTTGCGAGGACATTGGATGGCCCCGGTTATTCTCATCACATTCGCCGGCCGGCAAAAGCGAATGGAAATCCTGACCCAGTATGTCCATTCTGCGATGGACGCTGGGATCATCGACGAATGGCATGTGTGGGACTTCACCCGCTCGCAGGAAGACCATGAATGGGTGACGCGGGAATTCGGCCCGGTCCGCTATATGGGCGCCAATGCCGGCTACCAGGCCAATGGCTCGGTGTCGCCAAAGCAGCCGCTCCGCATGAGCGCCTCCATCACCAACGACCTGCATATCGCGATCGTGCCCAATGACGACAGTGGCGAATTCCACGAACTGGTCATCGGCGGTTGGGGCAATTCGCATTCGGTGATGCGCAAACTGCCGAAGACGGCGCTGACGAATTTCGACCGCAACAACACGCCACCGACCTGGAGCAAGGCGACGCTCGGCATCCTTTCACCCGGCACTGCAAACCAGGTCGTGCTCAGCGTCGATAGCGAGGGCGTTCCCACGCTCAACGTCAACAATGTGCAACTCGCCCGCTGGCCGGAACTCGACCTCACGTCTGGCGCCCAGATCATGGTGCGTGGCGGTTGGGGTGGCAATCTCGAGCTGGGGGACGTCCGCTCGCGCATCCAGCGCTTCGTCGGCAATCCCGGCGAACACATGCCCTACTGGCAGGCCTATGACTACTATGCCAGGCGGATGAAGAGCTTCGAGGATTCGATCTTCCTGAAATGCGACGACGATATCGTCTATCTCGACATCGACAAGCTCGGCGACTTCGTCGAATTCCGCCGGACCAATCCGAAATATCTCGTCGTCTCCGCCAATGTCGTCAACAACGGCGTCTGCGCCTATTTCCAGCAGGCGGCGGGCTCGATCCCCGAGCGGGTCGGCCATTTCGAGCGCCCGCCGGGCGGCTTTGGCGGCAGCCTGTGGCTGAGCGCGGAGAAGGCCACCCAATTGCACGACTATTTCCTTGGAACCAAGGACAAGCGCCTGCCGCTGCCTGAGAAGGTCGTTGACTGGACCGAACGCCAGTCCATCAACTTCATCGCCTGGCTCGGCCGCGACCTCGTCCATATGGCACTGCCCAAGGGCGACGACGAGAAGGCACTGACCGTCGACCTGCCCGAAATGCTCGACCGGCCGACCGCGATCTATTCCGATTTCATGGTCAGCCACCTCAGCTTCGGCCCGCAGGAGAACGGTCTTAACGTCGACCGGCTGATTGCCGCCTATGACGCGCTGATGCGCAATGCGCTCGGTGCTGTCGATCAAATCGCCGCCTGACAAGGACAATACGGGGGATCCGTCGAGAATGGCTGGACGTGGAAGAATAGCAGTGGTCGGCGCCGGCCTTTCCGGCGCCGTTATCGGCCGGGAACTGGCGCTTAAAGGCTACAAGGTCGAGGCCTTCGACTCGCGTAACCATATCGCGGGCAATTGCCATACCGAGCGGGACAAGGACACCGGCGTCATGGTCCATATCTATGGGCCGCATATCTTCCACACCGACGACACCGAGGTCTGGGACTATGTCAACGGCTTCCAGACGTTCATCCCCTACAAGAACCGGGTGAAGACGACGTCGGGTGGCAAGGTCTATTCGCTCCCCGTCAACCTCCACACCATCAACCAGTTCTTCGACAAGACCTTTCGGCCGGACGAGGCCAGGGTCTTCATCGAGGAGATCGCGGATACCTCGATCACGGATCCCCAGACCTTCGAAGACCAGGCGATGCGCTTCGTCGGCAAGGGTCTCTACGAGGCCTTCTTCAAGGGCTATACCCAGAAGCAGTGGGGCTGCTCGCCGACCGAGCTACCAGCCTCGATCCTCAAGCGCCTGCCGGTTCGCTTCAATTACGACGACAACTACTTCGCCCACAAATTTCAGGGCATGCCCGAGAACGGCTATACCGACATGATCGGCCGGATCCTCGATCATCCCAATATCACGGTCCATCTCGAGACGACATTCTCGCGGTCGCAGAAGGACGAATTCGACCACGTCTTCTGGTCCGGCCCTTTGGACACTTATCTCAACAACGAATTCGGCCCGCTCGGCTACCGCACGCTCGATTTCGAGCGCTTCACCTATGACGGTGACTACCAGGGCACCGCCGTGATGAACTATGGCGATGTCGACGTGCCCTTCACCCGCATCACCGAGCACAAGCACTTCTCGCCATGGGAAGAGCACCGGGGCTCGGTCTGCTACCGCGAATTCTCCCGCGCCTGCGGCCCCGACGACATCCCCTATTATCCGATCCGGCTGGTGAAGGATAAGGAGCAGCTTGAGCAATATGTTGAGCGCGCGAAGCGGGAAACCGGCATTACCTTCGTCGGCCGCCTCGGCACCTATCGCTATCTCGACATGGACATGACCATCCGCGAGGCGCTGGACACGGCGCGGGAATTCCTGGCCAAGAAGGCCGAGAACGCCCCCGTGCCTGTCTTCGTGAAGTCGCCGATCTGAGACGCCGATCGCCACTTCCCTTGGCCGCAGCCATGAGCGGCCCTGATCGATCGCATTCAAAATAACTGGTTAGCCACATCCGTTTCGCAATGCTATTTCACGCCAGAACACAGAACGGGCTGCGGGCAGTCGCTCGCGGACAGGAATGAGAAGGCGTGAAACCATGGCAACGAACAAAGTGGCAATCATCACCGCAGGCGGCAGCGGCATGGGTGCGGCAGCCGCCAGGCGCCTCGCGGCCGACGGCTTCAAGGTTGCAATCCTGTCCTCGTCAGGCAAGGGCGAGGCGCTGGCCAACGAACTCGGCGGTATAGGCGTGACCGGCTCGAACCAGTCGAACGACGACCTGAAGCGCCTCGTCGATACGACGGTCGAGAAATGCGGCCGCATCGACGTGCTGGTCAACAGCGCCGGTCACGGGCCGCGCGCGCAGATCATCGAGATAACGGACGAGCAGTGGCACACCGGCATGGACGTCTATCTGATGAACGTCATACGCTCGGTCCGGCTGGTGACGCCGGTCATGCAGGCCCAGAAGTCGGGCGCCATCATCAACATCTCGACTGCATGGGTATCGGAGCCGTCGCCGATGTTCCCGACCTCGGCCGTTTTCCGCGCCGGGCTCGCCGCCTATACCAAGCTCTATGCCGACAGCTATGCGGCCGACAATATCCGCATCAACAACGTCCTGCCGGGCTGGATCGACAGCCTGCCCGGTACGGAGGAACGCCGCGACAGCGTACCGATGAAACGTTACGGCAGCAGTGCTGAGATCGCCGCAACGATTGCCTTCCTCGCTTCCGAGGGCGCGGGCTACATCACCGGCCAGAGCATCAAGGTCGATGGCGGGCTCATGCGGTCGGTTTGAGGCACGGTGCAGGAAAGAAATCTTGGCTGGGGCGCATGGATTCCCGGCTAAGAAAATCGGCTCCTTTCAAGCCTTTGAAAAGGTTTGAACATCACGTTTTCCTGAAATGACTGGCACGACAGTCTGGTACGACATCAAGACGACAATTTGCTGCTTTGCGTCGAATGCGTGACACACAATCAATCAAGGGTTAACTCCCTTTGCGACGGCGCTGCTTGCCGGACGATCCCGTAGTCGAGCGAGGGAAGGCGCGCGCCGGAACCGGAAATGATTTCCGCCTTGCGCCAAGAGGAGCAGAGGCCTAAGCAATCCCCGACGAAGGCCGAACACTGCAGTACGCCGTGCAAGCAGAACCGCGAGAAAACGATTTCGCTTTCGTGGCGCGGGCGGTATTTCCGTCGACGCAAAGGAGCCATACGATGAAGAGCCTGTTCCATCTCGCCTACCATGTGACCGATCTCGACGCCACTCGTTCGTTCTATGGCGACGTCCTGGGTTGCCGAGAGGGGCGCAGCACCGAGACGTGGGTGGATTTCGACTTTTTCGGACATCAGATATCCCTCCATCTCGGCAGACCGTTCGAGGTCACGCGCACGGGCAAAGTTGGGGATCACATGGTGATGATGCCTCACCTTGGCGTCGTCCTGCCCCTCGACCTATGGTTCGACCTCGCCGCGAGATTGGAGAGCGCCGGCATCGCCTTCGACATCCCGCCTGTCGTCCGTTTCAAAGGCGAGCCGGGTGAGCAGCGAACCATGTTCTTCTTCGATCCGAGCGGAAACCCGATTGAAGTCAAGGGGTTCAAGGATTTCGACAGTGTGTTTGCAAACTAAGAGTCCAGCGACGACCACCTGACGATTGATCCCGTCACGGCAGTTCCGCGCCAAGAGCAGTCGTCAGAATCGGAACAACGGGCCTGCGGAACGTCAACCTGCACCCCCCATACGGCTTCCAATCCGTCTCGTCGCCTCCATTTGAGCGTGACTGTTTTGTAAATCGAGAATTCTGCTGCGCCGCCACAGATACACGAGAGCCAGAAGTATAGCGGTCGAGCCCAGTCCGATCAGAAGCAGTGCAGCAGATAGAATCGAGCCAACAATATGCCTGCTATGTCCAGGCATGGCGAAATCGCTTTCTACACTGCCGCCGATGCGTTCCATGCCATTCGCCTCGGCCCATTCACGCATGACGGCGAGCCGCCACTCCACGGATGGATAAGACCAGAAGTCGAGCATGCCCACGGCCGACACCTGCTCGGCAGTTCGCGCGGCGTCGCCGGCGAGATAGGCGAGCTGCGCCAGCGTATAGTGATAGGCCTCGAACACACGGGCCTGTTCCGGATCGCCAGCCGGGTCGGAACCGCGCGAGAAAGCCTCTATCGATTTGACTGTCCCCGGCTTGAAGTCGGAGACTGCAATTTCGACAACTCCACTGCGCGGGAAGACAAGGGAAGCGAGCTGGCCGCCGAAAGTCATCAGCAGCATCAGGGCCAGAAATAGGCGAAATTGTCGGAGGCCGAGAAGAACGAGCGCCAGTAGTCCGCCGAGATAGTAGGGCCACACGACCGGGGCGATGAGCAGCATGCGCTGGTTTGCGGTGACATTGTCGAAGCCGTTCGGATAATGGTCGAACAGCGGCGCAAGCATGTGGACAGTCGTGAAGCCGTCGTTCGCTTGGGCCGAAGGCACCTGGAGATAGAAGGCAAGCGATGCCAATGCTACGCCGCCGATAACGAAAGGCGCAGCGACACCGAGCGCCCAACGCAAGCGAAGACGAATTTTCCGAAGGCTTGCCGCGAAGACATTGTCTTCCATTGTCGAGGTTGACGGCATGGTGAGTTTCCTTAAAGGCCTGCTCGCGTCGATCTTCCGTCCGAGCGCATCCACGCGGCCGATCCGTCTCCTGATCCTGCCCGCGATCCATTCGATCGACAGTCCGACGACGATCAGAACGACCCCCAGGCCGAGCAGCGTATCCGTCATGACCGTCACCTGCCAACGACGAACCCGGTAGTCGGATACGGCGTCGGGCGAACCGATCCCCTCACTGAGGAGATAGTGCTCCAGGCCCACCATACGGAGATTGGCGTAGACATCCGAGCCGACCGCCGCCCTCGCGCGCGACAGGTTCGCGGCGACCAGCTCTGGCTCGCCACGGAAGAATGCATCCTGCGCGACGAGGTAGGCCTTTTCTCCCGCTAGATTTTCGGGCCATTCGAGTGCAGCCATGTTGTTCAGCTCCCCGTCCTCTTGGGAGGAACGAGGCTTGATGGCACCGGGCGTGTTGACGACCGCAAAGCGAACCGCCGGACGCTTCTCGTCTTTTGGCGGGGCCATGACGTCGAGCGAGAAATAGGTTCCTGCAGCAAAGCTGGCGATCAGGAACATGCCGGCTCTTACGAAATCACGGTGTCGAAGAGATGTTGCCAGTCCTGCAAGGAGGATCAGGGCGGCGGTAACGCCTACTCCGGGAACTGGAAGGCCGAAGACAGGCCAGGGCACGAGACAGAAGCCAAGGATCAGCCCGACAAGTATCCGCCGCCGACGCAGGATCGCGCTGAATGCAACGAACCAGAGCACAGCCATGAATATGCCCGCCTCGTGGGGATCATGGCGATATTCGCTTGGCACGACGTGACTGACTTGTGGTTTGGTGAGCTCCCAGGCAGCGGCAACATGCGAGGGCAGGTCAATCCAACCGTTGCGGATGAAGTCGTAACCGCTGATGTGCCGCCAGAAGAACAACGCCGTGAGCAATGCAAGCAGGCCCAGGAAGGCAAGTACCTCGCCGATGAGACGGGCGTTGGCCTCCTTGACCTCAAGCGACATCGACGCGGTGTCGGCGGAGCGGCCGGCGACCGGATGACGCGGCGTGCGCCCGAAACCCTGTTTCAGTTCATTCATTCGTTTCGACGCCAGCCTTTGACTGGGTCAACGCACGCACCGCATCAGCCATTTCGCCACGTAACCGAGCCAATTCGGAAATTGTAGTCGCCCGCGAAGCCTCGCCGTTTATGTGGATGGCTCGCACTTCCTGCAACGTCTGGAGCACGTTGGCATGCACCGATTTCAGGGTCTCGACGTCGATGACAAGTCGCTGATTGGATTTGGCGACGGAGATGGAATTCTGCTTCAGCAGTTCCGCATTGCGCTTCATCATCGTGTTAGTAGCGTCGTCGATGGCATCTGCAAGGCCAACCGCTTGCTTCTGCTCGTCCAGCGTCAGCGCGAGTAGGAAGGTGCGTTTCCAGGCAGGAAGCGTCAGTGTGCGTATAGTGGTGAACTTGTCGATGATGGAAAGGTTGTTGGACTGCAGGACGCGCACCATGGGCAGGCTCTGCATCGCCGCATGTTGCAGAACGACGAGGTCGTCCTTGCGCTTGGCCAGCGACTTGCTGGCAGCCTCCAGTACCGCGAGATTCTCCATGCTCGCCATGTCGCTCGCTTCTTTCAAAGTGGCGAGTTCGCGTTCCACTTCGGCAAGCCGCTTGTCTATGGCCAAGACATGCAAGCCCAGCCCTTCATATTCTTCACGAATGCCGCGATAGATCGCCTCGTAGTCGCGATCCCGCCTTTCCATGCGCTCCGCGGTGGTCTCTACGGAAGCGACCAAATTGTCGACTTGTGTTTTGACACTCTCGAAGCGGGCAACGGCACGCTCCTTGCTGCGTGTCAGGAATTTGAGCACGCCGCCGATGATCGGCAGACGGCCAATCGGATGGTCCAGCGAAGAGACGTCGAATTCCTGTGCGGTAGCGACGATTTCGGTCAATGTCCGCCCAGTCTCGGCGAGATCGGAGGGGCGCGCCTTGGAGAGAATATCGTCCGTGTAGCGCCCCGTCGCCTCGGCGACTTTTCCTCCGAACTCGAGGATCGAGCGGGGCGAAAAGACGTCGATCGACGCAGCCAACTCATCAACCTTCGCGTCTTCTTTGGACTTTTCGGGCATGCGTGAAGCTGAGGCAGTGGCGATGCTCATGTCTGCAATTCTCCCCTGAAATATTCCTCGAGTGCCGACTGGCACAGAATGAAATTTTTGATGTCCGCATCCCCCATGCGCAGGCGACCTGACGCATGGAGGACCGCAAACAGGTGCTGCCGCCAGAGCGGCATGACGACCGTGGCGATGTCGGTGTAGCGATCGAGCAGCGCCTTGAGACCGCTGGCCGCGAGGTCGAATTGGGCGATCGCCATCTCATTTGCAGCGTGGATCGCAATCAGGTTTGACAACCGCCGTCCAAATCGATCGCTCAGAGAAGGATTGCGACCGTCGTCATCCTGCGCGACGCGTTCGCCGAACGCTATGAGTTCGGCAAGACCCGGCTGACCGTTCCGCAAGGAGACGCACTCATCCTCCATGGTGGCGAGGAGCCGGCGCGCGCGCTCGGACGAGGCGCGAAGTGCCTCGAGCACAGCCTCAAGCTGTCTTGCAGCCAGTTCGAAGGTCAGACGCGCCTCGATATCCGCCCCCGTCAGCCGGTGGAGCCATCCCTGTTTGGCAAGCAGGCGCTCGACGTCCATCGAGGAGATCGTCGCCAGGGCGCGACTGATACTGCGGCGCATTTCGGACGCCCGTTCCGGGCTAAGAAGTGCATTGTCGATCTCCCGGGCTTCATACCCGTTGTCGAGGATGCCAAGCGCCTCCTCGTCCGGACCGTGCTGAGCGGCGGAGAAATCAGGATTGCTCGATCGTTCAGATGGTGTCACCAGGTCCACAACCAACCCTCTTACGCGATACGCGCAGAGATGGCAGATGGATATTAACATCCAACGCAAGCCAAAAGATCGAATTTGAAACTTTGCGTCGCAAAATCGATCGGCGATACGAATGTCTGGCCTTGGGTGAAATGTGGTCGACCAAGCCGAATGGCGACTTCGGCAAATGCGGATGTGATTTCCGCTCTGGGCCAACGGGAGCCAAGACCTCACGTCTCCGTTACGCCGACTCCGGACATTGCCGAGGTCGCAAAATCCGGTAATCTTTTGCGCTGTCTGCGTCGTCAAATAAGCTGTTTGGGATGATGTGATGAACCTAAACCAAGTCACTGTGACGATGCCCAACCTCGACGAGGGCTGGGCATTTTACTGTGCTCTCGGCTTGGTGCCGGTCGTGGATGCTCGGCCCGACTATGTGCGCTTTGTCTGCCCTGACGGCGGCAGCACGTTCTCCTTGCACAAGGGGAACGACGTCAGCGCGGGCACTACCGTCTACTTCGAATGCGACGATTTAGATGACAAGTACCATAGCCTATTGGCTGCAGGAATTGCGTTTTCCACGCCGCCCCAGGACCGGAGTTGGCTGTGGCGGGAAGCTGAGCTTTTTGACCCCGGCGGAAATCGTATCTTGCTGTATCTCGCTGGAAAAAATCGCATCGATCCGCCGTGGCGGATCAAATCCACTGAGGAATAGACCGCGCGGCCGGTCCGCCTTGGGCCACAAGCAGCAGAGACCGGAATTCTCAGACGCGCCGACTACGGTCTATCTTGATTAAGGCAATTCTTCCCGAGAAGCGAGCACGCACACCGTGACGGATACATCCGGCCTGCTTCGTGCAGCCATTGAAGACAACATTGTATGGTGCAGTCGGGTCTGTTCCGTTCATGGGTCGAATGAAGTCTTGTCGCCAATAGCTTGGACAAACTTAGCTGCTTCGCCGCCCTTTTATCCGAACTTCATAACCCGAGAGAGAGGCGTACAAAACGAGATTGCTGCACTTGCCGACAAAGTCAGTAGAGCTAATCAGGCTGGAGGATGGGGAATCAAAGATAGCTTCGGAGACCTTATGCTCCCCGAGCAAAGTTTTGAACGGATACTGGCTGGAAACTGGTACGGGGGAGCGATATCGATTGGTGATACTGAGGGTTGGACGACGGTGGCTTCCCCCGCCGAGTTGCATATCTGGGAAAAGGCTTGGGGCTCTTGCGAAGATACGATTTTCCCAAGCTCCTTGCTCGATGACAACAGGATAAGATTTTGGGTCAAGGGTGACTTCGGCGTAATTCGGTCGGGCTTCATCAGCTTTTCCACTGGATTTTCCGTTGGAATATCCAATTGGTTCTCAATTGAGAGCCATTCGTTCGCGCAAATTGGATTGTTGAAAGTAGCAGGGTCGATTGCGCGTGGGCTACCCACAGTGTGCTGGTCTACAGACGACCTCACCGACGAAGAGGTTGGTTTAGCAAACTCGGCCCTCTCCAAGTCTGGATAGCCAAGTAGCGGGTTGGCGGCGTCGACGTCCGTAGTGGGCCAAGATGGGTCAGACCTCAGTTCTCTGAAGCGTCAAAGGCAGAAGTCGTCTCGCCTTTGCGCCCTCATTTCGGACGTCCGTGCAATTCGTTGGGCCACCCGAAAGCAGACGGTCCGCTCATCACTTCTGCAATGCGCAATGAGCCGACATCATACGTTGGCACCTTCGCGCCCTTGTGGTCATCGAGCTCTCGCTATGCCGTTGGCACTCTATTGCGCAGGGTCTCTACCACGACCGAGAATGCAGGCAGGTTCTGCCTACGTGTCGGATAATAAAGAAAATATCCGGCAAATTTCGGTGACCAGTTGTTGAGGACAAGCTGCAGCCGGCCGCTGGCGATGTGGGGGCCGACCAAGCTCTCCGGCACATAGGCGATGCCGTAGCCTTCGAGAGCGGCATCCACCATGGCTTCGGACGTGTTGAACGTCAGCTGTCCATCGACGCGGACGCGAACTTCCTCATCGTCCTTTTCGAACTCCCAGGCATAGAGCCCTCCGGTCCGCGACTGCCGCCTGTTGATGCAATTGTGCTGCATTAATTCCTGCGGATGCCTGGGCGGCGGATGTCGCCGGAAATAGTCCGGCGAGCCAATGGCGACCAGCCGCCAGTCGGGCCCGATCCGGACCGCGACCATGTCCTTCTCGACACTCTCGCCCAGCCGGACGCCGGCATCGAAACCTTCTTCCACGATATTGCGGAACCCGTTGTCGATGTTGAGCTCGACCCGTATGTCCGGATAGCCGCGCAGCATCGGGGCGAGCTTCGGCCAGACCACGCTTTCCATCGCATGATCGGAGAGCGTGATCCGCACCGTGCCGGCCGGCTTGTCTCGATAGGCCATCACGGCTTCGATGTCGGCCTCGATCTCCGCGATGCGCGGTGCCATGGATTGTCTGAGCCGTTCACCGGCTTCCGTCGTCGCGACGCTGCGTGTCGTCCGGGCCAGGAGCCGCAGCCCCATCCGCGCTTCCAACTGCTTGACGGCGTGACTGAGAGTTGATTGCGCGATGCCGAGCTTGGCGGCTGCTTTTGTAAAGCTGCGCTCCTCGGCGACCGCCAGGAACCAGAGCAATTCGTTGAAATTTCCGCGCGCCATGCAGCCCGTTCCGTTGAATGGATGAGGCGCTATTGTTAGCGGATTTCGATAGGTCCATGCAAATTACCATGACTAATCGAGATTATCGCGTGGTGCTATATCGAGTCCACACAATGTCGGCCGCTAACGGCCGCCGAGAACATGTTACCGCGGAGATTCGAACCAGGCGAAACGCACTGGCACGGAGCCGGACCTGGCACGGCGATGACGCACATCGCCATCCAGGAATCGCTCGACGGCAAGGCGGTCGAGTGGCTGGAAAAGGTCAGCGACGCGGACTACGGCGCAGCATCCTGACCGGATCGTCGACGTCGGACATCAAGAAACACACACACACACAGTCATGGAGCGGCAAGATGGATAAGCGCGTACTCGGCAAAGAAGGCTTTGAAGTGTCTGCACTCGCGCTGGGGGCGATGGGTTACGGCAAGTCCCGGGAGATTGAGGACCGGGCCGACATGATCCACTTACTCCGCAAGGCGATCGATCTCGGCATCGACTTCTTCGACACCGCCGAGGTCTACGGCCCCTGGACCAATGAGGAGATGGTTGGCGAGGCTTTTGCCGGAATGCGGGACCGCATCAAGATTGCGACCAAGTTCGGTTGGAACATCGACCAGGCGACGGGCGAACATCTCGGCGGCGTTAACAGCCGGCCGGAGCAAATCCGCAAATCGGTCGAGGGTAGCCTCAAGCGACTTCGCACGGACCATATCGACCTGTGCTACCAGCATCGTGTCGACCCGGATGTTCCGATGGAAGACGTCGCGGGCACGGTCAAGGACCTTGTGGCCGAGGGTAAAGTCCTGCATTTCGGCCTGTCCGAGGCGGGAGCCGGGTCGATCCGCAGAGCGAACGCCGTGCATCCCGTGACCGTGCTGCAGAGCGAGTATTCCCTATGGACACGCGAGCCGGAGGCGGAAATCCTGCCGACGCTAGAGGAACTGGGCATTGGCTTCGTCCCTTTCAGTCCTCTCGGCAAGGGTTTCCTGACGGGTAAGATCGACTCCTCGACGCAGTTCGCGGATAATGACTTCCGGGGTAAGATACCACGCTTTGCCGATCAGGCGCGGGCGGCAAATCAAAGCCTGGTGGACCTCATTCGACATATTGGCGAGCGCCGTGGGGCGACGCCGGCACAGGTCTCTCTTGCCTGGTTGCTGGGACAGAAGCCGTGGATCGTGCCCCTGTTCGGAACGCGCAAGCGGGAACGGCTCGAAGAGAATCTCGGCGCCTCGTCCATTTCCTTGACGGATATCGACCTGTGGGAGCTGTCGAGCGCGGCGATCACGATCGAAGGCGCACGCTATCCCGAAGAGTTCATGAAGATGTCAGGACTTTGACGTCAACCGAGCTGGGCAGAAAATGCGGATCGACACGCACTCGACCAAGGACAGCAGCATGACAGCAAGGCGTGGCAGCATATGGATGCTGGTGGTGCTGGCGGTCCTCCTGGGATTTGCCTCGATCTCAACCGACTTGTTCCTTCCTGCGCTGCCCACGATGCAGACACAGCTTGGGGCAAGAGAGGGCGCGCTTCACTTCGTTATCTCGGCCTATCTTCTCGGCTTCGCTTTTGGCCAACTCGGCTGGGGACCGATCAGCGACCGCTATGGACGGCGCGGTCCGATCGCCGTCGGGGTCCTCGTCTTCGTTCTAGGTTCGGCCGGATGTGCACTGTCGACGAGCGCCGGTGAAATCATCGGCTGGCGCGTCGTACAGGCCCTCGGTGCGAGCGCGGGCGTTGCTCTGGCGCGTGCCATGATCCGCGATCTCTATGACCGCGACGAGGCGGCCCGGACACTATCGACCCTGATGACCGTGATGGCGGTCGCGCCATTGCTCGGGCCGTTGGTCGGTGCACAGATATTGGAGATCGCTTCCTGGCAGGCGATATTCTGGACACTCGTCGCGATTGGACTGGCGACATTCGCCGCCGTGATGACACTTCCGGAAAGCTTGTCGACCGAGAAACGCGAGCACGGGTCTGTCTTGACGGCAATCTCAGGCTACGGTGAGATTCTGACCAACACACGACTTCTGGCCTATGCAGCCGTCATCGGCTTCTTCTACGCCGCCATCTTCGCCAGCGTCGCAGGAACTCCGTTTGTCCTGATCGAGTATTTCGGCGAGTCGCCCCAGGCCTACAGCCTGATCTTTTCCGCCGGCATCATAGGACTGATGGGGGCGAACACCCTCAACGCGCGTTTCGTGAACCGCGTTGGCAGCGATCAGATGTTGCGACTTGGCGCGCTCGGAGCCGCCCTGTTCGGCCTGGCGCTTCTTGTCACCTCGCTTGCCGATATGGGAGGCGTCGTCGCATTCGTCGTTCTCCAGTTCCTCTTCACGGCAATGAATGGTCTCATTCTGGCAAACGGCGTTGCCGGAGCCTTGGCCAGCGTTCACACGAGAGCAGGTTCCGCGTCGGCCGTAGTCGGTGTCGTTCAGTACGGTTCAGGCATGCTTGGTTCGGCCGCTGTCGGCCTGCTGGCAGACGGCACGCCCACACCAATACTATTAGTCATGGCGATCGGTGGGGTTGGTGCGTCGCTGACGGCACTGTGGATGGTGCGTCAAAAAAGGGAGACTTGACGGCCGCTTAGGGCCACAGGAGCGGAGAAATCAGGATTGCTCGATCGTTCAGATGGTGTCACCAGGTCCACAACCAACCCTCTTACGCGATACGCGCAGAGATGGCAGATGGATATTAACATCCAACGCAAGCCAAAAGATCGAATTTGAAACATTGCGTCGCAAAATCGATCAGCAATACGAATGCCTGTCGGTCAAATTTATAATGCAGCCGACTACCGATGATACAGGAGGCATTGCCTTGGGTGAACTGTCGTCGCAAAGGCAAATGGCGGCTTCGGGCGATCGGTGGAACCCGCGCATCAGATCGCACATTGTTGGGCAGCGCCGGCGAACGGCGAAAGACTTGCGTTGACGCCCGTATCGCGCGACGACACTCCCCTAATCTGGCCCTATAAGGAGGGAGCAATGGACGAACTGGGCAACTGGCGACATATGCGAACCGCTCCCAGGGATGGCAGCCGCATCCTGTTGACGATCCGTCCGAGCGAACAGGGGCCCGGAACCGTTGACCTCGGCTTTTGGTCGAATGGTGACCAGTTTGGCGGAGATGGCTGGCGATCCTCCGATTCCGCGCCTGGCAAGATCATTGAATACGCCGAGTCGGAATTGAAGTGCTGGATGCCGCTTCCTACCGCCAATCTCGAGCACCTGACCCTGCCTGCCGCCTGGGAGGGTGAAGACGATCGGGAGCTCGACGGCTCGGGCATTTAGGCCTCAATGCTCGACTAAGGCACAGCGACTGCATCTTCCCGATAGCGCCATGAGGCGTCATTGCCTTGGCTTCCTGGGATACGAAGATGTCTGTGATATCGTGTGACCCTCAGCAAGAGGCTCGACGTGTTGACTGAGCCCGGCTTCACGCAGAAACGGAGAGGTTCGATGTACCTGATGAAGGCGCTGACCTTCGGAACCGAGGGCCATCCGGAGAAGGTAGCTCGACGACTTCGTGTGCTGAACTTAGCCTGTTGGGTCACAGCACCCTCATGGCTTGCATTTGCGATTCAATATTCCCCGGAAACGAAACTGCGCACGATCGCCATGATCGACCTCATGATGGCAGTGATCGTCGCGGCGATCCCGCTGCTGAATCGGTTCGGGCCTCAGATCGCAGGTCTGGCCTTCGTTTCCGTGAGCCTTCCAGTTACCTTCGTGGTCTGTTTCGCGCTCGGCACCGACACAGGTATGCAGCTGCACTTTCTGGGATATGCCGCAGGTTCGGTGCTGGTGTGGGGCCTTCGGCCCATCGCTCCACTACTGGCGATTGTCGTGATCTGTCTTGCGCTTGTGATTCTCTTGGAGATCATTGCACCAAAGGACGGTGGCTTGCTTAGTGCGGCAGCCATGCTGGGCGGCTTCGTAGGGTCGGTGAGCATGGCTACCGCGACCATCGTTGCTACCGTGCTCTACGCCGTTGGCGAAACTGAAAAGGCTGAAGTCGCTGCCGAGCTTGAGTATGGACGATCGGAGTCCTTGTTGCGAAACATTCTTCCTGGCGCGATCGCCGACCGCCTGAAATTAGGAAGAGAGACGGTGATCGCAGACAAGCATGACGAGGCTTCGGTGCTCTTTGCGGACATGGCTGGCTTTACGGCAGCCGCCAGCGAAACGTCCCCCGCTGATCTTGTGCGATTCTTGGATGAGGTCTTTACGACGTTTGATCATCTGGTGCAGCGACACGGGCTTGAGAAGATCAAGACGACTGGTGACAACTACATGGTGGTCAGCGGTGTGCCGGTCGCCAGGATGGACCACGCCGCGGCGATCTTGCGTCTGAGCATCGATATGCTCGACAAGGCGCAGGGTATGCGGGACCTGAACGGCAGTAAGATTTCCATCCGGATCGGCATTGCCAGCGGACCGGTCGTTGCGGGTGTCGTTGGCGCGAACAAGTTCTTTTATGATGTTTGGGGTGACACCGTGAATGTTGCGTCGCGCATGGAGTCGACTGGCCTCCCAGGCCGAATCCAAGTTGCGCCCGAAACCCACCGCCTGCTGCTGGACGAATTCGACTTCGAGCAGCGCGATCCCTTCGATGTAAAGGGAAAAGGCACAATGACGACATGGCTGTTGCGATGATGGTTGAACCCACTAGTCGTGGTCGGTTGTCAAATCCGAACTTCATACGTTTTGATTGAAGTAGTTTGTCCCTGGTGGGAGCGGGACCATCGAGACGGCACTTCCTTGATCGGGTGACGGCAGCTTTGGGCCACAGGAGCCGAGACCTCAGGTCTTTGTAGCGCCACAAGCGATCATCTGTGCCCCGCTTCGCGTGGGAGTCACGGCTTAGCTCAATCAAAGCGTCATGCGGAGTTTGGGGCACCCGCCATCCGAAAACCCTTGTGAGATAATAGCAATCGCCCAAACTCGATATGTAGTTTGGAGCAAGATGCGGTTCGAAACTGCACGTCCTCTTGGCCAATTCGAGCCCCTCGTACTCCCTTCCGCGGAAGGCGATCACGAATGGATGTGAGGCGAGCGTGGCTGAGTCCCGCGGACTGAGTGCAATGATCATGAACGTATTACTGTCGACATAAGGATTCGAGACGGATCGCCTGCCCTCGGGATAAGCAATTCATAGTGCAGTTTGGAGGCACCAGCTTGTATGTGAGCCGCGTTGCGATACAGGATAGGTCGCTCATCCAACTGTTCTGTCAGGAGACACCATGACGTCGCCCCACGCTGCCGAAGAAGGCTCGACTTCGGAGAGGCGGAAATTTTTGGTCCTTCTCCTGGGCAGCGTCGGCGTCGTCTACGGCGACATCGGCACCAGCCCTCTCTACGCCTTCCGCGAGGCGCTTCGGCCGTTTGCCCATGACGGTGTGCATGAGGCCGAGGTGATCGGGCTGATCTCGTTGATGATCTGGACCCTGACGATCATCGTCACGATAAAATATGTGTTGTTCCTGCTCCGTGCCGACAACGATGGCGAAGGCGGCACCCTTTCTCTTCTAGCATTGCTAATGAAGAAATCCGGAAGCTACCTTCCGATCCTGTTCTTCGCAGGATTGATCGGCTCAGCTCTCTTCATCGGCGACGCGATGATCACGCCCGCCTTGTCCGTCATGTCGGCTCTCGAGGGCCTCAAGCTCGTCACGCCGGCATTCTCCGACTATGTGGTCCCGATGTCTGTGGCGATCATGGTCGGATTGTTCCTGGTGCAGTCGAAAGGCACGGCGGCTGTGTCGAACTTCTTCGGCCCGGTCACCGTCGTGTGGTTCCTGGTCATGGCCTGGGGCGGCCTCATTCACATCGCTGACGACTGGACGATCCTTCAAGCTCTCAATCCGCTCAATGCGCTGATGTTCTTGACACATGCCGGACTTGTGGGCCTGGTCGTGCTGGGCGCTGTCTTCCTTACCGTCACCGGAGCGGAAGCCCTCTACGCCGACCTCGGCCATTTCGGCCGCAAGCCGATCCAGTGGGCATGGTTCATTCTGGTTTTCCCCGCGCTGGCACTGAACTATCTCGGCCAGGGCGCGCTCGTGCTCGCGCATCCGCAGACGATCGACAATCCCTTCTACCTTATGTATCCGAAATGGGCGCTGTTGCCTGTCGTCATTCTCGCGACGCTGGCCACCATCATCGCCAGCCAAGCGGTCATCACCGGAGCGTTCTCGCTGGCGCGCCAGGCCGTCCATCTCGGCTTCCTGCCCCGCCTGATGATCAAGTTCACGTCCGAAACCCACACCGGCCAAATCTATGTGCCCGCCGTCAACAACCTGCTTCTCGTGGGCGTCATCATTCTGATCCTGGCCTTCGGCGACTCCGAGTCACTTGCGACCGCCTACGGCATCTCCGTGACGGGTGCGATGGTGGTCACAACCATGATGGCGTTCCAGTTCCTGCGTTCATCATGGGGATATTCGACCTTTGTCGCCGCGGCGATCATCCTTCCACTGTTTGTCATCGAGTTCGTCTTCCTGGCCGCCAACCTGCTCAAGATACACGACGGCGGCTGGGTGCCCGTGGTGCTCGCGCTCGTCATCATGGTCATCATGTGGACCTGGACGAAGGGCTCAAAATATCTGCGCGAACTGATCGCCAAGAAGGACATTCCGCTCGACGCCTTCATCAAATCCATCGAAAAGGAAAGCTCTCACGGTCCCGTGATCGTCTCGGGCACTGCGGTGTTCCTCACCAGCGTGCCCGACCAGACGCCATCGGTCCTCCTGCACAATCTCAAGCACAACCAGGTTCTGCACGAACACAATGTAATCTTGACCGTGCGGACGCAGGACAAGCCCTATGTCGCCGACAGCGACCGTATCCAGATCACGCCGCTTTCAACACGCTTCTCAAGGATCGACATCAACTTCGGCTTCATGGAGGAGCCGAACGTCACGAAGGCGCTCATGCTCGGCAGGAAGCTCGGCTTCAAGTTCGAGATCATGAAGACGTCCTTCTATCTCGGTCGCCGCAACCTGATCAGCACGCCGAAGACAGGCCTGCCGGACTGGCAGGAGAAGCTCTACATCGCGCTCGCCGGATTTGCGATTGATCCGTCGGCCTATTTCAAGCTACCGCCCAACCGTGTGGTCGAGGTCGGAGAGCAGGTCGTGATCTAGGCAGCCGCCACCGTTGCGGAGGCCCCGAAAGTAAGACCTTCGGCGCTTATGATTTCCTTATGAGAGAGGGCGGAAACCCTCTCGAACCCTTATACCCTGACGCATATCTTTCGACCGTAGGCCCCGCCTAACTGGCGATGAGCCGTCAAAAGAGGATGCAATGCGTACCAATCACACTGAAGCCGCTCAGCTCCAACCCAGGTTCATCGTCGGTTGCGACCGAGATGGCTGCTGGATCGTCCGGGATAGGCTTGACCGCGTCGGCGGTCTGTTCACCACCGAAGATGCCGCCCGGCATTTCGCCTTCGAGGAAGCGGATCACGACATGACCCAGGTCGCCTCGGCGCGGGATGAAGTCTCCCTGACCTCCATCGACGCAAACGTCGTGCACTGACCGCCGAAGAGAGCACAATGTTCCCTTACGGCAGAGCAATCACGTCACTGTTGATCCCCGCACCACCCAGAAGCCGCAGCGTACCGGTCGAGTATTTCATTCTCACGGGCGTGAGTTTGAAGGGCGACATCGTCGGCACAGTCGACGGACGCCCGGTCCTCGAGTTCGCGATCGATGAGGTTGGCAAGCGATACCGCTTTGTCGGCGTTGCGCCGAGACTTCCTGGCGGGCGCTATGATGTGCTCGCGCTCAAACAGGGCGAGTGGATCGTGGAACCGGGCTTGGTCTATGCGGCCGAATCCTGAGGACGCAAAACGAACAGAATGGCGGCGGAGACAGTGAACCGCGAGAGAATTTCCAGAGTTTCAATCACCATTTGCCACATCCGGCGCGACCGCGCAAAACTGGGAACAATGACAGCACCAACATCGCAAGGAATTGAATGACCGTCATAGCGTCTTACCTCTATAAGGACGGCCGCCGGAAGAGCGAAGTATCCCTCGCGGACGCCAAGCCACCGAAAGCGGCTGCGGAATTCATATGGATCGGACTACATGATCCGAGCGCTGAGGAAATTGCCCTCCTCCAGAAGAATTTCGATCTGCATCCCCTCGCAGTCGAGGACGCCTCCAACGTCCATCAAATTCCGAAGATAGAGGTCTTCGGCAGCCAGATATTCGTCAGCGTGAAAACGGCCCAGTTGGACGGCGACAAGATCAGCTATGGCCAGACATCTATCTTCGTCGGCGAGCATCACGTCATCACCGTCCGTCTCGGGTCCGCCCGAGCCCATAGTGAGCTTCGCGAGCATACAGAGGCCTCACCGCAGTTGCTCAAGCAGGGCCCGGACTATGTGCTCCATGCGGTGCTGGATTTCGTGGTCGACGGATATCTGCCGATCGTGCAGAAGATCGAGGACAACGTGCTCGAGATGGAACGGCATATGCTCGTAACGTTCCTCGAACGAGAACAGATCAGGCGGCTTTTCCGGCTGCGGCGGCAGGTTATCCTGTTCCAGCGGGTTCTGCTTCCAACGACCGAAGTCGCAAGCAAGCTGGTCCATCTCGACCTCCCATGCCTCGATGCCGAGGCCAAGCCCTTCTTCCGCGACGTGTTCGACCACGTCAATCGGGTGAACGCCATGCTGAACGGCCTGCGCGAGGTGATCATGTCGGTCTTCGAGGCCAGCAACCTGCTTGAGCAGCAACGGCAGGGCGTGATCACACGGCAGCTGGCGGCCTGGGCGGCTATCCTTGCCGTGCCGACCGCGATCGCGGGCATTTACGGCATGAACTTCGACAACATGCCGGAACTCAAGACGCAGTACGGATACTTCGTAGTGCTGGGTGGCATCGTTTCGATATCCGGCTTCCTCTACTGGCGCTTCAAGAAGTCTAGGTGGCTGTGATCTGCTGACCCCACTTTCTCCATCAACCCCAAGAGCCATGGTCATGAAAACCAATCCCCTCGCGGACGCAGTCTTCAAATCGCCGACTCCCGACGAGAGACATGGTGACAACGGTTCGGCCTTCCGTCAGATCGCTGACGCCGAGACTGCGGAGCGCCGCGCCAGCACAATGCGCTTGCAGGCTCGCCTTGGCGTCAGCGAATCTCGCGCGGAGGAAGCCGTTCTCCAGTCCAAAAGCGAAATCGACCGTTGGCTCGAAGTCGTCATCCGCGCCTTGCAGGTTGCGCGGCCCGGTGATCTCCTGAATAACTTGTCGGTCAATCGACGATAGACCGGGAACGCCGTTTTGAAACGTCGGCCTGCGACGGTTCAACAACTCGGATGCTGTGCTATTGGGAAAGAACAAGAAGAAGTCCGCCCCGGGCACACCAGCGTCCCTGCTCGGCCAACTCGCAGCGCAACCAGACAAGCTGTTCTCCGGAGCGTTTCGCGCGCAGATCGGAGCCCTGTGCTACCGATACGCACAAGGAGGCTCATTGCTCGAAATCCCCTTGGTAACCTCGCGCGACACGGGTCGCTGGGTGATCCCAAAGGGATGGCCGATGAAGGGCAAGAAGCCGCACGAAGCGGCTACAATCGAGGCTTGGGAGGAAGCGGGTGTCCGCGGTCGTACACATAAGACTGCGGTCGGGCGCTACACATATCTCAAGTCGCTGGATGACGGTGACGTCGCGCCGTGCATCGTCGAGGTGTTCGCAATCGAGGTCTCGAAAGTGTCCGACAAATTCAAGGAACGTGGCGAGCGACAGATTGCGTGGGTCAGTGCGAGTGAGGCTGCCAGGCGTGTTCGGAGATCGAGCTCAAATCGATGATGATAGAGTTCAAACCCAATGAAGAGAGGTAGGTCCGTATCGCGTCACTGCCATCGGACCTCCGCTGCGGGCCGATAGTGTCGAAAAACTCTGTGGCGGGCATTTTGGCGCCTGCTGACCGAAATGGAATTGCGTGAAACCAAGGCATTCCGCCAGATCGCGCAAATCAGTTTCGCAGGGTGGCCATTGAGGAATTTTCATTCCCGCATCAGGTGGCGGAAATCGCGTTCGCCATCATTCCCAGGGGTTTCTCAACAGTATCGGCCAAAAGCAGTCATTGGATGAATAGCCGCTCGGACATTCGAGCACGCATTGCTCAGTCACCGAGAATCTTTGGCGTCTATCCGGTTTTGAACTTTTCTTGTCCTTGGGCGTTAAGTATCGCAGGCGGGTCATCCATCAATTCATGCAGAATTGCGGAAAACAGCACGCGCGAAGCCCGTGTATTGCTGCGAAACTTCGAGGAGTTGCTGGATGCAAAGCGGGCGTAAAGACAAGGCAAAGATTGGTATCGCTGGCCTTGATAATATTCTCGTTGGCGGGCTATCGCGGGGCCGAGTCTTTCTTCTGGAGGGAACCCCTGGCGCAGGGAAGACAACAATTGCGTTACAATTTCTCATCGAGGGTGCCAAACTCGGGGAAAAATGCCTCTATGTGACCCTTTCTGAGACAGAGGAGGAATTGCGAGAGGGTGCTGCGTCGCACGGCATGCAACTCGACGACCATATCGAAGTATTCGAACTCGTTCCCCCCGAAAGCCTGCTGGACGCCAGGCAGCAGCAGAGTCTTCTGTATTCATCCGACCTGGAGCTTGGCGAAACAACGAAACTGATTTTCGAAGCGGTTGAGCGCGTGAAGCCCACGCGCATCGTGCTGGATAGCCTCTCCGAAATTCGGCTGCTTGCCCAAAGCTCTCTCCGCTACCGTCGGCAAATTCTTGCTCTCAAGCACTATTTTTCACGCAAGTCTGCCACTGTCCTCCTGTTGGATGACATGACGACTGAATCGAACGACAAGACCGTCCACAGCGTCGTCCATGGCGTCATACATCTTGAGGAACTCGCACCGACTTACGGATCGGAGCGCAGGCGGTTGCGCGTCTTGAAGTACCGCGGGCAGGCCTATCGCGGCGGCTACCACGATTTTGCGATACGAACGGGCGGTGTCGTGGTCTTTCCGCGTCTGGTGGCTGGAGAACACAAGACGTCATTTGAGCGCGATCGCATCGAGAGCGGAATACCGGAAATCGATGAGCTGCTCGGCGGGGGGATTGAGCGCGGTTCAAGCACTCTGGTTCTTGGTCCTGCCGGAACCGGCAAGAGCACCTTCGTCATGCAATATTTGGTAGCGGCGGTCCGCCGCGGCGAAAAGGCGACCGCATTCATATTCGATGAAGAGCTGGGCCTGCTTTTCACGCGCATGAAGCAGATGGGAATTGACCTCGAAGCAATGAGAGACGGAGGCGGTCTTCACATCGAGCAGCTCGATGCCGCAGAACTGTCGCCGGGGGAATTTGCACACAGAGTTCGTGCGCGGGTGGATAGTGCTGGTGCGAAAACCGTCGTCATCGACAGCATCAACGGTTATCAAGCCTCTATGCCTGACGAGCAGTCACTCATTCTCCACATGCATGAGCTTCTGCAGTACCTCAATCGTCAAGGAGCGAATACGTTCTTGACCGTCGCTCAGCATGGATTGGTGGGCGATATGAAGTCTCCAGTGGACGTTACATATCTCGCGGACACTGTGATGCTTCTTCGCTACTTCGAGGCAATCGGAAAGGTGCGACGCGCAGTGTCGGTGATCAAGAAGCGTACCGGGAGCCACGAAGACACGATCCGAGAATATCGCATATCCGGCAAGGGCCTGGCTTTGGGCAAGCCCTTGTCGGAATTCCAGGGTGTTCTTCGCGGCGTGCCGACTCTTGTCGGCGGACCCTCGATCGCGACGGAGGGCACAGGTAATTTCTAGCCAACTTCATCCGATCGCACTTGTATGTGCGCCCGAAGGCCGGGATGCCGAGGTTGCCATTTCGCTTCTTCGAGAGAGCGGCATAGCGGCGGTCGCAACGCCTGACTTGGCATCCCTCGTTGTATCCATGAACGATATTACAGCCTTCGTCGTACTCACCGAGGAATCTGCCCACGCGGGCGACTTGCGAGCGTTGTCCGGGTGGCTCGTCAACCAGCCTACTTGGTCCGATCTGCCCTTTATCATTCTTACGCAGCGGGGCGGCGGCCCCGAACGAAATCCCTCGGCGGCGCGATTGTCGGAAGTTCTCGGGAACGTCACGTTCCTAGAAAGGCCTTTCCACGCCACAACATTCATCAGCGTAGCCCGCTCCGCCCTGAAGGGCCGACGTAGGCAATTTGAGGCGCGCGCCCAGCTAGATGAAATCAGTAGCCTCAACGCGAACTTGGAAGAACGTGTCGCCCACCGTACCGAAGAGCTGCAAAAAGCTCACAGCATTCTCATTGAGCAAGTTGCCCAGCGAGAACGCGCCGAGGAGCAGTTGCGGCAATCCCAAAAGCTGGAAGCGATTGGTCAACTCACAGGCGGCGTGGCGCATGACTTCAACAATCTGCTCATGGCCGTCTTGGGAAATCTTGAACTCCTCGCCAAACATCTCGTCGATGATCCGAAGGCGAGCCGCCTTCTTGACGGGGCGACACGAGGCGCGAGGCGTGGTGCGGCACTCACTCAGCGCCTTCTCGCCTTTGGGCGGCGACAGGACTTGACCGTAAAGGCCGTCGATTTGTCGGAGCTGGTCAACGGTATGGACGACCTCCTTGCGAGGTCAATCGATTCGAACATCCGAATTGAAAAACGACTGCCCCCCAACCTGCCAATGGCGATGGCCGACGCCAACCAGATAGAACTTGCCCTGCTCAACCTGGCGATCAACGCGCGTGACGCGATGCCGGAAGGAGGTACTCTTTCGATTGGCGTGCGGGAGGAAATTCTGACCAATTCCTCCAAGGAGCTCGAGCCCGGCAGCTACCTTGTACTCGGAGTGTCAGACACTGGACATGGAATGGATAAGGAGACTCTGGAACGGGCGATCGAACCCTTTTTCTCTACCAAGGAATTGGGAAAGGGCACGGGCCTCGGTCTCTCCATGATTCATGGCCTCGCCGTCCAGCTTCACGGTACATTGAAGCTCGCCAGTGCCGCTGGCCTCGGAACCACGGCGGAACTCTGGTTGCCAGCGACGGCCCGCGTGGTTGAAGACATCAAGGTCCAAGCTCCTCCGGAAATGTCCCGCAGCACGGCACAGCTGCGGGTTCTTATGGTGGACGACGACGTATTGATCGCAATGAGTTCCGTCGACATGCTCGAAGACCTTGGCCACGTGGTCACGGACGCCTATTCCGGTGCCGCCGCCCTCGCCCTCCTCGAAGCCGGGCACGAGTTCGACCTGATGATTACAGACTTTTCGATGCCGGGGATGAACGGGGCTGAACTTGGACGTGCTGCCAGGAAAATTCGCCCCGAACTCCCGATCCTTGTCGCGTCAGGGTATGCTGAACTGCCTTCGGGATCAGGGATCGATCTTCCACGTTTGGGAAAGCCCTATAGCCAGTCGCAACTCGCGACAGAAATCGCCAAGCTTTTCTCGAACGCGGGTTAGTCAAAGAGCGCCCCGCACCCTCCAAGGAGCAACCAACTGGCAACTCTTCGAAGTCTTCAAGTCCCCTTTGGGAATTGCGGCCGCCTGACATCGGTCTAAACAGCCCACCGGCCGTCTGAACGGCATCGCCTTCCGGAGCCGAACGGAAACATTCCGCCCGCCGAGGCTGAACAACGACGCTATGCCATGCTGGACGCACCAGCATTGGCCGTATAACTTAAAGGAGCGGTCTCGAGAAAAACCGGTGCGTTTCAGTTTGTCTTCGGAAACTGGTCCGGATCGATTCCCAATGTCTTGAGAGCGCCGTCAGCTGGTCGGCGATGATTTCGCACCGCTGCCGAAGCGTCCACCGCCGCGCCGAGCACGGTGAGGAATCTTGTAAGGCTGCGAATGGGGCGAGATGTCATATTGGCCATGGCCATAGCTCCGATGGTTGTCTACTGCCTTAAAATGGCCCCTGAGATTCTCCACACAATGGCGAGTGATGCAGGGCAGTCATGCAACCTTGTTCGAGCTCATACTTATGTCAACACGTCGAAAGCCATCGATAAGCGAGGCTTGTGCCTCGGAAGCTTGAAAATGCCTTTTTGCCTGAACTGATGCCCAACATACGCATTAGGGCGTCTAGCGCTCCATGTCATGAATAAGCGGCGTCGAAAGTCGGACTCGGCCACGTCATACGACGATGTGGTCTAACAGGATAATTTGGTGCAACGATACCGCGTCCGGCGTGTTAGGATACACTCGTCGAGTTTGCCCGTCTGGCTTATCGGCTCTGCTGCCGAGCAATGACTCACTCCGTGAGCCTTCGGCCCCTGAGGGCCATTTCATGAAAAAGACCCCGACTGTGCATTTCGAAGCGGCGAGTACGCTTGCGGTGGTGGTGTCATCCAACGAACCGCTTCTGTTCCTGTCCGACGACCTGCGGGTCATTGCCGCGAGCGCATCGTTTTGCCGGGCCTTCGACATCGACCCCGCGTCGGTTTCCGGTGAGTGGCTCGGTGATCTCGGAGCCGGGGAATGGGGGATGCCCAAACTTGTCTCGCTGCTGAGGGCCACGGTGTCGGGAAGTGCAAATATCGCAGCCTACGAAATCGACCTCATGCGGCCAAACCAGAAAACACGGCAGCTGGTCGTCAATGCGCGGACGCTCGATGACGGCGACGTCGATCATATTCGTTTGCTTCTGGCGATAACCGACGTGACCGAAATGCGCGCCGAAGCGCGACTGAAGGATGATCTCATCCGCGATAAGGCCATCCTGCTGCGGGAGGTCCAGCACAGGGTCGCAAACAGCCTCCAGATCATCGCAAGCGTTCTGATGCAGAGCGCACGTCGCGTCCAGTCGGAAGAAGCACGCGGGCATCTCCACAACGCCCACCACCGGGTCATGTCGATCGCAGCCCTGCAAAAGCAACTTTCGACATCCATGGGCGGCACTATTGAACTCCGTGCCTATTTCACGCAGCTTAGCCAAAGCCTTGGCGCGTCCATGATCGCCGACCCTGCTCGGCTCTCGATGCAGGTGACGGTCGACGACAGCGCCGTCGAAGCGGACGTTTCCGTCAGCTTGGGGCTTATTGTGACCGAGCTTGTCATCAACGCTCTCAAGCACGCCTTTCCCGATGATCGAACCGGCATGATCGCGATCGACTTTCGATCTTCCGGCAAGGATTGGACACTTTCCATTGCAGACAACGGTATCGGCATGTCGTTGGGCAGCAAAGCACCCAAGGCGGGACTGGGCACCGGCATCGTCGAGGCGCTCGTCAAGAACTTGGACGGTGAAATAGAGGTGAGCGATGCGGGTCCCGGCACCGTCGTGACAATCCGCCACCGGGAATCCCCTGGTCTCCAATCCGATCTTCATTCAGCGGCATAGGAACAAAAATGCTCCCGACGCGCTATACCCGGCAGCCTTGCTGCACACCCTCATACCCCGAGTGAACCATGAAGAACGGCAAACCTGTCGTGTTGGTCGTAGAAGACAGCCCCATGATACGAATGGGTGCCGTCGATCTGGTGCTGTCGGCGGGCTACGAAGCGATTGAGGCATCCGATGCGGACGAGGCGATCCGTGTTCTTGAGTCGCGAGACGACATCGATCTGGTGTTCACCGATGTTCAGATGCCCGGGACGATGGATGGCATCAAGCTGTCTCATTACATCAGGAACCGCTGGCCACCCATAAAGCTCATCGTTGCATCCGGCGCATCCATCCTTGAAGAGAGCAGTCTGCCCATGGGGAGCAGGTTTTTCTCGAAACCCTACGATGATCTCACAATCATAGAAGCAATGGCCCGCCTGTTGTCGAGCGAGCATCCGATCGCCTTTATCGCCTAAGTCTTGCAGCTCAACGGACACATAAGACATCGCCTCGGAAACTCCCAACGGAGAATGGCCGGTTTGGGCCGATACTGCTTCCCGTGATATCCTTCCGATGCTCAGGAATCCGCGACGCCGCGGCAGCTTGCTTGGAAACGTTGTCGCGCTTCATGGATGTCTTGGACACTTTGCGAGACTATCAATCATGTTCCCCTCACGGTGCGACCTTCGCTAGAAGCCTAGTGGGTCGGCTCGGCTTCTGGCGGAAGGATGGTGTAGCCTTCGTCGATCAACCTCAGTCTCAATTCTGCATGGTAATGCTTGAGACCGCTCTCAATGTCGCTCTCGCGATATTGCCACCCCTTCCGGCGCGCTTGCTCGACCAGAGTGGAATAGGCCATTGCGCTCGCGAGCTTCACGGTGGCTTCCGAGATGAACCTCGCCGGCGGGGCGTTGTCCGCGGTTATCGACTGCGTGGCCCCAAAGGCTAGCATGGCAACCGCTATCAAGAGCTTGTGCATCATTCGTCTCCTCGTTTTCCACCATGTCAGGCTACGATCGCGCATCGATCAGCGGCAGCGGCCAAATGCGGTATTTTCGGTAGAGCATTTGTAGTATCGTGAGAGAGAGATGGACTGGGGTAGCAGAACAGTGTCGAAGCTGGACGCAGGCGGACCCGCGATTACAGGCCTTTCCCACCGAGAGAGCGACGTGGCGATAAAGTTTGCTGCGGGTATGACATATCGCGAAATCGGCGATGCGCTCTTTATCGCCCCCGCCACAGTCCGCACGCACCTTTCCACGATCTACGAGAAACTGGGCGTCCGAAACAAAGTCGGCCTGGCCTCGCTGGTCGCGGCGGGCGTGGCTGGATCATCGGCCAACACGACCGAACTGGACGGCGGCGGCAACCAGCCGACCGTTATCGCCGTCCTGCCGTTCGTCAGCTTTGCTTCCGGGGAAACGCTGGAGCGTCTGGCAAACGGACTTGCAAACGATCTGATGATGGATTTGGCGCGCTATCGGCAACTCGCGGTGATATCGCGACAGACCATGATGTCGTTCAAGGGGCGGACGGACGATGCCTGCGCCATTGGAAGAGAGCTAAACGCCGACTACCTGGTCGAAGGCAGTGTGCAGTCCTTGAAGGACCGACTGCGCGTGCGGGTCCAGCTTGTCGACGCTCGAACTGGAGCGAGCGTCTGGACGACACGCCGCGACGAAGACCTGGAAGACCATGTGGTCGCGCAGGAGGCCGTACTCGACCATGTCGTGAACGTGCTGGCCAGCTACGACGGAACATTGGCCAATCTTCGCCGGACCAACGCGCGCCGCAAAATGCCAGCCAATCTACAGGCCTATGATCACTACGTGCTGGGCGTCGAACTCAAGCATCGCTGCACGCGCGAGACGAATGTGGAGGCGATGGAGCATTTCCGGAAAGCGGTCGCGCTCGATCCGTCGCTGGCACGGGCCTGGTCCGCAATGGGGATCGCCCACGCGACACATGCCTGCAGCGGATTTGCCCACGACGTTCCCAAAGAGGTCGCCGCTTGGCGGATGTGCCTCGAGAGAGCCCTGGAACTCGATCCGGACGACAGCCACGCGCGGGTCTGTTACGGCGATCTCAAGGCGCTTGACGGCGACATGGAAGCCGCGAAGGAAGCGCATGACAAAGCGCTGTTGTCTGCTCCGAACGATGCGGACACTCTTTCTCTTCTGGCCGGAAGTCGGATTTTTGTGACCGGTAGCGCGCAAGAAGGCCGCGATCTCGCTCGCAGGGCACTCGCACTCAATCCACTGGCCCCTCCCTGGTACTATGGCATGCTTGCCCGTGGCAGCTTCGTCGTCGGTGACCACGCCGATGCCGTCAAAGCCTTTGGCCGCGCCCCGCAGAAGACCCCGCTCAACATTGCGTTGGCGTCCATGTCGTACCTTGCGTTGGGTGAGACGGAAAAGGCCCAACAGCTGTCGAGTATCCTGGAAAACGAGTTTGCCGACTTCACGATCGAGGGCTTCATTATGAGCTACCCCGTGACCAATCCGGAGGCGCTGGTAGCCCTCCGGAACGGTGCCCTTGCTATGCTGCCGCAAAGATTATGGCGACGATCTGGATAATTCAGGCCAACTTCAACAACCCGAGTGCGAGCACGGCCAACAGCAGGCAGAGATAGAGGACATGCACCAACCGACGGTGTTCAGGCGGCCAGTCTGTCGGGACCATCGGCCATGAAAAGATGGCTTCCAGCAATAGTGCGATCAATTCGAACACGCGCGTGTGGCTCCAAAGATGTCGCCCGGCGCGACGAGATTGATTTGAGAGCAACATATGAATTGCGCAGCCGATTTCTGTTCCCCCGGGAACCACTTTCGGCGTCCCTTATGAAGGCAGAAAGTAGCGTGAGAACATCAATGACATGCTATATCAGGCCCTGCGGATGAACCGCGCTCCGCTGGGAGGAGCTATCTTTGATCATCGTCCTGAACGGCTATCCTGGAGTCGGGAAGCTCACAATCGGCCAAGCACTCATCTCGAAGATTTCCGGTCGCCTGCTGGATATTCATAGCGTATACAACGTCGCATTTGCATTGACGGAGTTTGGATCGCCGGAGTTCATTGAGGCGGTCGAGAAGATCGAATCGGTTGCGCACGATCTAGTTCGTAAGCTTCCGGTCGAAATTCCGGTGGTGCTGACCACAGTGCTGGCTGGAAATACCGACTGGGGAGACGCAGAGTGGCAACGGATTGTGCGCCTCGGTCATGAACGAGGGCCTTTGTTCGTTGTGCATGTCCACTGCGATCTTGACGAGAACATCCGGCGTATCGAGGCAATCGGGAGGGCTGTGAAAAGGAAGCCGCGCGACGCTGACATGGTGAAGAGAAACCACGCGCACAAAAAGGTCCTCGCAGGCATCGGCGAGGCGAACTTACTAAGGCTCGATGTTACAACTTTGTCCCCGACGGATGCCGCAGCCGAAATAGCAAAGTGGGTCGGACAATCTCAGAATTGAAGGTTTTGGAATCGGAGTTCGTCCTTGTAGGGCCAAGGGCGGCCGAGACCTCAGGTCTCTGATGCGCCAAAAATCCACGCCCGCGCAGACGGTTAGGGAGGCCCTCTTGGCGTTGTGTCCGGACAGCCTTGTCCCCCATTGCTGCGCATTACCTTGACCTTCGGCTGCTTCATCTCGTTGTTGCACCAATGCCTGATGGAATGGAAAACTTTGCCCTGCTCCTTGGCGTGCGGCAACGCCTCTGGACGCATCTTCTGCCATTCGTCGTCGAACACGTCACCCATCGGCGTGCTTGCTGCCGCAGCGCGCAGTTCAGGAAAGAGATAGATGTGCCCTGCCCTTCGAAGCGCCACAATATAGCCCAGGAAGCCGAGGCTGATAAGTTCTGGATGCAAAGGAACGCGACGCTTGGATTCCTCGTTTTTCAGGTCGCCGATTGCGCTGTTTTCGAGACGAAGGCATGGAATATCCTCGAACAGCTCGACCTCCGACAGGAAGAGGTCACAGATTTCCTCTCGTCATCGAGCTTAGCGCTGTGGGCCAGCGAGACCTTACCAGTATCTTCTTCGCATCTTCAGCGGATATCATGTTGTCCCTCAGGAGGGGCGCGAGCTTCTCGCTTGCTAGCGTGAGCCCGGCAGCGACCCGTTTCGCCTCAGCCAGATTTTTGTGTTCAGACTGATTTCGACCTGCAACAAAACACGGGGCTCGGTTCCATTTCGTAAACCCCTATGCCACCAATAGACGGAGCCGCGTTTGAAACATGTTGGATGGTGCTCATTTTCCGTACCTCTTCGAGTTGAGGCAACCGAGATGTTGAGCCCTTTCACCAGCGCCGTGGTACGACACTCCGGTACGACAATTGTCGTACCAGCAATTCCCAGCCAAGATGGACATGCTGGAAATCTCGATGTTTTTGACTTGAAGAGGAAGTCTTGGCTGGGGCGCCTGGATTCGAACCAGGGATGGCGGTACCAAAAACCACTGCCTTACCGCTTGGCTACGCCCCAGCATCGACGCGGGCCCGGGAGCCCGTCGGAATGGTCGCCTCATTAGCAAAGGAGCGGACGGGCCGCAATCGCTCGCGGCATTTTTTTCAACAAAGGTCTCGGCCTGGCATTTGCTTATGGGATCTTCAACAGAATTCACTTTACGGCATGGAGCCTTCGTCGGATATCTGGCCTCCCCTGCCCGCAAGGAGTGCTTCATGCCCGGTTTCAGAGCCCGCCCGCCCGCCGAACCCACCATTCTGCTCGACGACGCCGTGGTGCGCGTCACGCGCTGGGATTTCGTGCCGGGCGCCGATACCGGCCATCATGTGCATGGGCTCGGCTATGTCGTGGTGCCGATGACCGACTGCAAGTTTCTGATCGTGGAAGAAGGCGGCGACAGACGGGTCGACATGGCCAAGGGCCAGGTCTATCGCCGCGAGGCCGGCGTGGCACACAATGTCGTCAATGGCGGCGACGATTTCATGAGCTTCATCGAGATCGAGTACAAGTGAGCGATGATCTCGAATTCGCGCGCGATTTTGCACCTGCGCATGGCACGGCGGTCGATATCGCGCCGGGGGTACAACGCCTGACCGCGCCCAATGCCGGGCCGTTTACTTTCCATGGCACCAACAGCTATATCGTCGGCGACAGGTCGGTCTGCGTGATTGATCCGGGGCCCGAGAATGAAGCGCATTGGCAGGCGCTGCTCAGGGCCCTCGAAGGGCGCACGGTCACACATATAGCCGTCAGCCACACCCATCGTGACCACTCGCCGCTGGCCACGCGGCTCAAGGAATTGACCGGCGCGACGACAGCTGCCGAAGGGCCGCACCGGGCGGCACGGCTGCTCTATTTCGGCGAGACTAATCCGTTTGCAGAAAGTTCGGATACCGAATTCCTGCCAGATGTCGCGCTGTCCGAAGGCGACCGGATCGAGGGCAATGGCTGGGCGCTCGAAACTGTGCTGACGCCAGGGCATACCGCCAACCATGCCTGTTTCGCACTTGCGGGCACCGGTATCCTGTTCTCCGCCGATCATGTGATGGCCTGGGCCACGTCGATCGTTGCGCCGCCGGATGGCGCGATGGCGGACTACATGGCCTCGCTCGAACGGCTCCTTCAACGCGACGACCGGATCTATTTCCCCGGCCATGGTGGACCAGTGACGGAGCCGCAGGCTTTTGTGCGAGGTTTGCGCACCCACCGCCGCATGCGCGAACGAGCGATCCTCGAACGTATCCGGAGCGGGGATCGCAAGATCCCGGACATGGTCCAGGCAATCTACCGCGACACGGATCCCCGGCTGCACGGGGCGGCAGCGCTTTCGGTACTGGCCCATATCGAAGATCTCATCGCCCGCGGAGAGATCCGCAGCGACGGACCGCCATCGCTGGGCGGGGAGTATGAAGCGGACTGACCGGGTGGCCCGGAAGGAGCCGCTGCCGTACCGGAATTCAATCGTTTTAAAAGAATTTCAAATTTTCATATTGCGCTGCGTTAATTTTTCGGCAACTATATTGCGGTTGCGAATTGCTGCTCTTTTCCGAGAAGGAGATGCCTATGACCGCAAGTTTTCCATTGACCAATGGCCGCGACGAAAAACTGCTACTGGCGCATCTCGCCGCGCACCGTCTTCTTCCGCCGTCGAATTGCACGGTCACGATCCAGCCGCTGGTGGCGATCGTTCATTCGCAATATTCCTACGCGCTCGGCACTGCCCGCACCGCCTGGTGAATTCTCGAGGATCATGAAGAGGTCGCGTTGGCTCACATCTTATGGCGAGTGAGCTTTTTGCCTTGGCGCCGCGTCGCGCTCGGGCCTCCGTTCGCTTAAATCGATTGCATCGATTTCTGGCCTGTGGCCACCGCTCCGAAGCATCAAGCCTCGCGAAAGACCCTTGCGATACGTCTCGCCGGGTCATGACCGCGCCATTCCTCTCGATCTGCGTGCCCTCGCGCAACCGGCAGCGCTACTTCAAGGAAACCATCGGCTTCCTGCTGGAGAGCTCGCGCACCGATGTCGAATTCGTGCTTGCCGACAATTCCGATGACGGCTCGGTCATGAATACCTTCATGGCCGGCATTTCCGACCCGCGGGTGACATATCTCCCCTCCCCGCCGCAGACACTCTCGATGAAGGACAATTGGGAGCGCTGCCTGGAGGCGACCTCGGGCCAGTGGATCAGCGTGGTCGGCGACGACGATCTGATCGACCCCGATCTCGTGGACGCGCTGAAAATCGCCATAGCGCTGAAACCCGCTCTTGAAGCCTTTGGTTGGTCGAGCCTGAAATATGACTGGGTGACGCCGGATGCGCCGCTGCGCAATGTCCAGGTGCCGCTCGAAGCGACATTTCATGACATGCCGCAGCCTCTGCTCTTCCGCCGCGCCTTCCGCTGGGATGATGCCGGGGTGACATTGACCTGCGGCTTCTCGGTCTATCATTCGGCGATCTCGCGAAATCTGCTCGACCGTGTGAAGGCCAGATTCGGCGGTCGCTACTTCGAGCACCCCACCCTCGACTACGATAATGCGCTGAAGAATGTCGCTCTCGGCCGCAACTTCGTCTATTGCCGCCGACCCTTCTCCGTCTTCGGGACTTGCCCCGAGAGCAATACTTCCGCCGCCTGGAGCGCGAAGCGCTTTGCCGAGACGATCGAACGGACCAAGACGGAGTTCGGCCGTGACTACGAGGGCGATCCGTGGATGGAGGGCTTTCCGTTCCACACCATGCTCGGCATGCCCTCGAGCGTTGTGCAGGCACAGCAATATCTGCGCTTCACCTATGGTATCGGCCTGCCGGACTGGGAGGCGAATTTTGCCCGTGCCTCGGCCGCCTATTGCGGAAAATTCGCCGACCGGGAGGATTTCGACGCCCTGACCGCACGTTTCCGCGAGGCCTTCGCCGTGTATAGCAACGGCGCTTTCCTCAAGGACTTCCAGCCGGTCTACACGCCGAAGCGCGAGGGCAAGGTGTTCACCGGGCTGATCGGCAGCGACCTTTATGTCGAGGACCGAATAGCCGGCGCCCAATCGCCAGCTGATTTCTATCGCGCCATGAACGGCCTGCTGGTACGGCCGGCCGATCTCATTCCCGAGCTGCGATCCGCATCGAAGGATTCGGTGGTCATCTCCCGCCTCGCGGCCTGATCAGTCACCGGCAATGCCGAGAAGCTCCGCATCCAGCGCCCGAAGATAGCGCTCGATATAGGCAACGCCGGCGCCGAGATCGCGGTCGCCATAGCGCGAGTCGACACGGACGTCGACCAGCGTCGTTTCGAGCTCTTCCCGCAACCTGATCACCACATCCTGGCGGAAGCCGAACACGAAGGTGCGCTGTTCGCCCTGGATCGACGGGTCACCGGGGGGCAATCCGGCGTCCTCGGGCGTCGTGACATCAGGGCGCGGGATCGGCACCGGGATATAGTCGAGGGCATCGGGGACGGCTTCTTCCTTGCCGACCTGCGATTCGGGGATTTCCTGCAGCGCCAGCTCGGGCGCGCCACGCTCGAGACGGATGGCGAGACCTTGCGCGACGGCGACCTTGCGCGCGGCGGTATAGACGCGGTCAAGCGCACCATCATAGCGGCGGCCGGTGAGATCGCGCCATTTCGCGACCTGTGCCTGCCGGTCCGCCGCAGTCACCGGCCGGCGCGGGCCGAGCCAGGATTGATCGGCCGCAGGCACCTCCAGCCATTCGGGAGGCGTGACGACGTCGGTTGAAACATCATAGATCGGCGGCAGGTTGACATAATTCGCCGCGCCATAAGCGAGGGCCGCCAGCGGCAGGATTGAAAAGAAAAGGGCTGCTGCCGATGCCTTGCCACCGCGAGCACCCTTGAACCAGAGCGCACCGATGCCGACCGCCGCGAGATAGGTAGCGAAGGCCGACCCGAGGGCTGCTGCGATGGCGACGGCAAGGAAGGACGGTGTCGAAAGCGGACCGAATCGATGCAGCGCCCAGGCAGCCACGAACAGGAAGAAGGAAAAGATCGCGAGCCGGCGGCCAAAATAGGCCGCACGCGACACGGGGCGCTCATAGCGAACGGTCATTTACTCCTCGCGACTCCCCGGCTTGGCGATGTTTTCCCGGCATACTCCGCCGGCTATCGATCCGCAATCAGACGCGAGGCAACATGGTTCGAAGCGCCTTGTCAACGTGGCCAAATGGCAGGTGCCGCAATTTCGCCAATCTTTCCAATGAGGGTCCAAGGGCCGGGGGGCGATCGATCAGGAGTATTCGACCATGCAGACGACACCCGACGCCCCGAAGGCAATGCCGCTGGCAGCGATCCGCCCTGATGACACCAAGGCAACGTCGCCTGTCGAGTTCATCGAACTCGGACTCGGGCTCGAAATGCTCCTCGAGAGCCATCCTGTTTTCGCTGATGCCGTCAAGGCTGCGCTGCTGCCGCTCGATGGCGAGTTGCTGTTTGAACTTCCATTGGGTGAACAGCCCGATGGCAAGGGTCGTGTGGCCGCCGTGCGCCTTGCCTATGAAGGCTCCGACGACCGGCGCATCGCCTTCGCCGTTCTCTCCGACGATGGATTGGAAGCCAGCATCCACACACCCGACGCCCAGCCGGAGCATCTCAAGAGCTTCGCCGAATCCTTCGTGGATGTGCTGGAGCGTCTGGAAAAAGTCCCGGCGCACTGACGGCGATTATTGGCGGGAGAGTGGCGCGGGCTGCCGCATTCACCGCTTCTCGGGCTTGCATTGATCGATACGCTGGTTATGGAAGGCATTCTCGTCTTCCGTTCCGGCGCGATCGTGCGCCTCTTCGATCGTTTCCATGTCGCAAGTCTCCACAGCTTCCACCCATGATCGTTCCCATTTCCTGATCGGTATCCTTGCGATGCTGGGCGCGGCGCTTGCGATGAGCATTTCGCCGAGCCTCGTGCGGTTTGCCGATGTCGGGCCATTGTCGAGTGCCTTCTGGCGGGTGTTTCTTGCAGTTCCCGTTCTCTGGATGTGGATGCGGGCCGAGGAGCGTCAACCGGGCCAGGCCAAGGGCAAGACCTGGTCGCTGCCGATTGTGCTGACCGGCATCTTCTTCGCCGGCGACCTGCTGCTCTGGCATCTCGCGATCATGAAGACGACGATTGCCAATGCCACTTTCTTTGCCACCATGGCACCGCTCTGGGTGGTGATCTTCGGCTGGCTCGTGCTCAAGCAGCGAGTCGAGAGGACGACGATTGGCGGCCTTGGACTTTGCATCCTCGGCGGCGCCGCGCTCGTCTACCAGAGCCTCGGGCTCAATCCGGCGCGTGCAATCGGTGATGCGCTGGCGATCGGCACAGGCGTATTCTTCGGCCTTTATTTTCTCAGCGTGGGCGCTGCGCGAAAGGACACCGGCGCGGCCCGCGTGACATTCGAAATGAGCCTGATCACCATCGCAATCCTGCTGGTCGCGGCGCTTGTCGTCGAAGGCGATATGATGCCGCATTCGGCCCAGGGCTGGGGCGTATTGTTTGCGCTGGCGCTGGTCAGCCATGCCGGCGGACAGGGCCTGCTGTCGGTGGCGCTCGGCCGGTTGCCGACCGTGTTTTCCTCGCTCGTCATCTTCCTCGAAGCGGTCGCGGCGGCGGGCTTTGCCTGGGTGTTGCAGGGCGAGCCGGTGTCGCTCCTGCAAGCCATCGGCGGCGCGATCATTCTCGGCGGCATCTGGATCGCCCGGCCGAGAAACGAGCGACAGGAAAGTTCGGCGCGAATCGACGCGCCGAACCTTTGATCCTGGCTTTACCAGCCAAGCCGGCCATTGTGATTGAGGAAGCCGGCGGAGATGCCGTTCATGCCGCCGGTCGCCAGCGCAAGCGGGATTTCCGCTGCCTGTGCCACGCTGCGATATCCGACATGGCCATTCATGTCCGTGGCGGTGAAGCCGGGGTCTACGGCATTGACTTTGATGCCGAAGGGCTCGAGGGCCTTGGCGAAGGATATCGTGGCGGCATTCAACGCTGTCTTCGAACTGTTGTAGCCGAGCGAATTGGCGCCGTAGAACTCGCTCGCGGGATCGAGAAGTGCGGTGATCGATCCGAGTTCGCTCGAGATCATCACCACTTGTGCGCCGGACGCCGCCTTGAGCAGTGGGATGAAGGCCTGCGTGACCCGAATCGGCCCGAAGACATTCACCTCGTAGACGTCCTTCACATTGGCGATCGGCTCGTCGGCCGGGGCATTGTCGAAGCCCTGGGCGACGCCGGCATTGTTGACCAGCACGTCGAGCTTGCCGGTCTGGGCAGCGAGCGATTTCGCGGCTTCCGCAACGCTTGCATCGTCGGTCACATCGAGCGGCAGGACATGGGCCTTGAGGCCAAGCGCCCGAAGCTTTGCCGCAGCCTCTTGTCCGCGTTTCTCATCGCGGCAGCCGAGCCAGACTTCGTGGCCCGCTTCGGCAAGCTGTCGAGCGATTTCATGGCCGATGCCTCTGTTGGCGCCGGTGACCAGCGCTGTCTTTGTCGTCGTCATAGTCCGTACTCCTGTTGAAGACGAGGCGGAAAATGGTCCGTCAGGGCGCCTGGGCGTGAGCCGGATTGTGGCGAATTCCTGCCTAATCCTGCCTGATCTTTTCCCAAGGATCGGGTGGCGCTTGACTGGTAAAGCTGCGATTGTCATCTGATGTCGATGCAAGACACGATCACGGAATTGCGCCAACTGGCGCTCACGCATGCGAAAAGCCGCGAAACGGAAACAGCGATCCCGCGCGTCACGATCTCCCGCTGCGACCACTGCGAGGCCACGACCGGTCCGACGCCCTCCTTCTGTGAGCCGATGATCTGCCTGATCCTGCAAGGCGCCAAATGCATCCTGATCGGCGATCGGGCGCTGCATTACGACCAACCGAGTTACTTCATCTCCACGATCGACGTACCGGCGACCGGCGAAATCTATCGTGCCGGGCCTGACCGGCCCTATCTTTCGATCACGCTGAGGTTCGACGCAACGGTCATCTCGGATGTCCTTCTCAGCATGAAAGACAATGCGCCTGCGGCATCGGCCGATCCTGGTTCCGGCTTCGGCATTTCGTCGGTAACACCGGCATTGCTCGATTCATGGCTGAGACTGCTGCGGCTGCTCGACTCGCCTGATGACATTGCCGTGCTCGGGCCGCTGATCGAGCGCGAGATCATCTATCGCCTCCTCGGTGGCCCCTGCGGCGGCATGCTGCGCCAGCTCGCCACCGGCGACAGCCGCCTGGCCCAGGTGCGCCGGGCGATCGGCTGGATTCGCGACAATCTCGCCGAACCCTTCCATGTCGAGGCCCTTGCGTCCCATGCCGGCATGAGCGCCTCGGCCTTCCACCGGCATTTCAAAGCGGTGACGGCGATGAGCCCGATCCAGTACCAGAAGCGGCTCAGGCTCCACGTCGCCCGCCGCCAGCTGATTGCCGAGGGTGGCGACGTCGCCCATGTCGCGTTTTCGGTGGGCTATGAGAGTGCCACCCAATTCAGCCGCGAATATGCGCGGATGTTCGGAGCCTCGCCGGCCAAGGACGGGGCACGGCTGCGGCGGCTGGATGCGGAGGGTGTGGGCGAGATGGCGCAAGTCGCCTAGACCAACCTACCCCCGTCCCACCCGGATCGTCGCCTGTGCCGCCGCGAGCTTGGCGATCGGCACGCGGAAGGGCGAGCATGACACATAATCCAGCTCCGACTCCTCGCAGAAATGGATTGAGACCGGGTCGCCGCCATGCTCGCCGCAGATGCCGAGCTTCAGGCCGGGGCGGGTGCGGCGGCCGCGTTCGGCGGCGATCTTGATCAGTTCGCCGACGCCGTCGAAATCGAGGTTGACGAAGGGATCGCGCTCGATGATGCCCTTCTGGATATAGGTCGGCAGGAAGGCCGAGGCGTCGTCGCGCGACATGCCGAAGGTTGTCTGGGTCAGGTCGTTGGTACCGTAGGAGAAGAACTCGGCGACCTCGGCAATGACATGGGCGCGGAGTGCCGCGCGCGGCAGCTCTATCATGGTGCCGACGAGATATTCGATTGCCATGCCGCTCTCGGCGATGACCGACTGCGCCACCTCGTCGATGCGGGCCTTCACATAATCCAGTTCGGTCTTGAGGCCGACCACCGGCACCATGATCTCGGGGACGACAGCGGCGCCGGTCTTGCGCGCCGCCTCGACGGCGGCCTCGAAGATGGCGCGGGCCTGCATCTCAACGATCTCGGGATGCGAAATGTGCAGCCGGCAGCCGCGATGGCCGAGCATCGGATTGAATTCATGCAACGCGTCGATGCGCTCGCGGAATTCGATCGGGTCCATGCCCATGCGGTTGGCGACGTCGTCGATCTCCTCGTCGGCTTTTGGCAGGAACTCGTGCAGCGGCGGGTCGAGAAGGCGGATCGTTACCGGCAAGCCGTGCATGATCTCGAAGAGTTCGACGAAATCGGCCCGCTGCATCGGCAGGAGCTTGGCAAGCGCCGTACGGCGCTCTTCGACGGTCTCGGAGAGAATCATCTCGCGCATCACGTCGATGCGGTCACCCTCGAAGAACATGTGCTCCGTGCGGCAGAGGCCGATGCCCTCGGCGCCAAATTCCCGGGCCGCGCGGGCATCGGACGGTGTCTCGGCATTGGTGCGCACGCGCATGCGGCGGATTCCGTCCGCCCAGCCCATGATGCGCTCGAAATCGCCGGACAACTCGGGCTGCAGCATCGGTTGGGCGCCCTTGAGCACGTGGCCGGAGGAGCCGTCGATCGAGATGATGTCGCCTTCCTTGAGCTTCTCGCCCTTGGCGACGAGCTCGCGGTTGCGCATGTCGACGCGAAGCGAACCGGCGCCACAGACGCAGGGCAGGCCCATGCCGCGCGCGACCACCGCCGCATGGCTGGTCATGCCGCCGCGAGTCGTCAGGATGCCCTGGGCGGCATGCATGCCGTGGATATCCTCGGGGCTCGTCTCGGTGCGGACGAGGATGACCTTGCGGCCTTCCTTCTTCGCCGCCATCGCCCCCTCGGGCGTGAAAACGATCTCGCCGGTCGCAGCACCTGGTGAAGCGGGAAGGCCCTGGCCGATAATGTCGCGGCGGGCATTGGGGTCGATGGTGGGATGGAGCAGCTGGTCGAGGCTCGAGGGATCGATGCGGTCGACGGCCTCGGCTTGGGAGATCAGGCCTTCATCCACCATGTCGACGGCGATGCGCATCGCGGCGCGTGCCGTGCGCTTGCCGGCGCGGGCCTGCAGCATCCAAAGCTTGCCGCGTTCGATGGTGAATTCGAGGTCGAGCATGTCCTTGTAGTGCGCTTCAAGCCTGGCACAAACAGCGAGGAAATCGGCGAAGGCCTCTGGCATCAGCTTTTCAAGCGAGGGTTTTTCGTTACCGGTCTCGAGGCGCGCGGCCTCGGTAATGCTCTGCGGCGTACGGATGCCGGCCACCACATCCTCGCCCTGGGCATTGACCAGGAACTCGCCATAGAGTTCCTTGGCCCCGGTCGAGGGATTGCGGGTGAAGGCCACGCCGGTGGCAGACGAATTGCCCAGATTGCCGAACACCATAGCCTGGATATTGACGGCCGTACCCCAGTCGGAGGGGATGTTGTGCATGGCGCGATAGGCGACGGCGCGCGGATTCATCCAGCTCGAAAAGATTGCCGACGTCGCACCCCAGAGCTGGGTCATCGGATCTTCCGGAAACGATGTCCCGGCTTCGTCGGCGAGCATTTCCTTGTAGCGCGCGACGATGCCCTGCCACTCGCCGGCCGTGACGTCGGGGTCGAGTTCGCGACCAAGTCGTGCCTTCTCGTCTTCCAGGATTTCCTCGAACGCATCCTGGCCCAGGCCCATGACGACGCCGCCATACATTTCGATGAAGCGGCGATAGGAATCCCAGGCGAAACGCGCGTCGCCGGTATCCTCCGCGAGAGCGCCGACCGTCTCGTCGTTGAGGCCGATATTCAGCACTGTATCCATCATGCCCGGCATGGAGACGCGGCTGCCCGAGCGAACAGCGAGCAGCAGCGGCCGTGTCTTGCCGCCGAACTTCCGGCCCGTCAGATCCTCGATGCGCTGCAGACCCTCGACCACGGCGGCCTTCAGGCCATCGGCAAAGGTGTTGCCATGCTGGAAAAAGTGCGTGCAAGCATCAGTTACAATCGTCATGCCGGGGGGCACAGGCAAGCCGAGGCTCGACATTTCAGCGAGATTGGCGCCCTTGCCACCGAGCTTCTCATGAAGGCTGGCGCGGCCATCGGCCTTGCCGCCGCCAAACGCATAGACCCACTTGGTCATTCCGGCCTCTCTCCCCGCGCGGAATTATGACAGTTGCGCTAAAGGCTTAACGCATCGCGTGAGGTTTGCAAACAGAGCAAGGCAAAGATAATGCTGCATCGCAGCAAAAATGCGACGATGCGGGCTACCGATCAGTGACCTCGACACGCAGGATCCGGCCAGACTCATCGAAGGCGACAATCTCCTCGCCGGAGCGGACAAGCTTGTCGCCGGTCACGCGATGGGTCGCCGCGAGGCTCCAGACCGAGCGGACACGCAATCCGTCCAGCGGCTCGACGACACTGTCCTCGGCAACCTGATCCGGATAGGCATCGAAATAGACGCGGAAGCCCTCCATGATGGGACCGCGGCCGCGGACCACGCCGCCCAGCCCGCCGGAATCATAGACGGCATCCTCGGCGAACATCGCCTCGATGGTCGAAAAGTCCAATTCGTTGATCGCGGCGTGATAGGCGACGAGACGGGCAACCGGATCGAATGCCATCAGAGCAGGCCGAAGCTGCGGAGATCCTCGTCGAGCTTTTCCGGTCCGAGATACTGCACCGCCTGCCAGCCTGCGGCGCGTGCCGCCTGCACGTTGGGCAGCGAGTCATCGATGAAGAACGTCGCCTTCGGGTCGAGGCCGAAGGTCTTGGCGTGAGTCTCGTAGATCGCGGAATCGGGCTTGATGAGGCGGACGCGGGCCGAGACGGTGACGCCGCGCGGCTTCCTCAGGAAGGGGAAGATTTCACAAGCCTGATCGAATGTGTCATCGGCGAAATTGGTGAGCAGCGTCACATCGCGGCCCTCCGATATCAGGCGCTCGAGATGGTCGACGCTGTGCTGGTACGGATGCGGCACCATTTCGTGCCAATGCTTGCGGAAGCCGCGGATATTGTGCGCGTGATCAGGAAATTTCGCGATCAGCAGCTCTTCCGCTTCCTTCCAGGTCCGGCCGCGATCCTGCTCGACATTCCAGTCGTGGGTGCAGACATTCTCGAAGAACCATTTGCGCTCTTCGGCATCCGGGATCAGCCGGGCAAAGGGGAGATCCGGATCGTAATGGATAAGAACCTTGCCGATGTCGAAAACGATATGGCGGATATTGGAGGGCATCTGGTGTCTCTCAGCGTGGTGTCTTGAACGCGGCGGGAATAGCCGCGCTGATCGCTTTTTTCATGACAGTTGGCAAGGCTTCACCGTCAAGATTTATGACCGGGACCCAGAAGCCGTTATCATCACTAGGCCGTTTCGAGAGGTCTGCGCGATAGACGGAAAGCCGGAGCTCGAAATGGGTAAAAACGTGGGTGACGGTTCCGCAGGGCTGCCAATCGGCAGCGAATGGTGCGTGGTCTATCCCCGTGCCGCCGTCGCGGTTCGAGTTCCAGGCCGTGGTCGGCACTTCCGACATTCCGCCGAGCAATCCCTCGGGCGGGCGCTTGCGGAGCAACACGCTGTCGCCGCCATCGACTGCGACGTAAGCGGCGCCTGCTCTGATCGGCTTGGTCTTCTTGTCGGCCTTGACCGGATAGAGTTCCGGATCGCCCTCATGCAGCGCGCGACAACTATCGCGCCAGGGACAGATCGCGCACGCCGGGCGCTTCGGCGTGCAGATCGTCGCGCCGAGATCCATCATCGCCTGCGCGAAGTCGCCGGGACGTATCTGAGGTGTTAGCGTCGCAAGCTGGCGGCGCAGGATTGGCTTTGCGGATGGCAGTGCCTCATCGACACGGAAGATGCGAGCAATGACCCGCTCGACATTGCCGTCCATGACCGGCACTGGCTCGTCGAAAGCGATGGCGGCGATGGCGGCTGAGGTGTAGTCGCCGATCCCGGGCAGTGCGCGAAGCGCTTCCGATGTCTCCGGGAAACGCCCGCCATGGTCGCTCGCGACTGCTTCGGCGCATTTCTTGAGATTGCGCGCGCGAGCGTAATAGCCGAGGCCCGCCCAGGCCTTCATGACGTCCTCGGTATCGGCCGCGGCGAGATCCTCGACGCGCGGCCAGAGGCGGACGAATTTCTCGAAAAAGGCCTTCACCGCCGCAACGGTCGTCTGCTGCAGCATCACCTCGGAAAGCCAGACATGGTAGGGATCGTTGACCACCCCGGTCGCGCGCATGTCAGGCGTCACCCGCCAGGGCAGCTCGCGACGGTGGCGATCGTACCAGGCGAGGAGGTCTTGCGCTTTTGGAGGGGAAAGAGTCATCGATTGCTGCTTAGGCGAATGCAGTCTATGATTCAACGATCAACAGCGGCACGCATTCTCATGTCCACCTTCCAGCGCAGAGGCGCCTTCCAGATCGCCGAGGCGGCCAACGGCCTGCTCGACCCCGTGCTGCAGAAGAAGGCCGGGATCAATACCGCCCTGATCGGCAGTTGGGACGAGATCGCCGGCAGCGATTTTGCCGATTGCACGCGACCTGACAAGATCACTTGGCCGCGCCGCAATGCCGACCGGCATAGCGAGGCGGGCGGCATGGAGGCCGGCGTGCTGACAATCGCCTGCGAAGGCGCCCGCGCGCTTTTCCTTGCCCATGCGCAGGGTGAGCTGATCCAGCGCATCAACGGCTTCTTCGGCTTTCCCGCGATCCGGCAGATCAGGATCGTGCAGAAGCCGGTGAGTGTTCAGACCCCCGCGCGCCGGCGGCTGAGGCCGCTATCTGCCAGCGAGAAGAACCATCTGGAAGAGCTCACCGCCGACATCGAGAGCGAGCCGCTCAAGGCCGCGCTCGACCGTCTCGGCCGCGGCATCTATGGCAGCCGCAAGCGGTGAGAATTACGGTTTTGTAATGAAGCCGCCATGCCATCGCGCAGTCACATTTCTTTGAAGATATAGACCGGACAATAACTTGCGGGCGCCCGATCCAGGGTATATCCAGCACTCACGATCCCGCCGCCTGCCTCGATGGAGACACTATGCTTCTCACCCGCAAAGAATTTCTGAAGTTTCTCGCTGCCGGCACCGCAGTCGCCGCGATCGGCCTTCCCCTCTCGTCCGCCGTCGCCCAGCAAGTGCCGCAGCCCGAGGGCAGCGTCGACGTGGCGAAGCTGATGGCACCGGGCGCGCTGCCGGAACAGTCGATCGGCAAGGCTGACGCGCCGGTCACGATTGTCGAATATATGTCGATGACCTGCCCGCATTGCGCTGCTTTCCATCGCGAAACCTTCGATGCGATCAAGGAAAAGTATGTCGACACCGGCAAGGTACGCTTCGTCCTTCGCGAATTCCCGCTCGACAACAAGGCGGTGGCTGCGATCATGATTGCGCGCTGCGCACCGGAAGGCCAGTATTTCCCGCTCGTCTCGGCGCTGTTCAAGAGCCAGATGACATGGGCCACGGCTGACGACGTGCGTGCTGCACTCCTGCAAATGTCGAAGCTCGCCGGTTTTACACAGGAGAGCTTCGAGGCCTGCTTGACGAACCAGAAGCTTCTGGATGATGTGATCAAGGTGCGGGAAGCGGGCGGCAATGACTTCGGTGTCAGTTCCACCCCCACATTCTTCATCAACGGCCAGCGCTATGCCGGGGGAATGAGTGTTGCAGAAATGTCGGCCATCATTGACGCCGCACTCTAGTCATTCTTCCACCGTGCTTTTCAAGGGCGGCGGCCTTGGGCTGCTGCCCTTTCGCATTTTCATGAGGCACACCTCATGAAGTTCACCAAGCTCCGCCTCACCGGTTTCAAGTCCTTTGTCGAACCGTCCGAATTCCTGATCGAACCCGGGCTCACCGGCGTGGTCGGCCCGAATGGCTGCGGCAAGTCGAACCTGGTGGAAGCGCTGCGCTGGGTGATGGGCGAGAATTCCTATAAGAACATGCGCGCGTCGGGCATGGATGACGTGATCTTCTCCGGCTCAGGCCAGCGCCCTGCCCGCAACTCGGCAGAGGTCGGTCTCTTCATCGAGAATTCCGACCGCACCGCGCCCGCCGCCTTCAACGACGCCGATGAGTTGCAGGTATCGCGACGGATCGAGCGCGAACAGGGGTCGGTTTATCGCATCAACGGCAAGGAAGCGCGCGCGCGGGATGTGCAGTTGCTCTTCGCCGACGCCTCCACCGGCGCCCGCTCGCCGGCCATGGTCGGCCAGGGCCGCATCGGCGAACTGATCCAGGCCAAGCCGCAGGCGCGGCGGCAACTGCTGGAAGAGGCAGCCGGCATTTCCGGCCTGCATTCGCGGCGGCACGAGGCGGAACTGCGGCTGAAGGCAGCCGAGAACAATCTCGAACGTCTGGAAGACGTCACCACCACGCTGTCGACCCAGATCGAAAGCCTTAAACGGCAGGCGCGGCAGGCGAGCCGTTACAAGAGCCTGTCATCGGCGCTGCGCGCTGAAGAAGCAAAGCTGCTGCACATCCGCTGGGCACAGGCCAAGAGCGCAGAGGGCGAGGCCGAAAGCGTGCTGAACCAGGCGACCAATACGGTCGCCGAGCGTGCGCAGGCCCAGATGGAAGCCGCCAAGAACCAGGCCATCCAGGGGCTCCGACTGCCCGAGCTGCGCGAAGAAGAGGCCAAGGCTGCGGCCGCCCTGCAACGTCTGACGATCGCGCGCGGACAGCTCGAAGAGGACATGCGCCGGCTGGAGACCCGCCGGCAGGAGCTGCAGCGCCGCATCACCCAGCTTGCCGCCGACATAGAACGCGAGCGCCAGCTCGTCGCCGGCAACGCCACCATCGTCGATCGGCTCGATGAGGAAGAGCAGGAACTGCGCGAGGCGCTGGAGAATGCCACGGAGCGCGCCGCGGAGCTGGCCGAGGCACTGAGTGCCGCCGGCACCGCGGCGGCCGAGGCCGAAGAGGTGATGCAGGCGCTCACCGCAGAACGCGCCGAAGCAGCGGCGAGCCGGCAGCAGTTGGAACGCTTCCTTGCCGATCTTGCACAGCGCCGGCTCAGGCTCGAGCGACAGGTGACCGAAGCGCGTGATGAGCTTGCGGCGGTGGAAGCCAAGCTCGCTGCGCTGCCCGATCCGGCGGAGAAGGAAATTGAGCTCGAGGCCGCCGAACTGGCACATGCTGACGGCGAGAAAGCACAGGCCCATTCGGAGAAATCGCTGGCCGAGGCGCGATCAGCCCAACAGGAGGCACGTAAGCCCGTTGATGACGCCCGCGGCCGTTTGCGCGCGATCGAGACCGAATCCACCACCATCGCCCGCATGCTGGCGGCCGCAAGCACCGGTGATCATGCCCCAGTCGCTGAACAGATCCAGGCTGATCCTGGGCTTGAAGCCGCCCTCGGCGCCGTGCTCGGCGACGATCTTGATTCCGCGCTGGACCCCGCCGCCGCCGCCTTCTGGATCATGCCGGGCGACAGCACGGGTGATCCCTCCCTGCCGTCGGGTGCGACACCCCTCATGGGCCATGTCCGAGCGCCCCCAGAACTCCATCGCCGTTTGCGCCAGATCGGCATCGTCGACGGGGCCTCCGGCAACAACCTCCAGAAGGCGCTGAAGCCGGGTCAACGGCTCGTGTCCCGGGAAGGGGCGGTCTGGCGCTGGGATGGCCACGTCGCCCGTGCCGGTGCGCCGAGCGCGGCAGCGCTGCGGCTCCAGCAGCGGAACCGTCTGACGGCACTAGAGACTGAGGCCGAGGAGGCGCGCATCCTGCTCGAAGACTGCGAGACGAGGCTGGACGAAGCGACGGATCGGGTTCGCATCGGTGAAGAACGGCTCAACGCCAACCGCGACATGGTGCGGCTGCTGGCCCGTAAGCTCAACGAAGCCCGCGAAGCCGCGCTCCAGGCCGAGCGCGCCTCGGCCGACCTCATGCGCCGGCGCGATACGGTGGCGCAGCAGATCGAAGGTTTCGACACGCAGACGGAGGAAATCGGCATCGCTGAAGAGGATGCGCGGATTGCGTTGTCCGACGCGGCCGATCTCTCAGCGCTCGATTTCCGGCTGCGTGAGCAAAGCCTCAGTGTCGCCGAGAAGCGTGCGGCACTGGCGGAGGCCCGGGCGATCAATGATACCGAAGCGCGCGAGAACGATGCCCGCCGCCGGCGCCTGACGAGCATTGCCGCCGAAAAGCAGGTCTGGCGCGAACGCGAGGCGAGTGCCGCCAGCCAGATTGCAACGCTGAGCGATCGCGAGGAAGAAGCGCGGATCGAACTAGAGGATCTCGTCGCCGCCCCGGAAGAATTCGAGGAAAAGCGCATTGCGCTGATGAACGAGATCAGCAAGGCGGAAGCGGCGCGCCGGCAAGCCGCCGACAAGCTGGCGTCGCAGGAAAATCTCGAGCGCGACGCCGACCGGGCAGCGCGCGATGCGCTTGTGGGACTTGCGGAAGCACGCGAACAGCGCGGCCGCGCCGAGGAGCGTCTCGTCTCCGCCCGCGACTGGCGTATCGCCCAGGAAACACGCATCCGCGAGGCGCTCGACACTGAGCCCCATCTCGTGCTCCGGCTCACCGGGCTCGCCCCCGACGCGCCGCTACCCGATGTCCGCACGATCGAGATCGAGCTTGAACGGCTGAAGATGGAGCGCGAGCGGCTTGGCGCCGTCAATCTGCGCGCCGAGGAGGAACAAGCGGAGTTGACAGAGAAGCTCGATGTGCTGACCCGCGAGCGCGACGACATTATCGATGCAATCCGGAAGCTGCGGACCGCGATCCAGAACCTCAACCGCGAAGGCCGCGAGCGTCTGATGAATGCCTTCGACGTCGTCAACACCCAGTTCAAGCGGCTCTTCACCCATCTCTTCAACGGTGGTGAGGCCGAGCTGCAGCTGATCGAGAGTGACGACCCGCTCGAAGCCGGCCTCGAAATCCTCGCGCGCCCGCCCGGCAAGAAGCCGCAGACCATGACGCTGCTCTCAGGCGGCGAGCAGGCGCTGACGGCGATGGCGCTGATCTTCGCCGTCTTCCTCACCAATCCGGCACCGATCTGCGTGCTCGACGAAGTCGATGCGCCGCTCGACGACCACAATGTCGAGCGCTACTGCAACCTGATGGACGAGATGGCGGCCACGACCGACACCCGCTTCCTGATCATCACGCATAATCCCATCACCATGGCCCGCATGAACCGCCTCTACGGCGTGACCATGGCCGAACAGGGTGTCTCGACGCTTGTCAGCGTCGACCTGCAGACGGCAGAGCAACTGCGCGAGGCCGTGTGAACCAGCGGCCCATGAGCCGTGCGATCTAGCTTTCTCGCATGACCTGGAGCATGTTGTGCCTTATGATTCAGCGTGCTTTGGCAGAGCGAAAGCTAGGACAGGCTGCGAGTTCGCATGACTTCGGGTACCTATGATGCAACGCTGGTCGTCCTCTCGATCGTGATCGCGATCGTGGCGTCCTACACCGCATTGGACCTCGCGGGGCGCATCAAGGCGGCCACCGGCCGCGCAGCCTCGGCAAGCTGGCTGATCACGGCCGCGCTCGCCATGGGCGGCGGTATCTGGTCGATGCATTTCGTCGCCATGCTGGCTTTCAGCATGCCCGGCATGGACGTCTCCTACGACGTGGGCGTGACGCTGCTGTCGCTTCTCCTGGCGATCGTCGTCACCGGCATCGGCTTCCTCGTGGTGAGCCGATCGAAAGGCGAGTGGCTGCCTCTCATCGCGAGCGGAGTGTTGATGGGTGTCGGCATCGCCGGCATGCACTATACTGGCATGGCGGCGATGCAAATGCCGGCTGCAATCAGCTATAATGCGATCTGGGTGACCGTCTCGGTCCTCATCGCCGTTGCCGCGGCGATTGCAGCACTCTGGCTTGCGTTCGCCCACACGGGCTTCCTGCAGAAGGCGCTCGCTTCGGTCTCCATGGGCGCCGCGGTTGCGGGCATGCACTATACGGGCATGCTGGCAGCCACTTATTCGGTCAATCACGCTGTCGAACACGTCCATAACCCGACCACCTTCACCCCGATCGGCCTGGCGCTGGGGATCGCGGCCACGACCTTCTTCATCCTCGGCCTGGCCCTCATCGCCTCGATCTTCGACAGGCGTTTCGCCGTGCTTGCCGAAAGCGAATCCAAGGTGTTGCGGCGAAGCGAGGAACGCTTCCGCAGCCTCTATCGCAAGACGCCGATGCCTTTGTTCTCAATGACCGAGACCGGCAAGCTGACCGAAGTGTCGGATGATTGTCTCGACCTCATCAGCGTCGCGCGCTCGGCGATGCTTGGCCAACCATTCGACAGCTTCATGCCGGATGATTCCGCCGCCCATTGGCGCGCCGGTTTCCGTGCGATGCTGTTGAAGGACGGCTTCTTCGAAGGTGAGTTCCAGGTGCTCGGCCCGAATGGCAGGACAATCGATGTCTACGCCTCCGCACGGCTGGAGGTGTCAGACGAAGGCGGGATTGCGGTGTTGGGCGGCCTCGTCGATGTCACGAACAGGAAAAACGCGGAAGCGGCGCTGCGCCAGGCGCAGAAGATGGAAGCCATCGGCCAGTTGACTGGCGGCATCGCTCACGACTTCAACAACCTGCTCGCGGTCATCATCGGTAATCTCGAAATGCTCAACAAGCGCATCAAGGAGGATCCGAGGCTTCAGCGACAGGTCGGAGCCGCCCTGGAGGCTGCACGCCGCGGAGCCAACTTGACTCAGCGCATGCTGTCCTTCGCACGGCAGCAGCATCTGAGCCCCTCGGGCGTGGATGTCGGCGAACTCGTGAGCGGCATGAACGAGCTTCTGCAGCGGTCGCTCGGCCCGCAGTTCGCAATCAAGACCAGCTTTCCGGAAGCGCCGGTTCTGGCCCATGCGGATGCCCACCAGTTGGAAATGGCGCTGCTCAATCTGGTGGTCAATGCGCGTGACGCACTCGGTGAAAGCGGCACGATCGAAATCACGGCCTCGCTCCGCCAGGTGAACCCTGGCGATCGCCGGGCACTGGAGCCGGGAGACTATGCCGTATTGTCGGTGATCGACCAAGGTCTCGGCATGGACCAGAAGACGCTCATCCGGGCACACGAACCCTTCTTCACCACCAAGGGGGTCGCCAAGGGCACCGGCCTCGGTCTTTCCATGGTCCACGGCTTTGCCCAGCAATCCGGTGGGCGGCTCGATATCCTCAGCAGCCCAGGCACCGGCACGACAGTGGAGATATGGCTGCCGGCCGCACAGGCGCCGCGCGTTGCAACGGTAACGGCCAACCAGGAAGAAAGCCCTGCGATGGGCGGCCTGCGCATCCTCTGCGTGGACGACGACGCGCTCGTACTGATGAGCACGGTGGATATGCTGGAGGAAATGGGCCACCAAACGGTGTCGACATCGAGCGGCCAGGCAGCACTCTCAGTGCTCGAAGAGGACAATGCTTCCTTCGACCTGCTCCTGACCGACCAGGCCATGCCCGGCATGTCGGGACTGCAGCTTGCGGCGAAGGTCCGGCAATCGCATCCACCGCTCTCCATCATCGTCGCCACTGGCTATTCGGAACTGCGGGAAAACACGGAGCTCAATCTACCGGTGCTGCGCAAACCCTTCACCCAGGCAGATCTTGCGCGCGCCATCGCGTCCGCGACTGCCGCCAGCGGAACGCAGTCAGCCTGAGCGTTCGCCGCCAAGCCTGGCAATCGCGTCCCGGACATGGCGAGGTGACGGGATGGTGCCCATCGCACAGGTCTTGGCATCACGCTGGCCAACCCGGAAGGTGAGGCCGCCGCGGGCATTGGCGACGGCGAACATGCTCTCGTCGGTCAGGTCATCACCGAGCGCGATGGGCAGCCGACCGTTGAAGGGCGGCTCGCTGAGGAAGCGCTCGACCGCGTCACCCTTGCTCGCGCGCGCCGGCCGGATCTCATACACCATCTTGCCGAGCTGCAGGGCCCAATTCGGGCCGGCCGCCTCGGCGAAGGCCCGCATGCGTTCGCCCAGCGTCAGTTCATATTCCGGGGCCAGCCGGTAGTGAGCTGCTACGGCGCCGCCCTTGTCCTCGATCAGCACGCCCTGCATGTCCTTCGTCTCTTCGACGAGAGCCGCCTTCAATCTCGCAAAAGCCGGCGGCGCATCGGCATAGATCTGGCTGCCGTCCGCTCCGCGCATTTCAGCGCCGTGCAGCCCGGCGATAGGAAATGGGAATGGGTCGAAGAGCGCATCGGCATAGACAAGCGCGCGGCCCGTGACGAGCGCGAGCGCGCCGCTGAGTTTCATGCGCAGGCGCTCGATGTTGCCGGGTAGTTCCGGCGGGACAAAAATCTCGTCCGGCGTCGGCGCGAGATCGAGCAGGCAGCCGTCGATATCGAGGAAGACCGCCCAATTGTCAGGCTCGCGCTGGAGCAGGGCAAAGGCCTCCTCATAGGAGATGCTCCGCTCCTCCGGCATGTCCGCCCTTGCTGTGCTCATATCGCTCTCCGGATGTTTGGCCATCAAACGCCTGGGGGCAATGCTCCGTTCCAGCAAAGGAACCGCCCTTCCCTGTCGCGCGTTTTCGAGAACGTCCCAAAGCGGTTCAAGGAGAGCGAAATGGCAGCAGGCAAGACGAAGCGAAAGTCCGGCGATGGCGCACCCCTCGAGCACGGCGCGCAGGATCTGCCCTCCGTCCTCGTCGAGGCCTATAACAATGAATTGAAGGACAAGGAGGGCTTCATCGGCGACCGCGCGCGCAAGGCGGCCTTCCAGGAAAAGATCGATGAATGGCGCAAGCATCTGCGCAAGGCCGGGGATGACCCGCTGGGCGACACACCGACGGCCGATCTGTCCAAGAAGCAGATCGACAGGATCCTCCAAGGCAGCGACAAGGAGGCCGCGGCGGTGGTGATGGGTGCCATCGAGGACTATGCCGGCGAGCTGGCACAGGTGCTCGGCCGTTATCTCAAGCACGAGAGTTGGAAGAAGACCGAGCGCATCGTCGTGGGCGGAGGTTTTCGCGACAGCGCCGTCGGCGAATTGGCAATCGCGCGCGCTGGCATCCTGCTCAAGGCCGATGGGCGCAAGGTCGAGCTGGTGCCCATCGTCCACCACCCCGATGATGCCGGCCTGATCGGTGCGGCCCACCTGATGCCGGCCTGGATGCTGAAGGGCAACCAGGCAATCCTGGCCGTCGATATCGGCGGCACCAACATGCGGGCCGGCGTGATCGAACTTAAACTCGACAAGCATGTCGATCTATCGGAGGCGAAGGTGTGGAAATCGCTGCTCTGGCGCCATGCCGATGAGAGCCCGTCACGCAGCGCGGCCGTCGAGGAACTCGCCGGCATGCTGAAGAAGCTGATCGCCAAGGCCGAGAAGAGCAAGCTGAAGCTCGCGCCCGTCATCGGCATCGCCTGCCCCGGCATCATCGAAGCCGATGGCGCGATCGACCGTGGCGGCCAGAATCTGCCGGGCGGCAACTGGGAGAGCGATCACTTCAACCTGCCGCAGGAACTGCGCAAGATGATCCCCGAAATATCAGGGGATCCGAGCTTCATCGTCATGCACAATGACGCCGTGGTCCAGGGCCTGTCGCAGATCCCTTTCATGCAGGACATCAGGAGCTGGGGGGTGGTGACGATTGGCACGGGCCTCGGCAACGCGCATTTCAGCAACAAGAGTAAGCCGGCCGACGGCGAGATCGCCGACAAGAAGGCGGCGTGACCACCGCGGCAACGGCAGCGGTCACGCCCCTGGCGCGCGGCAGGCGGATGCGCGCGGCCTTTTCTTACTCGGCAGGCTGGAAGACCGCGGATACGGCGCGACCGCGCGTGAAAACGACGGCGGCGAACAGGACCACGCCGAGCGCCACGGCCATGGAGGCCCCACCCAGAACCGGTTCGATCTCGGGATGGCCGACATAGAGGTAGTAGAGCGCTGGTAGCATCACGAGCAGGCCAAGCGTAAAGACCGTACACTGGATACGCGGCAGCCATCCGGAGGCCTTCTGCGGATTGAGCGCGTAGTAGCCGCCGAAAAGAGCACTCGTCACCCAGCCGAGCAGGTTGATATGGGCATGCACCGGCGCGAGGCTGTGATTCTGGCTGATGGCCATGGCAAGGCCGAGCGTGATGCCTGACATCAGATAGAGGATGGCCATGCCGAAATAGAAGCGGGAAATGGTGGGCATTCGTCGTCCCTTCGAGACTGTGAGCGTAGCAGGAGGCCGGGCGCCGCGGGGCGCGGCGCCCGGTACCCTTCAAGCGGCAGACTTCAGCGAAGCCGCCAATGACTGGGCGTTGCGGAAGGTGCCCTTGGGGTCGTATTTCGTCTGCAACATTTGTAACTTCGTCCAGGCCGCCTGCGAGTAGCTGTCTGCAAGCCGCGTCGGCCGGTCGAGATCGGCCTCGCCGACATAGGCGCCGATGGTCGTCGGGGCCATGACCTTGCCGACCTGGCGGATCCAGGCATGGTTGGCCTCATCGGCCGCCGGATCGTCCCAGATCGAATAGGCCGCAGCGAAGACCGGGCCAGCCATGGAGAAGGCCACGTCGGGCATCGGCTTGTCGAGCGCGGAGGGCGGCAGCACGACGCCGAGCGAGAAGGTCCGAGGTGATGGCGCCCTGGCCGTCTCGGCCGCCAGCCGTGCCAGCACGCCGTCATTGTCATGACCCGACCAGAACGTATCGACCGCATAGCGGTGACCTTCCGGGAAGAACTGGCCGATGATCGCATAGAGCACGTCGAAGGGCGTCGGGATGAATTGCTGGATATCGAGCGCACCTGATGGAGCGAGTGCGGCGACTCTTCCGAGTGTGGCGGTCGCTTCTTCCGGCGTATCGGCGAAGACGGTGGCGATACCGGTCGCGACCTTCGACACCTTGTCGGCGAGTGGCGGCGGGGCGCTCGAGGCCATGAAGGTGAATTCGACATTGGCGGGAACGACCTTCATCGTCTCATGCATCCAGCGCTCGACCCGGGCGGCATCTTCTATCGGATAGGTGAAGACGCTGGTCGTGATCGCGCGCGGGAGAGGACGCAACTTCAGGCGATAGGCGACGACGACGCCGAGAAATTCCGGACCGCCGCCACGGACCGCCCAGAAGATTTCCGGGTTTTCAGTCTCGCTCGCGCGATGGACCCCGCCGTCGGCGAGCACGACATCGACGCTCGCGACATTGAAGCAGGCCACGCCCCATTCACCGGAATTCCATCCGAAGCCGCCGCCCAGCAGATAGCCGGACAGCGGCACCGAGGCGCAATGGCCGAGCGGGAAGGCCAGGCCATGCGCGCCCAGGAGCCGTGCGGCATCGCCGTTGCGGACGGTCGGGCCGACGCTTGCGATCATCTGGTCGGTATCGACCTCGATATGATTGAGCGCCGAGAGGTCGAGCACGATGCCCTCCTGGACCGCGATGCCGGAGAACTGGTGGCCGGCGCCGCGCGCCGAAACGCGCAGTCCGGCCGCGGCCGCAAAGCGCACCGCAGCCTGCACATCGGCCACCGAGGCGACCCGGACGATGGCGTCGGGGAAGCGCATCGGCTTGCGGCCGTTCCAGACCAGTGCATTGCGGGTGGCAGCATAATGCACCTCGTCGCGGGTGACCACGTCACCGCTGAGAGAGCGCTTGAGATCGTCGAAATTCATTGTCCACACCTTGAATAGGATTGCTCTGATGGCACCGACGCTGGCCTCGTTCCTCGGGTCGCAGCGGCAGCACCCTGATGACGGGGCTGATAGGGCAAGTGATTGCTAAGTGCTCGCTAAGAGTTCGCTCAGCGAATACTCAAAGATTGCTAAGGGTTGGAAATCTCGGGGGTTGAGGGAGGTATGGGGCAAGAAAGACCCCGCCCCGCCCCCTCCCCATAAGGGGGAGCGGCCAACTCGTGGCTTCGCCTCGCGTCACTCAAGGACGCGACTTGCAGCAACGTTGAGGTTCTCGGAGAAGGGCGCGGCACGGTAAGCCCCTCCCCCTTGTGGGGAGGGGTTTGGGGCGGGGTCTTTGTTTGCCGGCTATCGAGGCCTACGAGGCCTTCGCCCGCATCGCCTCGCCCGAGATCTCCTCGATCGCCAGCGGCCGCGAGCTCACCAAGCGGAACCGGCCACGGCCGCATTTTTCGATCTTCACCTCGGTCGAACGTTCGGCCAGCCGGCGGTTCAGCAGCACCAGCCGGGCTTCGAGGTTCTCCGAAAACGCCGGCAGCCGCAGCACCGGATCGAGCCGCAATTCGCGATTGGTGAATTCGTCGCGACCTTCGCCGACAAACTCGCAGACGAGCTTGCGGAAGATCGCGCCGGCAACGCCCTTGATGAGATAGTCGCCATCCAAGAAGACGCTGTTATCGGCCGGGTAATGGCGCACGACGAGAGCATCGGCGGCGGCAGGCACTTGCGGCATGATGCGCGGGGACGGCAATGTCAGGCCTTCATGCTGTTCGAGCAGCGCGAAGGTCGAGCCGAAATGATCGGCGACGATCGCCAATGCGTCCTCGCTATTGTAGCTGAAGCTCATCGCATCACGGCTCTCGCAGAAAAGCACGCCGATCGTGCGGCCGCATTGGACGATCGGCACCGCCACCTGGCTCTCAGGCGCAGCCAGTCCCGGGAAGGGGATTTCCGTCACCGAGGCCCAGTCGAGGCCCGATTTCTGCGCCGTGTCGCGCACGGCGGCGCCATAGGAATAATCCGAGCTCATATGACCGATGCGGATCGGCACGCTTTCGCGCGCTGCGGCGCCGATGACGCCCTCGCCGACCGAGACTTCCGAGCCGATGCCAGACAGCGGATAGCCGCGCGACGCGACGGTGTAGAGCCGCCGGCGCGCCTCGTCGAGCATCAGGATGATCGAGTGTTCGATGCCGAGATGCTGCTGCAGCGCCGCCAGCGTGCGGTCGCAGAGTTCGTTGAGATCGCGGCAGCGCGACAGCTCGGCACAGACGCGACGCGTCGCCGGCAGCAGATTGCTCTCGCCGGGGCAGACCTGCAGCCGTTGGCCCGGCAGCATCTCGACCGCGGTGACGCGAAAGATGTCCGCGCCGAGCAGCTTGAACACGCCATGCATGCCGGTATGCGAGGCGATGCCGGCGAGTTTGGCCTTCATGCTCTCGAAGAGCGGGCCGCTGGTCTGGGTCTCCTCATAGTCTAGCTCCATGCGGAACTGCGCCATGGTCGCGGGATCGATGACGACCACGGAGGCGGCCCGGGTCGACAGGATGTTGCGGCGCGTCTTGTTGAAGAACTGGTAGGACAGCGCGACCCGACGCGAGTCGACATAGTGGACCTGCGACAGCAGCGAGACATTGGGCATGCCGTCGGGATCCGTGGTCGCCAGAATCGACGGCACGTAGCCTTCGAAACAGTCGCGCAACGGTTCGATTCGGATCTTGCTCATGGCGCCAAAACCTCGCCTGCCCCCGGCCCCGGCGTCTGCACGAAGGCATCCTTCGGCGAGAACTCGATCGCGACGATCTCTTCCGGATGATAGGCGGTATAGGTCGCGGAAAAACGCAGCGGATAATTGACGAAAACGAGGTCGTTCTCGAAATCCTTGACCTGCCGGGCGACCAAATCAAGATCACCGGCTTCGAGTCCGACCGGCCGCACCTGAGATCCCTTGACCTGGATGGAGCGATGATTGCGCGGCGCCGAGAAGGTCACCGCGATCGGCGAGCCGGCCGAGAAGGCGGCGAGCAGCGCGGTATTGCCGGGCTCGGGGAGGAAGATGCGCATCGTGCCATCTGGCGTGATGCGGCAGGCCTTGCCGCGACCGGCCATCGGCATGCCGTCGGCGGTGCTGGCGGCAATGACGACACTGACGCCGCTCTCGCAGAATTCCGCGAGTTCCTGGGTGAGGACGCCGGCGATGACCGGTCCCGCCCATTGGCGTCGAGCTTCGATATCCTGAAATGGCGTGAAGGGCTGCAAGGCACGTGGCATGGCAGTCTGAAGTCCCGGTGCGGAACCGTTGTCCCAATGCGCCGTTCGGTCCCTGGTCCGGCGCAATGAAGGATACGTTTCAGAATTGCCGGCTATTCGAGGGAATCTGATCTGAATCTGAAATGGCGGGCACTGCCATAATTTGGCAGTGCACGCCCCTATTCTGTCAGCCTGTTTCGAGCGTGAGAGACGGCTGCCTGTGCGGCCGGGAGGGTGTCGACCATGTCCCAATTTGCCTGCCACAGCCTGCTCTCGACCTGAAGCCTGCACCGAAGCAACGGGCATTTCGCCCGCGGAGTGACACGCCCTGCAATGAAGGAAGCCGATGCCGGCTTGCTTCACCGATATGGAGGCACGCCATGAATGCTCTCGCCTTTCCTTTAGACCGCGCCGAACGCGGTACCCTGCCGATCGGCAAGACCACCGAGACGATCGAAACACGGCGCCTCGTCCTGCGCCGGCCAGCGGAGGAGGACCTCGTGGCGATCACCGCGCTTGCCGACAATGTCCGCATCGCTGCCAAGCTGCCCGACATGCCGCATCCCTACACAATATCAGATGCCGGCCGGTTCATCCGCCGCCTGCGCGACCGAGAGAGCGGACTGACCGGCTTTGCCATCACCGAGCGCGACAGCGGGACGCTGATCGGTTGCTGCAAGCTACAGGCCGACGAGACGGATGGCGAAAACCGCCTCGGCCTCTGGATCGGCGAGTGCCACTGGAATCGGGGTTACGCGACGGAAGCGGCGCAGGCGCTGGTGGATCACGCCTTCACGCGATCACCAAGGCTGATCACCATCCGAACGAGCATCCGGACCATCAATCCCGCCGCGCGCCGGATGCTGGAGAAATGCGGCTTCCAATATGCCGGGCCGGGTGCCGAGTCGGATATTCGGATGGGCTGCCTGGTGCCGGTTGATTGCTAGCAGATCGATCGGGGCATCTGGGCGGCGATCAAGGGGTGGTCACATGCGGGCGCGGACACGGGGCGCCCATAGTCAGCGGCGCCTTAAGTCAACTCACGGGCCGCGACACACAAACGGCAGAAACGTGCTCGCCGTTCCGAAGCCCATGGCCGCTATTGTAAGTTTGTTGGCGAGAGCGAAGTCTTCGGGGGATTCGGGGCAGACATCGGCGCCATTCGAGCAGCCCGCGGCGATGAAGGCTTCGTTGCCCTTGATGAAGTGTTCGGTGACGCCATCGCGGCCAACCATGTCGAGCAATTCGTGGAAGGCCTTGTCGTAGCGGGCACATTTCTCTTCGGCCCAGTTGCGCTCCTCCGCGTGTAACCGCGCAAATCCCGTGAGAAGGAGGATGGCGCACAGACAAGTAGCCCGCCGTCGATGCGGCGGGCTGAATCGTGCCGGCGTCAGAGGCGACAACCTCACTGCATCATCGGCTTCTTGAGAAAGCTCTGGCGATCAGCGGTCTTGACGCGCAGCCAGGCATCGCGGCCGTCGCGCAACACGCGCATCGGGATCTCTGCCCCGGCCGGGCCGGATTTCCAGACCTTGCGGTAGAAATCGGCCAGGCCCTCGACGTCGCCGTCGCGGATCTCGGCGATCACGTCGCCCTGCTTGAGGCCGGCCTCGGCGGCGGGGCTTCCGGGGGTGACGTTCATCACCACGACGCCGTTGCTGCTTTCGGCGGAGAAGGCGCCGAGCCAGGGCCGCGGCGGCTTGTTGACCTGGCCGCGGGTGACGAGGTCGTCGAGGATCGGCGTCAGCAGGTCGATCGGCACGATCATGTTGATGTCGGCGACTTCATTGCCCTTGCTCATCTGCAGGCGCAGCGAGCCGATGCCGAGCAGGCGGCCATCCTTGCCGACCAAGGCGGCGCCACCCCAGGAGGGATGCGCCGGTGCCGTGAAGATCGCCTCTTCGAGCAGATATTCCCAATAGCCGGCGAATTCCTGCTTGGCGACGATGTGGCACTTGCCGTATTCGCCGGCGCCGTCGATAACGGCGACTTCTTCACCGAGTTCCGCGGCTGTCGAAGAACCGATGTCGAGGGCCGGAAGCTCGAGCGGCGCGAGCGCCTGGATGAGGCCGAAGCCGGTCTCCTGGTCATAGGCCAGCGCATGACCGGCAATGACCTTGCCGTCATAACGGGTCAGCCAGACTTCGTCCGCCTCGGTGATCAGATAGCCGATGGTGACAACGAGGCCCTTCGGAGAGATCACAATGCCGGAACCCTCCCGCAGGGTGCCGAGGGCGTTGGCGGTGAAGGCGTCCTCGGGGACGGAAGCACGAACGGCCACGATGGACCGCCTGATGGTGGAAATGTCCATGGTCTTCTCCTGGCAGATACGCCGCACATGAGTCGAGGGCCGACAGACCGGGCCACAAGGCAGCGCATTACCTCAAGGAATTGTGTTTTCACTAAGGTAGGGCGGACAAGTGTGCAGTGCAAGAGGATTGCGTGGTCGACCGCAGATACCGGTAGACCCAAAGAAAAAACCCTGTCGCGGGAAGATGCGACAGGGTTTATGAATTTTGACGCGAGGCTGGGAGGAGAATGCCTAGCGTCACCATGATCGCCCAAGGGAGGAGAGAGCAAATCAGTATCTGTATATTAGCGCGAAACCGACGGCTTACCATCCCAAGAAATTGCGATTCAGCAAACTCACGACACCCTCTGGCCGTCTACGCCGAAAAGATGCAACCGTTCCACGGGGAATTCGATGCGGATGTCTCGGCCTGCATCCATCACCGCGCGGTCCTGGGTGAAGATCTTCACCGGCAGATCGTTCAGCATCGTATGGACGATGATGCCGAAGCCGGTCGGCTCGATCAGGTCGACTGAGGCCGCCATGCCACCCTCCCCTGTTATCGCGACATGTTCGGGCCGAATGCCAAGGGTGATGGCGCTGCCACTTGCAATGTCGGCGCGATTGCCGATCGGCACCGCGATGCCATTGGCGAAGCGAATGTGTCCGCTATCATAGCTGCCTTCGATCAGGTTCATGGCAGGCGAGCCCATGAAGCCGGCAACGAACAGATTGGCGGGGCGATCGTAGAGGTCAAGAGGAGAGCCCACTTGCTGGATGACCCCGCCATGCATGGCGACGATCCGGTCCGCAAGCGTCATCGCCTCGATCTGGTCGTGGGTGACGTAGATCGATGTCGCCTTGAGGTCGCCATGCAGCTTCTTGATTTCGGCGCGCATCTGTTCGCGCAGACGCGCGTCAAGGTTGGAGAGCGGCTCGTCGAAGAGGAATGCCTTGGGCTGGCGGACGATGGCGCGGCCCATGGCGACGCGCTGACGCTGGCCGCCGGAGAGCGCCTTGGGCCGGCGTTCGAGCAGCGGCTCGAGGCCGAGCTTGGCGGCGGCGCCCGCGATGGCCTTGGCGATGGTCTCCTTCGTCGCCTTACGGAGCCTCAGGCTGTAGCTCATGTTGCCCGCGACGTTCATGTGCGGATAGAGCGCATAGGACTGGAACACCATGGCGATGTCGCGGTCCTTCGGCGGCAGGTCGTTGACCCGGCGGCCGGCGATGGAGATATCACCCGCGCTCACCTCTTCGAGCCCGGCGATCATCCTGAGCAGCGTGGACTTGCCGCAACCGGATGGCCCGACGAGAACGATGAACTCGCCGTCCTCTATCTCCAGATCGACATTGTGGAGCACGGGGACGGGACCGAAGGATTTGCGGACGCCGTGGATCGAGATGGAACCCATGTGACTAACCTTTCACAGCGCCGGCCGTGAGGCCTTGGACGAGATAACGCTGGATGAGCAGGAAGAAGAGGCCGGCCGGGATGAGCGCGAGCACGCCGGCCGCCATCATCTGCCCGAAATCGACCGAGAATTTAGAGACGAAGGTGAGCAGCCCCACCGGGAAGGTCGCCGCGGCATTGTTGTTGATCAGCATCAGCGCGAAGAGCAGTTCCGACCAGGCCGCGGTGAAGACGAAGCCGAGCGTCGCGGCGATGCCCGGCAGCGTCAGCGGCAGGATGATCTGGCGGAAGGCGACGAACTGGGTGGCGCCGTCGATCATCGCGGCCTCCTCGAGATCTTTCGGGATGCCGTCGAAGAAGGACTGCATGAGGAAAGTCGCGAAGGGCACGTTGAAGGCGGAATAGACGATGACGAGGCCGGTGAGCGAGTTGGTCAGGCCGAGCGGCGAAAGCATCTTGAAGATCGGCGCGACCAGCATGACCAGCGGAAACATCTGAGTCAGCAGCATCAGCGCCACGATCGCGTATTTCGCCCGGAAGGAGAAGCGCGACAGGGCATAGCCTGACAGCGAGGCGCAGATGGTGACCACGATTGCCGTCGAGCCGGCAACGATCAGGCTGTTCATGAAGAAGGTCGGGAAGGCGCTGTGGCGCAACACAAAGGCATAGTGCTCCCAGGTCGTCTGGGACGGCCACATGCGCACGCCCTCGGAATAGAGCAGCTTGTTCGGCGTCACCGACACCTTGAGCAGCCAGTAGAGCGGAAAGAGCGCGAATACGACATAGGCCAGGAGAGCCAGGCGATGCGCGACGGTACCGATGAGTTTGGTTCGCATGCGCTCAATCCTTCATCAACGTCTGGCGGAGCAGGATGATCAGCATCGAATAGGCGAGCAGCAGCACCAGCAGCACCAGAGCGATCGCCGAGGCATAGCCGAAATCGAGCGCCTTGAAGGCCTGGGTGAAGATATAGCTCGCGACGATCTGCGTCCGGTCGGCCGGGCCGCCGCCGGTCATGACGACGATCAGGTCGGCGAAATTGGAGATCCACACCGTTCGCAGCAGGATGGTGATGGCGATGGTCGGCGCGAGGAACGGCAGCGTGATCGAGCGGAAGCGCTGGAACCAGCCTGCGCCGTCGATCGAGGCGGCCTCGTAGAGGTCGCGCGGGATCGCCTGCAGGGCGGCGAGCAGCGTGATCGCGAAGAAGGGAATGCCCCACCAGACATTGGCGATGATCGGACCCCACATCGCATAGTGCGGATGCGACAGAAGATTGCCGGGCTCGCTCATCAGGCCGAGAGCGTGGAACCAGTGCGGCAGCGGGCCGATGACCGGGTTGAACAGCCAGGCCCAGTTGAGGCCGGCAAGGAAGCTCGGCACCGCCCAGGGCAGGAAGACCAGCGCCTGGACGACGCCCCTGCCCCGGAACGGCTTGTCGAGCAGCAGCGCCAGGATCAGCCCGAAGACGAATTGCAGGACGACCGAGGCGCCGGTCCACAGCAGCGTATTTTTGAGCGCGCCATAGAAGGCTTGGTCTTTTGCCAGCGTGCGGAAATGATCGAGACCGACGAAGCCGCCCGAGAACGGCTTGAGCAAAACGACATCGCGGAACGCATAGGAGATGCCAATCGCCAAGGGCACGAGCATGACGGCGGCAATCAGGATCAGCGACGGCGCGCTGTAGAGCCACGGCGTCGAGGCATCGGCCAGGCGTTGCAGCCAGGGCTTGGTGTCATGACGCCCGTCGAGCGTCTGGGCAGAACTGATCATCGGTTCTCGGTCGTTCCCTGTTGGGTGGTGCGTCGGGCTTTAACCCCTCACCAACTTCGGCCAAGCGATCGGCTACGCCTCTCGCGGCCTGCGTGTCCTCTCCCGCAAGGGGAGAGGTAAAGTGCCACAAGCTCGGTCTTGCTTGCGGCATTGACAGCGCCACGCGTTTACCTCTCCCCTTGTGGGAGAGGATAGCAAGCCCGCATGAGCCGAAGGCGAATGCATGGGCGCGCTTGGTGAGGGGTAACAACCAAGCGCGCCGTTGCGGACTACTTCTTGGCCAGGTGCTTCTGCTGCGCCTTGGTCAGATAGTCAGCCCATTGATCGGCGAGTTCCTTCGGCGAGATTTCGCCGAGGAGCGCCTGCTGCGAGGTCTTGATCGCGATAGAATCCTTGAAGTAGGCGAATTCCTCGAGATAGGTCGGCATCACTGTCGGAACCGTGTTCGGATCGGCCAGTTCCTCGAACCAGCCCTTGAACTGGTCACCCGCATAGAAGGGATCGTTCTCGGCCGACTTCAAAGCCGGCAGCGCGCCGACGCGCTTGTTCCATTCGATATTGCCTTCCGGCCCTTCGAGCGTCGCGATCAGTTTCCAGGACAAGTCCTTGTTCTGGCTGGTGGAGAACATCGACCAACCGGCATAGCCGATGGTCGGGTAGGACTTGCCATCCGGGCCCTTGGGCAGCGGCATGACGCCGAAATCGTCCTTGTTCATGCGCTCGGCGATGGCGATCAGCGCGTCCGGGTCCTGGTCGAGGAAGGCGCAGGTACCGGAATAGAAGCCGGCGACGATCTCATTGAAGCCCCAGTTGATGCTGTCCTTCGGCGCATAGCCCTTCTTGTAGAGATCGACCATCCACTCAAAGCCCTTGACCCAGCCTTCGCTGTTCATGGTCGAGGTGCCGTCTTCCTTGAAATAGGTGTTGTCGCCGGCCATTGAGGCGGCGAAGATCATCCAGCCGTTGAGGCCGCCCGGACCGCCGCGCATGCAGTAGCCGTACTTGCCCGGGAGCTTGGAGATTGCCGCGGAAGCGGCAGTGAATTCCTCGAGCGTCTTCGGCGGCTCCTTCACGCCGGCCTCGGCGAGGAGCTTCTTGTTGTAGAACATGGCGCGCAGATAGAAGCCGTAGGGCAGCATGTAAGCGGTCTTGTTGATGTCGCGACCGAGGTCCAGCGCGCGCGGAGTCAGGTCGCCGGTATGCTCCCACTTTTCGAGATAGGGCTCAAGGCTCTCGAGCATGCCGTTGTTGGCATAGAGCGACAGCCAGGTGTCGGGCATTTCCATCACGTCGGGCGTATCGCCGGCCGAGACCATGGTGGCGAATTTCTGGAAGGCTTCGTTCCAGGGCAGCGAGATGATCTCGACCTTGGTGCCGGGATTGGCCGCCTCGAACTTGCCGACGATGGATTTCAGCGTCTCGGTGCGCTCGGGGCTGGTGATGACTTCGACCAACTTCAGCGTGGTATCGGCCAGCGCCGTGCCGGCCATCAGAGCCGTCATCATGGCCGCAACTATCAGCTTCTTCATTTTCGTTTCTCCCAGTTTAGTATCAGTTGATGATTCATCGCGCGGCCGCCAATGCCGCTTCGATGTCGCCCCACAAAGCCTCGGTTCCCTCGAGGCCGACATGGAGCCGTACGGACCGCGGATGCATGCCAAATGCGCGCGCGGAATTGGGTTCTGCCTTCTGCTGCAGCACGACCTCGCCCGGGACGATCAGGCTTTCGTGCCCGCCCCAGCTGACGCCCAGCTTGAAGAGGTTGAGATTGTCGGCGAAGCCCCGGATGTCGACGCCGTCGCGGAAGATAAAGGAGAACAGGCCGGACGTGCCGTTGAGGCCCGGCGGCAGGCGATTGGCGAGGCCCGGATGGCAGACTTGTTCGACCACATCGAGCTTGGAGAGGCGCTTGGCGATCTCCATCGCCGAAGCCTCATGCGCCTTCATGCGGATGGGCAGCGTCCTCAGACCCCGCACCAGCAGCCAGGCGTCGAAGGGCGAGAGCTTGCCGCCGAGATAGGGATAGGTCTCGCCGCGCAGCCGGTCGATCATTGCCTTGGAGCCGGCGACCACGCCCGCGACGACATCGCTGTGGCCGCCGAGATATTTCGAGGCCGAATGCAATACGAGATCGACGCCGAGCTTGAGCGGCTGCTGGAAGATGGGCGTGGCCCAGCTGTTGTCGATGACGCTGACGATGCCTTGCGCCCTTGCAAGCGTCGCGAGCGCGCCGACATCGTGGGTTTCCATCACCCAGCTGGTCGGGCTCTCCATATAGAACAGCTTGGCGCCGGGCAACGCCTTGGCGACGGCCTCCTCGTCGCGGCCATCGACATAGGTCACTTCGATGTTCATGCGCTTGAGGAAGGTGCCGAACAAGCGGTAGGCATCGGGGTAAACATTGCGGACAGCGACAATCCTGTCCCCCGGCTCGACGAAGGTCATGACTGTCGACGAAATCGCCGACATGCCGCTTGCGAAGCCGAGAGCGTCTTCGGCGCCTTCCAGCTTTGCCAGCATTTCCTCGAAGGCACGGACGGTCGGGTTGAGGCCGCGGGTATAGATCGGCCGGACGATCTCGCCGCGATAGGCCGCGATCATCTCGTCGTAGCTCGAGAAAGTGAAAAGCGAGGTCTGTACGATCGGCGGCACCACCGCATCGAAGGCATTGCTTTCGTCATGGGCGACGATGAGGGACGCGAGATCGTGCTGTGCGAACTCGTCATTCATTTCGACATTTCCTTGATATCCTCCTCGACGATGTCGAGAATCTTGAGCGTCTCGCGGCGGGCGGCTTCGGTGTCCTGAGCCGCGATGGCATTGAACAGCGTGCGGTGAAACGGGAAGGATCGGCGGGCGAAGTCTTCCCGGTTGAATGGATGGGTCCAGAAGCGCTCGAAGGCGCCGCGCATCTGCTCAAGAAGTTGCTTGAACAGCGGATTGTGCGTGGCGTCATAGATGGCGAGATGGAAGGCGAGGTCTTCCGGACCGGATGTGCCAACCGCGAGGTGAACCCGCTCCATCGCATCGAGCTTCTCCTCGATGATGATGAGGTCCTCGGCGGTCCGTCGCCGTGCCGCGACCATGCCGGCCTCGACCTCGATGCCGCGGCGAACCTCCAGCGTCTGCAGCAGCACGTCACGCAGATGGGTCGCGTCGAGCGACAGCGGCATGTGGATCGTTGCCATGGAGATGGGCTTGAGCAGATAGGTGCCGCTGCCCTTGCGGGTTTCCATGACGCCGAGCGCCTGGAAATGGCTGATCACCTCGCGGATCGTAGAGCGGCCGACGGCCAGCGCCGCCATCAATTCCCGCTCGGCAGGGAGCCGGTCGCCGGCTTTGAGGTCTGCGGATTTGATGTAACTGGACAGCGCCTCGATGACCTGTTGCGAGCGGTCGATGGGCGGCAGGCGCAGGAGTTGCGCGGTCGATGATGTATCGGCAGACATCGCATCCCTCCTCGTTTGGCGGCTAAAATTGGTCTGACATCTTAGCAATATCATGGGATGGGGAGGTGTCAAGGATGGTAGCTGTGGATAGAAGCAATAGGTTTAGAGGATGGAATTGACCCCTCACCAAGCGCGCCCAAGCATTCGCCTCCGGCTCATGCGGGCTTGCTATCCTCTCCCGCAAGGGGAGAGGTACGGCCACGCGCTCGGCCTTCGCTTGGGATAGATGTGGGGCCGCGAGTCTACCTCTCCCCTTGCGGAAGCGGATACGCAGGCCGCGAGAGGCAAAGCCGATCGCTTGGCCGAAGTTGGTGAGGGGTTGAGCGTCTCGGGCGGAGGGCCCAAAAACATATCAGCCCAGGAAGCTCGCGCTTCCTGGGCCATTTTCCTCTCCGGGACTGAAGGACTAAACCGGAGAGGGTGAGAAGAAGAAGGGTGGAGAAAGCGAGCGTGATTGGAGGTCAGCCGCCCGCTTCCTCCATCCCCTTGCGGATGACGCTTCTGAGCGTGTCGATGGGGAGCAGGGAACTCCCGTCGTCATAGTGCCAGAAGGTCCAGCCGTTGCATGCATCGAGGCCCTGGACGAGAGCGCCGACCTTGTGGATCGAGCCGGCGGAACCGCCGGAAGCCAGTGTGCCGTCGGCGCGCACGATTGCCTGATGGCGGCGGCGGGCGTCTGACAGAATGGTGCCGGGCTTGATCAGTCCGCCCTCGACCAGCGTGTTGAAGGCGACCCGCGGCTCAGCCTTCTTGCCGGTCATGACGGAGAGTTCGGCGCCCGAAAGCGGTTCGACGGCTTCGATGCGAGCAGTGGCCGCATCGATGTAATCCTGCTCGCGCTCGATGCCGACGAAGTTGCGGCCGAGACGCTTGGCGACAGCGCCGGTGGTGCCGGAGCCGAAGAACGGGTCGAGCACGACATCGCCGGGCTTGGACGAGGCCATCAACAGACGGGCGATCAGCGCTTCCGGCTTCTGCGTCGGGTGCACCTTCTTGCCGTCGGCGCCCTTGAGACGTTCGCCGCCGGAGCAGATCGGGAACAGCCAATCCGAGCGCATCTGAACATCGTCATTGGCGGCCTTCATCGCATCGTAATTGAAGGTATAGCCCTTGGCGTTGGGATCGCGGCTCGCCCAGATCATCGTCTCGTGAGCGTTCTGGAAGCGGCGGCCCTTGAAGTTGGGCATCGGGTTGGTTTTGCGCCACACCACATCGTTGAGGATCCAGAAGTTGAGATCCTGCAGCGCCGTGCCGACGCGAAAGATGTTGTGATAGGAGCCGATGACCCAGATCGTGCCATTCGGCTTCAGCACGCGGCGGCAGGCGAGCAGCCAGGCCCGGGTGAAGGCGTCATAGGCTTCAAAGCTGGCGAATTGGTCCCAATCGTCGTCGCAGGCATCCACCACGCTCTGGTCGGGGCGATGCAGCGCACCACCCAGTTGGAGATTATAGGGCGGGTCGGCGAAGATGACGTCGACGGACTTGTCCGGCAGCGCTTCGAGTGCCGCGACGCAATCGCCCTTGATGATGGTGTTGAGCCAGGAAGCGCCCGAAGAGACGTCGGGTGACAGAGCGCGCGAAGAAAGAGCGGCCATTTGATACTCACTGATACGCAATACGCTTTTTACTGACTGTTATGGTTACCGATCCTGGTTACCAAAGGCTGAATGGCCGTGCCGGATCGGGAAAATATTTTTTTAAGGGGAAGGCAGATTGCAGATGCTCGCTCTCAGAGCACAGAATATCGAAGCTGCGCCGCACGTCGTATCGGCACCCGACGGCAGGTTTGCCGTCACACCAGACTCAGGAGACTCGGCTTGACCAGCGGGGACTTTTCATCGGCTGAGGCGATGCCGGCAGAGCAGGCGCGTCCGGCATGGCAGACGGCACTCATCACGCTCGCAGTGCTTTTCACGCTTTCGGAGGCGCTCTACCTCGTCCTCGGTGCCATGGCGACGACATGCCTTGCCGAAGGGGCGGCCTGCGGCCCGTTGGCCAAGACGATCAGCAACGCGCTGTTCGTGAATGCGACCGGCGAAAGTGGCGCGCCGGTGCTCGACAGTGTTTTCTCTGTTGGCCTGCCGGGCTTCAACAATCTCTTCTACATCTTCCTCGCCGGGATCGGCATCGACTATCTCGCCCCGCTTCTTGAGACAGCCGCGGCCTCCGTGGTCATCGGCTTCGTCGTCCTGTGGGGCTATTTCGCGATGACCGCGAAGCGGGGGATTGCGATGAAGCTCCTGCTGGCCATCGCCTTCGCAATCGGCTGGTGCGTGCTCTACAACAACACCGAGGCCTCGGTCTACAAGACCGAATTCGTCGGACTCGTCTCGTCGCGCTATCTCGAAATCCCGATCGGTGCGATCAGCATCTTCATTGCCTCATTCTTCGTCCGGCGGCGGAGCGGCTGACCTGATACCAGCGAGCTTGGGCCGACGAGACGCCGCAACTTTGGTTTTGCCCTGTTGGCGACGCCATGCGTCAAAATGCGACTTGATGACTGTCATATCCAGGCATAGTCAAATCCGCTATTCTCTGATTTCCGGAGAATTGCCGGACATGGCGGTGCGCAGGCGCGTTTCCTCCGTAGCCATGCTGGATATTGCAAAAGGACCAAGACCATGTGCTTTGAATGCAGTTCCGCCCAACTCAACCGCCGTTCGCTGCTCAAATTTGCCGGTATCGGCGGCGTCGCCGCCATGACGGTCGGCTTCGGGCTGCCAGCGCTCGCCTCCGACGCCGCCCCCGCCCTCTCGCCCGATGAAGCGCTTGCCAAACTTCAGGAAGGCAACAAGAAGTTCGTGGCCGATGCCGAAGCCTGCGCCGCCAATATTTCCAAGCGGCGCCAGGATGTCGCCAAAGGCCAGGCGCCCTGGGCCATCGTGCTCACCTGTTCCGATAGCCGCGTCGTTCCTGAGCTGGTCTTCGGCGGCGTGACCCTCGGCGAACTCTTCGTGGCCCGCAATGCCGGCAATGTCGTCGATACTGACGTGCTGGGCACGATCGAATACGGAACCGAGCACCTGCATGCGCCGCTGATCGTGGTGATGGGTCACAAGCGCTGCGGCGCTGTCTCCGCCGCCTGCGAGGTTGTGGCCAAGGGCACCAAGCTCGAGGGCTCGATCGGCAAGATGATCCAGCCGATCCTGCCCGTGGCCTTGGCGGAGACCGATCGCGGCGAGAATTTCGTCGACAAGACCGTACATGCCAATGCCTTCAACGGCGCCGAGCGCATCCTCGCTGAAAGCGCGATCGTCTCTCACCTGGTCGAGGAAGGCAAAGTGAAGATCGTGCCCGCCTACTATGATCTCGACACCGGGGTGGTCGACTTCCTGCATAAGGTCTGACCGTTCGGCCATCCGGCACAGGTCTCGATACGGTCCCCGCCTATGCCGCCGACCCATGATGCTCGCGGCTGTCCGCGGGCGCTTCGTCGCGTTCGCGGTGCCCGTAGTCGCGGATAACGCTTGCCACCCGCAGGCGATAGTCGGCGAAGACGCCTCCCCTACCCGCGGCTTGCGCGGCGCGGTGCGGCTCCAGATTGCGCCATGCCAGCACCGCCGCCTCGTCGCGCCAGAAGGACAGCGACAGCATTTTTGCCGGATCCGTCAGGCTCTGGAAGCGCTCGACGGAAATGAAGCCGTCGATGGTTTCGAGCAGCGGCTTCAGATCGCCCGCAACGTCGAGATAGGCTTCCCGGCTGCCCTCTGCGGGTATGACTTCGAAAATGACTGATATCATCGACCGGTCCTCTCTGCATGCGGCAGCGACACGTTCTTCAGGAAAATGCGGTCTTCCCGCAAGAGAAAACGCTGCCGCTTGGCGAATTCGTAGTTCTCCTGTCCCAACGGATCTGCAGCGAGCCGCGCTCGATAGGCTTCGTAGGCGGCAAGGCTCTCGATGTTGTAGAGCCCATAGGCCGTGGTCTTCGAGCCCTCATGCGGCCCGAATAGCCGATCAGGTCTGCGCCGCAACGCGGGATGACCTGGCCCCAGTTGCGGGCATAGGTGGCGAAATCGTTCTCCTTGAACGGGTCGATCTCATAGCGGATGAAACAGGTGATCATGTCGGGGCTCCTCTCGTTAGCGGGACCACTGTCGCATCCTGGCGCGCCGCCATGCTTCGATCGAAATCGAAGCATGGCGGCGCGGAATCGCGCTATCACCACCACCGGACAGAGGAGTTCTCGACATGCGGGAAGGACCCGACATTTCCCAGATCGGGGCGCTGATCGGCGACCCCGCACGCGCCAATATCCTTGTGGCGCTAATGGATGGTCGGGCGCTGACCGCCACCGAGCTCGCCGAGATCGCCGGCGTCACCGCGCAGACGGCAAGCACCCACCTCGCCAAGCTCGAGGCCGGCGGACTGATCCGGCCGCAGAAGCAGGGCCGGCACAAATACTTCTCGCTCGCCGGGCCGAAGGTCGGGCAACTCATCGAGTCGCTCTCCATCTTCGCCGCCGATCGCGGTCACCTGCGCCATCGGCCCGGACCGAAGGATGCAGCGATGCGCAAGGCCCGTATCTGCTACGACCATCTCGCCGGCGACCTCGGGGTCCGGATGTTCGATAGCCTGGTCGGACGGAATTATGTTGCCTTCGATAGTGGCACGATCGGGCTCGCCGAGAGCGGTGAGCGCTTCGTCGAGGATGTCGGGATAGATCTGGCAAAACTCCGCGCCTCCCGCCGCCCGCTCTGCCGCTGCTGCCTGGACTGGAGCGAGCGGCGCGATCACCTCGCAGGCTCTCTCGGTGCCGCGTTCTTCGACACGATGCTGGCGAAAGGCTGGGCGCGCCGCGATGCCGGCAGCCGCGTTGTGCACTTCACGCCGCCGGGCGAGACTGCGTTTCTCAAGCTCTTTCCGCTCGCGGAACATCAGAATCGCTGATGTCTGACCGCCGGCATTTTTGATTGGACGTCTTGTGAAAACTTGACCACCCTTCACCGCAACAAGGGAAGGGAGTTCCGGCATGCTGATGATCTATGGCGTTTATCAGTCACGCGCCTCGCGCAATTACTGGATGGCGCGGGAACTCGGGATCGAATTCGAAAGCGTACCGGTGATTCAGGCACGCGCGCTGGATGATCCGCTTGCGGCAGATGCGCGACTCAACACGCTTTCGCCGGCATTTCGCCAGGTCAACCCGAACGGCCTGATCCCGACGATCGAGGATGACGGCCTCGTGCTGTGGGAATCGATCGCCATCAATCTCTATCTCGCCCGCAAGCACCGCGGTCCCCTCGCCCCGCAAAGCCTGGCGGAAGAGGGGCTGATCGAGATGTGGTCCTTCTGGGCGGTCAACGAGATCGAACAGAACTCCGTGAAGATCGTCCGCGTCTATGACGCCGGCCAGCAGGATGCGCCCGGCGGCAAGGAAGAAATAGCCGTCGCATCGCGCCTGCTCAAGCGGCCGTTCGACATCCTCAACACGCATCTTTCGACGCAGGACTATCTGGTCGGCAACCGCTTCACCGTCGCCGACCTCAACGCAGCCGAGATCTGCCGCTATGCGATGACCGAAAAGGTGTTGACTGACGCCAACCCCAAGGTTGTCGCCTGGTATGAGCGTTGCCACGATCGCCCGGCGTTCCAGGACATGTGGAAGATGCGAGCGCTGGAGGGCTGATCAGAGCAGCAAATCCGCCGAAAAATCGCCCAGCGCGCCGTCGAACTTGATCTCGAATTCGCGGGCCCTGTCACCGTCGCGGTTGATGATCAGCAGCGTGTCGCCGTTCTCGTTCTCATAGATTGTCACTCCGCCGGGCTTGAGGTCGTTCACGAAACCCTGCTCCAACGCGCTCAGTCCGTCACTGGCATCGTAGACCGCATATTCCACGAAATGCAGCGACTGGATGCCTTTCTTGTCCTTGTTGCCGTCGAAACGATCAAGGACCAGCACGTCCTCTCCCGGTGTGAAATCGTCGATGACGACCGAGGCCGGTGCAGTCCCGGAGTTGGTGATCGTGCGGATGATGAAGCGGTCCGCGCCAGCGCCGCCCTCGCCGCGTTCCAGATGCGTCTCGAAGACCAGCCGGTCGTTGCCACCATCGCCGAACATGGAATCGCGGGCGTCGCCGCCATCGAGCAGGTCGTTGCCGCCACCGCCGTGCAGTTCGTCCCGGCCCGACTTGGCGTGGATCTGGTCATTGCCGCCATTGCCATAGATGCGTTCGCGGTCGCCGCCGCCGACCCCGTTGTCAGCGCCGTTGATCCTGTCCTTCCCGCTTTCGCCGACGATGGTCAGGATCTTGTCGCGCGAATGGCGGAGTTCGCTGGCTTTCACCACTTCCTTGGTCTGGTCGAAGATCAGCAGACTGTCGGGATTGAGGGCATCTACCAGCAGTTCACCGCCTTCGACGGTGAGGCCGTCGAGCGAGGCCATGGCGCGGTTGAAGCCGCCGACATGGTGGGCGAAAAGGCTGTCATCGAGATTGTCGATCAGGCCGCGCTTGTTGAGGTAGATAAAGATATTCTGCGTCGCGAGATCCTTCGCCCCCTGATTCCAGCTGCCGGGAATGATGCCGTAGACCTCGTCATTCTGAACGCCGAGATTGAACAGGTCGCGTTGCCCGTTGTTGGCGAGATAGGGGCTGGAAATACCGAAGAACGACGAATCCTTGAAGGCATCATCCCACTGGTTGTCGGCTTTCTCCGCGACGATGTTGGTGACGGCACCACCGAGGCTGATGCCGGTAAAGGTCGTATGCAGGTCGTTCTCGTCCTGATACTTCGCGACCTTCTCCATCAGCTTGTCGAACTGCCGCGAATAGGATTTGACCGCAGAGATCTTGTCGTAGTCCTTGATGTCGCTCCACTTGTCGGAGCCGCGGAAGGCAACGATCAGTTCGTCATCCTTCTCCAGCACGATCGCCTTGCCGCGGCCGTTCGGGCTGGTGAATGTGTCGCCGAACTGGTCGATGCCGAGGTCGGACATCTTGAGCTGGGTCCAACCGTCAGGCCCACCCTTTCCGAAAGCCGCGTTGGCGGCTTGCAGGATGGTTGCAAACTCTTCGTAACTACGATTTCCGAACAGACCCACGGCACAGCCCCACACATTGACCGCTCAAGAATGCGAGGCGGTCCAACAAGTTCCACACGAACGTATATATCCAGCACGAAACGCCCTGGAAGCTCTTGCTTTGATTAAGTCGGGTGGGAGGTTGGCGAAAGTGGGGCCGAAATCGTTATTCGTCGCACCCCGAGTGAACCCGCGCCGCGACAGGTGGCTTCGGGCAGACAGCTCAAAGTCACAAACGACAAACCGGACCAGCATCACCGGTCCGGCTTGTCTGCGAAGACGCCTTGTGGGTCGTATCACGGCCACTCGCGCTGCAGCAGTGCGAGCTGTGCTGCCGCCTCCTGCGGCAGGGGCCGGACGCTGCGCGGATCGACGCCGATATCGCGCAGCTGGTGATCGGACAGCCGGCTGAGCTCGGCCGGCAGCTGATGGGCATCCTTCGCCTCGAAGGCATGCGACAGCCGCCAGAAGAACAGCGCCAGCCGGTTTGTGAGCGAGCTGGAAGTCTGGTGGGAGAGGTCAGCGAACATGTGATTCTCGATTTCTGTTTTTCAAGGCAATCTTGAAGTTGTTGGATTGAACAGACTATGCGCCATTGACGATAAAAGGGGAAATGAGTAGTTCTGACTTTATCTTCAAATTTTTCTTGAAAGAAGACGATGCGCTCGCTGCCCGGAACTCGCGCCCTGAGAACGCTGGTGTCGGCCGGCCGCCACCTCAATTTCACCCGCGCCGCCGACGAGCTCGGCCTGACGCCCGCCGCGGTGAGCTACCAGATCAAGGAGATCGAGGATCAGCTCGGCGTGAAGCTCTTCGTGCGCTCGAGCCGCGCCATTCACCTGACATCGGAAGGCGAGGTTCTGTTCGAGGCGGCCGGTGATGCGCTCGACATCGTCAATCGTGCGACCGCGCGCATCCGGCGCATGTCGCGCAGCACGACGACCCAACTCAAGGTGACCCTCGACCCTCATTTCGCCACCAAATGGCTGATGCGCCGCGTCGAGAATTTCCGCAAGTTGCAGCCGGGCATCGAACTGCGTTTCGAAGTGTCCTATGAACTGAGGGAATTCGACGTCGACGATATCGATGTCGCGATCCGCTATGGCAGCGGCAAATATTCCGGACTTTCGGCCAACAGGCTGTTCGACAATGTCATCGTGCCGGTCTGCAGCCCGCGCCTGCTCAAATCCGGCCGGGCGCTCAACGAGCCGCGCGACCTCATGCACCACACGCTGGCGCATATCGAATGGTCGCGCCAGGGCGTCACCTGGCCGAACTGGCAGATGTGGATGGCTGCCGCCGGGATTCACGACTTCGACGACAGCCGGACCGTCGTCTTCGGCACGTCGTCGGACGCGGTAGAGGCGGCACTGGCCGGCGAGGCCGTGGCGCTCGCCGACTTTGCCATGATCGCCAACGACCTGTCGGAGGGCCGGCTGGTGCGGCCCTTCGAGCTCAGCATCAAGGCGCCGTCCGAATTCGCCTATTTCCTGGTCTACCCGACCGGCACCGCCGCCGATCCGCGCATCGTCGCCTTCCGCGAATGGCTGCTTGCCGAAGCCGCGGCGGAATCGACGCCGGCAGCGGAAGCCGCCGCCTGACTGCAGCTAGGCCGCGATACCAGGCACATCCTTGAGATCGTACCAGACCGGGATGCCCCGCTCATGGGCGATCTTCACATCATTGTCGGCACCCTTGGACGCACCGGGCAGGCGCAGCACGCCGTCGCATAGCGCGAGCAGCCGGTGTGCGACCGGATGAAAGACCTCGTCATAGAGCGCGCCGCCGATCTCGCCGCCGCCGGCGGCGTGGAAAACCGGCAGCGCCACCCATTCGCCGATCATCGGTGTATGTCCCGCCTTGAACAAGGCATAGGACGGCCCTTCCAGAACTTTCAGATTGGCGGCCATTTTGGCCGGATCATCACCGGTGCCGGAGCGATAAGGGCCAGCTATGAGTATCAGCATTTTCATCTCCTGAGTCTGCACGAATTTGCACGAGTATCATCACGAATTATCTTGATATTGAGCGATAGTTCGGATAATTTCGTGACAATTCGTGCAATTTCATGCAGGAGTCAAGTTGAAAATGCTGACATCGGAGCGCAAGTCCCTGATCATCGATCGCTTGAGACGCGAAGGACGGCTGGTCGCCAAGAGCTTTGCAGAGGAACTGGAACTGTCGGAGGACACAATCCGGCGCGACCTGCGGGAGATGGCATCCGAGGGCCTGCTCGCCCGCGTTCATGGCGGCGCCCTGCCGATCCAGCCGACCCTGCCCGATTTCGCAGCGCGCAAGGACGTGGCGTCCTCCGAGAAGAAGCGGCTCGGCCAACTCGCGGCAACGCTGGTTCGGGCCGGCGAAACCGTGTTTCTCGATGGCGGCACCACCAATGCCGAAATCGCACGCGCCCTGCCCCGTGACTTCGCCTTCACCGTCGTCACCCACAGCCCGACAATCGCCGCCGAACTCGAGCATCATCCAACGGCGGAGATCATCCTGATCGGCGGGCGGATCTACAAGCATTCCATGGTGGCGGTCGGTTCGATCGCAAGCGCAGCCATCGCCACGATGCGGCCGGACCTGTTCTTTCTCGGTGCGACTGCGGTTCATTCCCGCCATGGCTTCACCACCGGCGATTTCGAGGAAGCGGCGATCAAGCGCCAGATCGCATCGCAATCGGCGCGCACCTATGTCGCGCTGACATCGGAGAAGCTCGAACGCGCCTCACCCGTCACCATCATGCCGATCGAGGCCGCCACCGGCATCATCGTCTCCGGTCGCGCAGTCGCCGAACAGCTCGAGGCAATCGGCAGCGCCGGTGTCCATGTGCTCATCGGATAGGCCGGCTGAAATTGGCGTGGACTTTTTCTCTGCAAGCGAATAGAACAACGTTCATGAACGTTGTTCACGCATCAACACTTGCGGAGTACCACCATGCAGCTGGCCGATGCCGATCTAAGGGCAATCCGAGATGCCGGATTGATCGACGACACGAAGCTCGCCGAGATCACGAATTTCCTTGAACAGCGATATCCTGCCGCGACGCGCCAAACCGCGCCGCGTTTCGATCTCACCCATGTGCTCTGGTATGCCGGCGCGCTGATCGTCATGGGCGCGATGGGCCTCTTCACCAACGAGGCCTTCAACCGCATGGGCGGCTGGGCGCTCGCCGCCTGCGGCAGCGCCTATCTCGTCGCCTTTCTCGCAGCCGGCCACATGCTGTGGAGAAATGTGACGCTCCGCATTCCGGCCGGCCTGCTGATCGCCGTCGCGGTCTCCATGGTGCCGCTGATCATCTATGGCGTGCAGGACGGCCTCGGCATCTGGAAGTCGCCCCAGGGCGATCCCGGACAATACAAGGACTTCTATTCCTATGTGAATGCCAGCTGGATCTATATGGAGATTGGCGCAATCATAGCCGCCGTCCTTGCCGTCTGGCGCTACCCCTTCCCCTTCATTCTCATGGTCGCCGCCGTGGCACTCTGGTTCATGTCGATGGATCTCGCGCTCTGGATCACTTATGAGCCCGGCAACTATTACGACTTCAACACCCGCCGCCTCGTCTCGATGTATTTCGGTCTCGGCATGATCGTCGTCGCCTGGGCGATCGACATCCTGCGCAAGCGCGGGCCGGATTTCGCCTTCTGGCTTCACATTTTCGGCGTGATGGCCTTCTGGTTCGGCATGACACTGTCGGACAGCAGCACCGAGCTGATGAAGCTCGTCTACTGCCTGATCAACATTGCCATGATCGGACTCAGCCTGTTCCTCAATCGCCGGATCTATTCCGTGTTCGGCGCGATCGGAGTGGCCACCTATCTCGGCTACCTTGCCAGCGAGGTGTTCAAGGATGTCATCCTGTTTTCCTTCGCGCTGTCGGCGATCGGCCTAGCGGTGATCGGTCTGGGCCTGCTGCTCCATCGCAACCGGGCACGCATGCTTGAATCAATGGACACGCTCGTGCCACAGTCCTTGGTATGGCTGCGGCCGGAACACGCGAGAACTGCCACGCAGCGCTAAGGCTCTGTTAACGGTCGATGGGTGTTGCTAAGAGGACGCCCATCGACCATGCCGGTGAACGCATTTTGAAATCGACAGCAGCAGCCATCCTGATTGCCCTATCAGTAGCACTCACCGGCTGCGGCTCGCGTCCGGGGCCGGAAGTGCTGGCGACCGTGATGACGGTGCCCAACAATGCCGACCAGGTGAAGGTCTACGCCGTCACCACCCGCAACCGGGTGAGCGCTGACAGCAATATCTTTGATGCGGGCAAGGCCACGGCGGCAAACTACGCTGAATTCACCGTCTCCATTCCGCCCAACCACAAGCCGGCGCAGATTGAGTGGCCCAAGGGCAGGAAGGTGAACCCGGCCAAGGATTTCGCGGTCACCGGCCAGGCGGTCCTGTCCGAGCAATCCTTCCGCGACGCCGTCCCGCCCTCTCAGAAGGTCGGCATCTTCGTCCATGGCTACAACTACAATTTCCAGGAATCGCTGTTCCGGCTCGCGCAGATCTCGCATGATGCCAAGCTCGACCGCACGCCGATCCTGTTCTCCTGGCCCTCACAGGCGGCTGTCGCCGGCTATGTCGCCGACAAGGAAGCGGCCACCTATTCGCGCGACTATCTCGCAGCGCTGTTGATAGAGGCGGCCAAGGGCCGTGGCGAAGGCGATATCGCGGTGTTCGGCCATTCCATGGGCGGCTGGCTCGTGGTGGAAACGTTGAGGCAACTCAAGCTCCAGGGCCGCGACGATGTGCTGTCCAAGCTCAGCGTCATCCTCGCCGCTCCCGATATCGATGAGGACGTCTTCCGGACCCAGATGGCCGTCGTCGGCAAGATGAAGCAGCCGATGACGATCCTCGTCTCAAGCGACGACCGGGCGCTCGCCGTCTCGAAACTCATCAGCGCGAGCAACAACCGCGTCGGCACGCTCGATGTCAACGACAAGAGGGTTCAGGAGGCGGCCATCGCCAATGGCGTAACGCTGGTCGACATTTCCCAGGTCCAACCGACGGATTCCGCCCATCACAGCCGCTTCGTCGATCTCATCGGCCTTTATCCCTCGCTCAGCGCCAGCAATGATCGCAATGATCTGCGCAAGGCCGGCGCCTTTGTCTTCGATGCCGCCGGGGCGACGATTTCGAGCCCGTTCCGCATCGTCTCGGGCGCGCTGGCGAAATAGGCTATCGATTACCGGTTCGTCGCATACATGCCCGTCGTGCGGAAATCCGTCGGGCTGATGCCGTAGGTTCGACGAAAGACCTTGGCGAAATAGTTGTTGTCGGGAATGCCCGTCAGTGCAGCGATTTCCTTGACCGGCACGTCACGATTGGCGAGCAGCAGTTTTGCCGCGCGCTTCATCCGTTCCTGCAGCACATATTGCGCCGGCGCCAGCCCCGTCATCTCGGCGAAGCTGCGAGAAAAATGTGCCCGGCTCAGCCCCGCGACCTTGGCCAGAACGTCGACGTCGAGCTCACGATTGAGGTTGGCAGCGACATATTGGACCGCGCGCGCCAGCGAATTCTCCGACGCCGGAAAAATCTCGGCGGGGCCGAACGTATCGTCGAACAGCGCCATCGCCGCCTCGTAGGCGATCGCCGATGCGGCGCCCGGCATCTCCCCCTGCCCCTGGATCAGCCTGAGGCAACAGGTCGCCAGGCGGTCGATCGTGCTGGTGTTGAGCCGGATGACAGGTCCGCGCGCATTCAGGATCATCTCATGGATTCTCAATGCTTCGCGGCCATGCATCGAGATCCAGAAAAACTCCCAGCTCTCACCGGGCTCGACCCAGTAGCGATGATTGTGCGGGACGATGACCAGCATTGCCTCGCCCGGCCGCACTTTCATCACCCGGTTCTCATAGCGCAAAGTTCCCACGCCACTGATCGTGTGCTGCAGTACCGTAAAGGGCGTCTGGCCGCGCGCCCGTCCGTCCCAGACATAGCTCGAGCTGGTCTGGAGGTCGTAGCCGGTGCTGGTCGGCATGGAATGCAGCGGATGTCGCGCACGCGGCAGCGAAACCGACTTCATGGCATGCCCGTTTTCAATCAATTCTTGCAGCACAAAATTACCATCAATAGCACAATCGTTCCCTTTCAATCTCACGGATTGTCGGCATATTCAACATCGCTGAGGGAGAGAGGATTGCCGCACAGTTGCGATGGCCGGCGCCCGCATATCCCCCGAACCAGATTTGTTGCAGTCCGCAAGGCAGGTTTCCGCTGCATTTGCGCAGATTTTTGGATGGAACGATCATGACCTTCAAGATTGCGATCATTGGTGCCGGCAGCGTCGGCTTCACGCGCAAGCTCTTCACGGACATCCTCTCGGTGCCGGAATTCCAGGATGTGGAGTTCGCCCTGACAGATGTTTCTGAGCACAATCTCTCCCTCATTGAGAAATTGCTCACCAAAATCAAAGACGCAAATGGACTGAAAGTTCGCATTTCAGCCACCACTGAGCGGAAGAAGGCGCTCGAAGGCGCCCGCTACATCCTGTCCTGCGTCCGCGTCGGCGGGCTCGAAGCCTATGCTGATGATATCCGCATTCCGCTTTCCTACGGCATCGACCAATGCGTGGGCGATACGATCTGCGCCGGTGGCATCATGTATGGCCAGCGCAACATTCCCGTCATTCTCGACTTCTGCCGCGACATCAACGAGGTCGCTGAGAGCGGCGCGAAGTTCCTCAACTATGCCAACCCGATGGCGATGAACACCTGGGCGGCGATCGAATATGGCAAGGTCGACACGATCGGCCTCTGCCACGGTGTCCAGCATGGTGGCGAACAAATCTCAGAAATCCTCGGCGCCGGGCCGGGCGAACTCGACTTCATCTGCTCGGGCATCAACCACCAGACCTGGTATGTCGACCTCCGCCTGCGCGGCCGCAAGATCGGCAAGGACGAACTGATCGCGGCCTTCGAGGCCCATCCGGTCTTCTCCCAGCAGGAGAAGGTGCGCATCGATGTACTCAAGCGCTTCGGCTTCTATTCGACCGAGAGCAACGGCCATCTCTCCGAATATCTCCCCTGGTACCGCAAGCGGCCGGACGAGATAACCAAGTGGATCGACATGTCCGACTGGATCCATGGCGAGACGGGCGGCTACCTGCGCTACACGACCGAGAACCGCAACTGGTTCGAAACCGAATTCCCCTCGGTGCTGAAGGAGGCTGAAAAGCCCTTCAGCCAGTACGGCCGCTCCAACGAACATGCGAGCCATATCCTTGAGGCGCTTGAGACAGGGCGCGTCTATCGCGGCCATTTCAACGTCAAGAACAACGGCATCATCACCAACCTGCCGTCCGATGCGATCATTGAATCGCCCGGCTTCGTCGACCGCTTCGGTCTCAACATGACGGCTGGCATCACACTGCCCGAGGCCTGCGCGGCAACCTGCATTTCCTCGATCAACGTCCAGCGCATGAGCGTCCATGCCGCCGTCAATGGCGATGTCGACCTGCTCAAGCTCGCCATGCTGCACGACCCGCTGGTCGGGGCGATCTCAACGCCGGAGGAGATCTGGCAGATGGTCGACGAGATGCTCGTCGCCCAGGCGGCGTGGTTGCCGCAATATGCCGACGCGATCCCGGCCGCGAAGGAAAGACTGAAGACGCCGAAGATCAAGACGAAGGAATGGTCGGGTTCAGCCCGGCGGGCAGTGCGTTCGGTGGAGGAACTGAAGGCCGAAAAGCTCGCGCGCGCCGGCTGAGGCGCGCATCCGAAGATGGGAGATTCGTGGGCTGTTGGCCTGCGGACTGAGGAGGAGCCGGCCGTAGTGCCGGCGATCACAAGAGGGAGAAGAGATGAAAATGACGATCACAACGAAAACCGGTCTCGGCCTGATGCTTGGCATCTCGGCCCTTGCCCTGGGTGCGAATGGCGCCTTCGCCGAGCCGCCGCCTGAGCCCGCAACCTTCAAGGCGCAGCTCAAGGTCAATTATGTGCTGGGCAGCGACATTCTCGAATTCAAGGCGCTGCCGGAGTATCACGAGCCCGACTGGGTCACCGAGAAATTCGTCAAGGCCGGCAAGCTGCCGGCGGTGAAGGATCGCCTGCCCAAGGAGCCGATGGTCTATAAAGCGGCCAACATGGTCGACGGCATCGGTATTTATGGCGACGTCATGCGGCATGTCATCGGCGGCCGGCCGGAAGGCTGGAACTATTATGCCGGCCAGACGCAGGGCTGGGGCGGCATCGATATCGGTCTCTCCGAATGCCTCACGCGCACCGGTCCGCTCTTCGAAGTCAAGCCCGAGGCTCTCGAGCCGCTGCCGAATCTCGCCAAGAGCTGGGATTGGTCCGAGGACGGCCACAAGCTGACCATGCACCTGATCGAAGGCGCCAAGTGGTCCGACGGCGTGCCTTTCACCAGCGAAGACGTGATGTTCTATTGGGACGACAATGTCGTCGACCCCAATGTCAGCCCGCTCAACGGCGCGACGCCCGAGACATTCGGCGCCGGCACCACGCTTACGAAGATCGACGACCACACGGTCGAATGGACCTTCAAGGAAGCGTTCCCCAAGCAATATATCTATGCCATGGCCTACGGCACGTTCTGCCCCGGCCCGGCGCATATCCTCAAGCCGCAGCACCCGAAATATTCAAAGAACACCTACGAGCAGTACAAGAACGCCTTCCCGCCGGAATATCTCAATTTCCCGACGATGGGCGCCTGGGGCGTTGTGGAATACCGGCCGGACGATATCATCGTGCTGCGCCGCAATCCTTACTACTGGAAGGTTGACGAGAAGGGTAACCAGCTGCCCTACCTCAACGAGATGCACTACAAGCTCTCGACCTGGTCGGATCGCGACGTGCAGGCCGTGGCCGGCTCGGGCGACTTCTCCAACCTCGAACAGCCGGAAAACTTCGTCGAATCCTTGAAGCGCGCGGCCGATCCTGCCGCACCGGCGCGACTGGCCTTCGGCGCACGCCTCATCGGCTACAATCTCTACATGAACCTCTCGGCCAATGGCTGGGGCGATCCGGATGAACGCGCTCAGGCGGTCCGCGACCTGAACCGCGACCTGCATTTCCGCAAGGCTGTCACGATGGCGGTCGACCGGGTGAAGCTGGGCCAGGCTCTCGTCAAGGGTCCGTTCACAGCGATCTATCCAGGCGGCCTCTCGTCGGGCAACAACTTCTATGACCGCGCCTCGACCGTCTACTATCCCTTCAACCTCGACGAGGCGAAGAAGGAACTGGAAGCGGCCGGTCTCACGGACACCGACGGCAATGGTGTGGTGAACTTCCCCGCCGACAAGGGCGGCAAGGATGTCGAGATCACGCTTCTCATCAACGGCGACTACGGCACCGACAAGAATCTCGGTGAAGGCGTGATCGGCCAGATGGAAAAGCTGGGTCTGCGCGTGATCCTCAACACGCAGGACGGCACCAAGCGCGACAATGCCCAGTATGCGGGCAAGTTCGACTGGGTGATCCGGCGTCATGACTCCGAAATCACGTCGACCGTCCAGAACACCGCCGCTCTGGCTGCCGTTGGTCCGCAGACCAGCTGGCTGCACCGCGCCGGCAAGGATGGCAAGCTCGACCTGCTGCCCTTCGAGCAGGAGATGGTGGACCTGGTCAACAAGTTCATCAAGTCTGGCGATGCGGCTGAGCGTTCGGAGATCATGAAGCAGTACCAGAAGGTCGCGACCGAGAACGTCAATGGTGTCGGCCTGACCGAGTATCCGGGTGCGCTGATCATCAACAAGCGCTTCGCAAACATTCCCTCGGGTGCTCCGATCTTCATGTTCAACTGGGCTGAAGACAACATCATCCGCGAACGGGTCTTCGTGCCGTCAGACAAGCAGTCCGATTTCGAACTGCACAAGGAAACGCTGGTGGCACAGCCCGGTGACAAGGGTCCGCTGCAGTAGCCGTTTCTCCCGGGTGGGCTCCGGTCGGTCTTCGGATCGGCCGGGGTCTGTCTTTCTACCGAACGCAAAGCCGCGAGATTGCGGACGGGTAACTATCGGGACGTGTCGATGTTCAAATTCTTGCTGGTTCGCATTGCCTCGGCCATCCCGGTGCTTCTTATTCTCAGCGTCGTGACCTTCGCGATCATCCAGGCTCCGCCGGGCGATTACAGCGACTATATCCGCTCGCAGCTGATCAACCAGGGCGGTGCGTCCTTCGAGGCTGCGGATGCCCAGGCCAAGGCCTATGCGGTGGCGCACGGGCTCGATCAGCCGATCCCGGTGCAGTATGTCAACTGGATCTGGGGCATCGTCAGCCGGGGCGATTTCGGCCAGAGCTTCTTCTACAACAAGCCGGTGGCGGATGTGGTCGGTGAGCGTCTGCCGCGCACGATCCTGCTTGCGCTGGTCTGCCATATCCTCGCGTCGATCCTCGGCATCAGCCTCGGCATCATCGCCGCCACCCGACAATATAGCTGGGCCGACCAGCTGATCTCGGCGGTCTCCTTCCTCGGCATGACGGTGCCGCGCTTCCTGATGGCGCTGATCATCGTCTATATCCTCGTCTTCCATTTCAATGTCAGCGAGATCAACAGCTTCTTCTCCGCCAAGTATGGCGGAGCGCCCTGGTCATGGGACAAGTTCGTCAATCTTGTGCAGCATGTCTGGCCGGTTGTGGCGATCGCCACTTTCGGCGGCCTCGCCTACAATATGCGGGTGATGCGCGGCAACCTGCTCGATACGCTGAACGCACAATATGTCGAGACGGCGCGTGCCAAGGGCCTTTCCGAAGGCGCCGTTATCCTCAAGCACGCCGTTCCCAACGCGCTCCATCCGCTGGTCATGTATCAGGGCGTCGTCCTGCCCTATATGCTGACCGGCGAGATCGAGACGGCGATCATCTTCGCGCTGCCGACCGTCGGTCCGGCCATTGTCGGCTCGATGTATGTCGGCGATGTCTATGTGACCGCGACCTTCATGCTCGTCCTGTCGGCCACGCTGATCATCGGCAACATCATCGCGGACCTCCTGCTCGTGATGCTCGATCCACGCATCAGATTGGGGGCCTGACCATGACGATCCTGACGCCCCCCGAGAACACGTTGAAGCTTGTGGCCGAGATTGCCGACGACAAGCACAGCGAAAGCTATCTCGCACTCGTCTGGCGCCGGCTGCGGCGCTCGGTGACCGGTATGATCGGCCTTGTGCTCGTCGTGCTTCTGCTTTTGATGTCGGTCTTTGCGCCCTTTTTCGCCCCGGTCGATCCCAAGGGAACGGATATCGGCTTTTCGGCGCCCGATGGCCTTCATTTCACCGACAAGGACGGAAATTTCACCATCCGCCCCCGCATCTATCCTCTCGTCGAAGGCGTCGACCTCGACCCGATCACGTTCCAGCCCCTCATGGGGCCGGACCTTGAGAACCCGGTGGAGCTTGGCTTCTTCGTCAAGGGTTTCGAGTATCCGGTGCTCGGACTGTTCACGATGGACAGGCACTTCTTCGGTGCGCTCGACGGGCGGCCCGTGCACTTCCTCGGCACCGACAAGTTCGGCCGTGACGTGCTCTCCCGCGTCATCTACGGATCGCGGGTATCCCTGATGATCGCGCTGACGGTGGTGTTCTTCGTCACCGTGATCGGCACCACGGTCGGCATGGTGTCCGGCTATCTCGGCGGTACTTTCGATACATGGATGCAGCGCTTCGTCGAACTGATCCTCGCCTTTCCACAGCTGCCGCTCTATCTCGCGCTGACGTCGCTCATCCCGGTCACGGCACCGACCAATGTCTTCCTCGCCTTCGTGATCGTGGTGCTGTCCGGCCTCGGCTGGGCGCAGCTGTCGCGCGAGGTCCGCGGCAAGACGCTGGCGCTTGCCCGCATCGACTATGTCAAGGCCGCGATGGCCATCGGCGCCGGCGACAGGCGGATCATCTTCCAGCACATTTTCCCGAATGTCATGAGCCATGTCATCGTGGCGGTGACTCTGGCGATCCCGAATGTGGTGCTGCTCGAATCCTTCCTCGGTTTCCTCGGTTTTGCGGTCAAGCCGCCGCTGATCTCATGGGGCCTGATGCTGCAGGATACCTCGACCTACTCGGTCATCGGCTCCTATCCCTGGATTCTCGCGCCGGTCGGCTTCGTGCTGATCACCGTCTTTGCCTTCAACGCGCTGGGTGACGGCCTGCGCGATGCCATCGATCCCTATTGAGGTGCCAATGTCCGACGAATATTTCGTACCCGCAGCACGCCTCGATATCAGAGACCCAGCAGATGCGCCGCTTCTGTCGGCGAAGAACCTGGCGGTGCGCTTCAAGGTCGAGCGCGGCGAAATCGATGCCGTCAGAGGCGTTTCCTTCGACATCCATCGCGGCGAGACCGTCGCGGTGGTCGGTGAATCCGGCTCCGGCAAATCGGTGACGGCCCGGGCGATCATGGGCCTGTTGTCCAAGCGCGCGATCACCACGCCGAATTCCCAGATTTTCTACCAGGGCAAGGACCAGCTCAAATGCTCGGCCCGGGAACGCCGGGCGCTGCGCGGCGACCGCATATCGATGATCTTCCAGGAGCCGATGAGTTCGCTCAATCCGGTCTACAAGATCGGTACCCAGATCATGGAGGCGATCCGCGTTCACAACCGGGTCTCGCGCGCCGAGGCGAGGAAACGGGCTACCGCGCTTCTCAAGGAGGTGAAGATTCCTGATCCCGAGGCGCGCCTCGAGCAATATCCGCATCAACTCTCGGGCGGCCAGCGCCAGCGCGTCATGATCGCGATCGCACTCGCCAACAATCCCGATCTGCTGATCGCCGACGAGCCGACGACCGCGCTCGATGTCACGGTGCAGGCCCAGATTCTCAACCTGATCCGCGATCTCCAGAAGTCACATGGCATGGCCGTCATGCTGATTACCCACGATCTGACGGTCGTGCGGCAGTTCTCGGACTATGTCTATGTGATGCGCCGCGGCGAGGTGAAGGAACACAATGCGACGGAAGCGCTGTTCCAGAATCCCCGCCACGACTATACCAAGCATCTGTTGGCGTCCGAACCGCGCGGCCGGGCCCAGCCCATTCCCGATACGTCGCCCATCCTGCTCGAGGGCCAGGAGATCCGCGTCGCCTATACGCTCAAGACCGGCGGCTTTTTCCGGCCGATTTACAAGGAACTGGTCGCGGTCAACAGCCTGAGCCTGTCGCTCAAACGTCATGAGACGCTGGGCCTGGTGGGCGAATCCGGTTCCGGCAAGACGACCTTCGGCCAGGCTCTGCTGCGCCTCATCCACATGGATGCCGGCAAGGTGACATTCGACGGCGCAGATATCGGCGACAAGTCCCGGGACGAGATGCGATCATTCCGCCGCCGCATGCAGGTCGTCTTCCAGGATCCCTTCTCGTCGCTCAATCCGCGGATGACCATCGGCCAAATCGTCGAGGAGGGGCTGGTCGTCAACAAGCTCGGAGCGAACCGCGCGGATCGGCTCGACCGGGTGCGCGATGCGCTTTCGAGCGCCGGGCTGCCGATCAACATCCTGTCGCGCTTTCCGCATGAGTTCTCCGGAGGCCAGCGCCAACGCATCGCCATCGCCCGCGCCATCGCCGTCGAGCCGGAATTCATCCTGCTCGACGAGCCAACCTCGGCGCTGGACCTCTCGGTGCAGGCGCAGATCATCGATCTGTTGCGCAAGCTGCAGGACGAGCGCGGTCTGAGCTATCTCTTCATCTCGCACGACCTCAAGGTGGTGCGGGCACTCTGCCACCGGGTGATCGTCATGCAGCATGGCAATATCGCCGAACAGGGGCTGGTCGAGGATGTCCTGACCAACCCGCAAACCGAATATACCAGCAAACTGGTAAGAGCGGCCTTCGAGGTCGCCGTCTGATTTCCCCCTAATAGCCTGGAGATGACTATGCCCAAAAATCCGAAGATCGCCTTTATCGGCGCCGGTTCGACCGTGTTCATGAAGAACATCATCGGCGACATCCTGCAACGCCCCGCATTGGCGGGCTCCACGATCGCGCTGATGGACATCAATCCGGAGCGGCTGGCCGAAAGCGAGATCGTTGTCGGCAAGATTGTTTCGACGCTCGGTGCAGCCACAAAGATCGAGACCCATACCGACCAGCGCCGCGCGCTCGATGGCGCCGATTTCGTCATCGTCGCCTTCCAGATCGGCGGCTACGAGCCCTGCACAGTCACCGATTTCGAGTTGCCGAAGAAATACGGCCTGCGCCAGACCATTGCCGACACGCTCGGCATCGGCGGCATCATGCGCGGCCTGCGTACCGTGCCGCATTTGTGGAAGATCTGCGCCGACATGATGGAGGTCTGCCCGCGCGCGATCCTGCTGCAATATGTCAACCCGATGGCGATCAATACCTGGGCGATCTCGGAGAAGTTCCCCGCCATCCGCCAGGTCGGCCTCTGCCATTCGGTGCAGGGCACCGCCTGGGAGCTGGCGCGCGACCTTGACATACCGGTCGAGGAAATCCGCTACCGCGCCGCCGGCATCAACCACATGGCCTTCTACCTCAATTTCGAGCACCGCCAGCCGGACGGCTCCTACAAGAACCTCTATCCGGACCTTGTCGCCGGCTATCGCGAAGGCCGCTTCCCCAAGCCCAGCCACTGGAACGAGCGCTGCCCCAACAAAGTGCGCTACGAGATGCTGACCCGGCTCGGCTATTTCGTCACTGAAAGCTCGGAGCACTTCGCCGAATATACGCCGTGGTTCATCAAGGAGGGCCGCGAGGACCTGATCGAGAAATTCGGCATTCCGCTCGACGAATATCCCAAGCGCTGCATCGAGCAGATCGACCGCTGGAAGGAGCAGGCCGAGGCCTTTCGCTCAGCCGAGAAGATCGAACTGACCAACAGCAAGGAATATGCCTCCGAGATCATCAACTCGGTCTGGACCGGCGTGCCCTCGGTCATCTACGGCAACCAGCGCAACAATGGCTGCATCACCTCGCTGCCGGAGAATTGCGCGGCTGAAGTGCCCTGCCTGGTCGACTCGTCAGGCATCCAACCGACTTTCATCGGCGAGCTTCCGGTACAGCTGACCGCGCTCATGCGCACCAACATCAACGTCCAGGAGCTGACGGTGGCCGCCCTCGTCAAGGAGGATCGCGAGCACATCTACCATGCCGCCATGATGGATCCGCATACGGCGGCAGAACTCGACCTCGACCAGATCTGGCGCCTCACCGATGACCTCCTCAAGGCCCACGGCACCTGGCTGCCGGAATGGGCGCGCGGATAGGGGCCGAACGACTCAGCAAAGTAGCCGATACAAACTGGGGGCCGGCGATGCCGGTCCCCAAATGCATTCTGGGACAGGCCCCGAACAACCAAAAAAAGTCCAAGCCTGTGGACAGTCGATAAATTGATGTCTCTCAATAGCTTGGCCCGCTCTTTGATAAAGTATGACCAAGTGCCTTTACAGCCTGTTAAGCCAAGCGGGACCGGCCGGGTCGACAGTCTGTGCCGCGTCGCAATAATGCCGAGCTTCACCAGGAGACCGGCATGTTTGTTCGATTGCTCGATTGCGTGACCGTTGATCACAACCCATTGCTCGTTGGCCTTGCCGTCATTGTTGCCCTTTTTTCCGGCTTCACTTTCTTTCGTGTGCTTGGCCACACCAGGCTGCAGGCGCAGAACACCCAGATCGGCTGGTCGCTGATGGCGGCACTTGTTGCCGGCGGTGGCATCTGGGCAACGCATTTCATCGCCATGCTCGGCTTCCGGCCCGGCCCGCCGGTCAGCTATGATGTTGGGCTGACCCTGATGTCGGGTCTTCAGGCGATTGTCTTCGCCTGCCTCGCCACGCTTCTGCTCTTGTCGCGAAGCGCGATCGCAGCGCTCGCCGGCGCCCTCGTCCTCGGTGTGGCCATCGGCACCATGCATTTCACGGGCATGCGGGCGCTGGTTTTTTCCGGTAGCTTCGAATGGGATCCCGGCCTGGTCACGCTTTCGCTGTCTCTGGGCATCATTTTCGCCGTGGCCTCCATCTTCATGGATCGCCGTGACCCGTCGCTCATCCAGTGCCTTGCCGCAGCCACCCTGTTCGGCGTGGCCGTCTGCAGCCTGCATTTCACGGCCATGGAAGCCGCCGTCTTCAGAACGGATCCGGCGCAACCGGCCGTGAATGGCAATCTCTCCAAAATCCTTCTCGCCCTCACCATCGCCCTGGTCGCCGGTTCGATCGTCGTGTTCAGCCTGGTGACCGTGATGTTCGACCGGCGCGCGCGCCGTGCAACAGCGGATGCTGCGCGAACCAGATCCATTCTGGAGTCCTCGCAGACCGGGATTCTGCTCTGCCATGGCGAAACGATCGTCACGGCCAACAAGATGTTCTGCCAGCTGGCAGGTCTCAAGGGTTCGATTGAAGGCCGGCTCGTCTCCGATTTCCTCAATCTCCCCGTTCCCGGTCATCCCAAGGCACGGCTCTGCGACCAGGAAACCCGACTGAAAACCGAGAACGGAGTATCGATCGATGTCGCGGTCTGCGCCACGCCTGTCCAGCATGACGGCGCACCGCGATATCTTATCGAGCTGCGCGATATCAGCGATCAGAAGCGCAGTCAGGGGCAGATACTGCATCTTGCCAACCACGATGCCCTGACGGGTCTGCCCAATCGGCGGCTGCTGAACACCGAGCTCCACGGCGAGGCGGCGACGAGCCAGGAATTTGCCTTGCTCTGGATCGACCTCGACCATTTCAAGAAGGTCAATGACGAGCATGGCCACGCAATCGGCGACGCTCTCCTCTGTGAAGTGACCCGGCGTCTCCGCCTGGCGCTGGAGGAACGCCATCTGCTCGCCCGCATCGGCGGCGATGAATTCGTGGTCCTGTTCAGGTCTTCGCCGGGCCGGCACGATCCGGCAAAAGCCGCGGAAAATCTGGTCCATGCCATGGCCCATCCCTTTGTCGTCGAGGGCAGGCAGATCCAGGTCGGCGCCTCCATCGGCCTCGCACGCTATCCCGCCGATGCCGCCTCCGCGGAAGACCTGATGCGCAAGGCCGACGCCGCACTCTACGACGCCAAGCGCAGTGGCCGCAGCCGCTGGCGCCAGGCAGCATAGCGCGCGGGTCAACTTTCGGTGAGCCGGTGGCAATCGCGCGCACCAGGGCCCATTCTGTCGGCAGCAGAAGGAGCACCATCATGAATCACCATGCCAGAACTCTCTTCTCCGCGAGTCTCGCTGCCGTCTTGATGGCGACGGCCGCGCTCGCGCATCACGGCTGGTCCTGGGCCGACTCCGACCAGATCGAGCTGACGGGCATCGTCAAGAAGGTGGTGATCGCCCCACCGCATCCGACGATAGACCTCGCCGGCAGCGACGGCGTCAACTGGCACATCGAACTCGGCAATCCGCGCCAGACGGAACGCTCCGGCTTCAATGCGGAGTCGACGAAGCCCGGCGATACGATCACCGTGCTGGGCAACCGCTCGCTTGACCGAGATGAGAAGCGGCTGAAAGCGGTGAAGGTCACCGTCGGCGAAAAAGTCTATGAGATCTATCCGGACCGGATCAAAAGGAACTGACGCGTGGAGTGGGTCGAATGGCTCGGCAGCCTGCCGCATGCCGAGCTCCTGCGCCGCTTTTCCACGCTCTATCTCCTGGTCAATGCCGCCCACATCCTCGGCATCGGCCTGCTACTGGGCGCCATCCTGCCGCTCGATCTCCGGCTGATCGGGGTGCTGCGCCAAGGTCCGATCGCGGTGCTGGCACCGTTCCTCGTTCGCGTGGCTGCGACAGGGTTCGTGCTCGCTATGCTGACCGGGCTGATGTTGTTCAGTATAAAGCCGACGGAATATGCGGGAAACCCTGCCTTTCTCGCCAAGGTTGGACTGGTCGTCATCGGCCTCCTCAACGTCGTGGCGCAACATCGGCACGCGGGTGGGCGGTGGATGGGACGGGGCGAAGAACCTCCCACATCCGCGCGTCTGCTGGCCGGCCTGTCCTTCGCCATCTGGCTATCAGCCTTGGTTGCGGGCCGCTGGATCGGATTTATGTAGGCCTACCGATCGCTCACTTCCCAGCGCGGATTGATCCATGGCTCCTGGTTCGATCGCGGCAGACGCGGCTTGCCAAGAATATGATCGGCTGCCTTCTCGCCCGTCATGATCGAGGGGCCGTTGAGATTTCCATAAGTGAGCTTCGGGAAGATCGAGCTATCGGCGACGCGCAGGCCATCGACGCCGATGACCCTGGTGTCTGGGTCGACGACGGCCATGGGATCGTCCTTCGACCCCATCTTGCAGGTGCCGCACGGATGATAGGCGCTTTCGAGATGCTCACGCAGGAAAGCGTCGATCTCGGCATCGCTCTGCACTTTCTCGCCGGGCTGGATTTCGGGACCGCGGAAATCGTCGAAGGCCTTCTGAGAGAAGATCTCGCGGGTCAACCGCACGCAATGGCGAAATTTCTGCCAGTCTTCCTCGTGGCTCATATAGTTGAACTTGATCACCGGATCGGCCATCGGATCGGGCGAACGGAGGGTCACGGCACCGCGCGACTTCGAGTGATTGTAGCCGACATGGACCTGGAAACCGTGGCTCTTGGCGGCCGCGCGGCCGTCATAGGAGATGGCGACGGGCAGGAAGTGGAACTGGATGTCGGGCTGCCGGACGCCCGGCGCGGAGCGCACGAAGGCGCAGCTTTCGAACTGGTTGGAGGTACCGAGGCCCGACTTGCCGAACATCCACTGTGCGCCGGCCACGCCCTGCCAGAACCAGGGCAGCCAGGAATAGAGCGAGACCGGCTTGGTCGAGATCTGCTGGAAATAGAATTCCATATGGTCCATCAGGTTGGCGCCGACGCCTGGGCGGTCGACCTTCACTTCGATGCCCATTTCCTTGAGATGCGCCGCCGGTCCGATGCCCGAGAGCATCAGGAGCTTCGGCGAATTGAAGGACGAGGCTGAGACGATGACCTCGCGGTTCGCCTTGACGATCTCTATATTGCCGCCGCGTTCGATCTCGACGCCCACGGCGCGACCGTTCTCGATGACGATGCGGCGGGCGAAGCAGCGGACGAGTTCGACATTGTCGCGCTTCATGGCCGGCCGGAGATAGGCCGACGCGGCCGACCAGCGACGACCCTTGTGGATCGTCTGCTCCATCAGCCCGAAGCCTTCCTGCTTCTCGCCGTTATAGTCCTCGGTCGTCTCGAAGCCCGCCTGCTTGCCGGCTTCGACGAAGGCGCGGACCAGCGGGTTCTTGGCCGGACCGCGCTGGACATGCAGCGGACCGTCGGTCCCGCGCCAGCCCTCTTGCCCGCCCTTGGAATTTTCCTGACGTTTGAAGTAGGGCAGCACGTCGGCATAGGACCATCCGGTCGCGCCGCTCTCGTCCCATTTGTCGAAATCGTCGGCCGAGCCGCGCACATAGACCATGCCGTTGATCGACGACGACCCGCCGATGACCTTTCCGCGCGGCGCGGTGATGCGGCGATTGTTGAGATTCGGCTCGGGCTCGGAGAGATAGCCCCAATTGTACATTTTCATGCTCATCGGCCAGGCGAGCGCCGCCGGCATCTGGATGAACGGGCCCATATCCGAGCCGCCATATTCCAGCACCAGCACGGTGTTCTTGCCGTCCTCGGACAGGCGGTAGGCGAGCGCCGACCCTGCCGAACCCGAACCGACGATGACGTAATCTGCCTGCATGAAATTCCCCTGATTATCGTCTCGGCTTGGGCTTTACCCCTCACCAAGCGCGCCCAGGCATTCGACCTTCGGTCTCATGCGGGCTTGCTATCCTCTCCCACAAGGGGAGAGGTAAACTCGCGGCACCCTACCTCTCCCCTTGTGGGAGAGGATACGAAGGCCAGGTGAACGTAGTGAACCTTTGGCCGAAGTTGGTGAGGGGTTAAACCTCGCCCTCAATACGGCGCTTCGACCTTCCCCATCGCCACATAGACCGTCTTCAATTCAGAATAATGATTGATCGCCGCAAGCGAATTCTCGCGCCCGAAACCCGACTGCTTCACGCCACCGAATGGAATTTCCACCGGGCACAGATTGTAGGTGTTGATCCACACCGTACCCGCCTCGAGCTGATCGACCACGCGATGCGCGCGGGTCATGTCATTGGTGAAGACACCGCCTGAAAGACCGAATTCGGTGCCGTTGGCGCGCTCCAGCACTTCCGCCTCATTGTCGAAATCGAGCACGCACATGACCGGCCCGAAAATCTCTTCGCGCGCAATTGTCATGGCGTCGGTCACGTCGGCGAAGACGGTCGGCTGGATGTAGCAGCCCTCTGCCGACACAGAATTGGGGATCGACCCGCCGGTCACCAGCGTCGCGCCCTCGGCCTTGCCCTTTTCGATATAACCGAGAATCTTCTCCTGCTGGGCGCGGTTGATCACCGGCCCCATCTGGGTCGCGTAATCCTCGGGATCGCCGATCGTGATCGCCTCGGTGCGGGCCTTGAGCCGTCTTAGGAACTCGCCCTTCACACCCTTCTGCACGAAGACGCGGGTGCCGTTGGAGCAGACCTGGCCGGTCGAGTAGAAATTGCCGAGCATGGCGCCACCGACGGCCGAGTCGATGTCGGCATCGTCGAAGACGATCAGAGGCGACTTGCCACCGAGTTCCATGGTGACATGCTTGAGGCTTCCGGCAGCGGCTTCCGCCACCTTGCGGCCGGTCGGAACGGAACCGGTCAGCGAGACCTTGTTGACGTCGGGGTGGTTGACCAGCAGCGGACCAGTCGAGCGGTCGCCCTGGATCACGTTGTAGAGGCCCTTGGGCAGTCCCGCCTCGACGAGAATCTCTGCGATCTTCAACGCGCCGAGCGGTGTGTTTTCCGACGGCTTGAACACCATGGCATTGCCGCAGATCAGTGCCGGCGCGCCCTTCCAACAGGCGATCTGCTGAGGATAGTTCCAGGCGCCGATACCGACGCAGACGCCAAGCGGGATGCGCTTGGTATACGCCCAGTCGGCACCGAGCGGGATGTGCTCGCCATTGAGCGCGGCACCGGCGACGCCGCCGAAGAATTCGAAAGCATCCGCCCCCGAGGTCGGGTCGGCGACAATGGTTTCCTGGATCGGCTTGCCGGTATCGAGCGTCTCGAGATTTGAGAGTTCCTCGTTGCGCTCGCGCATGATCTCGGCGGCGCGCTTGAGGATGCGGCCGCGCGCGGTCGGGCTCATCTTGGCCCATTCGACCTGCGCCTTCTTGGCCGACGCCACCGCCCGCTCGACGATGGCAGGGGTTGCGGCATGGAGGCGCGCGATCACTTCGCCGGTTGCCGGATAGATGCTCTCGAACACCGTGCCTGCGGTGTCCTCGACATAGTCGCCATCGATGAAATGGCTGGCTTTCGGCTGTGCGCGCATCATGCTCCCCTGCCCGGTCGTTGCCGGAATTCATACTGTAGGGAGCATATAGGGGAGAGGCGTCTCACGCATCCTTTTTGGCGGGCCAGATTCCGTCCCATTTGCGACAGGAATCCGACCCTGGAAGCCACGCTGAGCCGATGATACCGCGCATGGCCACCGCCATGCGCGGCAATCCGGTCATCGTTACCGGACGATCGTCACCATCTCGGCCTGAAGCTTCTTGCCTGTCTTCTGATAGGCCACTTTCACCTTCTCGCCGGTCTTGATGCCCGGATCCTTGAAGTTCGACGGCAGCACGAACTCGTCGCCGTTGGCGAGCGTCAGTGACTGGCCAGCATGATAATTCTTGACGGTGCCGGTCACCGATATGCTCGCGGCGAAGGCTGCGGGAACCATGGCGATGGATGAAAGGATGACTGCGGAAGCAAACAGAGCACGCATTGGCGTAGTCCTCTTGATCATATGCACTGACGTGATGTGATGGATCGTGCATTTTCTCGATGAAAACGTCTGAAACTGTCGCGTCGCACCGATGGTCTAGAAAAGTGCCGGCAGTTTCCGTTTCCGAGAGCGATTTTTACGCCGAGTTTTTTCAAACTCAACTTAAACAATTTTCATATGTTCTTGGTTTATTCGGCAAAATATTTAATGTATTCTTTTGCCATATTTGCCACGATCAGAACGATGATCCCCGATTGCGGCAAATTCTGGCAAGGTGGAGGCGCTGCGGCAAAATGACGTGCGGCGGCGGACGAGCTTCACTCGCCGCGTGGATAACGCTTTGATTCCTCGAGATTGTCGAGGTTCATGTGGTTGCGCATATAACGCTCCGATGCCTTCTGCAGCGGCTGGTGGTCCCAGGGATAATAGGCGCCGTTGCGCAGCGCTTCGTAGACAATCCAGCGACGCGCCTGGCTCTCGCGCACCTCGGCATCGAACCGCGCCATGTCCCAGCGGCCGAGCGCCATCGACTGGAAATGACCGAGGGCGGCGGCATGGGCAGGATCGGCGGCGAGATTGTTGAGCTCGTGCGGATCGGATTCAACATCGAAGAGCTGGTCCGGGTCGAGCGTGCAATGGACATATTTCCATTTGCCCTCGCGGATGCCGATCAGCGGCGCATAGGAGCCCTCAGCGGCGTATTCCATCAGCACAGGCGAAATGCGCTCCTCGCCATTCAGGACTGGTACGAGGCTCTCGCCATCGGTCCAGGGCATGATCTCGGTCATCGATATGCCGGCGATATCGGCCAGCGTCGGTGCAATATCGAGATTGGAAACCGGCGCGCGGTGCAGGCCGGCACGAATGTTCGGCCCTGCGATCATCAGCGGCACGCGGGCCGAGCCTTCGAAAAAGCTCATCTTGAACCACATGCCGCGCTCGCCCAGCATGTCGCCGTGATCGGAGCAGAACAGGATGACGGTGTCGTCGAGCATTCGGGTCCGGGTCAGCGTGTCGATTAGCTCGCCGACCTTCTCGTCGACATAGGAAATGTTGGCGAAATAGCCGCGGCGGGCGCGGGCGACATGCTCCTCGGTAATGTCGAACTGGGTATAGTCGCAGGACAGCATAAGGCGCTGCGAATGCGGGTCCTGCTTGTCGAACGGGATGGCGCCGACTTCCGGCAGAAGCTCGTTGCGGCCCTCATAGAGATCCCAGAACTTGCGGCGCGCGACGTAAGGGTCGTGCGGATGGGAGAAGGATACGGTCACGCACCACGGGCGCCGGTCGGCATCATCATTCTCGCGGCTCAGCTGATAGAGCTTCTGGTTGGCCAGGAACGCGACCTCGTCGTCATATTCCATCTGGTTGGTGATCTCGGCGACGCCCGCGCCGGTCACCGAACCCATATTGTGGTACCACCAGTCGATGCGCTCGCCGGGCTTGCGATAGTCGGGCGTCCAGCCGAAATCGGCCGGATAGATATCGGTGGTCAGCCGCTCTTCGAAGCCATGCAACTGGTCCGGCCCGACGAAATGCATCTTGCCCGAGAGCGCGGTGTAGTAGCCCGCACGACGCAGGTGATGCGCGAAAGTCGGGATCGAGGAGACATATTCGGCGGCGTTGTCATAGACCCGCGTGCGGCTCGGCAGCTGGCCGGCCATGAAGGACGCGCGAGCGGGGGCACAAAGCGGTGAGGAGGTATAGTTGTTGCGGAAGCGGGCGCCCCGCGCGGCGAGCGCCTTGAGATTCGGCGCGTGCAGGAAATCGGCGGGACCGTCGGGAAAGAAAGTCCCGTTCAGCTGGTCGACCATGATGATGAGGATGTTCGGGCGAGCCATATGCGGTCTCCTTGAAATCAAAGGCGGCATGATGCGGCGCCAGCGCGGTAGCGGTCGAAGCGGAAATGCGGTCCTCTAGGGTCGGGACACTAGGGTGCGGCGCTTCCGGAAGATGGTGTCCATTGCCATTCTCCGGTGCTTCACGCAACCTATTGATATCCAAATGAGGCTCGTGTGAAGCGGCCGAAATTTGATGGCGGATGAAAGGATTTCTTATGGCTGACCGTCCCCTGGACCTGGGATGGCTTCGCATCATCGCCGAGGTCGGCCGATCCGGAAATCTGACGACGGCAGCGCAACGCCTGCGGCTGACGCAACCCGGCGTGAGCTACCAGATCCGCCGCATCGAAGAGGAGCTCGGCGTCCAGCTGCTCGACCGCCATCATCGGGGGGTCAACCTCACTGAGGAAGGACAGCGACTCTACGAGTTAGCGTCACGGCAGGTCGCGGAGATCGATCGGCTGGCCAAGGACATCCGCGCGCGGCATAAGAAGCCGACGATCCGATTGCATACCGACTACGCTTTTTCGTCGCTCTGGCTCATGCCGCGCATGCAGGATTTCCGCGCGCGCCATCCGGAGATCAACATCCAGATCGTCGCCACCCAGAACCCGCTCGGCCAGTTGACGAACGAAGAAGACGTCGTGGTGTTCTTCGGGACGCAGGCCAAGGCCGGCGACGGTGGCATGCTGTTGCTGTCGGAAAGTGTGACACCGGTCTGTGCGCCCGACTTCCTCGATCGATACGGCGGGGTCTTTAAAGGCGAGGATCTCGCGAGGTCAAGGCTCATCCATCTCGATAGCGATTCCTCCTCCTGGTTCGACTGGAACGCCTTCTTCGCGCGACTCGGACTGCGTCGCGAGGCCGAAAGGGAGCAAGGCGATATCAGCTTCAACACCTATTCGCTTGTGATTCAGGCTGCCATCAGTGAACAGGGTATTGCGCTTGGCTGGACCGGTCTGGTCGATGAGATGATCGCCAACCGCGTGCTCGTTGCCGTCGGCCCGACGATCGAGACGACCGATCGCGGCTACTGGCTTCTCGCCACCAAAAGCAAGGAGACAGCCGCTTCGAAGCTGGTCGGCTGGCTGCTTTCGCAATGACGACGAAACAATAGCACAACTCCACGGTGAGGCGCCCCGTCTAGCCCTCCCGCCGCTGCGGTCGGTCCGCGCATTGCCAGTGGTTGTGCACGGCAAGCATCCACCAATCTGTCACGAAAGCTTCATCTTCAGAAAACGATTTATTGAACATTTCCAATAAGTTTGGAGGCCAATACCTCTAGGCATTTTCATTGGAGCTTTCATGTCTGCCGCTGCCGAACGCATCGCTTTTCCTGTCCGATATGCGGGCGAGAAACTGCTCGCCCTCGGCAAGACGGTGCTCGACAGCGCCTTCCAGCCGATCGTCGAGGTGACCACCGGCGCCACCTTCGGCTACGAGACGCTGCTGCGCGGCCATCAACAGCTCGGCTTCAATTCGCCGCTCGACCTTATCGACCGCCTGGCGGAGACCGGACAGCTCGCTGCGCTCGAGCAGATGATGTCCGGACGGGCGCTTGCCAAATTCACCTCGATATCAGGCTATCGCTCGTCGACATTGTTCATCAATCTCGACTTCCGCCTCATCCCCCAGGGTTCGGCACTGCTCGACATCCTCCTCCAGCATCTCCGGGTTCATGGCATCCCACCGTCCTCGATCTGCTTCGAGCTCTCCGAGCGTTACGACAACACGGATATCCCCGAATTCGCCGAACTCTTCGCCAAGATGCGGCGGTCCGGCTTCAAGATCGCGATCGACGATTTCGGCGTCGGCCGCGGCGAGTTCAAGCTGCTCTGCGACTATCCCGTCGACTATCTCAAGATCGACCGCCATTTCATCGACGGCCTGGGCGATGCGCCGCGCAAGCAGCACCTCGTCCGCAACATCGTCAATATCGCCCATACGCTCGGCATCCGTGTCATCGCCGAAGGTGTCGAAACGGAGGCCGAATTCCTGGCCTGCCGCGAGTTCGGCGTCGACATGGTGCAGGGCTGGTACATCGCCCGGCCCTCGGTGAATGTCGAGGATCAGCGATCCTCCTTCCTGCATCTCCGGCATCACTCGAAGGCGCGCGGCAGCGGCGGTTCGCTTGACGAGCTCCTGATCCGCAAGCAGATCGAGAGCCTGCCCTTCGTCTACGAAAATGACTCGATCGAGAAGGTCTTCGAGATGTTCCGGATGAACCCGGAGCACAGCTATTTCCCGGTTCTCAACGTCAATGACGAGCCGCGCGGCATCATCCAGGAGACCCAACTCAAGGAATTCATCTACCATCCCTTCGGCCGGGACCTGCTGAAGAACCGGGATTATCTCAGGCCCGTGTCCTTCTTCGTGAAGAATGCCCCGATCATCAGCCTCGATTCCGATACGGAGGATCTCGTCGCTGCCTTCGCCAATATGGATGGTTGCCACTGCGTCCTGCTGACCGAGAACATGCGTTATGCCGGCGTGGTCTCCGCCGCCTCGCTCATCCGCATTCTCAATGAAAAGCAGCTCAAGACAGCGCTCGACCAGAACCCGCTGACGGGACTGCCGGGCAATCTCGCCATCGTCGACTTCCTGCGTCATGCCTGCGCCGATGCGGATCAGGTCCGCTATCTCTGCTATTGCGACTTCGACAATTTCAAGCCGTTCAACGATCGTTACGGCTTCCATGCCGGCGACCACGCCATCTCGCTTTTCGCCGCGCTGATGCGCCGCTATTTCTTCCATGACAACGAATTCATCGGCCATATCGGCGGCGACGATTTCTTCATTGGGCTCAAGGGCATGTCGGAAGAGGAAATGCTGCATCCACTCGGCCGCCTGCTCAACGATTTCGTGACCGAGGTGATGACGCTCTATTCCGACAAGGAACGTCACGACGGCTA